>NZ_JBFAHV010000007.1:0-289458 GCF_040654375.1 Nocardia sp. NPDC050710 | reverse complement strand
TGAGCCAGGATCAAACTCTCCGTTGAAGACTCTCGAAACACCCGAAGGTGAATCAGAAATATCTGAAACTAGAGTCCGAAAACCCAGCAAAACAAAACGCCAGCAAAAGATCTTGCTGACTAAATGTCCGACTCCCTCACACGGGGGTGTAAGAGGCCGGAACCAATAAATAATTGGCACTGACATTCATCGACACACTATTGAGTTCTCAAAGAACACACGCACACACCATCTCCCGGACTTTAACCCGCTTGATCGGTGAGGCAACTTTTACAGCTTAGCGCGGCCAGTCACCCGAATACAAATCAGGGTTCCAGTCGAGCTAGTGTGATCGCCAGGCGCTCCTCGTACTACCTCGTTTCCCAGGCCTCGCCCAGCCTTTCGGCTCTGCGTGTCGGCTCCGGGTCGGTGTCCGTGTCGCTCTGACTCGAATAAAGTTACGTATCCGTGTGCACGATGTCAAATCGCCTGGTAGAAGGCTTGAATTCGACAATTTACGGCTAATCGAGCGTCGGCCACCCCGGAATGAACCACCCCGGCGCGGCATCGGCGAACCGATTCCGATCCCAACCGCCCGCGCCCGCGGGGATCGCACCGACGAGATCGACCCCCGTCACCCGGGGCAGGTCGGTCCGATTGCATTCGGCGGCCAGATCCGGCTCGGCCGGCCAGGCGCCGATCACCAATCCCGCGCACCGCACCCCGGCCTCCGCGAGGGCTCGGGCGGTCAGCTCACTGTGATTGAGGGTGCCGAGTCCGGCCGCGGCCACCACGAGCACGGCGGCGTCGAGTTCCCGCGCCAGGTCGATGAGGGTGAATTCGCCGAGCCGGACCAGCAGTCCGCCCGCACCCTCCACCAGGGTGAGGTCGACCTCGGGCAGCGCCTCGATGGCGGCGGTGGTCTCATCCAGTGTCAGCAGGGGCTGGCCGCAACGCCGGGCGGCGGTGTCCGGCGCCAGTGGTTCGGGGTAGCGCGCGAGTTCCAGTGTCGTGTCCACCCCACTGAGTCGCTCGATTTCGGCCAGGTCACCGGGTTCACCCGGCGCGATACCGGTCTGGGCCGGTTTGCAGACGGCCACCGAGCGGCCCGCGGCTTGCGCCGCGGCGGCCACGGCAGCCGTCACGACCGTCTTGCCGACTTCAGTGGAGGTGCCGGTGATCAGCAACAAGCTCATGCGGGCACCACATCCAGTCCGCGGGCTTCGGCGAGCACCGCACCGAGCACCGTCGCGATGGTGTCGAGCTCCGCCGCCGTGAGGTTGGCGCGGGCGGTCAACCTCAGTCGTGAGGTGCCCTCCGGCACCGACGGCGGCCGGAAGCAGCCGACGTCGAGCCCGCGCGCCCGGCAGGCCTGAGCGGCGTCGTAGGCGACCTGCGCCGCGCCGAGCACCACCGAGACGACGGCCGACTCCGGTTGCGCCACACGGGCGATACGGGCGATATCGGCCGCCCGATCCAGCACTCGGGTGGCCATATCGGGCTCTCGGCGCAGCAGGCGGAGGGCCGCCCGGGCCGCGCCGACCGCGGCGGGCGCGAGACCGGTATCGAAGATGAAGGTGCGCGCGGCATCGATCAGATGTGCCCGGACCCGCTCGCTCGCCAGCACCACCCCGCCCTGGGCGGCGAGGGCCTTCGAGAGGGTCGCGGTGATCACCAAGTCCGGTTCGCCCGCGAGACCCACCTCCTGGACGAGTCCGCGGCCGCCGGCGCCGCGCACCCCGAGTCCGTGCGCCTCGTCGACGATCAGCACCGCGGCGTTGGCCCGGGTGACCCGATGCAGCTCGGCCAGCGGAGCCAGGTCGCCGTCGGCGCTGAAGACCGAATCGGTCAGGACCAGCGCGCGCTCCTCGGTCCGCGCGGCCAGCAACCGGTCCACCGCCTCGACATCGCCGTGCGGCGCGATCTCCACCCGCGCGCGAGAGAGCCGGCATGCATCGACCAGTGAGGCGTGACTGCCCGCATCGGAAACCACCAGCGCGCCGCGCCCGGCCAGTGCGGTCACGACACCGAGGTTCGCGGCGTATCCGGAGGCGAATACCAGCCCGGCCTCGGCGCCGACGAACTCGGCGAGTTCGGCCTCCAATAGTTCGTGTTCGGCGGTGGTGCCGGTGACCAGCCGGGATCCCGTCGACCCCGCGCCCCAGCGCCGCACCGATTCGATCGCGCCCTCGATCACCTCGGGGTGCCGCACCAGACCTAGATAGTCATTGGAGGCCAGATCGATCGACGGCGACAGCGGGGCGCGCGGCCGCAACTCCCGGCGCAGCCCGGCGGTCACCCGCTCGACGGCACGCTCGTCCAACCAGCTCAGCGGATCGGTAGTCACAGCTCCGCAGCATACTTGAACACCGTTCAGGACGGTATCGAGGATGTGCCGTACGGTGTCGACAAGCCGTATGGGCGAAACGGTGATCCGTACTTCCCGATCGCACGCAAGCGGTTCACCCACGGCTGCCACCGCATTCCAGGTGTGGAAGCTCCGGCTCCGGCTCCGGCTCCGGCTCCGGCTCCGGCTCCGGCTCCGGCTCCGGCTCCGGCTCCGGCTCCGGCTCCGGCTCCGGCTCCGGCTCCGGACAGCACGCTCACACAGACGCCCGCGCAGCTACAACATCCGAGGCACCGCAGGTCCACCGGCTCAGCCGACCAGATAGCGGTTCACCCACGGCTGCTACCGCATTCCGGGTGCGGAGAATCCGGCCCCGACAGCACGCTCACAGACCGCAGACGCCCCCGCAGCTAATAGCGTCCGGGGCACCCGCAGGTCCACCGGCTCAGCTGACCAGATAGCGGTTCACCTACCACCGCCACCGCATTCGGAGTGCGCGGAATCCGGTTCGGGACAGCACGCCCGACGGCGACCGCCTAGCTACAGCGCCCGAGGCACCGCAAGGTCAACCGACCAGATACGGACGCGCTGTATTCGTCTGCGCCGCGACGGCGGCGAGCATGCCGGAGGCGACAGTGGCGATATCCTCCGATGTGCTGATGAACGGCGGCATGCAGTAGACGAGATTGCGGAACGGTCGCAGCCAGGCCCCGGCCGCGACCGCGGCATCGGTCGCCGTCCGCATATCGACCGGCTCGGCCAGCTCGATCACACCGATCGCGCCGAGCACTCGCACCTCGACCACCCCGGGCAGATCGCGGGCCGGTGCCAGGCCCGCGGTGAGCTCGGCCTCGATCCGCGCCACCGCACCGCGCCAATCTCGCTGGAGCAGTAGTTCGATGGAGGCCACCGCAACCGCGCAGGCCAGCGGATTGCCCATGAAGGTCGGGCCGTGCATGAGGCCCCCGTGCGCGGCGCTCACGGTCTCCGCGATCCGCGCCGTGCACAGGGCGGCGGCCAATGTGAGGTAGCCGCCGGTGATCGCCTTGCCGACGCACATCACATCCGGCGCCACCCCGACGTGGTCGGCCGCGAAGAAGGCGCCGGTGCGGCCGAATCCGGTGGCGATCTCATCGAAGATCAGCAGCACACCGTGCGTATCGCACAGTCTGCGCAGTTCGGTGAGGTAGCGCGGATCGTGCCAGCGCATACCGCCGGCTCCCTGCACCACGGGTTCGACAATGATCGCGGCGAGTTCGTCGGCGTGCGCGGCGATCAATCGGTCCAGCTCGGCCACATAGTCGGGCTGGTAGTCGCGCGGCGGGGCGGGGGCGAAGAGCTGCCGGGCCAGTACATCGGTCCACAGCGAATGCATGCCGCCATCCGGATCGCAGACACTCATGGGGGTGAAGGTGTCACCGTGGTATCCGCCGCGCCACGTGAGCAGCCGGTTCTTGCCGGGCTTGCCGAGTGCGCGCCAGTACTGCAAACACATCTTCACCGCGACCTCGACCGAGACCGAACCGGAGTCGCAGAGGAAGACCTTGTCCAGCCCGGCCGGGGTGTGCTCGACGAGCAGCTCCGCCAAGCGGGCGGCGGGTTCGTGCGTCAGCCCGCCGAACATCACGTGACTCATCCGCTGCGACTGCGCCAGCAGCGCGGCGTCCAGCACCGGGTGGCGATAGCCGTGTACGGCGGCCCACCAGGAACTCATGCCGTCGACCAGTTCGCGGCCGTCGGCCAGGGTCAGCCTGGTGCCCGCGGCGCTCGCGACCACCAGAGGTTCGGTGGTCGCGGGGAAGCCGCCGTAGGGGTGCCACACGTGTTCGGCGTCGATGGCGGTGATGTCGTCGGGAGTCAGTGCCACAGGAATCCTCGCGGTCGCACAACCGCCCCGGCCGCCCCGGGACGGGCTTGAACGCCGTTCAAGTTACCACTCGAGCTCAGCGGATACGATGTGCCATCCGGATCCGCGTGGTCGAACCTGCGCGATCGCCGCGCGAGTACGGCGAGCCGCGGCTCACCGACCGCGGCCGCAGGGAGTCCGCGGTCGACCACGAAATCCGTCCGCCACTGCGGCATTGGAAATATTCCGGCGGTGGCACAGCTCGGATGCCGCGGGGAAGACCGCCGCCACGCGACCCGTTGGTGACGGCACTGCCGTGCGAGTAGCGGGACGGCTATCGCGGGCATCCCGCCCGGCCCGCAACGCATCCCGCTCGGCCGAGGTGGTAGCTCGGGTATCGGCCTCGGCCGACGCACCTGTCCGCAACCACCCGCACCGGGGCGGAAACCGCTGCCGCTAGTGTCGTCCGTATGTCTCAGCCCGACGCAGCGCCCGGTGAACTGACACCACTCGGTGTGTGGCCGGGCACCGCCTATCCCCTGGGCGCGACCTATGACGGTGCCGGCACCAATTTCTCGGTCTTCTCCGAGGTCGCGGACGCTGTCGAACTGTGCTTGATCGCGAGGGACGGCGTCGAGACCCGGATCCCGCTGGACGAGGTGGACACCTATGTCTGGCACGCCTACCTCCCGACCATCGGACCTGGCCAGCGCTATGGCTTCCGGGTACACGGGCCGTACGTCCCGGAACACGGATTGCGCTGCGACCCCAGCAAATTGCTGCTCGACCCGTACGGCAAGGCCTTCGACGGCGATTTCGACAACGATCCCTCGCTCTACACCTACGGCCTGGATTCGTTGGGCCACACCATGACCGGCGTGGTGATCAACCCGTTTTTCGATTGGGGCGCCGACCGCAGGCCGAATCGGCCGTATCACGAGACGGTGATCTACGAGGCGCATGTCAAAGGCATGACGATGACGCACCCGGGCATTCCCGAGGAATTGCGCGGCACCTACGCGGGCATCGCGCACCCGGCCATCGTCGGCCACCTGAAGAGCCTCGGCATCACGGCGATCGAACTGATGCCGGTGCACCAGTTCCTGCACGACCGGATACTGCTTGACCAGGGTCTGCGAAACTACTGGGGCTACAACAGTTTCGGCTATCTGGCGCCGCACAATGGCTACGCCGCCAGCCCGCGCGGCGGCGCGGCGGTCACCGAGTTCAAGGCGATGGTGCGCGCGCTGCACGCCGAGGGCATCGAGGTGATCCTCGACGTGGTCTACAACCACACCGCCGAGGGCAATCATCTCGGCCCGACCATCGCCTTCCGCGGCATCGACAACGCCGCCTATTACCGGCTGCTGGACAAGGATCCGTCGCGGTACATGGATTACACCGGCACCGGTAACAGCCTCAATGTGCGCCATCCGCACACCCTGCAGTTGATCATGGATTCGCTGCGCTATTGGGTCCTGGACATGCACGTCGACGGCTTCCGCTTCGACCTGGCCGCCACCCTGGCCCGCGAATTGCACGATGTCGACCGGCTGTCCACCTTCTTCGACCTGGTGCAACAGGACCCGGTGGTCAGTCAGGTCAAGCTGATCGCCGAGCCGTGGGACGTCGGAGAGGGCGGCTACCAGGTCGGCAACTTCCCCGGGCAGTGGACCGAGTGGAACGGCAAGTACCGCGACACCGTCCGCGACTACTGGCGCGGCCAGCCCGCCACGCTTGGCGAATTCGCCTCCCGGCTCACCGGATCGTCGGACCTGTACGAGGCGACCGGGCGCAGGCCGAGCGCCAGCATCAACTTCGTCACCGCGCACGACGGCTTCACACTGCGGGATCTGGTGTCCTACAACGAGAAACACAACGAGGCCAACGGTGAGGGCAACCGCGACGGCGAAAGCCACAACCGCTCCTGGAACTGCGGGGTCGAGGGGCCGACCGACGACCCGGAGATCCTCGCGTTGCGCGCCAAGCAGACCCGCAATCTGCTGGCCACGCTGGTCCTCTCGCAGGGCACCCCGATGCTCGCGCACGGCGACGAAATGGGTCGCACCCAGCACGGCAACAACAATGCGTACTGCCAGGACTCCGAACTCGCCTGGATGGATTGGTCACTGATGCAGACGAATTCGGACCTGCTCGACTTCACCAGGCAGGTGATCGCGCTGCGCACCGACCACCCCATCTTCCGGCGCCGCCGCTTCCTGGAGGGTCGCCCAATCCGATCCAAGGACGACGTCCGCGACATCGCCTGGCTCACGCCGGGCGGCGAGGAAATGACCCCCGCGGACTGGGACAGCGGTTTCGGCAAATCACTGACGGTGTACCTGAACGGACAGGGTATTCCCGAACCGGGCCCACGCGGTGAGCACATCACCGACGACTCGTTCCTGCTGTGCTTCAACGCGCACGACTCCGCCCTCGATTTCGTGTTACCCGGTACCGACTACGGCCCCGAATGGTCGGTCGCATTGGATTGTTCGGTGCCCGACGGCCGCTCCGAGACCACCTACCCCGCGTCCGCCACGTTGCCCGTCCCCGCCCGTTGCCTGCTCGTCCTCCGCTGCCCTGCCTAAACCGACACCCACATGACTGCATCCAACGCACCGATCCCCACCCATCACACGGACCCCATCGCCCACAGCCGCACCCGGGGCAGGGCGACGACCGTCCGCAGCACCTACCGGCTGCAACTGCGGCCGGACGCGCTGACCTTCACCGATGCCAGAACGATCGCGGAATACCTACAGCAACTGGGTATTTCGCACTTGTACCTGTCACCGATCATGACCCCGATGCACGGTTCGACGCACGGCTACGACGTCGCCGATCCGACCACCGTATCGGCCGCGCTGGGTGGACCCGCCGGACTCAAAGCGCTCGCCGACGAGGTGCGCAGCCGCGGCATGGGTTTGATCGTGGACCTGGTCCCCAACCACATCGGGGTCGCCGACCCGCGACAGAACCACTGGTGGTGGGATGTGCTGCGGAACGGTAGGGAGTCGGCCTTCCAGCACTTCTTCGATATCGACTGGAGCCCGGCCAACGGCGCGGGCGGGCGGCTGGCCCTGCCGGTGCTGCAGAGTGAGAACGATCCGGCCGCGCTGACCGTGGACCGCTCCGGCCCCGAACCGATGCTGGCCCTGCACGATCTGCGCTTCCCGATCGCACCGGGGACCGACGGTGATAATGCGCTGCGCATCCACGACAAACAGCATTACCGGCTGGTGAGCTGGAGGGCAGGGCTGTGCACCTACCGCCGCTTCTTCGCTGTCAGCAGCCTGGCCGGGCTGCGCCAAGAGGATCCCGAGGTCTTCGAGATCACACATCGGGAGCTGGCGGCTTGGTGCGAACACGATCTCATCGACGGCGTCCGGGTGGACCACCCGGACGGATTGTCCTATCCCACCGGTTATTTGACCCGGCTGCGGCAACTCATCGGACCCCATCGGCTGCTACTGGTGGAGAAGATCCTGGCCAACCGGGAGCCGCTGGACGCCACTCTGCCGGTGGACGGCACCACCGGCTACGACGCGCTGGCCGGGCTCAGCGGGGTGCTCATCGATCCGGACGGCGAGCAGACGCTGACCGAGCTCTCGCGCCGGTTCGCCGGGCACGGCAGTGACCGCGCCTGGGTCGGCGAGACCGAGCACCGCATCAAACGCGCGGTGGCGGAGAGCATTCTGGCCCCGGAGGTCCGGCGGTTGGTCGCCGCGATCAAACGCGACGCGAACGCCGACAGCTTCGACACCCTGGCGCTGACCAATGCCGCCATCGAGGTACTGGCCTTCATGCCGGTCTACCGGGTGGACTACACGCCGCTGGCGGGTATGACCGGCGCGGTGGTCGCCGAGGTCGAGAAGCGCAATAGCGAACTCACCGCGCCACTGTCGGTGCTGGTCACCGCGCTGGCGGCGGATGGCGAGGCGGCCGTGCGGTTCGGTCAGGTCTGCGGGGCCATCACCGCCAAGGCGGTGGAGGACACCATGTTCTACCAGGGGGCGCGACTGGTCTCGCTCCAGGAGGTGGGCGGTAACCCGGCGCGCTTCGGGCACTCGCTCAACGAATTCCATCTCGCCAATACCGAACGAGCCCAGCGCTGGCCCGCCACCATGACCACGCTGTCCACCCACGACACTAAACGCGGCGAGGACGTGCGCGCCCGCATCGGGGTGCTGTCGCAGGCCGCGAAGCCTTGGGCGCGCTCGGTGGAGTCCTGGCTGGAGAGCACCCCGGCTCCGGACGGGGCGACGGCTCTGTTTCTGCTGCAGAACATGTTCGGCGTCTGGCCCGCCGACGGCCGCCCGGCCTCCTCGGTGCCGGGTCTACGCGAACGGCTGCATCTGTTCGCGGAGAAGGCGATCCGCGAGGCGGGCACCCGATCCTCCTGGGAGGAACCGGATGCCGAATTCGAATCGGCGGTGCACGGTTGGCTGGACACGGTGATCGACGGGCACGTCGGCGCAGAACTCAGTGATCTGGTGCACGATCTGGCACCGCACGCATGGTCGGATTCGCTGGCGCAGAAGCTGCTACAGCTGTGTGGACCCGGCATCCCGGACGTCTATCAAGGCTGCGAGCTGTGGGAGGACTCGCTGGTCGACCCGGACAACCGGCGCCCGGTCGACTTCGCAGCGCGCATCGGCATGCTGCAATCGCTCACCGGCACACCGGCATTGGATACCTCCGGTGCGGCGAAGATGTGGATCGTCGCCTACGCGCTATGGCTGCGCCGGGAGCGCCCGGAATGCTTCGTCGGTGGCAGCTATCTACCGTTGTTCGCCACCGGTGAGCAGTCGAGCAGGCTGGTGTCCTATGCCCGCGGGCGGATCGGTGAAGCGCCGGAGGTCATCGTGGCCGTCACCCGGCACAGCGTAGGTCTCACCGAAACCGGGTGGAGCGATACCACATTGGATCTGCCGTCCGGCACCTGGACCGACCGGCTGACTGGTCACACCTTCCAGGGCAGGGCCCGGGTCGAGAAGCTCTTCGCTCGCCTACCCGTCGCTCTGCTGGTGCGCTGAGACCGGCTTGATCTTCTCGAACAGGTCCTCCGGAAACGCGCCGCTGAACTTCTCCTCGCGCCAGCGTTCCAAATTGGACGGATGGTAGTCCGGGCTGTCGAGGACGGAGGAAGCCAGCCGGATCCCGCTGTCCGCGCCGGAGAACCGCCGTTTCGTCCGCGCGGCGACCGTCTCGTTCTCGACGGCAGCCTTGCGCTTGCGCTGCCCCGCCAGTCGCCGCCAGGAATCCAGGTGGAAACGATCACTGCGCGGATTACGCAGGGTGCGAAGCAGATTCAGGATCAGGTAGCCGGGGCCGAGTGAGCCGTGCCGCTTCATATGCTTCGCACCGGCGGCGTGACAGCGCTGTGACAGGTCCTCCAGCCGGTCCTGGTCGAAAACCAGGCCCACCGATTCGGCCTCGCCGACCATCCAGCGCAACGTCAGATCCGACAGGCCGCATTCCTCGTAGCCACCGCCGACATCGCTGTGCACGCCCTCGAACCAGACCTGTTTGACCCGAGGGAAACCCCTGCGGTACTTCACATCCGGCTCCACCGGCACCTGCCACAGGCAGGGCTCGAAGTTGCGCCGCCGCTCGTCGATGGCCAGCGCCTGCCGGGCGCAGTAGACATTCGACGAGAGTTTGACATCGTGGAACTTGTGCCGCAGCGCGGTCAGGCCCGGCACACCCAGCGCGCCGACGGTATCGAAGACACCGAGAAAGTCGATCTTGGCCGGATACTGACAGTTCTCCTTGCGAAACTTCTCCCACTCCGACGGGATGGAACCGTCCGCCGGAGGTCGCTGATGGTGAATCGCCAAGGCGTGCGGGTACTTTCCGTCGATCATGGCCTCGGGCGTCATGATCCCGATGCGGCCGATCAGACTGGCCAGGCTGCGCGCGGTGTAGGCGCCGCGACTGAAGCCGAAGATGTAGATCTCGTCGCCGGGCTCCCAGTTCAACGCCAGATGCCAGTAGGCCGAGGACAGATTCGCCTCCAGACCCAGCCCGAACGCACCGCCCATCATCCGGTCCGCCAGGAACCCGCGGGCGCCCGGACCGGACACGTAGGTGACCCACTGCTGAATCGGGGTTTCCCTCGGACCCGGCGCGGAGAAGCGGATCGTCTGCGCGATCTTGATAATGTTCGATACCGTGCTGCTCGATTCGGCCTTCCATGTGCCGTCGCAACACACCACCAGGCGTTTCATGGATGAATTCTCCCCTCGAATTCCCGTCGAAACCCGCGTACCCGACTACTCGGATTCATCGCGGGCGCGCATGGCAATGTTAGTGAGGGCGGCATACTCGCGCATCGGGATACGCGGGCCCCACCAGACCGCGACCTACGTATCGCGTCATTCGATCAGATCCACACCGGATCGCCGTAAACGACACTCATATCATCGATTTCGGGCAAGCGGATCTGTACGGCGGGTAGGCGAGGGGTCAGGCCAGGTGCGCGAGTACCGCGAACATGGTGACCGACAGGTGGTAGTCACCCGTGGCGAACCCCGCCTCCAGCTCGGCGATGAACCGCTCGCACTCCGCCGCCGTGATCACCCCCGCCGCCACCGCCTGCTCGCTCATATTCGTGAACAGCCCCCGCGCCGAGTCCGGTGTCCAGATCACCGCCTCCGACCCCTGGTCGTCGATGACGAATCCGGCCGCTGCCAGCAGCCCACGCAAACGGCGACCGGACCCCGGATTCGGCGTATTGGCCAGCATGGCCGCGCCGAGCGCCTCCACGATCGCGGGTTCACCGGGATGGGTGATCGCGGTGAACCAGTCGCTATCGATTAGCAGCACCCGGCCGCCGGGCCGCAGCACCCGGGCGATCTCCGCGGTGGCGGCGGCCGGGTCGTCGAGATGTTGATACACCCGCTCGCAGCGGACGGCGTCGAAGGAATGATCCGGGAAGGGCAGCCGGTAGGCCGTGCCCTCGAGGAATCGGGCGGGCGAATCGGCCGCCGCGGCACGCTCCCGCGCGACGGCGAGCATGGCCGGATTCGGGTCGACACCGACCGCGTCGCCGTCCGGGCCGACCCGCTCGGCGAACTCCAGCACCTCGGATCCGGTGCCCGACCCGATATCGAGGGCCCGCTCCCCCATCGTCACCGCGAGCGCCTCGTGCGCCCAGCGCCGCATCCGGCGCACACCGGGCAGTTCCGCCTGCCTATCGAGAAGTTCGACCAGCACGCCGATCGGCGCCTCCTCGACCTGATCCACGTGGAATGACGGGGGCACTGTCGGCTCGGGCGCATCTGTCCGGGGCATAGGCCCGACGGTACTCGGATCGTGGCGCACCGGACCGGGTATCGGTTCGTCGATGTGGTTGTGGTTGTCGCGTTTTCGGATTACCTGGCCTTGCGCAGACCCAAGTACTGCAGAGCCGCGAAGGCGCCGACAGTACCCGCCTGCAGCACGGTCCAGACAGCCCCCGCCAGGTTCAGATCCAGCGCTCCCTCGAGCAGCGCGGCCAGGCTGACCACGACCCAGACGGCATTGCCCGCCACCACCATGCGCGCGGCCATCGTATTGATGGCGGTTGACGCGCCGATCAGCGCGACTGCGATTCCGTACAGCGTGAGGAAGACGCCGATCGGAATTCCGATACCGGTGTCGAGCCCGAGCAGCGACTCGATCGGGCCGGAGAGCGCCAGGTAGGCGAGGCCGTTGACGCCGGTGACGACCGCGTCCAAGCGCAGCGACAACCGCAGCAGGGTGGGGCCGGGGGCGAGCAGGGTGGACAGGTAGCCGGGGGCGGCGGTGGTGGTCATGGCGAAAGCTTCTTTCGTTGTGCGGGAAGGAGAACGAGCGTGCGGATCAGGCCGCGGCCGGGACCTTGTCGAGGAAGCCGTAGACGTTGGCGATGCGGCCGTCGCAGACGATCGCGACATCGAAACCGATCACCACCGCGGGTCCGTCGGCCGGACCGAGCCCCCAGGTGAAGCGCACCTGGTCGTGGTGGCCGTCGACCGGGCCCGCCGAAGTGAAGACCCAGCCGGGGAATTGGGCCTGCACACCGGCGATCGCGGCGTCCATGCCGTCATGTCCGGCGACCTCGACCAGCGGGTCGACGTAACGCACGTCTTCGGTGAAGACCCGGGCGATGGCGGCCTTGCGCGCGGCGGCATCGGTGGTGTTCCAGGCTTCCAGGTACTGCGCGACGGGAGTGTTCATTCGATCCTCCATTAGTGTTCTGAGCTGCGGTTTTCCGTTGCTCTTGCTGATGGGGACTACGTTATTGCCGCGGGTGGGTGCCTCGAATCAGTCATCTATAAGTACTTTCCGCGACGGCGTAGGTATGTAGGGCGGACCGCGCTCGCTACGGTGGACCGATGCTCCACGGAAGAGAAGTCGAACAGGCGCACATCGATCGACTTCTGCACGCGGCCCGCGAGGGACGCAGCGGGGCCGTCGTATTGCGTGGCGAACCGGGTATCGGCAAGACAGCGCTTCTGGATTACGCTGCCGCCCAGGGCATTCCGACGGTGCGCAGTGCGGGCATCGAATCCGAGGCCGAATTGCCGTTCGCCGCACTGCATCTGCTGGTGCGGCCGGGTATGGCACTGGTGGACACCCTGCCCGGTCCGCAGCGCGCCGCCCTGCGCTCCGCATTCGGGCTGGCGAGCCATGATCCGGCCGACCGCATGCTGATCGGACTCGCGGTGCTGTCGCTGCTCGCCGAAGAGGCCGCCGAGGGCCCGCTGCTCTGCCTGGTCGACGATGCGCACTGGCTGGACCGGGCGACCGCGGAGAGCCTGCTGTTCGCGGCACGGCGGCTGGACACCGAAGGCGTGGTGATCATATTCGCCACCCGCACCGGCGAACTCGACTTCCCGGCACCCGGCCTGCCGGAGCTGGTGGTCTCGGGCCTGCGCCAGGACGCCGCGGCGGCCCTGGTCGACGACCGCGCCCCGGAGCTGGCGCCCGCGGCGCGCTACCGGCTCCTCGCCGAATCGGGGGGTAATCCGCTGGCTCTGCTGGAACTGCCGGCGGTGCTGGCGGCGGAATCACCGGGGTCGGGGTCGAATCCGCTCCCGCTGACCCAGCGCCTACAGGTCGCCTTTCTCGGACAGGTGAGCAGACTGCCCGCGCCCACCCGGACATTGCTGTTGGTGGCCGCCGCGGCGGGTAACGCCGACCTCGGGACGGTGCTGCGCGCGTCCGCCACGCTGGACGCCCGGCTGCCGGATCTCGCACCCGCCGAGGAAAGCGGGCTCGTGCACAGCGACGGCCACACCCTGAATTTCCGGCACCCGCTACAGCGTTCGGCGATCTACCAGGGTGCGCCACTGGCCCAGCGACTCGCGGCGCATCGCGCCCTCGCCGACGCGCTGACCGACGACGCGGACGCCGACCTGCGAGCCTGGCACCTGGCCTCGGCCGCCACCGGCCCCGACGACACCGCGGCCGCCGCCCTCGAGGCGACCGCGGACCGGGCACGCATGCGCAGCGGCTACCACGGCGCGGTCGCCGCCTACGAACGCGCGGCGGGGCTGAGTATCGAGCCCGCGGGCCGGGTCCGCAGACTGGTGCTGGCCGCCGAGACGGCGACCGAGACCGGCCGCTTCGACCTGGCCGGACAACTCGCCGAACGTGCCGCCACCCAGACCACCGATCCGCTGCTCACCGCCCGGCTGGATCTGGTGCGCGCCACCGCCGAGTTCGGCGCGGGCACACCGCTGGCGGCGCACCGGCTGCTGCTCGACGCGGCATCCGCCGTCCGCGAGGCCGATCCGCGCCGCGCGGCCCGCACACTGTCCCAGGCGGTGCATACCGCCTGGTATCTCGGCGCGACAGAACTCGCCGAGGTCGCCACGCTGTGGTCGGCGCTGCCACTCGCGGACGACGAACCGATGACACCGATCGCCCACTACACGCTCGCCGCAATCGACGGCCGCGGCACGGGGCCGCTGCGCGTGGCCGCCGCGCACGCCCGGCGCAACGGCGCCGACAGCCCGCGGGATCTGGTGCAGATGTGCGGAACCGGGCTCGTCGTCGGTCAGGACGAGCAGGTCGCCGAACTCGCCGCGGAACTCATCGCGGAGAGCCGCGAGCAGGGCAGGGTCGCGCTCCTGCCCGCACTGCTGTTCTTCCGCGCCGAGGCCGAAATGTTCCTCGGCAGGCCCCGTGAGGCCAGGGTCGCCGCGACCGAGGGGTTGCGGATCGCCCAGGACGGTGGGCAGACGCACTGGGTCAGCCAGCAGATGAGCTTCCTCGCGTATCTCGCCGCACTGGAGGGACGCGACCCGGAGTGCCGAGAACTGGTGGAATGCGCACTGGCCGAGGAACTCGGCGGCACTGCGGCGGCGGGCGCATCATGGACCCACGCGGCGCTCGGCCTGCTCGAACTCGGGCAGGGCAAGGTCGAGAGTGCGCTGGCCCGATGGGAGCCGTTGACCGAGGAGCCGGCCCGCCACCACGTCATCGGAGTGCGCACGCTGCCCGATCTGGTCGAGGCGGCGGTGCGGCTCGGCGACCCCGACCGCGCGGGCGACGCGCTCGACCGGTTGCGGTCCTGGGCCGATTCGGCCGGGCAGGAGTGGATCCAGGCCCTTGCATTGCGCTGCCGTGCCCTGACCGCGCCCGATGCCGAGGCCGAGGCGCTGTACCCGGAGGCGTTGCGACTCGGCGGACGTCCCTTCGAACTGGCGCGCACCCAACTGCTGTACGGCGAATGGTTGCGCCGCACCCGCCGCAAGGTGGACGCGCGCGGCCAGCTACAGCCGGCGCTGGAGACCTTCGAGCGTCTCGGCGCCGCACCGTGGGCCGAACGCGCGCGGACCGAACTCGGCGCGCTCGGCGTCGGGGCGATCGCCCGGCCCGCCGACGGAGTGCTCGCCCGGCTCACACCGCAGGAGTTGCAGATCGTGCGTCTGGCCGCGCAGGGCATGTCCAATCGGGATATCGCCGCGCAGCTGTTCCTGAGTCCACGGACGGTCGGGCATCACCTGTACAAGGCGTATCCGAAACTGGGGGTGCTCGCACGGGGCGAATTGGCGGCGCTTCCGCTGGACGCGGACCGCTAGCGTGCGACGTGCGGGAGGGGTGATCAGTGCGCCGACAGCGCTCGATCGGTACGGCGATCCGCTCCGATACGGCGACTCGTCGCGTAACCGAGCAGCCAGCGGGCCGCGGCGACGCCCGCGCCCGCGAGCACGCCGATCTGCGGCGAACCGGTGATCAACGCCAGAAGAAGGCAGGTCACCAGGCCCGCGGCGAGTGCCTCGAGTTTGAACACCGGCCACGCGGAACCCGCGATCTGCACCGATGAGGGGTGAACCGTTGCCATGCGGTCAGGATATACGGACCTCGAAGTTCGGTCCACCAAACATTTGCCAGGGGAACATTGGCATACCCCGGCGCGTTGCCCGGAATATGCCATTGACGGGAGACTACGCACCCAGCACCTCAGGCTGGGCTCGCAAGCAGGCCGAGACCTACGAGGACTCCGGCGGCACCAAGGGCACGTCGATGATGGGCAAGCCGGTCATCCTCCTGACCACCCGTGGCGCCAAGACCGGCAACCTGCGCAAAACCCCGCTGATGCGGGTCGAACACGACGGCGAATACGCCATAGTCGCCTCACTGGGCGGGGATCCGAAGAATCCGGTCTGGTACTACAACGTCAAAGCCGATCCGCACGTCGAATTGCGCGACGGAACCGCGGCCAAGGACTACACCGCCCGCGAGGTCTTCGGTAGGGAGAAAGCGCTGTGGTGGCAGCGGGCCGTCGAGGCCTGGCCCGACTACGCGAAGTATCAGACCAAAACCACCCGCCAGATCCCGGTCTTCGTCCTCACCCCGCGCTGATCCGCAACCTCGCGGCAAGCTATTCTCCCCCACCCGCCGCATCCTGCCGACGCGGCGGGTGGCAGCATATTTCGGGTGTTCAATCCGCTTGATGTTCTCGACGAACTGTCCGCTTCTCGTCCCGCGCTGAGCGCGGACGAGATCGACGCCGCCGCCAAGCGAATTGCCGACATTATCGAGCCGACCCCGCTGCAGTTCAGCCCGCGCCTGTCGGCGCTGTCCGGCGCGCAGGTCTACCTCAAGCGCGAAGACCTCACCGCGGTGCGCTCCTACAAGCTGCGCGGCGCCTACAACCTGATCGTGCAGCTGACCCCCGAGGAACGGTCCGCGGGTGTGGTCGCGGCCAGTGCGGGCAATCACGCACAAGGTGTCGCCTACGCCTGTCATGCCATGGGCATCAAGGGCCGCATCTACGTCCCGACCACTACGCCCAAGCAGAAGCGGGACCGGATCCGGGTGCACGGCGGCGAGTTCGTCGAGCTGATCGCGGTCGGCGAAACGTACGACGCCGCGGCCGCGGCCGCCGCCGCCGATGTCGAGCGCACCGGCGCCACCATGGTGCCGCCGTTCGATGACCCGCGCACCGCCGCGGGCCAGGGCACCATCGCCGCCGAAATCCTGGAACAGCTCGGCACCGCCCCCGATCTGGTGGTGGTCCCGGTGGGCGGCGGCGGCTGCCTGGCCGGTATCGGCACCTACCTGCGCGAGCGCGCGCCGCAGGCGGGCATCCTCGGCGTGGAGCCGAGCGGCGCGGCCTCGATGACCGCGGCGCTGGTCGCGGGCGGACCGGTAACGCTGCCCACCATCGATCCCTTCGTCGACGGCGCCGCGGTGCGCCGGATCGGCGCGCTCCCCTACGCCGCGGCCGCAGGTTTCGGTAGCCGCGTGGTCTCGCACGGTTCGCTCCCCTTACTGACCGCCACCGAATCCCCCCAGGGTGCGGGTGCTTTCCGGATGATGCACGTCGACGAGGGCGCGATCTGCACCACCATGCTGGAGCTGTACCAGAACGAGGGCATCATCGCCGAACCCGCGGGTGCGCTCTCGGTCACCGGACTCAGCGAGATCGAGGTGGAGCCGGGTTCGACGGTGGTCTGCCTGGTCTCCGGCGGCAATAACGATGTCTCCCGCTACGGCGAAATCATCGAACGCTCGCTGGTGCACCGCGGCCTGAAGCATTACTTCCTGGTGGACTTCCCGCAGGAGCCGGGTGCGCTGCGCCGTTTCCTGAACGAAGTGCTCGGACCGGACGACGACATCACCATGTTCGAATACGTCAAGCGCAACAACCGGGAAACCGGCGCCGCGCTGGTCGGCATCGAACTGGGCGCGCAGGACGGCCTCGCGCCGCTGTTGGAGCGGATGCGCGACTCCCCGATCCAGTGCGAGCGGCTGGAGCCGGGTTCCTCGGCCTACCGCTACCTGACCTGAGCCGAAGGCGGCCGCCGCTCAGGCGGCCGCCTCTCGGGTATCCCCGAGCGCGGTCCGCTTGGTGCCGCGCAGGCAGTTCAGTACCAGCGGCAGCAGCCACATCGCCGACATCTGATCCAGGCTCATATGCGGCACCGCCAGCCGGTTGTGTACGAAGCCGACCGAGAGCCCCAGCCGCGGTTCGGCCCAGCCGAAAGAGCCGCCGAGTCCGATGTGGCCGAGACCGCCATGGGCGCCCGGCATGGGCAGCGAGTGGTAGCCGAGATGCCACAGCATCGGCATATAGAACAGCGCGTGGTCGAGCTGGTAGCTGCGGATCCGGCGCATTTCGGCGATGGTTCGCGCGGAGAGGTACCGGCGGCCGTCGACCATGCCGTCATTGGCCAGCGCGCCGTACATGGTGGCCAGCCCGGTAGCGGTGCAAACGCCGTTGCCCGCGCCGAGTTCGGTGTTCAGGATCGGCGGGGTGTCGCCCTCCAAGAGCGCCTCCATGCCGGGCAGGAACAGGGCGCGGAGCGCGGCGCCCGGCGCGCCGGGGAAACCGAAGGAGCGACCGATGATCCGGGCGCCGAGCGGTCGTCCGAGTATCCGCAGCTGGTCGCCCGCGAGCGGGGCGTATCCGGTCGGCGCACCGGACGGCGGGGCGCCGAGGTGGATGCCGTCGATGCCGAGCGGTTCGGCGACCTCGCTGCGGAACAGCTGGGCCATACCCCGCCCGGTGATCGCGCGGGCCAGTCCGGCCAGCAGCCAGCCGAAGGTGAGCGCGTGATAGGTGGGAACGCCGAGTAGATGATCCGGTTTCGCGGCGGCAAGCCGTTGCTCCATCAGTTCGTGGTCGAGCACCTCGGTGATGTCGCCCGCGAGCGGGTTGAGCGCGGAGAGCCCGGCACGGTGTGTGAGCACCTGCGCCACGGTGATCTCGGCCTTGCCGTTCGCGCCGAACTCGGGCCAGTACTCGGCGACCGGGGCAGCGTAGTCGAGCAACCCTCGATCGGCGAGACGGTGGATGACGGTGGCGGTGACACCCTTGGTGGCGGAAAAGATGATCGACCCGGTATCACCGGTCCAGTGCGCTGATCCCGTATGTCTGCCGGTCCAGATGTCGACCAGTGGTTCGCCGTGCAGATGGACCGCCAGTGCACCGCCTGCCCCCCGGCGACGGCCGAAGGCTCTCGCGAATGCCCGCACCAGCGGAGCGAATTCGGCGGCGGCGCTGCCGCCCACCCCGTCGGGGAGGTCGACGAGATCCCCGGATGAAGCCACGTTGCCCATTCCTCAAAGGTAATGGCGTATTCAACTGGCGGCATCCCCGTCTCGGACAGTTGAGGCCACACCGTTATACGGCATCGCGACCGGTCTGTTCGCGGATACAAACACAATTGGAGAACATTTGTGCCCGCGAACGAGGGCAACCGCGAGAATCCCGTTCGGCGCGGCACGTTTGCGCATCGCGCGGATAACGCTCAGTGCCGATCGGCATCCAGGAGGGTAAACGAATGACCGGGAATTGTTATCTGCCCCGGCGTCTGGCCCGCCTCCGGCTCCTGCCAGGACAGCAGGCCGGTGCCCGTGTACGGCGCGGCGACGGGGTCGGCGGATAGATTGCACACCAGTCGCAGTGGACCCCTCCGCACCGCGATCCACCGTTGCCGCTCGTCGTACTCGACCCCGACATGGGTCAGCCACGGATCGGTGATCTCGGCCCTGGTCCGGCGCAACGCAATCAACGCGCGATAGCAGGCCGACAACCGAGCGTGCCGGTCACGCTCCGGTTCGGACCAGTCCAGCTTCGAACGCAGGAAGGTCAGCGGGTCCTGTGGATCGGGCACCTCGTCGGTGGACCAGCCGTGTTCGGCGAATTCGGCCTTGCGACCCGCCGCGGTCGCCGCGCCGACCACCGGGTCGGTATGCGAAGTGAAGTAGAGGAAAGGAGTGCGGGCGCCCCACTCCTCACCCATGAACAACATCGGCGTGTAGGCCGAGAACAGCACCAGCGCGGCCTTGACGGCGAGCTGTCCGTCGGTGAGATAGGCGCTCGGCCGATCCCCGATGGCGCGATTGCCGATCTGATCGTGGGTGCAGGTGTAGGCCAGCAGAGCGCTGGCCGGGATCAGGCTCCGGTCGATCGGGCGGCCATGGGTGCGGCGGCGGAAGCTGGAAAACGTTCCGGCATGGAAGTATCCGTGGGTCAGCGTCTGCGCCAGGCAGGCCAGCGAGCCGAAATCGGCGTAGTAGCCCTGTCGTTCACCGGATACCGCCGTATGCACGGCGTGATGCAGGTCGTCGTTCCACTGCCCGGTCAGCCCGTAACCGCCCGCGGCGCGCGGGGTGATCAGCCGGGGGTCGTTGAGATCGCTCTCCGCGATCAGGGTGAGCGGCCTGCGCACATGCGCGGCGAGAGCGTCTGTCTCGGTGGCCAACTCGGTGAGCAGGTGGGTGGCGGTGCGGTCGACCAACGCGTGCACCGCGTCCAGGCGGAGCGCGTCGATATGGAAGTCGCGCATCCAGCGCAGGGCGTTGTCGATGATGAAGCGGCGCACCGGATCCGCGTCCGGCCCACCGAGATTCAGGCTCTGACCCCAGGTATTGCGGCCGTCGGTGAGATACGGGCCGAACCGAGGCAGATAGTTGCCCGAGGGGCCGAGATGGTTGTAGACCACATCGAGCGCGACCGCCAATCCTCGTGCGTGACAGGCATTCACGAAGCGCTGTAGCCCATCCGGGCCACCGTATTGTTCGTGCACCGCGTACCAGAGCACACCGTCGTAGCCCCAATTGTGGGTTCCGTCGAAGGCGTTCACCGGCATCACCTCGACCACCGTCACCCCGAGTTCGACCAGGTGATCCAACCGTTCGATCGCGGCGTCGAAGGTGCCCTCCGGCGTGAAGGCGCCGATGTGCAGTTCGTAGTAGACCGACCCGGCGAGCGGGCGCCCGGTCCAGTCGCCGTCGGTCCACCCGGCGGGATCGAGCGTGTGTACGGCCGAGGGGGCATGCACCCCGTCGGGTTGCCGTGCCGAGCGCGGATCCGGCAGCACCGCCGGATCGTCGTCGAGCAGGAATCCGTATCGGGCGCCGGGTGCGGCGGGCACCGTCGTGCGCCACCAGCCGTCCGTCGAACGCGTCATCGGGTGCGCCGTACCCTCCAGATGCAGCCGCACCAGCTCCGGCCTCGGCGCCCACACCTCGAACACAGTCACCGCGCCAGCATCCCACGGGCAGTTACCCGGATCCCGCCGACGGTCGCGACCAGGCCCGGTGTCTGTCCGGCCGATGCCCGCCCGGTCCGATCGAGATCCGACCACCCGCCCACCGGGAAATTCGAAGGCAGCGTTGCGACCGACATCGCCCGGGCGGGCTTTGCGGGAATCGCGTCCATCGTCGACCGGTGCATTGCCGGGAGATCGCTGTCACAGTGGAGGGGTGGGATTCTATGGAGATCGGATCGTGCCTCGGCTCGTCGACGTCGTGTGCGGGATGCGGACGAACAATCCGCAGCGCGAGCGAGCCTGTGCCGGATTGCACGGGCGGGTGGTGGAGGTCGGGTTCGGCTCGGGATTGAATGTGCCGTTCTATCCGCAGGCCGTGCGGTCGATCAGCGCGGTGGAACCGGCGGATCTGGGATGGAAAATGGCGGGCAAACGGCTGGCGAAGGCAACGGTGCCGGTGGAGCGGGCGGGGCTGGACGGACAGTCGCTGCCCTTCCCGGACGACAGCTTCGATTCGGCGCTGTCGACGTGGACCATGTGCACCATCCCGGATATCGCGACCGCGCTCGCCGAGGTCCGGCGGGTGCTCGTCCCCGGCGGCACGCTGCATTTCGTCGAGCACGGACTCGCGCCCGACCGCGGCGTGCAGGTATGGCAGCACCGGCTCAACCCGATCGAGAAGGCCGTCGCAGGCGGCTGCCACCTGGACCGCGATATTCGCGGCCTACTGGAGAACGCGGGTTTCGAGATCCGCGATATCGACGTGTTCTATGCCGACGGTGTGCCGAAGGTGTTCGGCGCCCTCTCCCTCGGGGTCGCGGTCTCGGCGTAACGCACCGGGCATCTCCGCCGGAGTATCGGACCGATTAATTCAAACACTTCACAGAGGGCCCACACGCCTCACAGAGCGCGCACCCTCGTGAGGCGCATGAACGGTCTGTGACCCCTGGAACGGCGGCGGACGGCCACCTTTGGTCGGCTGGATCGGCGCGGCCCTCGGCCTGGTCATGCTGGCCACGGTGGCGTGGGCACACCTGCTGGAGGGTGAACCCGTTGCGCCCGCCACGGCACCTTCACTCGCCGAGATCCGCGGCCGAACGGCGGGCCATCCGCGCATCCGGCCGGGATGTCCCCATCGCGGGATATCCCGGCCGAACATGCAGCGCGCCAAGCGAAACCGAACTCCGGGTGGCAGTCCTCCCGGTCTGCCGAACCGGACGTCAGACCCCGAGGCAGCCCGGTCCGAGCAGCGCCTTCAAGTCACCCATCAGTGCCGAGGACGGTGAAACCCGCAGGCTGTCATCGAGTTTCAGCAGCGTCGTCTTCTCGCGGGCGCCGACGTGACGCAGGTGCACGTCGGAGGTGCCGGGGTGGCGGGACAGGACGCGCTTGAGTTCGCCGATCTTGTCGGGGGTGCACATGCGGGTGGTGACGGTGACCGCGAGCGGTTTGGCGACACCGATCGTGGACAGGTCCGGGACCACGAGATCGTTGGCGATCAACGAGATCCGGTCGTCGCGCACCGAGACCCTGGCCTTCACCAGCACCACCGCGTCCTCGATCACATCCATGCCATAGACCGAGTACGACTGCGGGAAGAACAGCACCTCGACACCACCGGTCAGATCCTCCAGCTGCGCGGAGGCCCAGGCCAGACCGTTCTTGTTGATGCGACGGTTCACCGAGGCGAGGATGCCGCCGATGGTGACCTGCGCGCCGTCCTTGACATCACCCTCCAGGATCGCCGGAATCGGCGTATCCACCTGCGCGGCAAGGACATGTTCGACACCGTTGAGCGGATGGCCGGATACGTAGAGGCCCAGCATCTCGCGCTCGAGCGCCAGCTTGTGCTTGGTCTCCCATTCGTCGTCGGGTACCGCGACATTGAATACCGAGGCCACCGACTCATCGGCATCCACGCCACCGAACAGGTCGAACTGCCCGATCGCCTCGGCCTTCTTGGTGGTCATCACCGCGTCGATGGCGTCGGAATGAATCAGCAGCAGACCCTTGCGGGGATGCCCGAGCGAGTCGAAAGCGCCTGCCTTGATGAGGGATTCGGTGACCTTCTTGGTGCAGGCGATGGCGTCGATCTTATTGAGGTAGTCGGAGAAGTCGGTGAACTTCGACTTCTCCTTGCGCGCCTCGATGATCGAGGAGACCACGTTGGCGCCGACATTGCGCACCGCGCCGAGGCCGAAGCGGATGTCCTTACCCACCGAGGCGAAGTTCTGCTCGGACTCGTTGACATCCGGCGGCAGCACCGTGATGCCGAGTTTTCGGCAGTCCGAGAGGTAGACCGCGGCCTTGTCCTTATCGTCACCGACGGAGGTGAGCAGGCCCGCCATGTACTCGGCCGGATAGTTGGCCTTGAGGTAGGCGGTCCAGAAGGAGACCAGGCCGTAGCCGGCCGCATGCGATTTGTTGAACGCGTATCCGGCGAACGGAAGGATGGTGTCCCACAGCGCCTTGATCGCGGGTTTGGAGAAACCGTTGTCCTGCATACCCTTCTCGAAGCCCTCGAACTCGGCTTCCAGGACTTCCGCCTTCTTCTTACCCATGGCGCGGCGCAGAATGTCCGCTCGACCGAGCGAATACCCGGCCACCTTCTGCGCGATCTGCATGATCTGCTCCTGGTACACGATCAACCCGTAGGTGTCGGCCAGGATCTCCCTGAGCGGTTCTTCCAGCTCCGGATGGATCGGTTTGACTTCTTGCCGGTTGTTCTTGCGGTCGGCGTAGTCGTTGTGCGCGTTCATGCCCATCGGGCCGGGGCGGTACAGCGCGAGCACCGCGACGATATCCTCGAAGCCGGTCGGCTGCATGCGCCGCAGCAGGTCGCGCATGGCGGAACCGTCGAGCTGGAAGACGCCGAGAGTGTCACCGCGCGACAGCAATTCGTAGGTGCCGGGATCGTCCAGCGGCAAGTGATCCATATCCAGATCGATGCCGCGGTTGGCCTTGATGTTATCCAGCGCGTCACCGATGACGGTGAGGTTGCGCAGACCGAGGAAGTCCATCTTCAACAGGCCGATGGCCTCGCACGACGGGTAGTCCCAGCCGGTGATGATGGCACCGTCCTGGGCCCGCTTCCAGACCGGGATCGCGTCGGTCAGCGGCTCGGAGGACATGATGACCGCACAGGCGTGCACGCCCGCGTTGCGGATCAGGCCCTCCAGTCCGCGGGCGGTCTCGTAGATCTTCGCGATATCCGGATTGGTGTTGATGAGCTCGCGGACCTCGGCGGCTTCCTTGTACCGCTCGTGATCCGGGTCGGTGATGCCGGAGACCGAGATGTCCTTGGCCATGATCGGCGGCGGCAGCGCCTTGGTGATCTGGTCGGCGATGGCGAAGCCGGGCTGGCCGAACAGGACTCGCGCGGAGTCCTTGATCGCGGCCTTGGTCTTGATGGTGCCGAAGGTGATGACCTGGGCGACCCGGTCGCTGCCCCACTTATCGGTGGCGTAGCGGACCATTTCACCGCGGCGGCGATCGTCGAAGTCGATATCGATATCGGGCATCGAGACGCGCTCGGGGTTGAGGAAGCGCTCGAAGAGCAGGCCGTGCGGGATCGGGTCGATATTGGTGATGCCCATGGCGTAGGCGACCAGCGAGCCCGCCGCCGAACCACGACCGGGGCCGACCCGGATGCCCACCTCGAGCGCGTGGCTGATCAGGTCGCCGACCACGAGGAAGTAGGCGGGAAAGCCCATCTCACAGATGACGCCGAGTTCGTACTCCGCGCGGCTCAGGTACTCCGGCGGAACGCCGTTCGGGAAGCGCCGGTCCAGGCCGCGCATGACCTCCTTGTGCAGCCAGCTGGCCTGGGTCTCACCCTCGGGCACCGGGAAGATCGGCATCCGGTCCCGGTGCTCCCACACGTCGGCGTAGGACTGCACCCGCTCGCCGATGAGGACCGTGTTGTCGCACGCGCCGGGCACCTCGGCGTCCCAGATCGCGCGCATCTCCTCGGCGGACTTCAGGTAGTAGCCGTCACCGTCGAATTTGAATCTGGTCGGGTCGCTGAGCGTCTTGCCGGTTTGGATACACAGCAGTGCTTCGTGGTTGGTCGACTGGTCCTTGGTGACGTAATGGCAGTCGTTGGTGGCGATCGGCGGGATGCCGAGCTGTTTGCTGACGTCCAGCAGGCCCTCGCGGACCCGGCGTTCGATGGACAGGCCGTGGTCCATCACCTCGAGGAAGAAGTTCTCGGGGCCGAAGATCTCCTGCCACTTCGCGGCGGCTTCCAGCGCCTCGCGGTCGTGGCCGAGGCGCAGCCGGGTCTGCACTTCGCCGGAGGGGCAGCCGGTGGTGGCGATGATGCCCTCGGCGTATTGGGCGATGATCTCCTCGTCCATGCGCGCCCACTTGCCGAGCTGGCCCTCGATGGAGGCCAGACTCGACAGCTTGAACAGATTGCGCAGACCGGTCGCATTCTCCGCGACCATGGTCATATGCGTGTAGGCGCCGGAGCCGGAGACGTCGTCGCCCTTCTGGCTGGGGTCACCCCACTGCACGCGCTTGGTGTCGAATCGGGAGCCCGGCGCGATGTAGGCCTCGATGCCGATGATCGGCTTGATGCCCGCCTTCTTCGCCGAGTTGTAGAACTCCGCCGCGCCGTACATATTGCCGTGGTCGGTCATCCCGACCGCATCCATTCCCAGCCGTTTCGCCTCGGCGAACAGGGGCGAAATCTTAGCCGCACCGTCGAGCATGGAGTACTCGGTGTGGTTGTGCAGGTGAACGAACGATCCGGACGAGGCGGCCAAGACGGTCCTTCCTCCCAAGGTCTCGACGGGGGTTGGCCCTGCGATTCTAGGCACGTCGGTACGACAAGTTTCGGGAGGCTCGCACGCCGTGACGGGACGTCCCAGGAGGGCTCGGCGTGTCGGTGGTGAAGATCACCGGCGCGTCGGATGACTCGTCGCGCGTCCGTCCGATTTCCGCGAATACGACGCGTTTTCAGGGACCGCCAGACCCTACGCGATGGGCACCCGTGATCGAATGGCGGTCCCGGTCCACCACTGAAACCCGGTCAATTCCGAAGGGATCCAGATGCCGCTGCGTCGCTGCCCGAGACCGCGATGACATCGACGGTGGTCGCCATCATCGTCGGGGCGGCGTTGATTGCGGGCGCGCTGGTGCTGTGGCCGCGGACTCGGCGGGTGGTGACCACACCCGCCGAGCGGGCCGTGCACACGGCATTGCATACGGCATCGCTGGCGGCGGTACCGTTGCGCGGCGGCCTGACCGATCGGTCCGCGCAGGAGGCGGCGCCGCATCTGCGGGCGCTCACCGGGGCGGCGGCGCTGGGGGTCGCCGACCCCGACGGCACCCTCCTCGCCTGGGACGGACCGCACAGTGAGCTCGTCGAACGGTTCATCGACGCCGCCGAGCGCGCCATCGCCACCGAGCGACCGGTACTGGTCTCGGTGCCCGGCCGGGCCGAGCAGTCCGCCCGCACGCTGATCGCCCAGCCGCTGCTGATCGAGAACGCGGGGGTGGCGGGGGCGCTCGGCGTGGTGAGCTCCGGACAACCCGGGCCGGGCAGACTCGGCGCGGTGGCGGAGGTCGCCCGATACGTCTGCGGACAGCTGGAACTGGCGGAGCTGGACGCATCACGGGCGCGTTTGGATCGCGCCGAGGTCCGCGCGCTGCGGGCGCAGATCAGTCCGCACTTCATCTACAACGCGCTCAATACCATCGCCTCGTTCGTGCGCACCGATCCGGATCGGGCCCGCGAACTGATCCTGGAGTTCGCCGACTTCACCCGCTACTCCTTCCGTACCGCGGGCGAATTCACCGTGCTGTCCGACGAATTGCGCAATATCGAGCGCTATCTCGCGTTGGAGCGGGCCCGGTTCGGCGACGCGCTCGAGGTACGGCTCCAGATCGCCCCCGAGGTGCTCGGCGTGGTCCTGCCGTTCCTCGCCCTCCAACCGCTGGTCGAGAACGCCGTCCGGCACGGACTCGCGGGCACCAAACGAGGCACCATCGGCATCGTCGCCGAGGACGCCGGCACCGACTGCGTGATCAGTGTCGAGGACGACGGCGTCGGGATCGACCCGGAGCTGCTCCGCTCCGGAGCCCTCGACGCCATCGAAACCGGTTCCGGCCCAGCTCGTTCCGGGGAGGCGGCGCACATCGGTCTGGCCAATGTCGACGACCGCCTGCGCGCCGCCTTCGGCAACGACTACGGGCTGGTGGTGGAGACCGCCCCCGGCGCGGGCACCAAGGTCAGCCTGCGCGTCCCCAAATTCCGGGCCGGTATCCAGGCCTGATGCCGGGAGCGCACTCGGCTGACCGGTGCGTGGTCATCGCGTCGGTTCGTCGCCTTCCGGACGCCCGTGACGGGTATTCCTCCGGGGCCGGATGCGTGGCACTTACGATGGAGCGGTTGTGACACGGACCACCGAAAGGCCCGCGGGCGCGTTACGCGTGCTGGCGGTCGATGATGAGAAGCCGGCTCTGGACGAGCTGGTGTACCTCCTGCGCGCACAGCGGGAGGTGGGCGAGATCCACGGCGCGGGCGATGCGACCGAGGCGCTGCGGCTGATGCGGGCGCACCCGGTGGACGCGGTATTCCTCGATATCAATATGCCCGGACTGGACGGGATGGAGCTGGCAGGGATCCTGTCGGAGTTCGCGAATCCGCCCGCGGTGGTGTTCGTGACCGCGCACGACGATCGTGCGGTGGCGGCCTTCGACCTAGGTGCGGTGGACTATCTGCTGAAGCCCTTGCGGGAAGCACGGCTGGCCGAGGCGGTGCGCCGGATCGTCGGGGCCCACACCGCGCCCGCGCCCGCACCGCAGCAGCCACGCGCCGATCCCAATGAGGTGATTCCGGTGGAACTGGCCGGGGTCACCACGCTGGTGCACCGGTCCAGCGTGAGCTGGGTGGAGGCGGACGGCGACTATGCCAGGCTGCACACCAGCGCCGGTTCGCATCTGGTCCGGATTCCGCTGTCCGCGCTCGAATCGCGCTGGGAGAATGCGGGTTTCCTGCGGGTGCATCGGTCCTATCTGGTCGCATTGCGGCTGGTTACCGGGCTGCGCACGGTCGGTACCGGCACGGTGGTGTGCCTGCGCGCGGACGAGAATGCCGCGGCCGTCGAGCTACCGGTGAGCCGCCGTCAGGTTCGCGAGCTGAAACAGCGGCTGGTGCACGGCCCGCGCCACACCTGGACGAATCCGTGAATCAGACTCCACCGGACCGGCGATGAACGGCACGCGATGACCGGACCCCAGCAACGTCCGGTCCGGCAGCGCGTGGTGCTCGCCGAGCGGCGCGGCGCCCGGCAAGCGCGCACGCGGGTCGAGGTGACCGAGCAAACGGAGATCGGCGAGGCGCTCATCGGCGGCCTGATTCGCGCCCAACTCGGCCTCGCGCTGCGGGTGGCCCTGGTCACGGTCCTCGTATTGTGTTCGCTGCCGCTGCTTTTCCACCTGCGCGCGCTGGGTTCGGCCGTCATCCTCGGCGTCCGGCTGCCGTGGCTGCTACTCGGGCTCGCCGTATACCCCGCGCTGTACGCCATCGCCCGTCTCTACGTCCGCCTCGCCGAACGCAACGAGCAGGACTTCCTCGAATTGGCCGAGGACTGATGTGAGCACACCTACTCGCCGCCCGTCGACGGATCCGGCGCGCGTCGCGACCTCGGCTTCCGGTCGTCGGCCATTCGGTCGGCGGGATCTGTCGTGCCCACGGTGACCGCGCCGTGGCTCACGGTCTGCGCCCTCGCGCTCGCCGCGCTCGCGACGGTCGCCATCGGTGCCTATGGTGTTCGCTTGGCTCGCACCACCTCCGACTTCCTCGTCGCGTCGCGCAGTGTGGGACCGGGCTGGAATGCCGCGGCCATCTCGGGCGAATACCTGTCGGCCGCTTCATTTCTCGGTGTGGCCGGGCTGATCGCGAAATACGGCGCGGACGCACTCTGGTATCCGGTCGGGTTCACGGCGGGATATCTCGGCCTGCTGCTGTTCGTCGCCGCGCCGCTGCGGCGATCGGGTGCGTATACCGTGCCGGATTTCGCGGAGTTCCGTTTGGAATCGCTGCGGCTGCGCAGACTGGCGGCGGTCGTCGTCGTGCTGATCTGCGGCGTGTATCTGATTCCGCAGTTCCAGGGGGCCGGGTTGACGCTGCGGATCCTGCTCGGGGTGCCGAGTTGGGTCGGCGCACTGGCGGTCGGGGCGATCGTGATCGCGAATGTGGCAGGCGGCGGGATGCGGTCGATCACCCTGGTGCAGGCGTTCCAGTATTGGCTCAAGCTGACCGCGGTGGCATTACCCGCGCTGGTGCTGCTCGGGCATTTCCTGGCACAGGACCGAGAACTGGGCGCGCCCGCACCGCCGGTGGTCACCGAGCGCACCACCGTCGATATCAGCACCGATGTGCGGGTCCGGGTCGATACCGCACAGCAGGTGTCGATCGCGGGCAGGCTGGATGACCGGCCGGTCGACGGACTGGTGCCACTGACTCCGGGCATCCATGAACTCGGCGCGGGCACCGAGTTGGTGCTGGAGCCGGATTCGGCGGTGCCGGTGGTGGCCGGGGCTCCGACGGACGGCGCCACCTGGCTGACCCCCGGCGGCGGGTTCGGCGGCAGACATCCCACCTACCAGGTGTATTCGCTGATCATCGCGACCTTCCTCGGCACCATGGGTTTGCCGCACGTCCTGGTGCGCTTCTACACCAACCCCGACGGCCGGGCCGCGCGCGCGACGGCGCTCGCGGTCATCGGCCTGGTCGGGGTCTTCTATCTGTTCCCAATACTGCTCGGTGTCTTCGCGCGGCTCTACGTGCCGCAGTTGCTGATCACCGGCACCTCCGATGCCGCGGTGGTGCTGCTGCCCGGGTCGGTGCTGAGCGGACTGCCGGGGCAGCTGCTGAGCGCCTTGGTCGCAGCAGGGGCGATCGCGGCATTCCTGTCCACCTCGTCGGGGCTGCTGGTCAGCATCGCGGGCGTGCTCAGCACCGATATGCTGCGCGGGCGGATCCGCGACTTCCGGGCCGCCGCGCTCGCGGCGGGTCTGGTGCCCCTCACGCTGTCGCTCACCGTCGCGTCGCTGGATCTGTCACGCACCGTCGCCCTGGCGTTCTCGGTCGCCGCCTCCACCCTGTGCCCGCTGCTGGTGCTCGGGATCTGGTGGCGCGGGCTGACCGCGGCCGGCGCGACAACCGGGCTGATCGCGGGCGGTCTCGCGGCGGGCGGCGCGACCGTGGTCTCGGTATCGGGCGGCATCTCCGACGAGTTGGGGGGCGGCTGGCCCGCCGCGATCCTGGGCTACCCCGCGGCGATCAGCGTGCCATTGGCCTTCGCGGCAATGATCCTGGTGAGCAAGCTGACTCGCGGGCAGAACCCGCGGACCACCGGTCGCATTTTCCTGCGCATGCACGCTCCCGAACATCTCGGGATGGGCGCCGATCGCGAACGTCGCCTGCGCACCACGTAGTTCCGCGAACGCCCTACCGTTCGTCGCGGCGCGGCGACCGTTCACCGCACAGATCCACACCCTCACGGAGTGACCTGGGCCACATCATGAATCCGTCACGGACCTCCGGTTACGGTCTGCGCAGTAAGCCACGTCACACGCAAGGACCCTCGGATGACCAGTATCGACCTCGACAAGGGCGGCACCGCCCCGCGCCCCGCGCCGACCGCCGAGGATTTCGCCGCCGTGCACGCGAGCCCGCAATTCCAGGAACTGCGCAGCCGCCTGCGGCGCTTCGTATTCCCGATGACCGCGCTCTTCCTGTTCTGGTACCTCAGCTACGTGCTGCTCGGCGCCTACGCGCACGATTTCATGGCCGCCGAGGTGTTCGGCAACATCAATGTCGGATTGCTGCTCGGCCTCGGGCAGTTCGTTTCCACCTTCGCCATCACCGCGGTCTACGTCCGGTTCGCCAACAGGGAACTGGATCCGCAGGCGGCGGCCATCCGTAACTACCTGGAGGACGGCCGCGCATGAGCGACTCGTATCTGGCCGCGGGCACCGTCGGCGAACCCCTCGCGAATATCGCCATTTTCGCCCTCTTCGTCGCGGTCACCATGGTCGTGGTCATCCGGGCCAGTCGCAGCAATGCCACCGCCTCGGACTATTTCACCGGCGGGCGCGGCTTCTCCGGACCGCAGAACGGCATCGCCATCGCGGGCGACTACCTTTCCGCGGCAAGTTTTCTCGGCATCGCGGGCGCTATCGCGGTGTACGGCTACGACGGATTCCTGTACTCCATCGGCTTTCTCGTAGCCTGGCTGGTCGCGCTGCTACTGGTCGCCGAAATGCTGAGGAACACCGGCAAATTCACCATGGCCGACGTGCTCAGCTTCCGGCTGCGTGAGCGACCGGTGCGCACCGCGGCGGCGCTGTCCACGCTGACCGTCTCGCTGTTCTATCTGCTGGCGCAGATGGCGGGCGCGGGCGGCCTGGTCGCGTTGCTGCTCGACATCAAGTCCAAGACCGGGCAATCCGTGGTGATCGCGGTGGTCGGCGTGCTGATGATCGTCTACGTGCTGGTCGGCGGCATGAAGGGCACAACGTGGGTGCAGATCATCAAGGCGGTGCTGCTGATCACCGGCGCCGCGCTGATGACGGTGATGGTGCTGGCAAAATTCGGCTTCAACTTCTCCGACATCCTCGGCTCGGCACAGGAAGCGGTCTCCGGCTCCACCAGCAAGGCGGTGGCGAGCAGGGACGTGCTCGCGCCCGGTGCGCAGTACGGCGCCAACGAGACCTCCAAGCTGAACTTCGTCTCGCTCGGCCTGGCGCTGGTGCTCGGCACCGCGGGTCTGCCGCATGTGCTGATGCGCTTCTACACGGTGCCGACCGCGAAAGAGGCTCGGCGCTCGGTGGTGTGGGCGATCGGCCTGATCGGCGCGTTCTACCTGTTCACCCTGGTGCTCGGCTACGGCGCCGCGGCCATCGTCGGCCCGGATCGCATCCTGTCCTCGGCGGGCGGCCAGAATTCGGCGGCGCCGCTACTTGCCTTCGAACTCGGCGGCGTGATCCTGCTCGGCGTCATCTCCGCGGTCGCCTTCGCCACCATCCTCGCCGTGGTGGCGGGCCTGACCATCACCGCCTCGGCCTCCTTCGCCCACGACATCTACGCCAGCGTGCTCAAGCGCGGCAATGCGGATGAGTCGGCGCAGGTACGGGTTTCGCGGATCACCGCGGTGGTCATCGGCGCGATGGCGATCGGCCTCGGCATCCTGGCCAACGGTCAGAACATCGCGTTCCTGGTGGCACTGGCCTTCGCGGTCGCGGCCGCGGCGAATCTGCCGACCATCGTGTACTCGCTGTTCTGGCGGCGGTTCAACACCACCGGCGCGCTGTGGAGTATGTACGGCGGTCTGATCTCGACCATCGTGCTGATCATCTTCTCCCCCGCGGTGTCCGGAACCAAGTCCTCGATGATGCCCGGTTCGGACTTCGACTGGTTCCCGCTGTCCAACCCCGGAATCGTCTCCATCCCGCTGGCTTTCGCACTCGGCGTGATCGGCACCTTCGTCGGTGGCCGCCGACCCGAGGATCCCGAGAAGGCCGTCGAGATGGAGGTTCGTTCGCTCACCGGCGTCGGTGCGGAGCAGGCGATTACGCACTGACCGCCGGAAGCGAATTGCCGCAATGGCGCGGCGCCGCCCGTTGGGCCTCGGCAAGCGCCGGGGCCCAACGGGATCGACCTCGTGCTCGTGATATTTCGATTGGAGTTCTACGTTGACCAGCGCAACCACCGACCGCGATGCCGGAGCGCCCGCGGCCTATCCGCCGCCCGCCGAATTCGTCGCGACCGCCAATGCCGGTGCGGGCCTGTACGAACGGGCCGCAGCCGATCGGATGGAGTTCTGGGCGGCGCAGGCACGCCGGTTGCACTGGGGGCAGCGCTGGTCCCGGGTGCTCGACTGGAGCGACGCTCCGGTGGCGAAGTGGTTCGTCGACGGCACCCTCAATGTCACGTACAACTGCGTGGACCGGCATGTGCTGGACGGGTACGGCGATCAGGTCGCCATCCACTGGGAGGGCGAACCGGGCGACTCCCGCGACATCACCTACGGCGAACTGCTGGCAGAAGTATCCAGAGCGGCGAACTATTTGACCGAACTCGGGCTGCACGCGGGCGACCGGGTCGCCATCTACATGCCGATGGTGCCCGAGGCCATCATCTCGATGCTCGCCTGCGCCCGGCTCGGGCTGACCCACTCGGTGGTATTCGCGGGCTTCTCCCCCACCGCCCTGCGCCAGCGCGTCGACGACGCGGGCGCACGGCTGGTGATCACCACCGACGGGCAGTGGCGGCGCGGCACCGCGGCACCGCTGAAGGCCGCGGTGGATGAGGCGCTGGACGGTGCGCCGACCCGCCCGAGCGGTCAGGGCCCGGAGGAGGAAGCCCGCGTAACCACGGAGGGCCCCCGCTCGGGCGAAAATGGGCACAGTGTCGAACACGTACTCGTGGTGCGCCGCACCGGAATCGAGGTGCCGTGGACCGAGGGCCGCGACCTGTGGTGGCACGATACCGTCACCGATGCGTCACCGGATCACGAGGCGCGGGCCTTCGACGCCGAGCATCCGCTGTTCATTCTCTACACCTCGGGCACCACCGGAAAACCCAAAGGCATTCTGCACACGTCCGGCGGCTACCTCACCCAGGCCGCCTACACCCACCACAACGTCTTCGACCACAAGGCCGGCCGCGATGTGTACTGGTGCACCGCCGATATCGGCTGGGTTACCGGGCACAGCTACATCGTCTACGGACCGCTGGCCAACCGCGCCACCCAGGTGGTCTATGAAGGCACACCCAACTCTCCGGACGAGCACCGGCACTTCCAGATCATCGAAAAGTACGGCGTCACCATCTATTACACCGCGCCGACACTGGTGCGCACCTTCATGAAATGGGGCCGGGAAATCCCGGATGCCCACGATCTGTCCTCGCTGCGGCTACTGGGCAGTGTCGGCGAACCGATCAATCCGGAGGCTTGGCGCTGGTATCGGGAGGTCATCGGCGGCAACCGGACCCCGATCGTGGACACGTGGTGGCAGACCGAGACCGGCGCCATCATGATCTCCCCGCTGCCCGGTGTCACCGCCGCCAAACCGGGCGCCGCCATGACCGCGTTGCCCGGCATCTCCGCCTCGATCGTGGACGATGACGGCGCCGTGCTCGACAACGATCGATCCGGTCTGCTCGTCCTCGACCAGCCGTGGCCGTCCATGCTGCGCGGCATCTGGGGCGATATGGCCCGGTTCCGCGAGACCTACTGGGACCGATTCGCCGCCGAGGGCTGGTATTTCGCGGGCGACGGGGCCAAGCTCGACGCCGACGGCGATCTCTGGGTGCTCGGTCGCGTCGACGATGTCATGAACGTCTCCGGTCACCGCATCTCCACCGCCGAGGTCGAATCCGCGCTCGTCGGGCACTCGGGCGTCGCCGAGGCGGCCGTGGTCGGCGCGACCGACCACACCACCGGCCAGGCCATCGTCGCCTTCGTCATCCTCACCGCGGATGCGACGAATACCGGTGACGCCCTGGTCACCGAGCTGAAGGCCGAGGTATCCCGGGAGATCAGCCCCATCGCGCGCCCGCGCGAGATCCATATCGTGCCGGAGCTCCCGAAGACCCGCAGCGGCAAGATCATGCGTCGCCTGCTGCGCGATGTCGCCGAGGGCCGCGAACTGGGTGATACCTCGACCCTGGTGGACCCCAAGGTCTTCGAGGCCATCGCTCGGAGCTAGCCCCGGGCGGCGGACCCGGTCGCGATGAGGGGGATCGGGTCCGCGCGACCACGCCCACGTCTTCCCGTCACCGACTGCGCCGCCCGTGACGGGTGTGAACGACCGAAATCCGGACGGGCCGCCCGGAACCCTTCTACTATTTGTTGTAGTAGACGAGAAGGGGAGGATTTCGATGGAAACCATCACTGTCGAACGTGTCGTTGCGGCGCCGATCGACAAGGTCTTCGAATGGCTGGCCGAAGCGGACAATTACCCGCGATCACGGGTCGTGCTGCGCGAGCGTCTGGTGCAGCAAGGGGACGGGGCGCCGTATGGGCGTGACGCGATTCGGGTGCTGATCTGGGTGATCGGGTGGTTCCGAGAGCGCATCACCGCCTACCGCCCACCGCACGAATTCGAATATCTGGTCGAACGCAGCTTCCCGCCCAGCCGACACGAGGGCGGACGGCTGACCTTCACCGAGGTCCCTGGCGGCACCCGGGTGGTCTGGACCACTACCGCGGAGATGCGACTGCCGTTCGGCGCCGCCGCCGTGACCCGGCTACTCGTCGCGCCGGTGATCTCCTTCGTCTTCGGCAGGGTGCTCGCCGCCGCGGACCGAGCGTTGCGCTCGTAGGCCGGTGCGCGGGAGTCCCCGGCGCTCAGCCGATCCGGCGGCAGGTAGGCCGAACGCCTTCCGCTGTCAGTCCGACACCGCCACCTCGACGTCCGCGGCCAACTTCCGTGCGGCGTCGGGGGCCAAGTGCCTACCCGCGGCATGCGCTGCGGCGAAGCGTTCGGCGCCGAGTGCCGCGCGGACCACGCCGGTAGGGCGGTCGATATCAGGATGTTCCGCGGGAAGCAGGTGCATGCCGGTGGTCGCGCGCAGAGCCTCGGCGGCGCCGAGTAGTTGTGCGGCGGTGTCGAAGTGGCCGAGACCGGTAGTCGCGGCGGCGAGCCCGGCGAGGGCGAAGACCGTGTCGCGCGGAGCTTCGATGCGCTGGGCGCCGTCGAAGGCGTCCAAGTGCAGGCGCAGCGCGACGGCAACCTCGCCGCGCTGCTCGCGGATATAACCGAGTTCGACCTGCAACATGGGCACGAACAGCGGGATCTCGTCGCCGTCGGTAGCGGCGAGGGCGAGGATTTCCCGCAGAATGGGTTCGGCCACTTCGGGTTTGCCGTCGCGGCGGGCGGTGAAGGCGAGCACGATAGAGGCGAAGAGGCGGCCGGGAGCGTAACCGTGTTCGGCGGCGACCTGGATCGCCTGCTCGGCCAGTGCGGCACCGCGATCGAATTCGGTGTGCTGCATGGCGATCCAGCCCAGCCAGCACAGGTGCGTGCAGACCTGGCCCCACAATTCCAGTTCCCTGGCCAAACCCAGTGCCTCGCCGTGGATCTCGGCGGCACCGGTCAGGTCACCGGTGAGTTCACCGAGCCCGCCCAGCCATTCGGCGGCCTGGAGCCGGCCCCACCGGTCGCCGAGCTCGGCGAAGATCCTGGCCGCCACGCGGGCATTCTCCTCGAGCGCGGCCAAATCGACGCGACTGTGCGACATCTTGGCCAGCGCCACATGCGCCAACGCGATCCCCCAGCGGTCGCCCCGCTCTTCGCAAACCGGTCGCGCCCGGCCGATCAGCTCCTCCGATATCGACAGCTCACCGGATTCCAGCGCGGTGAAGGCGAGCAGGAGTTCGGCCCTGGCCCGGCCCGCGGGATCCTCGACGGTGTCGTATGCCGCGAACACCTCGGCGCGCTTGGCCTCCGCATCGGTGAATTCACCCTGCTGGAAGGCGAATCCGGTGCGCCATGCCAATACCGGCGCCCGGTGCTGCGGCGCACCACCCAGCGCCAGCGCGGCATCGAACCAGCGCCGGGCATCCCCGAGCTGACCGCGCAGCAGCCAATACCAGGCCAGCGCGTGCACCAACCGCAGCGCATCCTCCGCATCCCCGGTCCGGACGAAACCATCCAGGGCGGTCCGCAGATTCGCGGTCTCGGCATCCAGCCGATGCAGCCAGCGCTGCTGATCGGCCCCGTACAGCTGCGGTGCGGCCTGTTCGGCCAGCCGCAAGTAGTACCGGTGGTGCGCGCGGTACGCCTCCTCGCCCTCGCCCGCATCGGCCAACCGGTCCGCGCTGAACGCCGTCACCGATTCCAGCAGTCGATACCGCCGCCCGACCGCTTGTACCAGCGACCGATCCACCAGCCGTGCAACAATATCGGCCACCTCGGCCGAGTCGACCCGCACCGCCGCACCGGGCGCGCTCACCACCGACGCCCGACCCCCGACCGGTCCACCCGCGCCCTCCGACCGACCGGCGGTATCGCTCCCTACCGCCGGGAAGTCCGCCGCCGTTCCGGCTGCTGCCTCTCCCCCTGCGGCGCAGACGAATTCGGCGGCGTCGAGGGTGCAGCCACCGGAATGCACCGCGAGCCGGCGCAGCACCGCCCGCTCGGTGTCGTCGAGCAGCCCCCAGCTCCAGTCGATCATGGCCGTGAGGGTCTGCTGCCGCGGTGGCGCGCCACGGTGGCCACTGGCCAGCAGACGGAAGCGGTCGTCGAGGCGGGCCACCATCTCGTGGACGCCGAGGGCGCGCACCCGGGTGGCGGCGAGTTCGAGCGCGAGCGGGATGCCGTCGAGGCGGCGGCACAGGGTGGCGACCGATTCGGCGGTGTCGGCGTCCAGGACGAAGTCGCGCGCGCCCGCGCGGGCGCGGGTCACGAAAAGCTGGACGGCACTGGATTGTTCGACTTCGTCGTAGGCCGCGCCGGATGCGGGCACCGACAGCGGTTCCACCGCGAGGATATCCTCGCCGGGCAGCCGCAGCTGTTCACGGCTGGTGGCCAGGATACGCAGATTCGGCGCGGCGCCGAGCAAGGCCTCGGCAAGGTCGGCGGCCGATTCCACCACGTGTTCGCAATTGTCGAGCACCAGCAGCAATTCTTGATCGGCCAGCACCTCGCACAGCGATTCGAGGGGGTCGGCGGATCCGCCCTCGGCGGCGTGGACGCCGAGTACCCGCGCGACCGCTTCGGCCAGCCAGGTCGCGCCGTCGGCCGAGGTCGGTTGCAGTGGCGCCAGTTCGACCAGCCAGGCGTCGTGCGCGAAGCGATCGGTGAGCGCCGCGGCCGCGGCCAGTGCCAGGCGGGTCTTGCCGACGCCACCGGGGCCGGTCAGCGTGACCAGCCGGGCATCGGACACCGCGGTGCGCAATTCGTCCAGCTCGGCGTCGCGGCCGATCAGCGCGGTGCGCTGAGCCGGGATATTGGTAGTGCGCCGCCGCACCTCGGTCTCCGGCCGTGGCACAGCCACCGCCAGCTCCTGCGCGAGGATGGATCGTTGCAGCGCAACGAGTTCCGGGCTCGGATCCAACCCGAGCTCGTCGTCGAGCTGGCGGCGTAGATCCTCGAAGCTGTCCAGCGCCTCGGCCTGGCGACCGGCACCGTAGAGCGCCCGCAGCTGGGCGGCCCGCAGTCGTTCGCGTAGCGGATGTTCCCGGACGAATGGCCCGAGATCGCCCGCGACCTCCCGGAATTCGCCGAGCGATAACCGCGCCTCGGCCAGTTCCTCCACGGCGACGAGTCGCTGTTCCTCCAACTGCGCGATGGCGGGCTGGGTATAGGCCGCGTCCCGGAAGTCGGCGAAGGCCGGACCGCGCCACAGCGCCAGCGCTTCGGTCAGCACCCGCGCCCTGGTCGCGGTGTCGGCGGCCTCGCGGGCGGCGGCCACCAACTCGCGAAACCGCAGCGCGTCGACGGCGGTGCTGCCGAGCCGGTAGCCGGGCGGCGGCGAGATCACCAGTTCGCGGCCGCCGGGTTCGGCGTCCTCGAACGCGCGCCGCAATTGAGAAGCCTTGGCCGCCAGGGTGCCCGCGGGATTTCCCGGCGGATCGTCGGACCAGATGTCGTCGACCAGGCGGTCCCCCGAGACCGGCTGACCGGCATTGACCAGTAGATCGGCCAGCAGCGCACGGACCTTCGCCCCCGGAATCGGTACCACCGTGCCCGCATCCGTCCAGACGGTCAACGGACCCAGCACACCGAAACGCATGCACGCAGCTTAGGACGCCGTTCTGACGTGTCGGAACCGCACGGTCTCGCGTAGTCCGGCGGTGCGGAAACCGACCGTAAACAAACCGGAAGGCGCCGCGGCCAGAGTTGGTCACAACGAAGTACCGACCACCGCGAAGGATCCGACATGAAGCTCACCACCGTTCTCGCCGCCGCGGCACTTGCCGCCACCGCACTGCTGACCGGCTGCGGCACGACCAAGATCACTGATCCCGCCGCCGCCCCGGCACCCGGCAACTACGCCGATGTGAACGGCCTGCACATGTATTACGAGGTGCACGGCGAGCCGACCGCGCAGCCGCCGCTGGTGCTGCTGCACGGCGCGCTCTCGGGCATCGGCACCGACTTCGGCGAGCTCATCCCGGAGTTGTCCAAGACCCGCCAGGTCATCGCCGTGGAACAGCAGGCGCACGGGCGCACCGTCGATATCGTTCGCCCGTTGCGCACCCCGCAGATGGCCGAGGATACCGTCGCCCTGCTCGGCTCGATCGGTGTGCGGCGCGCCGACATCCTCGGCTACAGCATGGGAGCCGGTGTGGCGCTGGAGATCACGATGAAGTATCCGGATCTGGTACGCAAGCAGATCCTGCTCTCCGGCGGCCTCTCCGCCGACGCCATGCACCCCGGCCTGATGGACGGGCTGGCCGAGTTGAAGCCCGAGCACCTGCACGGGTCGCCGTTCCACACCGACTATCTGAAGAACGCTCCGCGTCCCGAGGACTTCCCGCGCCTGGTCGAACGGATCCGCGAACAGGATATGAACGGCATTCCGGTCTTCGCGCCCGAGGCGGTGCGCCGGGTCACGGCGCCCACCCTCACCGTCATCGGCGACTCCGATATCGTCCGCCCCGAGCATTCGGTGGAGATGTTCCGGCTCTTCGGCGGCGGCATCATGGGCGATACCCCGGCCGGGCTGCCGAATTCGCAGCTGGCCATCCTGCCCGGCACCTCGCACATCACCGCGCCGCATCGCCCCGACCTGCTGTTGCCGATGATCCCGGTCTTCCTCGACACCCCGCTCGAGGACGCGCGGTGAGCGCACTGTCCCCCGCCCCGGCGGCCGGTGTGGTCGCGTCCACCGAGCCGCTGCGGGTGGCGCTGATCATCGGCAGCACCCGCTCCGGCCGCTTCGGCCCGACCGTCGCCGACTGGTTCGCCCGGTGGGTCCGGCGTCGCGGTCTCGAACTCGACTGCGTCGACCTGGCCACCACCGGTCTCCCCGACCGGCTCACCGATCATGACGAACCGCTGCCGTCCGCCGTGCGCGAGCTGAGCGAACGTCTCATCGCCGCCGACGCGTTCGTCATCGTCACCCCCGAGTACAACCGCAGTTTCCCCGCCGCGGTGAAGAACGCCGTCGACTGGTTCGACATCGAGTGGGCCGCCAAACCGGTCACCGTGGTCAGCTACGGCCGCGATACCGACGGCGCCAATGCCGCCACCCAGCTCCGCCAGGTCCTCGCCGAACTCAACGCCGTCCCCATCCGCCGCACCGTCGCGATCACGCGCGCCTGGCAGCGCTTCGCCCCCGACGGCAGCTGGCCCCGCCGCGACGCCGAACTCGACGACACCGTCAACCGAGTCTTGGATCAGCTCACCTGGTGGGCGCATTCGCTGCGCGAGGCCCGCGCCCGCAGCCCGTTCGTGCCCTAGCACCGCGGCGGAGCCAGGTCCGTAACGGCACGATTGCTGAAAACCTGCCGACTCGTCCGGCAAATGAACGCACGCCACCGATCCGCCGGGTCTACCTTGGACACATGATGCGTCGCGAACGCTGGATCGGAGCGGTCGTATTCGCGGTAGCCGCCCTCATGGTGAGCTGCGCTTCGTCGGATTCCGACGAAGCGGTCGGCACACCGTCGGCCCAGCCGACCGGTGCGCCCAACCAGGTGGTCGGCCTGGCGCTTCCGGAGCGGGCCGTCGAGGTTGCGGTAGAGAAACTCGACGGGCTCGCCGAATCATTACTCGCGGAGTCGGGGATCCCGGGGATGGCGGTGGCCGTCGTACACGGTGGGAAGACCGTGTACAGCAAGGGTTTCGGTGTCAGGGAAGCGGGCCATGACGAGCGCGTCGATGCCGACACCGTGTTCCAGCTGGCCTCGGTATCCAAATCCCTGGCGGCGACGGTGGTCGCGCACCAGGTCGGAGCGGGATCGGTGGAGTGGGAGACTCCGATCGTCTCGAAGCTGCCGTGGTTCGCGCTGCGCGATCCCTATGTCACCGCCAATGTCACGATCGGCGACCTGTTCTCGCATCGCAGCGGACTCCCCGATCATGCGGGTGATCGGCTGGAGGATCTCGGTTACGGTCGCAGGCAGGTACTGGAGCGGCTGCGCATGGAACCGCTCGACCCGTTCCGAATCACCTACCAGTACACCAACTTCGGCCTCACCGCGGCCGCCGAAGCGGTCGCCGAGGCCGCGGGCGCCGAATGGGCGCAGTTGTCGGAGGATGTGCTCTACGCACCACTGGGAATGACCGCGACCAGCTCGCGATTCGACGACTACCGGGCACGGACGAACCGCGCGGTCGGACATATGTCGGTCGACGGGCGCTGGGTGGCCCAGGCGGTGCGCGATCCCGATGCGCAGTCACCGGCGGGCGGAGTCAGTTCCTCGGTGCGCGATATGGCACGCTGGCTCGCCATGCTGCTCGGCGACGGGACGTTCGAAGGCATTACGATCGCGCCACCGGAGGCCCTGCTCCCGGCGATCACACCGCAGATCGTCTCCAACCCGCCCACCGTCCCGGACGCGCGCGCCGGCTTCTACGGGCACGGGTACAACGTCTCGACCACCTCGACCGGGCGCGTGGCCTACAGCCATTCGGGCGCCTTCACGCTGGGCGCCGCCACCAACTTCCTGGTCATCCCCTCCGCCGACGTGGCGATCATCGCGCTGACCAATGCGGCCCCCATCGGCATTCCCGAGACGCTGACCGCCGAATTCGCCGACCTGGTGCAGTACGGCGAGGTGCGGGAAGACTGGCGTGCGCTGTACAAGAATGTGCTCGCCGGGTTGAACAAGCCCGAGGGGGATCTGGTCGGCAAGCAGCCACCCGCGAATCCGGCCCCCGCGCAGCCGCTGCCGTCCTACGTCGGGGTCTATGCCAACGACTACTGGGGACCGGCCATCATCACCGAAACCGCGGGCGCGTTGACGCTCGCGCTCGGCCCCGACCGCAAGACCTACCCGTTGCGGCACTGGGACGGGGATATCTTCACCTTCGCGCTGGACAATGAGAACGCCCCACCGGGAACCATCTCCCAGGCCACCTTCGCAGGCGACACGCTCACCCTCGAATATTTCGACGAGGACGGGCTCGGAACCTTCCGGCGCTGATCGGCCGCGCGGTGGGCCGTCTCCGAGGAGAGACACGCGCACCACGGATCGGGTTTCACCGTCGCCGGGCCGTCCTTCGACCGGTGTCGAGCCGCCGCATTCACGCCCGCACCGCCGACTCCCCCTACCGAAAATACCGGGACCAGCGGCTTCGGTTCCACGATATGGCGGTAGCGCATTGCTATGGTCACTGGTGTCCATGGACCGGTTGTAGGCGAGTTGGAGGACTCGGGTGGCGCCAAAGTGTGGTTCGGGCAGAGCTTTCCGGGTGGCGATGGGGGCCGTGGCGGCGGTCGTCGTGGTCGCCGGATTGTCGGTGGGCGCGACCCGGATCGGCGCGCCGGACCTGGCGTCCACCGTGGAACAGTGGACCGAACTGCACGACGGACCGCAACCGTACGCGGATGTGCGCATCGAGTCGGATGTGCCGATCACGATGAGCGACGGGGCGATACTCAAGGCCAATGTCTACCGGCCGGTCGACGGGGCCGGGAATACGCCGAATTCACCCTTGCCCGCGATTGTCACCATGACGCCGTACAGCAAGTTGATGACCAACCTCATCGATTCGGCACTGGCTTTGCCCGGACTCCAGCAGCTGACCATGGACCTCGTGCAGCGCGTCAACCTGTCCGGCACGCCGATCAGCGGATTCGGCGACCTGCTGCACGCGCTCGACGGCGGCACGGTGCAGACCGTGCTCGGCGTCGATCGCAAATTGATCCGCAGCGGCTACACGCTGGTGGTCGTGGATGTTCGCGGCACCGGATTCTCGCAGGGCGCCTGGGATACGTTGGGCGAGCGGGAGCAACTCGACACCCGCGAGGTGATCGATTGGGCCGCCGTGCAGCCCTGGTCGAACGGGATCGTCGGCATGAGCGGCGGATCGTACGCCGGAATCAATCAGCTCCGCGCGGCCGAGAACGCGCCACCGGCATTGAAGGCCATTTTCCCGGTCGAGCCGGGCAGCGATCTCATGCGCGATGTGGTCGCGCCCGGTGGCGGCGTCGGAACGACCTTCCTACCGCTGTGGCTCAATACCGTGAACCAGTCCAAGATGATTCCCGATGTGGCGTCGATGTTCAACGGCACCTTCGACTGGGCGTGGCTCGGCGAGCGGCTGGCGGATCCGATGACGAACTACGACCTCCTGATACAAGCGCTGACAGTGCCGACGATGGAGGAACTCCCGCCCGCACTCGGGTCGGCGCTGGACAGCGAGAGTGCCTTCCGCAAGGCCATCCTCGGGCACCCGGAACGGATTACGGTGCCGACATTCGTCTACGGCGGATGGCACGACATCTTCGCCAATAGCGCGACCAAGATCTACAACGCGATTCCACTGGCGTCCGAGCCGGTCGATACCCGGGCGACGGGCACCGGCGCGGCCGGGACGGGTTCGGCGGGAGCCGGTTCGGAGGGCACGGGCACGGCAGGCACGGGTTCGGCCGCCCCCACCACCACCAGTCCGAGTGCCGCGGCCCCGACCACCAACCGCCCGCTCGTCTCCAATGTCGCCGGGACGCGGGCGGCAGGCACCGGCACGGACGGCGCGAACACCACGGGATCCGTCACGCACAGGCCGAACTCCGGCATGAAGAAGCTCGTCGTCGGCGATACCTATCACGCCAATCCCGGTGCGGGAACCGGAGTCCCGGGCGCGCCGCCGCGGCTGGACGTACTGCAACGCGCCTGGCTCGACTACTGGCTCAAGGACATCGACAACGGCATCGACGAATTCGGGCCGGTCGTCGTCTTCGAACAGGGCGGCAACTGGGTGACCCTGCCGAGCTTCCCGCAACCCGGCGTCACCCACCGCCGCGTCTACCTCTCCCCCACGGCCAGCGGCACCACCGCGGACAGCTTGCACGACGGCTCCCTCACCCCCGCGCTGCCCGACGCGTCGGAATCCCTTACTGTCGCACCGGGTCTGTCCACCGTCTGCTCCCGCGACGCCGCCCAGGGTTCGGCGGGTATGTGGGCCGCGCTGGATATCTGCGCCAAGGATTCGCGCGTCGCCGAACGCAACGCCCTGACCTTCACCAGTCCACCGGTGTCCTCGCCCACCGTGATCTCCGGCCCGATCAACGCCCACCTCAATACCGTGCACGACGCCCCCGACGGCTACTGGAGCGTCACCGTCAACGATGTCGCGCCCGACGGCACCTCCACCGTCCTGACCACCGGCCAGCTCACCGCCTCCCTGCGCGCGGTGGACGAGTCCAAGAGCAGCCGCTCGCCCAACGGTGACTTCACCGCCCCGTACAACCCGCTGACCGTGGACAGTCACCTGCCCGTGACCCCCGGTGAACCCGTCGCCCTCGATATCGCCGTCATCCCCACCCAGGCGGTGCTGGCGCCCGGGCACCGGCTCCGCGTCGACATCTTCGCCGGGAACGCGCCCAAGGCCCTCGCCTTCCGTCCCATGCTCAACGCCAGCGGGCTCAAACCCCAACACCTGCGGCTGGATCCGAACGCACCCAGCTTCATCAATATCCCGACCGACCGGCCGCTGTAGGGGCTGTCACCAACTCACCCCGTGCGATACGTCTGCCCAGTCAGAACGGAGTGGACTCGAGCCACCGGGTGAAGACGGAAGTGTCGCCGAAGATCTCGACGCGTGGGTCGTCGGCGGGAATGCGGCGCAGCAGGACGAGCAGGAGGGCGACGGCGGTTCCGCGAAGGGCGACCGAACTTTTGGCGTGACCGTTGTTCCATACGATCGCGCCGCCGGAGGACTGGACCGTCCATTCACCGGCGGATCCGAGGTCGGGATCGGTGGCGTGCAGGTGCATGGAGACGCCGTCGGGCAACGGTGCGCCCGTGCCGTTTCCCCGTGCGGTGCTGAGTAATCCGAGCCATTCGGAGATGCCGTCGGCCGCGAGGTCGGGTCGCAGGGTCACCTCGCGGTCGAGGGCAAGCAGGACGTCGGCACGATGGACGGTCGCCTCGTGCAGCCGTCGGCGGATCCACCATTCGGCGGGGCGCGGCGGGCCGAAAGGAGTCCAGACCGGCACGTCGGATCCGATGGCATCCACGGCATTCGGCACCAGGCGGGCGCTGTCGGACAGCCAGCGGGCCGCGCCCTCGGGATCTTTGGGCATCGCACCGTCGGGGACCGCACGGAAGTCCAGCGGCTCGGTGGCCCGGCCGGTGATCATGGCGGCGGCCCAGCGGTGGCCGCGGCCGACGTGGGTGACCAGATTGGCGAGAGTCCAACCGGGACAGGCCGGGATCGGTGTCGCCGGATCGGCTGTGCGCATCAGGTCGGCGAGCGCATCGGTTTCGGCGAGCAGTGCCGCACGGTACGCGGCCGTGGTCGAGGTGGTCACCTACCGGAGACTAACGCGCCGGAACCCGGTCGGCACCGGGATGTTCCGAAGCCGTCGCGGACCGCGGCGGCGCGCTCGACAAGGCGACACGCCGTCCGGGGGCCACGCGGAACACCGGATTGAACCGTTGAGGTGGGCTGCCCCGTACACAATTCGAAAGCGATACCGGCGCAACGTGGGGTCGGAAATCGCTATCGGCCGGTACGAGAGCGGCCGAATATCGAGGAGATTCCATGAAGCGTCTGGGGCCGTGGCTCACCCTGGCGGCGGTGGCCGTGCTCGGCCTTGCCCTGCTGATCGTCAATATGTCCAAGGAAACCGAACCGACGACCGCGAAGCCGAATGCGACGACATCGTCGCCCGCCGCGCCGACAACCGCGGCCCAGACAACCGGCGCTGCCCCGACGAGTGCCGCGCCCGCCGCGGCGAAATTCCCGACGAAGGCCGACTACGTCGGCAGGATCGCACTGCAAACCGGTGGCACTCTCACGCTGTCGATCGCGGTCGAGGGCGATAAGGCGATCGCTTACGCCTGCGACGGTACGGCCGTCGAATCCTGGCTGCGGGGCAGCGCGGCGAACGGAACGCTGACACTGACCGGAAAGAACGACGCGACCCTGGACGGCAGGCTGGACGGAACCACGGTGCGCGGCAGGCTGGCGATCGGCGGCAAGCAGTGGGACTTCACCGCCGCGCCCGTCGCACCGCCCGCCGGGCTCTACGTCTACACCGACGGCGGGGTGCGGCAGAGCTGGATCGTCGACGGCGCGGGCACGGTCACCGGCGTGCGGCGCGCGGTCGACGGCGCCACCTCCTCGGCGCCCGGTCTGGCGCCGGACGCAACGGCGATCGTCAACGGCAAGAAGATCACAGCGAACAAGGTAAGTGGTGGTGACAATGTCGGCTGATCGAGAAGCGCCCACCGTCCGGCAGATACAGCCGAGCATGGTCTCGGGGGCGGCCATCGCCGTCGCGGTGCTGATCGGCGCCGCGGTCGCGGTCCTGCTCGGGGTATACGCGAACGTGCACGAACCACGGTTCTTCTCGATCAATGTGGCGGGTTTCTCCAGCCCGACCGCCGTGAAGTCCTGGCTCGCCACGCTGGCTGTCGCGCTCGCGGTATTCCAATTCGGTTCGGCCCTGGCCATGTACGGCAAGATCCCGCGGATCGCCGCGCCCGGATGGATCGGCTCGGCACACGTCTGGTCGGGGCGGCTGGCCGTGCTGGCCAGCGTCCCGGTCGCGGTGCACTGCCTGTACGCGTTGGGCTTTCAGGACTACGAGCCCCGGGTGCTGTGGCACTCGCTGCTCGGCTGCTTCTTCTACGGCGCCTTCGTGACCAAGATGCTGCTGCTCACCCGCAAGGGCCTGCCCGGCTGGGCGCTCCCGGTCGCGGGCGGATCGGTACTCACCGGACTTACCGGCATCTGGCTCACCTCGGCGCTGTGGTTCTTCCAGAACAACGGCATCATCTTCTGATCGGAGCTCGACTATGAACAACGACGACCTGGTTCTCGACCGCCGCACCGTGGTGGCGGGCGCCGGCCTACTGGCCGCGGCCACCCTGGCCGCCTGCACCACCTACGGCGACACCGATTCCGCCGCGGCCCCCGCGCCGGCGGCGCCACCCGCGCCCGCCGCACAACCGGGCGGCGCGTCCAATATCCTCGCCAAGATCTCGGACGTACCGGTCGGCAGCGGGGTGATTGTCGGCGATACGGTGGTCACCCAGCCGAGTGCGGGCACCTTCGTCGGGCTGGACAGCACCTGTCCGCACGCCGGATGCAAGGTCAACGCGGTGGCGAATGGAACTATCAACTGCCCTTGCCACGGCAGCAAATTCGGTCTGGACGGCTCGGTGGTCTCCGGTCCGGCGGCGCGCGCGCTGTCCTCGAAGAGCGTGCGCGTGGAAGGCGATTCGATCGTCGCGGGCTGAGCCCGAGCCGCTGCCCGCGCGCGGATCACCCGAACGGCCCGCGTGACATGCCTACTCGACGGCGGGCGCTGGACACGCCCGCCGTGCGCCGATCCACGTGGAGCCGGTCAGGATTCGCCGAACATCTCGGCCATCCGCCTATCCATCTCCTCCGGTGGGACGTCCTCGACGTGGGTGGCCACGGTCCAGCGATGACCCCATGGATCCTCGAAGGCGCCGCTGCGGTCGCCGTAGAACTGGGTCGTCATGGGGGTCAGCTCCTTGGCGCCCCCGGCGAGCGCCGCGCCGAATGCGGCATCGGCGTCCTCGACATAGACGTAGAGGTTGACGGGGGTGCCGCCGACCTTCTTCGGGTCGAGGAATCCCATTTCCGGATCCGGATCGCCGAGCATGATGAGCGAGTTACCGAGGGTCAGCTCGCAGTGGGCGATCTTGCCGTCGGGACGGGGCATACGCATCCGTTCCGAGGCGCCGAAGACGAGTTTGTAGAAGTCGACGGCGGCGGCGGCCCCGTCGATCGCGAGGCCGGGTGAGACCACCGGATATCCGTCGGGAACAGGTTTGACATCGGACATGAGAGACCTCCGGGTCGCAATTGTCGGACAGTGCGAGCCTATTCCTGGACGGCACCGGAGAATGCCGATCTACCGAATGACGCAGAAATTCCGGCGGTTTTCACGGACCCGTGATACCGCGCAACTTGCGCACCTGCGCGGCGGTGAGATCGCTGAGCACCCCCGGGTCCACCGATTCCGGCGCGGTCACCGATACCTGGGCCAGCGTATTCCCCACCTGAACGATGCCGACCAGCGAGACCAGGGTGAAACCCTCGCTGGAGGTGCGCAGCTGGAAGGCGGTGGAGGCGTCGCCGACGGGCGGCTGTTCGAGACCACCCAGTCGGTATTCGATGACGGCTTCGTCGGAGTCGGCGCCGGAGTACCTGATGCAATTCCGAATGGTCTGTTGCACTTCGGAAAAAACGGCGGCGACAGCCTCGTTCGAATAACTCGCGGCATCGATATCGATGCTGGAGAAGTTCGGGCCGTTGTAGATAGCGAAGTTCGCGGCCAGATTCTCGGGCCGCTGTTCGCTGAGCGGCATCAGAACCTTCTCACACCCCGCGGGCCTGGTTTGCGGCACCACGGCCGAGGTGGGCGTATTCCCGGGGCCGTTATTCGAATCGAGTACGGCGCTCATGCCGGGCGGCAGGTCGTTCTCGCTCAGCAGCCGGTTCATCAGGTCCTGCGGATCGGTGATCGGCGTACCCGGCGCGGGCGCCGCCGCGACGACCGGTCCCAGTGGCGGCAGCGCGGGTTCCTCGGGTTCCTTCGGATCCGACGATCCACATGCGGCGACCAGAGCGGTACACGCGGCGGCCAGCAACGCGCCGCGACCGCGGCTCACTCGGTCCACGAGACCTGCGTGGTGATCGTCTGCTGCAGATTGCTCGCGCTGCGCGGATCCCGATAGGCCTGGTGACCGCCCACGGTGATGGAACCTGCCACCGGCAACGGCAGCCCGAGGTCGACGGTGATGGTGCCCGCGCCCTGCATGGCGTAATCCTCGATATCGAGGGTGCCCGCCTGATTGGGCAGCGTCCAGACGGTCGCCTTCGGCTTCTGGATGACGTTCAGCTCGATGGTGAGCCGGTCGCCGTCGACCTTGGTCAGGGTCGCCGTGGTCACCTGGTCGAGTGTGACGCCGCCGTCCACTTCCTGGTGCACCGTCCAGATCGCGCCCTCCCCGACCGGTTCGTCGGGGAACATGACCGAGCGGTAGACGGCCTGGTAAAACGCCTGTTCGAGCGCCGCGCGGGCCGCATTGGAAGTATCCGGCGACGGTGCCAGACGCAGTGCGGTGATGGCGCCGTCATCGCTGAAGTCGAATCCGGCGTGGGTGCCGCCCGCGGCGGTGAGCGCCTTGTTCAACGACGGATCCGGCGTGGTCACCGTGCCCAGCGTGAGGTCGACGCCGTCGGCGCTGGTCTGCGCGGTCATCGGGATGGTCAGCGCGGGCGTCGAGAAATCGCGCACCGGCTGATCGTTGATCTGCTGCTGGATCCGGTGGTCGGTGCGCAAGGTCACCTGCTGGGTGGTACCCGCGGCATAGCGCGGACGCAGCACGGCGCGCGGCTCGGCGCCCGGCGACATCACGGTCGCGGCCGAGGCCGAAATCGGCACGGTCACTTCCTTACCGATGCCGAGCGGCTCAGTGCTGTCGGTGGCGACAGTCGCGTCGGAGTCGTCACTGCAGCCGACGCCGAACGCGGAAAGCCCGACCGCGAGCACCACGAGCAGGGCGCCGGAGCGCGCGATGCGGGGAACGTGGGGGGAAGACAACACCGTCACAAGGCACAGCGTACGACCGCTTCCTGAGTGTCAGCTGGGACATCCCGCCGACGAGTCCTGAAACCGCCGCGAACACGCCGCGGCGGAGGCGCGGCACGTGCGGTAGCGCGCTCGAGAGATGATAATCGTCGTGAGTGACGACCGGCCGCCCGAGGACAACACCGCAGACCGCGCGGTGCCGCCACCCGACGACGCGGCTCCGCCGACCGAGAAATCGGCGTCCGGGGCCGCCGATCGCGGGACGGGCGGGGAAGAAGCGGTGGCAGCGGCGGATCGGAAGGCCCCGCTGCGCCTGAGGAATCTGCTGCTCATCGCGGCGGTGCTGTACGGCCTCGACCTGCTGACCAAGACCATCGCGGTCGCGAACCTCACCCCGGGCGATCCGGTCCCGATCATCGGCGACTTCGCGCGTTTCACCCTGGTCCGCAACCCGGGCGCGGCGTTCTCCATGGCGACCGGCATGACCTGGCTGCTGACCCTGGTCGCCGCCGCGGTGGTGATCGGCGTCATCCGCATCGGCCGCACACTGCGTTCACTGTGGTGGGCAATCGGGCTGGGCATGGTGCTCGGCGGCGCCCTCGGCAATCTGACCGACCGGCTGTTCCGCGCGCCGGGACCGTTGCAGGGGCATGTGGTCGACTTCGTGGCGATCGGCTGGTGGCCGGTGTTCAACGTGGCGGATTCGGCGATCGTCTGCGGCGCCATCCTGCTGGTGCTGTTGACCGTCTTCGGCTTCGAGCCCGATGGCACCCGCCACGGGCACGGCGCGGCCGAGACGGCCGAGCACACCCGGACCGCGACCGAGGACGAACGCCCGCCGGAATCCGACGGCGGCACCGTGACGAGCACCGGACAGGAGAACGCGGCATGAGGGAAACCAGGACCATGCCCGTGCCGGACGGGCTCGACGGCATGCGGGTGGACGCGGGACTGTCACGGCTGCTCGGCCTGTCTCGTACCGCGGTCGCCCAGCTCGCCACCGACGGATCCGTACAACTCGACGGCGTGCCCGCGGGCAAATCCGATCGGCTGGTCGCCGGCGCCTGGCTGGAGGTCGAATTCCCGGAGCCCAAGCGGGAATTGACGATCGAGGCGGCACCGGTGGAGGGGATGAAGATCCTCTACGCCGACGACGATATCGTCGCGGTCGACAAGCCGGTCGGCGTGGCGGCGCACACCGGCGTCGGCTGGACCGGGCCCACCGTGGTCGGCGGGCTGGCCGCGGCCGGTTACCGCATCTCCACCTCCGGCGCGCATGAACGCCAGGGCATCGTGCACCGCCTCGATGTCGGCACCTCCGGGGTGATGGTGGTCGCGCAGTCCGAGCACGCCTACACGGTGCTCAAGCGGGCATTCAAGCAGCGCACGGTGGACAAGCGCTATCACGCGCTGGTGCAGGGGCATCCGGATCCGAGCAGCGGCACCATCGACGCCCCCATCGGCCGGGCGCGCGGCGCCGACTGGAAGTTCGCCGTCACCGCGGACGGCCGGCCCAGCATCACCCACTACGACACGGTCGAGGCGTTCCAGTCCGCCAGCCTGCTCGATATCCATTTGGAGACCGGCCGCACCCATCAGATCCGGGTGCACTTCTCCGCCATCCGGCATCCCTGCTGCGGTGACCTCACCTACGGTGCCGATCCGCGCCTCGCCGAACGCCTCGGCCTGGAACGCCAATGGCTGCACGCCCGTTCGCTCGGATTCAATCACCCCGTCGACGGCCGCTACCTGGAGATCACCAGCGAATACCCGGACGATCTGAAGAACGCCCTGAACGTCCTGCGCAATGCCTGACGCGGGCGATCGGTCCAGGCAGCGATCCGGCGTCGTGCGCGGCGCCCTCGCCGTGCTGGTCGCGATCGCCGTCGTCGGGTTCATGATGGTGCTCGGCGAGCTGAATCCGCCACGCCCGCCGGGGATTTCGACAGATCGGCTGGGTCCGGATCGCGGTCAGCCGGTCGCGGACTATCTTGCGCACGCGCGTGATTCGCTGACCGGCGAGGATACCGCCGAGCATTGGGCGCTGGTGTCGTTCACCGAGGAGCTACGGCCCGAGGAGATTCCGGCGCACAGCGGCGGCCTGCGGATCGGGCAGGTGCTGCATCGGGTCCCCCTCACCGATGTGCAGACGCCGATCGTCGCGGTCCAGGTCCCCGCGGGCGACGCGGTGGCGGTGGCTTCCGCCGATGCCGCCGCCTGGCAACTGCTCGACCAACTCGAGCGCACCGATCCACACGCCGTCGGCGACCGCTACCACCGCGTCATGACCGTCTCGATCGCCCGCCTGCGGGCCGGTTGCGCCTGCACCGTCGGCCTCATCGTCCGCGGGACACTCCCGCGGTTCCGAGAGCTGGCCGCCACCAACGGAATCCGCGCCGTCGAAGCCCTACCGGCGGACGCCGTCGCCGGGGCCTTCGGGATCTCCCCGCTCTTGCCCCAACAGCTCGACGTCGCCCTCCCCGGTCCCGACACCGGTCCGGTCCCCGAACGCTGAGCTCTTGCCCACACCCACAGCGGCGACCGGATTCTCCGCGCATGCGGCTCGCCTCACGGCCGCCGCCCCGGGGCGCGATCAGGTCGCGGGGGTGATAAGGTCCGCTTCGTAGGCGGCGATGACGAGCTGGACCCGGTCGCGGGCAAGGAGTTTCGCGAGAATTCGGCTGACGTGGGTCTTCACCGTCAAGGGGCTGAGGACCAGGGTTTCGGCGATCTCGGTGTTGGTCAGGCCGCGGGCGACGAGGACCAGGACGTCGAGTTCGCGGTCGGTGAGGGTGCCGAGGGAGGGCCGCGGGGCGGGATCGGGTACCGCGCGGACCCGGGCGATCACGGTGGCGGTCACGCTCGGAGATAACAGTGACTCCCCCGCGGCCACGGTGCGGATGGCGTCGAGGAGTGCGGCGGGGCTGGTGTCCTTGATGAGGAACCCGCTGGCGCCCGCGCGCAGTGCGGCCAGCACATTGTCATCGGTGTCGTACGTGGTGAGCACCAGCACCCTGACCCCTGCCAGATTCTCATCGGCGGCGATCAGCGTGGTGGCGGCGATCCCGTCCAGATCCGGCATCCGGATATCCATCACCACGACATCGGCCCGCTCGGAGCGCGCCAGGGCGACCGCCTCACGCCCGGTCGCCGCCTCCCCCACCACCGCCATATCGGGCGCCGAGGCGACCAACATCGCGAAGGCGCCGCGTATCAGCGCCTGATCGTCGGCGAGCAGTACCCGGATCATGAAGCCACACCGGGTATTCGACCGAATGCGGTGGCACGCTCCCGCGCCGCGGCGCGCTCCGACGCCGCGAGCGGCGAGTCCGGCGCCCCCGACGGACCCGCGGTCGGCAGTTCGGCGGTGACGGTGAATCCGGTTGCGTCACCGGTCACCTCCGCCGACCCGCCGATGGCCTCGGCCCGCTCGATCAGGCCGCGAATGCCGAATCCCGCTGTGCCGCCGGTACTTCCGCAGCCGTTATCGCGGACGCAGACGATCAGACGGTCGGGGTGGTACTCGAGGCGGACGGTGGCGCGGGTGGCCGAGGCGTGTTTGGCCACATTCGTCAATGCCTCCTGGACGATGCGGTAGCCGACCATTTCGACGGTCGGGGTGAGCGGGCGCACCGCACCGACGGTGTCGAAATCCACGGTGACACCGGCGGCCTCGGCCGATTCGGCCAGTGCCGGCACCTGCGCGAGCGCCGGCAGCGGGGCCCTTGCCGCACCGCCGGGGGTGCGCAACACACCGACGGTCGCCGTGAGTTCGGCGCGGGCGTCGGAGCACGCCCCGGAAATGGTCTCCAGCGCCTCGAGCACCATGGTGCGATCGGCTCGACGTTCGGTGACCAGATGGGAGGCCACGCCCGCCTGCACCTGGATGACCGTAATCGTATGGGCCAGCAGGTCGTGCAGATCCCGCGCGATGCGCAATCGTTCCTCGGCGACCTGACGGCGTGCCTCCTCATCTCGGGTGCGCTCGGCCTGTTCGGCGCGATCCAGCACCTCGCCGATATACGCGCGGTGCAACCGCACCGCCTCGCCCGCCACACAAGCCAGCACGAACCAGCTGACCGCGCCGAATGCTTCCAGCGCGGTGTTCTCATCGCCGGTGGGCGACATCAGGATTCCGGATACGCCGAATCCGACGACCAGGCCGAGAACGATCGCGGTGCGACGCCGGTTGCCGTATCTGGCCACGGTGTAGAGCGCGATGATCGTCGCCGGGACCACGGCCTCGTGCGGATACTCACCCACGTGGTACGGCACGGCCACCGCGAGGTGCGCCAACAGCACCGGGAGCGGCGCGAATACGCGCGCGACCAGCGGCACCGTCGCCAGCATCAGCAGCACGGCACCGAAGGCGTCGAGTGACCTCGGACTCGGCAACAGGGCCGCCAGCGCCGGCTCACCGATGAGGAGCACGCCGGTGAGCACGCCGTTCGTCCACCACCGTTCATCCATTCCCGCCATTGTCCAGCAGCCGACACCGCGACGGGTACTCCGTGCGGAGTATTTCCAACAGCCCTCCGCGGGCGGACGTCTTCCGGCGCCGTTCCCGCCACGCTGCTCCTGTGTTCACAACAAGGAGACAGTGATGGGTATCAAAGCCAGAGCCTGGCTGCTGATCGGCGTATGGATCGCGGCGCTCGCCGCGCTGGTACCGCTGGCCGGTGGCCTCGATGACGTCAAGTCCGACAGGGAGACCGACTATCTGCCCGCGAGCGCGCAATCGACCATGGCGGCCGAATGGGAGGCGGCGCTACCCGGCGGCACCGAAAACGTCTTTCTCGTGGTGTACCACCGCGCCGCGGGTTTGACCGATGCGGACCGTGCCACAGCCGCCGCCCAGTTCGCCACGCTGCGAGCGAAATACGACAGCGCGGGCGGTCCCGCCCAGCCGATCACCTCCAATGACGGTCAGGCGCAGATGTATCCGATCATGATCGGCGCAGCCTACGGTGAATCCGCGACCTATATCGAGGAATTCCGGGCGATGGTCGCCGATCATCCGGCCGGTCTCACCGTCCAGGTCACCGGACCTGGTGCGCTGCAGGCGGATTTCGAGGGTTCGTTCGAGGGTATCGATGAGCGTCTGCTGCTGGTCACCGCACTGGTCGTGACGGTGATCCTGCTGCTGACCTACCGCAGCCCACTGCTGTGGCTGGTGCCGCTCATCGCGGTCGCCGCCGCGAATGTGCTCGCCATGGCGGCGGTGTACGTACTGGTGCGGACCTTCGATATCACCGTCAACGATCAGAGCGCGGCCGTGCTGACCATCCTGGTCTTCGGCGTCGGCACCGACTACGCGCTGCTCATCGTCGCCCGGTATCGCGAAGAGCTGCACCATCGTTCGGAGGTCGGGGCGGCCATGCGCGCCGCGCTGCGGCGTTCGGTACCCGCGATCGCCGCCTCGGCGGCGACGGTGAGCCTCGGCCTGCTGTGCCTGGTCGCGGCGGAGATGAACAATGCCGCCGGGATGGGCCCGGTCGGCGCGGCCGGGATCGTATGCACGCTGCTGGTACTGGTGACGCTGTTTCCCGCCCTGCTGGTGGTCTGCGGCCGAGGGATATTCTGGCCGCGCATTCCGCGGGTGCTGCCGCAGCACGTCACGCGGGCCACGGTCTGGGATCGAATCGGGGCGAATATCGCACGCAGGCCGGTCTTGTCGGCTGTCGCGTCGATCGCGGTGCTCGTCCTGCTGAGTCTAGGACTACTCGGCAATACCGAATCCCTCTCGCGCGCCGACCAGTTCGTGCAGACCCCGGAATCGCTGCGGGGCCAAACCCTGCTCGCCGCGCACTTCCCGGACCGCGCCGGCACTCCGCTGCTCGTCATGGCGCCCAACGGCGCCCGGGACGCGGTCTTGCGCGCGGTCGCCGCCGATCCGGGTATCGGCGCGGCCGAGGCGGGACGCTCCGGCCCGGAATTCGGTGAGATCACCGCGATTCCACGCGATCCGGCCGATTCCGCAGCCGAATACGCGACTATCGAGCGCCTGCGCGACACCGTCGCCGCGCTCGCACCCGGCATCGTGGTCGGGGGCCCGAGTGCGGCGAATCTCGATACCGCCGACGCGTCCAGCCGCGACCGCTGGGTGGTGATTCCGCTGGTGCTGCTGGTGGTGACAGTAGTGCTCGGTCTGCTGCTCCGCGCCGTCGCCGCGCCGATCGGGCTGGTGCTCACGGTGGTGCTGTCCTTCGGATCCGCCTTGGGCGCCAGTGTTTTCGCGTTCGAGCACCTCTTCGGTTTCGAGGGCCTGGACTCCGGGCTGATCCTGCTGGCTTTCCTGTTCCTGGTCGCCCTCGGCGTCGACTACAACATCTTCCTGATGAGCAGGGCCAGGGAGGAGTCCCAGCGGATCGGCGCAAGGGCGGGCATGCTGCGCGCACTCTCGGTGACCGGCGGGGTCATCACCTCGGCGGGTGTGGTGCTGGCCGCGACCTTCGCGGTGCTGGTCACTCTGCCCCTGGTCTCGTTGGCCCAGATCGGATTCGCGGTGGCGTTCGGCGTGCTGCTGGACACCCTGCTGGTCCGGTCGGTGCTCGTCCCGGCTCTCACACTCATCGCGGGCGAGCGTGTCTGGTGGCCGTCGCGGATATCGCATCCGGCCCCCGAACGGCCCGACCCGGCCGCCACGAATCCGGAACCGGCACGCCTGTAGCCCCTTGCGACGGGGGGGTGACGGCCGTCCCGGACCGAACGGCTCAATCCGGCAGCGTCACCACCCCGTCGAGATAGCGGCGGCACCGGCCGGCCAACAGCACCCGGTCGCCGACGATTTCGCAGCGCAGCGTGCCGCCGCGTCGGGACAGCTGCCGGGCGAGCAGCGTGTTGCGCCCGATCTCCTTGGCCCACAGCGGAACCAGCAGCGCGTGCGCGGACCCGGTCACCGGATCCTCGGGCACACCGATCCCGGGGGCGAAGACCCGGGAGACGAAGTCGAATTCGTCGCCGCGCGCGGTGATGACAGCACAGCGTGGCAGCTTCGGAAAGGCACCGAGCGTCGGACGGGCCGCGCGGACTTCGGCTTCGGTGGCCAGCACGATGACCTCGTCGGCACCCGTGAAGGCGCGAACCGGCGTCACACCCAATGCGGCGACGAGGGCGGGCGACGGCTCGATCTCGACCGAATCGACCACCGGCAGGTCGAGCACGTATTCGTCGTCGTCGGTGCGTTCGACGTGCAACCAGCCGCTGCGGGTGAAGAAGCTGACCATATCGGCGCCGGGGTGGGTGTCCTCCAGGATCTGCGCGGCCGTCGCGAGGGTGGCGTGCCCGCACATGGCGACCTCGGCGGCCGGGGAGAACCAACGCAGGTGGAAGACCGGCCGATCGTCCGGCGGCACCCCCGCCTCCGGGGGTAAGTGCGAGGTGTAGAAGGCGGTCTCGGCGAGGTTGTTCTCCTCGGCCAATTTTTGCAACAGCTCGTCCGGCAGCCACGAGGACAGCGGCATGACCGCGGCCGGGTTGCCCGAGAACGGTGCGTCGGTGAACGCGTCGATCTGGTGCAGCAGTACCTCCATATTCGGAAAAGGTACTCCAACTCCGAATGACCCCCTCGCACAAGGCTTCTCGCGGCGCGGCAGGTCGGGTGTCCAGTTGGCCGTCCAATCCGCGAGGGCTAGACAGACACCGCCGTCCTGCCCGGATTTCGACCCCGCCGGCTCGCTCAGGCGCTGCCGCCGGGTGAGGCCGGAATCAGCCGCCGCTGCTCCCCGTGCAGCGCCGCGCTGATCCACCAGGCAGCCTCGACGAGCACGATGCCGACGGCGCCACAGATGAACGCGGCGGTGGTGAGCCGGACATTGGACGGATCCAGTTTGAAGAACTCCCGGGTGAACGGAACCGTGAACAGGAAGACGTACGCGGCGATCGAGGCCGAAATGAGCACGACCTTCCACCAGACATACGGCCGCGCCACGATGGCGAGCACCCAGACCGCGATCATGATCAAGGTGATGAGCGCGGTGGTGCCCGCCTGTACCTTCTGGTCCTCGGTGGCGTTCGGGCCTGCGTAGGCGATCAAGTAGGCGACAAAGGTCGCGACACCGATCACCACGCCGGAGGGAATCGCCAATCGCATGACGCGCCCGACGAATCCGGTCCGGGCGCGCTCATTGTTCGGGGCCAGCGACAGGATGAAGGCCGGAATGCCGATGGTGAACCAGGCCGCGATCGTGACGTGCCGGGGCAGGAACGGATAGGCGATCGGCTCGTAATCGAAGATCTGCGAGCCGACTCCGGCCAGACCGACCAGGAAGGCCAGCAGCACCGAGTAGACGGTCTTGGTGAGGAACAGATTCGAGACCCGCTCGATATTGCCGATCACCCGGCGACCCTCGCCGACCACGTAGGGCAGCGTGGCGAACTTGTTGTCCAGCAGCACGATCTGCGCGACCGCGCGGGTCGCCGGACTGCCCGAGCCCATCGCGACTCCGATATCGGAATCCTTCAGCGCCAGTACGTCGTTCACGCCGTCGCCGGTCATGGCGACGGTATGTCCGCGCGATTGCAACGCGGCCACCATGGCCCGCTTCTGATCGGGGCGGACCCGGCCGAAGGTGGTCTCGTGCTCGAGCACATCGGCGAGTTGCTCGCGGTCCTCGGGCAATCTGCGGGCGTCGACCGCGTGGTCGCCGCCGGGCAGCTCGAGCGAGGTGGCGACGGCGCCGACCGAGACGGCGTTGTCACCCGAGATCACCTTGATCGAAACATCCTGATCGGCAAAGTATTCGAGGGTCTCGCGGGCATCGGGACGGATCTTCTGCTCCAGCACCACCAGCGCGGCGGGCCGCACGATTCCGGGCGCGTCCGGGGCGTCCACGGGCCTATCGCTGCGCGCCAGCAACAGGATCCGCAGACCCGACGATCCGAGTTCCTCGGCGACCCTGGCGTCCTCGGAGTCCGGGTCGAGCAGCACATCCGGCGCCCCGAGCAGCCAATCGCCATATGTCCCATAGGAGCTGCCGCTCCACTTCTTGGCCGAGGAGAACGGTGCGACCGCGGTCTGCCGCCAGCCGGGGCCGTCCCCCAGTCCCTCGGCGATGGCCTGCACGCTGGCGTTGGGGCGCGGGTCGTCGGCGGCCGACGCGGCCAATGCCTGTCGCACCTCGGTGTCCTCGAAACCGGTCAGCGTCTTGATACCCGACAGGCGCATGCCGTTTTCGGTGAGCGTGCCGGTCTTATCCGCGCACACCACGTCCACCCGGGCCAGGCCCTCGATCGCGGGCAATTCCTGCACCAGGCACTTGCGCCTGCCCAGGCGCACGACGCCGACCGCGAACGCGACCGAGGTCATCAGCACCAAGCCCTCCGGCACCATCGGCACCAGCGCCGCGACCATGCCGGTCACCGCGGGCTGCCAGCTCTCCTTGCTGGAGACCAGCTGGTTGTAGATGCTCAGCAGGCCCGCCGGGATCAGCAGGTAGGTGATCACCTTCAGGATGGTGTCGATACCGCTGCGCAGCTCCGACTTCACGAGTGTGAATTTGCTCGCCTCTTCGGCCAGCCGGGCGGCGTAGGCGTCGCGGCCGACCTTGGTGGCGCGGTAGGCGCCGCTGCCGGAGACCACGTAGCTGCCCGACATCACCTCGCTGCCGACCTGTTTATCGACCGGGTCTGCCTCGCCGGTGAGCAGCGATTCGTCCACCTCGAGTAAGGCGGACTCCTCGGTCACGCCGTCGACCACGATCTGGTCGCCGGGGCCGAGTTCGATCAGGTCGTCCAGCACCACCTCGCGCGGGGCCACCTGGAGGGATTTACCGTCTCGGCGCACCGTCGGCTTGGCCTGGCTGACGATGGCGAGCTGGTCTAGGGTGCGCTTGGCGCGGACCTCCTGGATGATGCCGACCGCGCTGTTGGCGACGATGAGCAGGCCGAACATGCCGTCGATGATCGATCCGCTGGCCAGCACCAGGATGAAGAGCACCCCGAGGATGGCATTGATGCGGGTGAAGACATTCGCCCGGATGATGTCACGGACCGAGCGGCTGGCCCGATCCGGCACATCGTTGGTGAGCCCGTCGCGGCGACGTTGCTCGACCTCCGCCGTGGTGAGTCCGGTGGTGCCCGATACCTGCACGCTGATCGACATGCCTGCCAGCCTAAAGCGTGTCGCGAGACACGTCGTTCAGCAGGCGCTGTCGGATAGGCGAAGTAGCCTGAGTCGAGTGCGGCGAATCACAGCAGTCCCCGGTGTTGCGTTTGGTACAAGCGCGTTTCTGATCTGGGGGTTATTTCCCGCGTTCTTCGGCCTGCTCGCCTTCGCGAGCCCGGCGGAAGTCGTGGCCCAGCGGATCGTCTGGACACTGCTGTTGGTGCTCGTCGTACTGGCGCTGGCGGGCCGATTGCGCGAGATGCGCGGTATCGACGGCCGGACCTGGCGGCTGGCGGCGGTCGCCTCGACCGCGCTCTCGCTCAATTGGGGAACCTACGTCTACGGTGTGACCTCCGGGCATGTGGTGGAATGCGCGCTGGGATACTTCATCAATCCGCTGGTCACGGTCGCGTTCGGGGTGATCATCTTCCGGGAGCGACTGGCCCGGGCGCAATGGGCGGCACTCGGTCTCGGCGCCATCGCGGTGGCGGTGCTCACCGTCGACTACGGTAGGCCGCCGATCATCGCGCTGGCGCTGGCGTGTTCGTTCGCGATCTACGGACTGGTGAAAAAGGTCATCCGGCTGGACGCGCTGCGCGGAATCGCCGCCGAGGGCATCGTTGCCGCACCGTTCGCGCTCGGATTCATCCTGGTGCTGGCCGCGCTGGGACACAGCGACTTCGGGTCGAGCCCGGCGCACGCCGGACTGATGATTTCGACCGGACCGGTGACGCTGGTCCCGCTGCTGCTGTTCGCCATTGCCGCACAACGAGTTCCGCTGTCCACCATGGGCCTGCTGCAATATCTGACCCCCGCGCTGCAGATGGCCTGGGGCGTCGCGGTGGTGCACGAGCCGATGCCCGCCTCCCGTTGGGCGGGTTTCGCCCTGATCTGGGCCGCGCTCGCGATCTTCACCGCCGACGCCCTGCTGCGCAGCCGCCGCACCCACCGCTCACCCCGGGCGGAACCGGTCCCCGAGGAACCGCCCACCCGCTGACCCGGTACCGGCGCGGGTCGGGATACCGCGCATTTCGTCGCAACGGCACAGATAACCGGCGCCTCGCTTGTCACATCACAACAGGAAGGAAGGGGCGCGCTCTCCGGTACATTTGCCGATCAACGCGGGACCTGAGGGGTTGGACAATGCTGGACGACGGGCAACTGGATCGAGCGGCCGGAGTGCTGATCGGGACCGCGGCGGGCGATGCGCTGGGTGCCGGATACGAATTCACCCATCCGGCGGCGGATCGCGAAATCGATATGATCGGCGGCGGTCCGTGCCGGTGGGCGCCCGGCGAATGGACCGACGACACCTCGATGGCGGTGGCGATCGCACAGGCCGCCGGATCCGGCCCCGGCATCGACCTCGACGCGGTAGCAGCCGGATTCGTGCGCTGGTACGAATCCGATCCACCGGATGTCGGCGTCCAGACCGGCCAGGTGCTCTCGGCTCGCCCGAAGTCCGCGCTCGAGATGCGAATTCAAGCCATGTCCATCGAAGGACGCACCGGCGGTAACGGATCGCTGATGCGCACCGCGCCGGTCGCCCTCGCCTACCTCGGCGATGCCGAAGAATGCGTGCGGATGGCGGGCCGGATCGGCGCCCTCACCCACCACGATCACCAGGCGATCGAGGCGTGCAAGATCTGGACCTACGCCATCCGGCATGCGGTGCTCGCAGCCGATTTCGGCGGTGTCCGCGAATTCGTCGCCGCATCGGTCAGCGCCGACTACTGGAATCACCTGCTCGATCAGGCCGAAACCGGCACACCTCGAGCCTTCCCGAATAACGGCTGGGTCGTGCACGCCCTGCAAACCGCCTGGTGGGCCATCACCACCGCCGATTCCTCCGGCCCGCACCATCTCCCGCTGGCCCTCGAACTCTGCGTCCGCGCGGGCGGCGACACCGATACCACGGCCGCCATCGCGGGCGGCCTGCTCGGCGCCCGCTGGGGCGCCTCCGCCATCCCGGACCGCTGGCGCACCCTCTTGCACGGATATCCGGGCCTCACCGGCGACGACCTCGTCGCCCTCGCCACCAGCATCGCCACCGCCAACGGCTGACCCGGACAAGGCCGCCGGACACCGCGGAATCGCACCCGGCTACCGCGGCGCCGGGGTGATGGGGCTACCAGGCGGTGCTGAGATGGCCGGGAGACCACAGGCCGGAATAGTCCCGCTGAATGATCAGCGGGTTCGCGGACTCGGCGTCCGGGTCGATGCGGGTGAGCTGCTGTAGTTCGCCCCAGTCCCTGCGCCAGTCGTGGTTCAGATAGGTGGCCAGGGTCCGTGCGCGCAGGAGCATGCCGGACCAGCCGAGCGGTCCGCCCTTGTCATGGCTCTGCCACAGCGTGGTGATCTCCGCGCCCGGCCGATCCGGGAGGATGCGGTAGACGGGTATTTCGGCAATGCCGTCGCGGTGGTTGTACGGGCGCTGACCGGGGAACTGGAGTCCGACCATCCAGTCCGTGAGCACCGGAACCCGTGACCCGACCAGTTCGCTCAAGGTGGTGGTCCGCGGAACGCGCGGCGGGGTCAGCGCCAACCACTGCTGCGGATTGCGATCCCGGTCGACGGCGACGAGACGGATCACATCGGCGTCCCCCGGGATCTCGGCGAAGGGCACCCGGAGATTGCGCCACGAGGGGGCGGGCCCGATATCGATCGGGGCGACCCGGCCCATCGGCCGCGCGGTGGAATCGGAATCGGTTGTGCCGTATTCGATCTCGAGAGACTGTCCGGGGGTGACGATGCCGTCGGCATCCACCGACCGAATCCGGCCGGCCGCGCTCAGCGCGACGATTCCCGTACGCCGGTCCGGCTCGGGCAGCCGGTACCAGCCGGTGGTCAGCTCGGCGGGCCCCGCATCACCGGAACGGTAGCTGCCGAGTACCGGGGTGGTGGCCGGATCCAGCCCGAACGGCAATGCGGCGCTGGCCGTTCCGGCCTCATGGCTGGACGAGGTGTTGCTGCTGTTCAACGCGTCGGCGATACTGCCAACGGATCCGGTCGCCTCGTCGTCAGGTCGCAGGTCGTCGGCGACGCCGCCCGCGGTGAAGCCCGTCGCACTACCCGATAGTGTGCTGAACGCGTCACCGGTGAGCGGGCGCAACATTCCCGCGTTCGGATCCGCCTCGACCAGAACATGTCCCGCCAGCCCGGACGGGTCACCGGTCACCGCGTCGATATTCGAGCGCGCGAGGGAGAAAGCCTGGCCCTGTGCCATGGCCGCCTTGGCGAAGGACCCCAGATCCCACAACACCAGCGCGGCCAGCGCGATCGTCAATGGCGGCAGCAGCGAAACACGCCAGGCGAACCGCGAAACCCGGTGCGGCGTGCCGGGTTCCGGAGCCCGGACCTGCCACCAGGCCGCCACGACGAGTAAGACGATCGCCAGCAACAGGAACAGCTTGTTCAGCGCCAGTCCGGCCAGCACCGGCGGCTTATCCCACCACGGCATGCCGTAGGAGGAGACGTACCACCATTCATTGGGGCCGGAGAAGACCAGGGCCAGCAGGAAGGCGATCACGGCGGCGAAGAGAGCTCGATTGCGCGGTGCGCGCAGCACCCGCGGACCGACCGCCATCGCGGTCAGTACCGCGACGGCACCGGCCACACCGGCGAACACCCCGAAGTGATGCGTCCATTTGGTGGGCGTGACCATGATCAGCACCAAGGCTCCGACGGTGGTTCCGAGAATCCGGCGGGACGGACCCATCGCGGTCTGCGGGATCCGACCGCCCTTGCGCAGCAGCATGATCACGCAGACGAGAATTCCGGTGAGCATCATGAAGATGCCGATCCTGCGGCCCACCGAGCCGTCGGTCTCACCCTGGAATAAGTACTGGTAGCGCAGGTACTCCTGGAACCACGGCTCATCCGGCCCGATCGCGTGATGCACCCGCTGCATCTCCAATGCCGCGGCCAATGGTTGATCCGCGAACGCTATCGCCAGCACCAGCACACCGGCCGCACCCAGCGGGGCCAGCAGCGTGGCGTAGCCGACCAGCCGTTCCCGCAGGTTCCGCGGTCGGCCCACACGATCCATGACGATCCGCGCCACCGGCCGCAACCCCGCGAGCAACGCCGCGATACAGATGACACCGGACGGTCCCGCGGTCACCGTGAATGCCGCGACCAGAATCGCGACCGCGGCGGGCAGCAGCCGCCGGGTCGCGATCGCGCGCTCGACCGAACACCAGGTCAGCAGCAGTCCAAGCGCCACCGGCGGTTCCGGTCGCAAACCGTTGTTGTACGCCATCCATACGGTGAGGAAGCCCAGCGCGCCGGTCCACAACGCAATCGTGTTGTGCCGCACCGCCACCCCTAGTCGCGGCACCAGCTCGCGGCTGAGCAGCAGCCAGATGAACACCCCGCACAGCAGCGCGGGTAGGCGCACCCAGGGACTGGCCGTCGACACCTCGGCCATGATCCGGATCAGGTCGTAATACGGTGTGCCGATCGGATTCTCGGGAACACCGAAGTAGGCGAAATAGTTGGCCATATAGCCGGAGACCCCGGAGGCGCGGGCCATGCCGAATTGATAGCCGTCGTCGGAGGTCGTCGACCCGATGAAGTGCCAGATCACCAGTGTCCCGAGCACCACGCCGTCGAGCAGCGAGAAACGCCACCAGCGCTGTGGCAGCCAGCGCCGGATCAGTCTGCCGTCGCGGCGGTCGAGGCGGTAGAGCGCGCACAGCGCAACGATGGTGGCGAGTACCGCGATCCAGATCGCGGCGCGCTTGATCGGTGTCGGCGACGAGGAGAATCTGGTGTCGAGTTCCGCGGTGACCCGCGTGCCGTCGGCAACCGCAAGATCACTGAAGACGCCGACCAGCTGTGGCCGGAAGTCTCCGGCCAGCGTCGCGGGAGCCGTCCCGGAACCTGTCAGCATCGCGGTGGCTCCCGACTGATCGGCGTGCACCGTCAGCTCACAATCCGGAGCCAGCTGATCGACCGGAACGCTGAACAGCGCCTGGTTTCGCAGCACCACGTCCAGCCGAGCCGGAGCACCGGCCGCGCCCGCCTGCACCTGTGCGATGAATCCGTACTTCGCCAGATCCGGCGCGCCGGTCGGACCCGTGGCGGCGAGGACGCCGCCGTGCACCGACAACTGGTCGATGGCCGCGCAGGGCACGGTGGCGTCGAAGATCGACGGCGCGTAAGCGACCAGCGGCGCCTCGATGCCGCGCGTCGAGCCCGCCTGCGGCCAGGACAGCGTCGCCGCGTCCACTCGCACCGGCAACACCGGGACGGCGATCGCGCAGAGAGCGCCGATCAGCGCCGTGATCAAGGCGACCGGTCCGGCCCATCCCCCGCGCGTATTGCGGTGTGCCGTCCCGGGACTGGATTGCTCGACGGACGGCTGCCCCGCCCATACCATCGTGTCCGCCACGGGGGGTGATAGTAACGGCACTTCCTGAGAACGAAACCCGTTGCCGGTGCGGCACAGTCGCGTGAATCCCCCGGTCAACGGCCTGGCCTGCGGTTTTCATGGATGAATGTGGTGCAGGCGCGGCTGCGGTAGGCCCCGGGCCGACGGTCCGGGGCCTACCGCGCGGTCCGGTCTAGCCGCAGGCGGCCGACTGCTGGCCGAGGGCGGTCAGCATCTGGCAGGCCCAGGCCTTCTGGACCTTCCACTTGCCGTTCTCGGCGACGAACGGCACATCGGCGATGTTCTCCTGGCCGTTCAACACGATCTTGGCCTTGGCGTTGATGGTGTCACCGAAAGCGGTCACCTCGGTCACCTCCACCGAGGCATTGGTCGACTTGTAGGCCTCGGCCAGTCGGCCCGGCAGCTCCGGGTCGGCCTCGGCGCCCTGCACCATATCCAGCTTCTCGCTATTGGGCACCGACGGATCCAGCGCCTTCTGCAACTGCGCGTTCAGCTCCGCCACGGTCGGGACCGCGGGCAGATTCGCCGTGGCGGTGGCCTTGGCACTGGTCGATGCCTTGGTCGGCTTGGCGTCATTGCTCTTGTCGTCGCCACCACAAGCGGTCATGCTCAGGGTTGCGGCAATGGCCAGGCCGGCGATCGCGATGCGTCCAGTCTTACGAAGCTTCAACTGCTCGTCCTTTGCGTTCGGGTAGGTCTGGTATTGGATATCACAGCGTTACCGCGGCAGCATCCACCCGACCGGCGGCACTGCACGAGACTACCCAGGCTACCGGTCATTGGAGGCTGCCGAGCGGATCCGCACGGGACAGACTGATGTCGTCGGCGCTGAAGGTACGCGCTGGGCCCGGCCCTGTCGAGCTGGTCTCGAACCGTATGGTGACCACCCCGAACCCCGCGCCCTGCACCCAGCCGTGCCCGAATTCCGGGTGTATCACGTCCATTCCGGGAAACCAGTGCGTCGGCGTGTCCGCGTGGGTGCGGGACGCCTCGGGCTGTGGGTCCGGTTCCCAGCCGCTCTCCGCGATATCCGCCACCGGGCTCTGATCCAGTTCGGGGAACAACGATTCCTGCCGCACCGTCGAGAGCCCACCGAAACCGACCCCGACCAACCGGATCGGGCCCAATTCGACCGGGTCGATCGCCGAACGCTGCGCCGCGGTGGTCAGCGTGACCAGATCGGTGGTCGCGTAGGGCAGCGTGAACGACCTGGTCACGATGCTCATATCGGACTTCTTCAATTTGAGCACCACGGTGCGGGCCGCGCGACCGTCCTTCTCCAGCCGTCGGTGGGCGGACGCGGCCATCGCCTCGATCGCGGGCCGCAGCTGCGACAGCGTGACGATGTCGTGTTCGTACGTGGTTTCGGCGCTGATCTGTTTGGCCTCGGCGCGTTCGGCGACCGGGCGGTCGTCGATGCCGCGGGCCAGGCGGTGCAGGGCCGCGCCGACGCTGCCGCCGAGGATCGAGACCGCCTCCGATTCCGGCAGCGCCGCGAACGCGCCGACCGTTTCGATGCCGAGCGAGCGCAACTTGCTATCGGCCACCGGACCGATCCCCCACAGCTTGCGCACCGGCAATCCGGCCAAGAGTTCCTGCTGTTCGTCGGGCGAAACCACCCGAATCCCATCGGGTTTGGCCAGGCCGGAGGCGATCTTGGCGAGTTGCTTTCCGGTGCCCGCGCCGACCGAGGCGACCAGCCCGGTCCGTTCTCGCACCAGTGCGCGCAGGTCCACGCAGAATTCGTGTACCCGCGCGGTGGTCGCCCCGGCCAGCTCAGCGGGTTCGCCGAAGGCCTCGTCGAAGGACAGCGTCTCCAGCACCGGGATCCGGCTGCGCAGCGCGTCGAAGACCCGGCAGCTGACGACGCCGTAGACCGCCCCGCGCGGCGGCACCACCACCGCCGTCACTCCCACCAGTCTTTTGGCTTGGTGCATCGGCATCGCCGAGCGCGCCCCGAACACCCGGGCCTCATAGCTGGCGCCCGCCACGACGCCGCGGCCACCGGTTCCGCCGACCAATACCGGCCGCCCGCGCAGCGTCGGGCGGGTCAGCTGTTCGACCGAGGCGAAGAATGCGTCCATATCGATATGGAGGACCCACCGCCGGGCCGCGCGGTCGGCATGTTCCGGCGGATAGGGCGACTTCGCCGGGTGGTTCACTGTGGCTTCGCTGGACGTTTCCTGGGCTTGCGCACCGGCTTCGGCAGCACATCGGCGGTGCGCTTGACGAACTGTCCCAGCCACACGGAGTCCGCCAGCCGCGCGGTCGGTACCAGGTAGTGCGGCTTGGCGCCCGGATACGGCGAGGCCAGCCAGGACTCGTCGGCGAAATCGGCCGCAACCGGACTCGGCTTCAGATACAGCCGATCGTCACAGATCAGCGCGACCATCTTGTCATCGCAGTACAGCCCGTACTCACCGAACATGGCGCGGGCGCGCACGTCGAGCGGCTCGAGCTGTTCGACGATCTCGGCGACGACCGCCTTGTCGGTACTCACGACTCCCCCTCCCATGCCTCACTCATATGCGGGAATCTACGCCGACCCACCGACAGATCGCCGCCGCCGCGACCGCCCGCGCCCCGGTCCCGAGCTGGACGGTGGCTGACACATAGCTGCCGATCCGCTGTGTATTCCGGACCGCCCGGCGGCCCCGCCCCCACCCGCGTCGACCACCCGTGACCTGGTCCGATGCATCGCACGGCAGAGACAGGAGAATCCGTGCCGAAGCCCGGGGATCCCACGTTCAACCCCCCTTCGTATGTGATGATCGGATCATGAAGATCCGCAAGGCCGTGATCCCGGCCGCCGGAATCGGCTCCCGGCTCCTCCCGCTGACGAAGGCCATCCCCAAGGAGATGCTGCCGGTCGGCGACAAGCCGGTCATCGAGCACACCGTCCGCGAACTCGTCGCGTCCGGCATCACCGACATCACCATCGTGGTCAGTGGTGGCAAGTCGTTGATCCAGGACCATTTCCGGCCCAATCCGGCGCTGGTGACACAGCTGCGCGCGGATGGCAAGACCGCCTACGCCGACGCCGTCGAAGAGGTCGGCGAGCTTTCCCGGCTCGGCCACATCACCTACCTCGATCAGCACGGCCCCTACGGCAACGGCACCCCGGTGCTCAACGCCGCCCGTAACTCGAGCGACGAGCCCATGCTGGTGCTCTGGCCGGACGACGTCTTCGTCGCCGAGGTGCCGCGCGCCCAGCAGTTGATCGATGCCTACGAGTCGACCGGTGCGCCGGTCCTGGCCCTGATGCCGATGGACCCGTCCGAATCCAAGCGCTACGGCGTGCCGGTGGTCGCCGACGACCGCGGTGACGGCCTGCTGCGCATCACGGGCCTGATGGAGAAGCCCAAGCCGGAGGACGCGCCCTCCTCCTTCGCCGCGATCGGCGGGTACGTGGTCACCCCGGGCATCGTCGACGAGTTGCGCCGCCAGACCGAGCGCTGGTACGAGCACCGCGAGGGCGAGGTCTACCTGACCGACGCGATCAACGTGCACGCCTCCGACAATCCGGTCTTCGGCCAGGTCATCCGGGGCCGCTGGTACGACACCGGCAATCCGGCCGACTACCTGGTCGCTCAGTTCGCCTCCGCGCTGGCACATCCCCAATACGGGCCGCGGCTGCGCCAGCTGGTGGAGTCCCCGGAGTAGGCCGACGGCAGCGGGTCGCGCGGGCATTCCGGCTGGCGCGACCGGCCCGGCTCAGAAGCGCCGGATGGCGTAGATGTCGAACATGCTGAGCGGGCTCAGGCCGACCGGTACACCCCAGTCGAAGGCATTGAGCACCCGCCCGGACCCCGCGTAGATACCGACGTGCGAACCGTCGGTATTCAGCACGACCACGTCGCCCGGGGACAACGCGCCGAAGGGCACCGGCAGCCCAGCCTTCGCCTGTTGCCAGGTGGTGCGCGGCAGTTTTACCCCGACCTGCCGGAACGCCCACTGCACCAGCGCGGAGCAATCCCACGAGTTCGGGCCGGTGGCGCCCCATTCGTAGGGTTTGCCGATTTGGGTGGTGGCGGCGGCCAGCGCGCCGAGCCCGGTCGGGCTCGGAAACGGCAGCGCAGCCGAGCCGCTGGAGCTGCCCGGTCCGGAGCCCGACGCCGATCCCGAACCCCCGCTTGCGGAGGCACTGCCGGTGTCGGACCGGGCCGGACTCGCCAGGATCAGGGTGGTGAGAACGGAGACGACGAAGCCGAACATCATCCGGCGCAACGGTTTTCTGGTCATATGCTCGACCCTCCTGTCGGCCCACCAGACGACCGCCGGTCGACGGTCTGGCTAATATGTGGCATCGGCCTCATCATCGGGGTGGGACCGCTGGCCACAGTGCGCCGCGGACCGAAACAGCGTCGGTCACAATGCGCTTCAAGCAGGACAATCTCTCCGAGCATTCACTGCAGCATCACCGGTACAACCCGGCATCAGCAGCAACATTGGCGATTCTGCCGGGCCTTTCAAGATCGAGACAAGAGTTCCAGCAAATCTTCAGCATGTGATCTTCGTCACATACTGATTGCATTATGCAATCAGTATCCGGCCGTCGAACCCGATGATGTGGCGAACAACCGCGGCAGAAATCCGACGTCCGAAAGCGATCGACCCACCCGGCGCGAACGCGTCGCACCGGGTGGGTCGATCCGCTGACCTCAGGCCTTGACGACAGCCGCCCGGACGCCGCCGACGATCTCGGCGGCGTCCGGGCCCGCGGCACCGAAAGTCAGTTCGGTGGCGAGGATTTCGCCCGCGATCAGATCCCGATGAGTCCGCGCCCACTCCTGCCGTTCGGCCGGAACCTCCAGCACCACGGTGATGCGATCGGAGACATCCAGCCCCAAGGACTTCCGGGTCTCCTGCAGATCACGGATGAGGTCACGGGCCCAGCCCTCGGCCTCCAACTCCTCGGTGACCACCGAGTTCAGCACCACCAGACCGGCATTGCCGGGCAGTGCGGCGGTGGACTCCGGTTCGGCGGCGACGAGCCGCTGGGTGTACTCCTCCGGCAGCAGGGTGATACCGGCGGCGGTGACGACGCCCGCGGCGTCCTCGGACCACTCGCCCGCCTTCACCGCCTTGATCACCGTCTGCACGTCCTTACCGAGACGCGGACCCGCGGCCCTGGCGTTGACGGCCAATTCGAAGCGACCGTGCACGGCGACGTCGGTGGTCAGATCGACCTTCTTGACATTGACCTCGTCGGCGATGATGTCGGCGTAGGGCCGCATCCGCTCGGCGTCGGCGGCCGCGATGGTGACCTCGGCCAGCGGCAGCCGGACCCGCAGATTCTGCGCCTTGCGCAGGCTCAGCACCGTCGAGCAGACCGTGCGCACCTCGTCCATCGCGGCGACCAGCTCCGGGTCCTCCGGCAGCTCACCCTCCTTCGGCCAATCGGCCAGATGCACCGAGGCATCCCCGGTGAGCCCGCGCCAGATCACCTCGGAGATCAGCGGCAGCAGTGGCGCGGCCAGCCGGGCGACTACCTCGAGCACGGTGTGCAGCGTGTCGACGGCGTCGCGGTCCTCCGACCAGAAGCGCGAACGCGACCGGCGCACATACCAATTGGTGAGCGCGTCGGCGAACGAGCGCAGTTCCTCGCAGGCGCCCGCGATGTCGTAGACCTCGAGCGCCTCGGTCATCGCATCGCGGGTCGCCGCCAGCTTCGCCAGGATGTAGCGGTCGAGCACATTCCGCGAATCGGTGCGCCAGGTACCGGGCGTCGAGGCGTACAGCTGTAAGAAGGTCCACGCGTTCCAGAGCGGGCGCAGCGCATGGCTGACCCCCTCGCGGATGCCGCGCTCGGTGACGATGAGATTGCCGCCACGCAGGATCGGCGAGCTCATCAGGAACCAGCGCATGGCGTCGGAGCCGTCCCGGTTGAACACCTCGTTCACGTCCGGGTAGTTGCCCTTGGACTTCGACATCTTCAGCCCGTCGTCGCCGAGCACGATGCCGTGCGCCGCGACGGTTTTGAAGGCCGGGCTGTCGAACAACGCGGTCGCGAGCACGTGCAGGGTGTAGAACCAGCCTCGGGTCTGCCCGTTGTACTCGACGATGAAGTCGCCCGGGAAGTGCGAGTCGAACCAGTCCTTGTTCTCGAACGGGTAGTGCACCTGGGCGTACGGCATCGAACCGGATTCGAACCAGCAGTCCAGCACCTCTGGGACCCGGCGCATGGTCGACTTGCCGGTCGGGTCATCGGGATTCGGCCGGGTCAGCTCGTCGATCATCGGGCGGTGCAGATCGGTCGGACGCACGCCGAAGTCGCGCTCCAGCTCATCGAGCGAGCCGTAGACGTCGATGCGCGGGTGCGCCGGATCGTCGGAGACCCATACCGGAATCGGACTGCCCCAGTAGCGGTTCCGGCTGATGTTCCAGTCCCGCGCGCCCTCGAGCCACTTACCGAACTGACCGTCGCGGATGTGCTCGGGCACCCAGGTGATCTGCTTGTTCAGCTCGACCATCCGGTCGCGGAACTTGGTAACGGCGACGAACCAGGACGGCACGGCCATATAGATCAGCGGCTGACCGGAGCGCCAGCTATGCGGATACGAGTGCTCGATCGTCTCGTGCCGCAGCAGCTTTCCCGCCGCCTTGAGATCCTTGATGATCACCGGGTTGGCGTCGAAGACCATCAGGCCCTCGTACGGCGGCACCATAGAGGTGAACTTGCCGCCCTGATCCAGCGGCTGCACGATCTCGATACCGTTGGCCGCCGCGACGTCCATATCCTCCTCACCGAAGGCCGGTGCGAGGTGCACGATTCCGGTGCCGGAGTCGGTGGTTACGTAGTCGGCGGTCAGCACCCGGTGCGCGTTCGGGTGCCCGAGAAAGAAATCGAACGGCGGGGCGTAGGACAGCCCGGCCAATGCGGCGCCGTCGAACTCGCCGAGTACCTGTGACTCCTCGCCGAACTCGCGGGCATAGTGCGAGACCCGCTCGGCCGCCAGCAGATACCGCTTGCCATCGGTGGCGCGCACGTGCACGTAGCGCACATCCGGATGCACCGCGATGGCCAGGTTGGAGGGCAGGGTCCACGGCGTGGTGGTCCAGATGAGTGCGTTGGCGCCATCCAGCTCGTGCAGCGGATGGTCGGCCGCGACATTGAGCACCATATCGACGGTGACCGCCGGATCCTGGCGCATCTTGTAGGCGTCGTCGAGCCGGGTCTCCTGGTTCGACAGCGGGGTCTGCTCGTACCAGCTGTAGGGCAGCACCCGGAAGCCCTGGTAGATCAGGCCCTTGTCGTACAGCGACTTGAACGCCCACATCACCGACTCCATGAAGTCGAGATCAAGAGTCTTGTAGTCGTTGTCGAAGTCCACCCAGCGCGCCTGCCGGGTCACGTAGTCGCGCCATTCACCGGTATACCGCAGTACCGAAGATTTGCACGCGGCGTTGAATTCCGCGAGCCCCATCGCGTCGATCTGTGATTTGTCCGTGATACCGAGCTGCTTTTCAGCTTCGATTTCCGCGGGCAATCCATGACAGTCCCAGCCGAAACGCCGGTCGACACGCTTTCCGCGCATCGTCTGGAAACGCGGAACCAGGTCCTTGACGTAACCGGTGAGCAAGTGACCGTAATGCGGCAGACCGTTGGCAAACGGCGGGCCGTCGTAGAACACGAACTCCGCTGCGCCGGAGCGGTTCTCGATGCTCGCGCGGAAGGTGTCATCGGCCGCCCAGGCGTCGAGCACGCGTCGTTCCAGGTCGGGGAACGAGCCATTGCTACCAGCGCCCAGGTCGACGCGGGGGTATGCGCTCTTGCTGTCGTCCGCCATCGCGGATGCGTCTCCTCGTGCCACCGCGCCGCAGGCGCGTCCACTGTGGGCACGGGGACGATGACGGCGCCGGTTGCGCCGAAACCGCGGTACCACCCCGCTTGTCCGGCGATACCAGGCCGGACCTCTCGTTGTGAGCTGTGACGGGCTCACCCGTTCGGTTCTAGTAAGCGCCGGTCACACCGGCACCGTTCTTCCGAAGGCTCCCCGGTGATAGCCGGATCAACGCCATACCTCTCGATTCTAACCAGCGCGGTCAAACCACTTTCCGTGGGCCGACCGACTCACCGTCTGGCATGCCGCCCAGGCGGCGGTGACGCGTCACTTTCCGGTCCGCGCATGGAGAGAGCACTCACCAGCAACAGCACAGCACCGATCACGCAGACGACGATGCACCCCCATGCCCACAGCACCGACCCGGTGGTCAGCGCAGTCACGAGCAGGGCGAATCCGATCGCGGCAAGGACGAGCGTCAAGACAAGCATGATGACCCCCTAGGCATGCCAGGCGGTTCGACTGTTCCTCTAGCTACTCGAACAGCGACTTCAAACGGGCGGCGATGCGGGTGCGCACCGCCAAGGGCCAGGTTACTTGCTGCCCTTGGCAAACGACGCGGGTGCGAGGTTGTTCGCGGTGTTGGCGTCGGCGAAGGCCTCACCACCGTCCACCGGAACCGCCGAGCCGCGGTTCTCCAGCTCCTCGAGCTGCGACTCCAGGTACGACTTCAGCCGCACGCGGTACTCGCGCTCGAAGGTCTTGAGCTGCTCGATCCGGCTCTCCAGCACACTGCGTTGCTGGGTGATGGTGGCCATGATCTCGGTGTGCTTGCGCTCGGCGTCGGCCTGCAGGGCGTCCGCCTTTTCCTTCGCCTGCCGTAGCTGGTTGTCGGACCGGTTCTGGGCATCGGTCAGCATCGCGTCGGACTTCTGCCGCGCATCCGCGATCATCGACTCGGAGCGGGTTCGCGCATCGCCGACCAGTCGCTCGGAGTTTGCTCGAGCATTCGACAGCAGGTTCTCCGCCTCGGTCTTGGCATCGCTGGTCAGCCGGTCCGCCATCTCCTGGGCGAGGCTGAGCACCTTCGCGGCCTGCAGATTCGCATCCGCGCCGGGGGCATCCTTGGGCGCGGGCACCGGGATCGGCATCGGCGCGGGCGGAGCTTGTTGGACCGGGGGTTTGATCGGTTCTGGTGGCGGCGGCGGTGCCTGTTGCACCGGGGCCTTCACCGTCGCGGGGGCCGCGGGCCGATTCTTCTTGGCGTCTGCCAGCTCGGCATCGAGCTCGGCAACCCGCTGGCGAAGGTCGGCGTTCTCCTCGATCAGACGCGAGAGCTCCTGCTCCACGAGATCCAAGAAGGCGTCTACTTCATCCTCGTTGTAGCCGCGCTTCCCGATCGGTGGTTTGCTGAACGCGACGTTGTGCACATCGGCTGGGGTCAGCGGCATGGAAGGATCCCTTCACGCGTCTTTTGGAGATCTAGCAGATCTAGCAAGGTATCTTGGCCCATTCTGTCACACCGGAGCTACCGGTTGGCCGAGCCTGCTCACGATCGACATCAGGATGAAGACGATGAATAGCAGGACCATAATCGACAGATCCAGGCGAATTCCCCCCAGAGACACCGGTGGTATCAACCGTCTCAGCAGTTTCACCGGTGGATCGGTGATCGTGAAGATCACCTCCAGGATGACGACCACGACGCCGGTCGGGCGCCAGTCGCGGGCGAAGCTACGGACGAACTCGACGATCACCCGGCTGATCAACAACAGCCAGAAGATGAACAGCACGAAGTACAGCACCGCGAACAAGGCCACGAGTTCACTCTGCCCCAAAATCCGCGTCGCGCAAAATGACCACACCGCCCCGAACGCGACCGGACTGTCGAACCCCCCGGTTCACACCGCTATTTCTGGTTGTAGAAGCCGGTTTCGGCGATCCGGCGGCGTTCTTCCGCCGATACGTCGACATCGGCGGGTGAGAGCAGGAACACCTTCGTCGCCACCTTGTCGAACGAGCCGCGCAACGCGAACGCGAGTCCGGCGGCGAAGTCGACAAGTCGCTTGGCATCGGCATTGCTCAGATCGACCAGGTCCATGATCACCGGGTTACCTTCGCGGAAGCGCTCGCCGATGATGCGGGCCTCGCTGTAATCGCGCGGGCGCAGCGTCGTGATCTTGGACAAGGGACCTCCGTCCTCGAAGATCCCGGGCCGGCGGGCCACGGCGGGCTCGGGGCGCACGCGCTCCTCCAGCCGCCGCTCCTCGGCATCGGGATCGACGGCGAGCGCACCCCGGGTGGCTCCCCGCAGCATGGGCGCACCGCCACCCGCCCGGAACCGGCCACCCGACGACGGGGCGGCATCGATCCGGGTGGGGCGCCGCGGCGCCTCATAGCGGTCGTCGCCGTAGGGCTCGTCGGCGTAGTCACGGGAGGCCGGGTAACCCGCCTTGTAGGGCGACTTGTACGCGGGCTCCGGGTAATCGGACTCGTCGTCGAACCGGTCGGCACCGAATCGTTCGGCGCCATAACGGTCTTCGGCATAACGATCGGCGCCGTAGCCGGCCCGGTCGGAGTAGCTACGGGGCCGCGCACCGCCGCGATCGCTCGCACCGCGGGGGGCCCGATCGTCGACGTAATCGTCTTCGTAATCCTCGAGCGGAACCATGCCGAAGTACGCCTTGAACTTGTGCAGCGTGCTCATGACCGCACCTCGCTGTCACTCGTGTCCGTCATGACCACGATGGTGGCTGCGCCGATTCCTCGCTCGCTCATTCTGGTCGACCTTCCTTCGGCCCCGGTGGCGGCCGGGTGTTGAAGTCTTGCTCAGCCCTCGTCCGTCCCAAGCATATGTGTCGAATGTGACTGATGAGGTTTCTTTGCTACGCCGAGGTTATCGGTCGAGCGCCCATCAAGGCGGTACCGACACGCACACACGTGGAACCGTGTTCGATCGCTGATTCCAGATCCTCCGACATTCCTGCAGAAAGTTCGGTCGCGGCGGGGTGTCGCGCCAGCAGCGCAGTGTGCAAAGTCGCAAGACGCGCAAATGCGCTATCGGGCTCCACATCGAGTGGCGGAATGGCCATCAGACCCCCGAGCTGCAGTCCCGGCAACTCCGCGATCCGATCCGCGAGGGGCGCCAGATCCGCCGGCGCCACGCCGCCGCGGGACGGGTCCTCGTCCAGACTGATCTGCACCAGCACCCGCACCGGGGTGGACCGCTCCCCCGCGTCCAGCGCCGCGCGCGCGCCGACGTCAAGCGCCATTGCCAACCGTTCACTGTCCACCGAGTGCACGGTATGCGCCCAACGCGCCACCACGCGGGCCTTATTGCGCTGCAGACGGCCGATCATATGCCAGCGGATGTCCGAATCGCCCTGGGCCGCCGGGTAATCCCGCAGCGCGGCAACCTTCGCGGTGGCTTCCTGCTCGCGAGACTCACCGAACTCCCGCCTGCCGAGCCGGTACAGGATCTCGACATCCGAGGCGGGGAAGAACTTCGTCACCGGCAGCAGACGCACCGCGCCGGGATCCCGCCCGGCCGCACGGCACGCCGCGTCGATCCGGCCGAGCAGTCCCGCGAGATTCGCGGCCAGCTCGGCGGTCCGGGCATCGACCTGTGCCGCAACCGTTTCCGAATGGGTCATCCCCGTGCCTCCTGCACTGTGTCCGAGCGTCGCCCCGCTGTCGTCATGCGTGCGCATGCATCCAGATGACCCCCGCGATGCGGCCCGTCGGGGCGCCACGGCGGTGACTGAACAGCGTCTTGTCCTCGATGGTGCAGCGCGGGTCGACCGCGACACCGCCGACCCCGGCCTCGATGAGCTGCCTGCGAATTCCGGCGCGTAGGTCCAGTGCCGGGGTACCGCGCACCGTGGTGGCGGCGCTACCGGGCAGATACTTCTCCACGTCGTCGCGCATCGCGGCCGGAACCTCGTACTGCCGCCCGGAGGCCGCGGGTCCGAGAAATGCGCCGATCCGATCCACCCGGGCGCCGACCGACACCATCGCGTCCAGCACCCGCGGCACGATTCCGATCCTGGCGCCGATGCGCCCCGCGTGCACCGCCGCGATCACACCCGCCTCGTCATCGGAGAGCAGCACCGGCACACAGTCCGCGGACAGCGTGACCAGCGCCAGATCCGGCACGGTGGTCACCAGCGCGTCGGTGGCGGGCACCGGCTCGGCGCGCGGACCGTCCACGATCTCGATATTGCGCCCGTGGATCTGTTCCATCCACACCAGCCGGTCGGGGGTCAGCCCGATCCCCTCGGCCAGCCGAACCCGATTGCGCCGCACCGCCGCCGGATCGTCGCCGACGTGATCGCCGAGATTGAACGAGTCGTACGGCGGCGCCGAGAATCCACCCGCCCTGGTCGTGGTCACCCTTCGGACAGTCAGAGTCGACGCGATAGTCATGCCGCCGAGCGTAGTAGCCGACGGTGAACCGCGACGAATGCCGAGCGCGGCTCGATCCGCGCTCGTTTCGTGCCGGTCCTACCGCCGCATGAACGACGGCACGTCGACGTCGTCGTCATCGTCGTCGGAGTCGGGCGGCTGAATATGCGAGCGAGAGCTCGTGACCGCCGGATCCAGGCGGGCGCGTTCGCTCTCCTGATAGCTCGGCACGGTGCCGCGACTCGGCGTACGCGGCGTGGTGGCGGGAGTGTCGGTGCCGCGCGCCGCGACCTCGCCGACGCGGCTTGCACTGAGATCGCCCGCCCGGCCGGAACCGATGGTGCCGGGCCGGGTCGTGGAGGTATCGAAGGTGCGCCGAGCCGGGCCGCCGCCGTCGAAGCCCGCCGCGATCACGGTGACCCGTACCTCGTCACCGAGTGAATCGTCGATCACGGTGCCGAAGATGATATTGGCCTCGATATGCGCGGCCTCCTGCACCAGCGAGGCGGCCTCGTTGATCTCGAACAGGCCGAGGTCCGAACCGCCCGCGATGGACAACAGCACACCGTGCGCGCCGTCCATGGACGCCTCGAGCAGCGGTGAGTTGATGGCCGCCTCGGCCGCCTTGACCGAACGGCCCTCGCCGCGCGCCGAGCCGATGCCCATCAGCGCGCTACCCGCGCCGGACATCACACTCTTGACGTCGGCGAAGTCGACGTTGATCAGACCCGGGGTGGTGATCAGGTCGGTAATGCCCTGAACACCGTTGAGCAGCACCTCGTCCGCGGAGCGGAAGGCGTCCATCAGGCTGACCGCCGCGTCGCCGAGCTGCAGTAGCCGGTCGTTCGGGATGACGATGAGGGTGTCGCAGGACTCGCGCAACAGGTTGATACCGGTCTCGGCCTGGCCGCCGCGCCGCTTGCCCTCGAACGAGAACGGCCGGGTGACCACACCGATGGTCAACGCGCCGAGCTTGCGGGCGATGCTGGCCACCACCGGCGCACCACCGGTGCCGGTACCGCCGCCCTCACCGGCGGTCACGAAGACCATATCGGCGCCCTTGAGCACCTCTTCGATCTCGTCCTTGTGATCCTCGGCGGCCCTGCGGCCGACCTCCGGATCCGCGCCCGCGCCCAGACCACGGGTGAGTTCCCGGCCGACGTCGAGCTTGACGTCGGCATCGCTCATCAGCAGGGCCTGCGCGTCGGTGTTGACCGCGATGAACTCGACACCTTTGAGTCCCTGTTCGATCATCCGGTTGACGGCATTGACACCGCCGCCGCCGATACCGACGACCTTGATCACAGCAAGGTAGTTGTGCGGGGGCGTCATGGGCTCTCGCCTTCCTTCGATCTAAAGCCTGTCGTTTTCGGATTCAAGACATCTGCCTTGGCCACCCCGGTCGTTGTCACCCGGGACCGCTTCACTGTCATGCACAGCACTCACGATCCGCCGCCCCGGGCAAACCCTAAACCTCAACCATAGGGTTAGCGTTATGTCAAGTATCCGACTGGTGCGGAACGCTATTCGCAGCCGCCGCAATACGCGCGCAGGCGCGCCGAAACGAGTGACAGAATCTTGTGTGATCCCTCTCGTCTCGCCGCACGACACGTCGTATCGTGGACGGTTGCCCCCCGAACCCGTTCTCGGTGTTACCGAAAATTCCCTGGGCACAATGGGTGTCGATCACTTTACCGTGACCAGATTCGGACTCGAAACGTCGAACACCGTTCCCTCGCGTGTCAGCAGCGGCAACACCACTTGCGCTTTACGTTCGGCGTCGCTCGCTCCACCCCACAGTACCGTGCGACCGTCCTGGAGATTCAGCGAGATATCCGAAATCGACCGTGCCACAACCTCGCCCACCTGGATATTCAATGTGGGTGGCAATGTCATCAGCACCGCGACCGCGGCCCGCGTCGCCGGATCGGCGCCGCCGGGATGATCGGTGACCAGCTTCGGCACCCCGATCGGGGCGGCCTCGATGGCGAATTCCATACCCTCCGCGTCGAGCAGGTGCGCGCCGAGCGGGCTTTCGAAGTACAACACCGGGGTGCGCTCGACGACGGTCACCCGCACGGTGGACGGAAAGACCCGCTGCACCCGCGCCGTACGCACCTTCGGGATGCTCGCCACCTGCTGCGCCATCCGATCGGTATCGATGCGCAGCATCGAGACGGACGGAATTTCGAGTTGCTCACGCACCTGCTGCTCGGGAACCGAGGCCAGTCCGTCGATCTCGACATTGCGCACCGACAGCGCGGGCGTGAACCAGGCCAGCACCGCGACAATGGTGAATACGCATGCGCCGAGCAATCCCCACAGCCGCAACCGCCGCAGGCCGCCAGGACCACTCGGCAACCGCAGATCTTCGATCCGATCCCACAACCCGCGCCGCGCGCCCGCGGATCGCATGGGGTGTCACCGCCCGTACTGGGGCCGGGCCCGGAGCCCGTCGAGAATCTGGCTACCCAGCATCGTCACATCGCCCGCGCCCATGGTGATCACCACATCGCCGGGCAAGGTCAACCCCGCTACCTGGCGGCCGACCCGCGACATATCCGGCTGGTAGTGCACGGGTTTGGTGACCGCTTGGGCCACCAGCGCGCCGTTCACGCCGGGCAGCGGCTTCTCCCGCGCGCCGTAGACATCCAGCACGACCACCTCGTCGGCCAGGCTCAGCGCCGCGCCGAAATCCTCCGCGAAGGTCGCGGTGCGACTGTAGAGATGCGGCTGGAAGACCACGATGACCCGGCCCTGCCGGGAACGGGCGCCGTCGCGGGCCTCCTGCTGAACCAACTCGACGGCCGCGCCGAGCACCGCGCGCACCTCGGTCGGGTGATGGGCATAATCGTCGAAGACCCGCACACCGTTCTCCCGCCCGACGAACTGGAACCGGCGATGCACCCCGCCGAAACCCTCCAGCCCCTGGACGATTTCGTCCAGATCCGCACCCGCGTTGCGCGCGGCGAGCAGGGCCGCCAGCGCGTTGAGCGCCATATGCCGACCCGGCACCGACAGGCGCAGCGTCCGCGGCGTCGGCTCGTCGTCCAACTGGAACTGGGCGACGCCGCCCACATCCCTCGGCTCCCAGCTGTGCAGCCGGACGCCGACCGGCACCGGTGCGTCATCGAGTTCGCCGGAGCCGTAGCCGAGTACCCGCACGCCCCGCTCGGCCAGGCGCGGGCCGACACGCTCGGCCAGCGCCCGCGAACCGGGATCGTCCAGGCACACCACCAGCAAGCCGCCCTCGGTCAGCCGATCCGCGAAATCGTCGAAGACCTGCACGTAGGCCTCGTCGGAGCCGAAGAAGTCCAGGTGATCGGATTCGATATTGGTCACCACGGCGACATCGGGGTCGTACTGGAGCAGGGAGCCGTCGCTCTCATCGGCTTCGGCAACGAAGATCTCGCCGGTGCCGTGGTGCGCGTTGGTGCCCGCCTCGTTGAGCTCGCCGCCGACGGCGAAGGACGGATCGAATCCGCAGTGCTGCAACGACACGATCAGCATCGAGGTGGTCGAGGTCTTGCCGTGGGTGCCGGAGACCAGCAGCGTCCGATGCCCGCGCATCAGTGAGGCCAGCACCGCGGGACGCAGCAGCACCGGGATATCGCGCCGGTTCGCCTCCACCAGTTCGGGATTGGTCTTCGGGATGGCCGCGTAGGTGGTGACCACCACGGTGGGCCCGCCGGGAAGCAGGTCGAGTGCGCTGGCATCGTGGCCGATCCGCACCTGCGCGCCGCGGGCCCGCAGCGCCAGCACACCCCGGCTCTCCTTGGCATCCGAGCCGGAGACCGCACCACCGCGCGATAGCAGGATCCGGGCGATACCGGACATGCCCGCCCCGCCGATGCCCACCATATGCACCCGCTCCAGGTCGGGTGGCAGCGCCGAACGATCCTCGGTCACGACCGACCTACCTGCACCGCGATACGCGCCACCTCGTCGGCGGCGTCGCGGTGACCGGCGCCGGCGGCGGCGCGGCCCATCTCGATCAGCCGTACGGGATCCATCAGCAGCGGTATCACCTCGTCGATCACGTATTTCGGGGTCAGTTCGGAGTCCGGGACAATTCTGCCACCACCCTTGCCGACAACCGGTCGGGCATTGAGTTCCTGCTCGCCGTTGCCGTGCGGCAGCGGCACGTAGAAGGCCGGCAGTCCGACCGCCGACACCTCGGCGACCGTCATCGCGCCGGACCGGCACACCACCGCGTCGGCCGCGGCGTAGGCGAGATCCATCCGGGAAAGATACGGCACCGCCACGTATCGGGTGGCACCGTCGCGCTCGGTGACCTCGAGCGTGTTCTTGGGTCCGTGCGCGTGCAGCACCGAGATTCCGGCCGCGGCCAGCTGCGGCGCGGCCGCGGAGACCGCCTCGTTCAGCGAGCGCGCACCCTGCGAACCGCCGAACACCAGCAGTACCGGCCCCTCGGCGGGCAGCCCGAAATGCGCCCGCGCCTCGGCGCGCAACGCGGCCCGGTCCAGCGTGGTGATCGCAGCGCGCACCGGAATACCGACGACCTCGGCGTGCGGCAGTCCCGAATCCGGCACCGCGGCCAGTACCCGGACGGCGCGCCGGGCACCGACCTTATTCGCGATGCCCGCCTTGGCGTTCGCCTCGTGCACCACCACCGGCACCACGCGCCTGCGCCCCAGCAGGCCCCTTCCCGCGGCGAGATAGGCGGGCAGCGCGACATAGCCGCCAAAGCCGATGATCACATCGGCCTGTACCGCGTCGATCACCGCTCGGGTCCGCGCCACCGACGCACGCACCCGGCCGGGCAGCCGCAGCAGATCCGCGGTCGGCTTGCGCGGCAGCGGAACCGGCGGTATCAACTCCAGCGGGTAGCCGCGTTCGGGAACCAGCTTGGTCTCCAGACCACGCTCGGTGCCCAGCGCCGTCACCCGGATCGAATCGTCGAGCCTGCGCAGCGCATCGGCGACGGCGAGGGCCGGTTCGATATGCCCCGCGGTGCCACCACCCGCGACGATCACCGAGAGTCCGGATCCGCGCGCGGGCCGCTGTGCCGGATCGGCGGCGCTCCCGGGGCCCTCCGTGGTCACGCTGCGCTGCCGCCTCCGTGCCCGGCGCTCGCGCCACAGGTCACTCACCTGGATCTACCCCGCTCTCTCGCATGTGGCATCGGATAGTTCGGCTCCCACGCGCGGGTGGCGCGCAGGGAACTGGTGCCGCGGCTCTCGGGCGAGCGGCGGCGTTGTGGTTCCGGTGGCTGACGCCGACCGGGCAGTACCTGCCTGCGCGGATCGGGTCTGCGCGGGCGCTGGGCGGATTTGGCGGCCGAGCGTGCCCGCGCCGATTCCGCCTTGGCCGGCGAATATACCTCCGGCTTCGGCAGCCGAAGCAGCCTGCTGAAGCGACCATCCTGTCCGGCGTGCAGCGCCGAGACCGCCTCGGGTTCGTGCCGCGCCGCATTGGCGATCACGCCGAACATGAACAGGGTGATCGCCAGCGAGGATCCGCCCGCGGACACCAGGGGCAACTGCAGACCGGTCACCGGCAGCAGACCGACCACATAACCGATATTGATCAGCGCCTGCGCGGTGATCCAGGTCGTCGCGGTGGCGACGAGCAGGCGCAGGAACGGGTCGACCGAGCGACCGGCGATACGCAGCCCGGTATAGACGAACAGCGCGAACAGCCCCAACACCAGCGCGCAGCCGAGGAAACCCAGCTCCTCGCCGATAATGGCGAAGATGAAGTCGTTGTGGGAGTTGGGCAGATAGCTCCACTTGGCCCGGCTCTGCCCGAGGCCACGACCCCAGATGCCGCCGTCGGCCAGCGAGTAGAGCGCCTGGCGCGCTTGATAGCCGATGCCCTGCGGGTCGTCGCCCGGGTTGAAGAAGGCGCGCATCCGGTCCGAGCGATATCCGGCCGACAGCGCGAGCACCGCGGCCGCGATCACGCCGGAGACGGCGATCGTGATGAACAACCGCACCGGCAATCCGCCGAACCACAGCAGCGCGGCCAGCACGATGCCGAGCGCGATGGTGGTGGACAGGTTGGGCTGCAAGATGACGAGCAGACACACCAGCAGCCCGGCCGGCACCAACGGAACCAGAATGTCCTTCAGGCTCGCATGCTCGGAGCGCCGGGAGGCCAGCAGATGCGCACCCCACACCACCAGCGTCACCTTGATGATCTCGGAGGGCTGCACCGAGATCGGCCCGAGGACGAACCACCGGCGCGCACCCTGTACCTCGGAGCCGATCCCGGGAATCAGCACAAGGACCAGTGCGAGCATCGAGATCGCGAACACCGGAAACGACCACTGCCGCAGCCGCTTCAGCGGAATACGCAGCGCGAGATAGAACAGGACGCAGCCGATGCCCGCGAACATGGCCTGCTGGATGAACAGCGAATAGGCCGAGCCGCCGACGGTGTAGGACTCGACGCTGGAGGCGGAGAGCACCATCACCAGGCCGAGCACGGTGAGCAGGGTGGCGATGGTGACGATGAGGTGAAACGACGCGAGCGGCCGCGCTAGCCAGGCGCCGAACCGAGTGCCCGCGGGCGCCTGCTTGGCGCCCTTGGGCCCGGCCTTACGGCCGTTCCAGCTCCGCCGCGTCGTTTCCGTCATAGCTGCCGCCCGATGTCACCGTCTTCCAGCGCGTGCACCGCGGCGGCGAAGCTGCGGCCGCGGTGGGTGTAGTCGGCGAACATATCGAGCGAGGCCGCGGCCGGGGCGAGGAGCACGGTATCGCCGCGGCTTGCGAATCCGGCCGCCGTACGCACGGCCTGCGCCATGACGGCGTCGGCCTTCTCGGATCTCGACGGATCGTCCTCCATCAGTGCATCGTCTCCCGCGCGCACCTCGACGACCGGGACTTCGGGCGCGTGTCGCGCCAATGCGGCCGCGATTACCGGCGCGTCGGATCCGATCAGCACCGCGGCGACGAGCCGGTCGGCGACCTCCTCGACGAGATCCTCGACCCCGGCGCCCTTCAATTGCCCACCGGCGACCCAGATCACCTGCGGGTGCGCCAGGATCGACGAACGGGCCGCGTGCGGGTTGGTGGCCTTGGAGTCATCGATGAAATCGACGCCCGCCAACTCCCGCACGAATGCGGCCCGATGCGGGCCGACCTTGTGCTCGATCAGGCCCTCGCGCACGAATTGCGGCGCCACGTCGATGGCCCTGGTCAGTGCGGCGGCGGCCAGCGCATCGGCGACCCCCGCCGGTCCCGGCGGGCTGATATCGCCGACCTCGGCCAGGATCGCGGCCTTGGTGAAGGCGCGGTCGAGCAGCTTGCCGTCGACCACCCCGAGCTCACCGTCGGCGGGCACCCCGATTCGGAAACCGATGACGCGCCGCGCCTTCGCGCGCCGCGCCAGCGAGGCCGCGACCGGATCGTCCAGGCCGACCACACCGACCCGGCCGAAGAGCGCGCGCGCCTTCGCGGCGGCGTAGGCGTCCAGGCCGCCGTGCCAATCCAGATGATCCTCGGCCACATTCAGCACCACACCGGCCTCCGGACGCACCGACGGCGCCCAGTGCAGCTGGAACGAGGAGAGTTCGACGGCGAGCACCTGCGGACCGGGGTTGCGCCGCAACGCATCCAGGATGGGCAGGCCGATATTGCCGCATGCGACGCTGGCGATGCCCGCTGCGCGCAGGATGGAGTGTGTCATCTGGGTGGTGGTGGTCTTGCCGTTCGTGCCGGTGATCACCAGCCATTTGCGCACCGGGCCGTAGATCCTGGCCTGATCCACCCACCAGGCGAATTCGACATCGCCCCAGACCGGAATGCCCTCGGTCACCGCCGACACCAGTACCGGCGAATCCGGCCGCCAGCCCGGGCTGGTGATGACCAGCGCGAAACGGCTCAGATCCACCGCCGCGGATTCCAACTGCACGCAGGTGGCGACCTCGAGGCCCAATTCGGACGCCTCGGCCAGCGCCTTCGCGCCCGCATCGGTGACCACCGGATTCGCGCCGATATCGCGCAACGGCTCGATCAGCGAACGTCCGGAAACGCCCCAGCCCGCGACCAGAACGTCGCGGCCGCGCAGGAATTCGAGCATGGGTCCGGGCGATCGCAGTGCCCTCGGAGTATGTTCGACCATCGCTGATTCACCCGACCGCGGAGAGATATTCGCTGTAGAACAGGCCGAGCCCGACTGCGGAGGCCATCGCGGCCAAGAGCCAGAACCTGATGATCACAGTCGTTTCGGCCCATTTGCTGAGCTCGAAATGATGATGGAAAGGCGCCATCTTGAACAACCGATTGCGGGTGGTCCGGTACACCGCCACCTGCAGGATCACCGACAGCGCCTCGGCCACGAACAGCGCGGCCAGCACCACCATCAGCAATTCGGTGCGGGTGGTGATGGCCATGCCCGCGAGCAGGCCGCCCAGCGCCAGCGAACCGGTATCGCCCATGAAGATCTTGGCAGGCGCGGCATTCCACCACAGGAACCCGATGCACGCGGCGGCGCCGGCGGCCGCGACCAGGGCCAGATCCAGCGGATCGCGCACGTTGTAGCAGCCGGCCTCGGGCTTGGTGGCGCAGGCGTGGTAATACTGCCAGAACGTGATGATCACGTAGCCGCCCATGACCAGGCTCATCGAGCCGGCGGCCAGGCCGTCCAGGCCGTCGGTGAGGTTCACCGCATTGGATGTGGCGACCACGATCAGGCTCACGAACAGCAGGAAGAAGATCACGCCCATCGACACCGTGGTGATGTCACGGACGTAGGAGATGTGCTTACTCGCCGGGGTGAGCCCGTAGTTGTTGCGGAATTGCAGCGCCAGCACACCGAAGACGACAGCGGCCGTCAACTGACCGATGTACTTGCCCGCCGCGGTCAGGCCGAGGTTGCGGCCCTTGCGGATCTTGATGAAGTCGTCGACGAAGCCGACGGCGCCCAGCGCCGTGGTCAGTCCGAGTACGAGCAGGCCCGACGCGGTCGGACCCTCGGCGTTGTAGCCGATACCGATCAGATGCGACCCGAGATAACCGGCCCACATACCGATCAGGATGGCGACACCACCCATGGTCGGGGTGCCGCGCTTGGCCTGATGGCTGGCCGGGCCGTCGACCCGGATCTCCTGGCCGAAGCCCTGCTTGGCGAAAAACTTGATCAGCAACGGGGTCAATAGAATCGACACCGCCAACGCGATAGCCGCCGCGAAAAGAATCTGCCTCACGACTGCGCCTCGCTGACGCTCAGCTCCGTCGTTCGGCCGATAGCCGCTGTATCGATGGTTCGTTCGCTCCGCTCTCTCACGACTGCGCCTCGCTGACGCTCAGCTCCGTCGTTCGGCCGATAGCCGCTGTGTCGATGGTTCGTTCGCTCCGCTCTCTCACGACTGCGCCTCGCCCATGCCTACGTTGTGCTCACTCACTGCGCTGCCTCCGTGCTACCCCTGCGATCGTCCGCACGTTCCGCGCTCGTCAAGTATTCGGCGACCTCCCACAGGCCTACCGATTTGGACGCCTTGACCAGCACCACATCCCCCGCCTCGACCTCGTCGTCGAGCAGCGCGATGGCCGCGCCGATATCGGGAACGAGAATCGACTCCTCACCCCATGAGCCTTCCATTACCGCACCCTGGTGCATCGCCCGGGACGGCCTTCCGGTGCCGACCACGATCAGCCGGTCGACATCCAGGCGCACCGCGAGCCTGCCGATCCGGTCGTGCTCGATCACCGATTCCGCACCGAGTTCACCCATTTCACCGAGTACCGCCCAGCTACGGCGCGGTTGTTCGCCTGCCCTGGACATGGTGACCAGTGCTTTGAGCGCGGCCCGCACCGAATCCGGGTTGGCGTTATAGGAGTCGTTGACGACGGTGACCCCGGCGGCGGTGGTGCGCACATCCATCCGGCGGGCCGACGCGGCCTTCGCGCCGGAGAGCGCCAGCGCGACGGTGGCCAGATCCGCGCCGCAGACCAGCGCGACGGCAGCCGCGGATAACGCATTGCCGACCTGATGTTCGCCGTGTACGGCCAACTGGATCTCGACGCTGCCCGCGGGGGTGTGCATGGTGAAGACGGCCCGCGCTTGGTCGTCGAGCCGAATATCGGTAGCGCGGATATCGGCGCCCGCGGCCTGACCGACGGTCACCACGCGGGCAGCGGTGCGCTCGGCCATCGCGGCAACCTGCGTGTCGTCGGCATTGAGGACGGCGAGCCCGGCGGCGGGCAGCGCCTCCACCAGTTCGCCCTTGGTCGCGGCGATGGCCTCACGGCTGCCGAACTCACCGAGGTGCGCGGTGCCGACATTGAGCACGACACCGATATTCGGCGGTGCCACCGCCGCCAGCGCGGCGATATGGCCGGGACCGCGGGCGGACATCTCCAGCACCAGGAATCGGGTGTCGGCGTCGGCGCGCAGCGCGGTCCACGGGTGCCCGAGCTCGTTGTTGAACGATCCGGGCGGGGCCACCACGGGGCCGAGCGGAGCCAGCACCGCGGCCAACAGATCCTTGGTCGAGGTCTTACCGGACGAGCCGGTGACGCCGACGACCGTGAGACCACCCGCGGTGAGCCGTTCGACGCTGACGCGAGCCAATGCGGCGAGCGCGGCCAGCACGGCCGCGCCCGAGCCGTCCGAATCACCGGCCAGCGCAACCGATCTGGACGGCACCGTGACCGCCTGCGGCGCGACGACGATGGCGGGCACACCCACCGGCCGGGCCGCGAGCACGGCCACCGCACCGGCGGCGACCGCGGTGGCGGCGAAATCGTGCCCGTCCGAGCGCTCGCCGGGCAGCGCGAGGAACAGATCCCCGGAACCGATTCGGCGCGAATCGAATTCGACCGAACCGGTGACCCGCACCTCCGGGTCCGGTACGTCGTGCAGCGTGCCGCCGACGACGTCCGCGATCTCCCGCAGTGTCATCTCGATCATGAAATCGTCAAGTCCTCCGCGTCCGTACCCTGCGGACTTCGCTGTGCCGAATGGGAATTCTGTGCCGCACGGACGACCGCGCGGCGTTCACGCCCGTATCCGATCGGGCCGAAGATGTTGCGGCAGTAGGTTATACCGCTGCTCGCAGCGCGCCGAACCGCTGTCGGCGAGGTCGTCGCGATCATCCGGCCGCCTCCGAACCGGAGTCCGGACCGTTATCCGTGCGCACCCCGGATCCCACCGGCTGAGCACGCAGGCGCCGCCGCAATGCCTCGGCGAGCACCTCGCGATCGTCGAAGGGGTGTTTGACACCGCGGATCTCCTGGCCCGCCTCGTGCCCCTTCCCCGCGATCAGCACCGCGTCGCCGGTTCTGGCCCAGTCGACCGCGGCGGCGATGGCTTCGGCGCGATCACCGATCTCGCGGACCTCGGCCCGCTCGTCCGCCGGAATCTCGAGCGCACCCGCCCGCAGCGCGGCCCGAATCGCGGCCGGATCCTCGCCGCGCGGGTTGTCATCGGTGATGATCAGCAAGTCGGCGCCGCGCGCCCCGGCCGCACCCATCAGCGGCCGCTTGCCCGCGTCGCGGTCGCCCCCGGCGCCGACGACCACGGCCAGCCGCCCGGGCGAATCCGGTGCGTCGGCCTTCAGGTGGCCGCGCAGAGTGGCGATGACGGATTCGACGGCGGCCGGCTTATGCGCGTAGTCGACCACGGCGAGGAAGTCCTGTCCGCGCTCGATGCGCTGCATCCGGCCCGGCACGTCGACCGTGGCCAGCGCGGGCGCGGCGATCGTGGCATCGACCCCGGCGGCCGCGCATACGGCGACCGCGAGCAGTCCGTTGGCGACGTTGTAGCGGCCGGGAAGACGCAGCCGCACATCGACGTTCCCGCCCGGGCCCAGGGCGGTGAACTGCTGCTCGCCGCCGTGCGCGGCGATCGGACCCGGCACACTCCAGATCGTGGCGGTCGCGGTCGTGGCGACGGTCGTCGGGTTGTCCAGATCCGCGGCCAGCCGGACACCCCACTGATCGTCGACGCAGATGACCGCGGTCCGCGCGGCGGTCGGCGATCCCTGATCGAAGAGGCGCCGCTTGGCGGCGAAGTAGTCCTCGAAGTCGCGATGGAAATCCAGGTGATCCTGCGACAGGTTGGTGAACGCTCCGACCGCGAAGCGCACGCCGTCGACCCGGCCCAGCGCGAGCGCGTGGCTGGAAACCTCCATCACCACCGCGTCGACGCCCTGCTCGACCATGAGCGCGAACATCGCATGCAGCTGTGGCGCCTCCGGAGTGGTCAGTGCGCTCGGCACCCGGCGTCCGCCGATGCGGGTCTCGATGGTGCCGATCAGCGCGGTGGACAGCCCGCCGGCGGCCAGCCCGGCCTCCACCAGATACGAGGTGGTGGTCTTACCCGAGGTGCCGGTGATACCGACGATGCGCAACCGCTGCGAGGGATTGCCGTAGAGCGCGGCCGACAGCTCACCGAGGACCGCTCGCGGCTCTTCGCGCACCAGCACAGGAACATCGAGTTCACCGGCCAGTTCCGCACCCGCCGCGTCGGTGAGCACCGCGACCGCGCCGCGCTCGACCGCATCGCGGGCGAATCGGGCACCGTGCGCCTGCGCGCCCGGCAGCCCCGCGAACAGGTCCCCCGGCAGCACCGCGTTCGATCGCTGCTCGATGCCGGTGACGACCAGATTGTCGGGGACCGGTCCGGACGAGCGGGCACCGGTCAGCTCCAGCACGGTGGACAGCGGCGTCGACGGCGGGCTGACCGGCCGGAGCGCGTGCGAGCTGAACTGCGCGGGCACCTTGCTCCTCTCTGCTGCGGGAATCGATATAAGGAAAGGATCTGTAACGACGAGTCAGGTTACCGACGCGCGCTCACCGAGAGACAACGCGCCTCGGTGTTGCCGCGTGGCGCATCCGGCCGGGGCCGCGGCGACCACCGCGCCGAGATCCTGCCGACCCCGTGAAAACCACGTCGACCAGTGGAAATGCGAGCGGCCCCCGGCCCGGTCGGGACCGGTCGGGCGCGGACACGCTTGCGCCGCGCCTCGGCATGGCCGTCGAACACCGCAAATTACACACCGGCCTGCAAAACGAACCGACGCACGGGGCCGGGCGAGGGCGGGATGCGGTCACGCTGCAAAGCCCACGAGGCGATGCTGTGGAACAGCGGTGCGGCGGACTGACCGCCGCTGCCGTCGGAGCTGCGGACCGGATTGTCGAGCATGAGGCCGACCACGTAGCGCGGATTATCCGCCGGGGCTATGCCCGCGAAGGTGATCCAATAACTGGAACTGGAGTAGCACTTGCAGCGCGAATCGATCTTCTGCGCGGTACCGGTCTTGCCCGCGATCTGATAGCCCTCGATCGCGGCGGGCCAGCCGGTGCCGTTCTGGTCGGAATTCATCCGATCCCGCTGCACCACGGCCTGGAACATGGTCTTCAATGTGGCCGCGGTCTGCGCACTGACCACCCGGACGCCTTCGGGCTGCGTTTCCTCGGTGCGGGTGCCGTCGGGGGCGACGATCGCCTTGACGACGCGCGGCGGGATGCGCACACCATCGTTCGCGATGGCCTGGTACATACCCGTCATCTGCAGGGTCGACATCGAAAGGCCCTGTCCGATGGGCAGGTTCGCGAAGGTACCACCGGACCACTGGTCACGCGAGGGCACCAGGCCCGCGGTCTCGCCGGGCAGGCCGACGCCGGTCCGCTGTCCGAGCCCGAATCGGTTGAGCATATCCGCGTAGCGATCCTCACCGACGCGCTGGGCCAGCATCAGGGTTCCGACATTCGAGGACTTTCCGAAAATGCCGGTGGTGGTGTACGGCGCGGTGGCATGCTCCCACGCGTCGCCGACGGTGACCCCCGCCATCCGGATCGAGCCCGGAACCTGCAACACCTCATCGGGATTGGTCAGACCGTACTCGATGGCGGCAGCCGCGGTGACGATCTTGTTCACCGAACCGGGCTCGAACGGATCACTGACCGACGGATTGCTGGTCTCGAGGTTGCCCCAGTTCTGCGGTCCCAGTGCGGGATTGAAGGTGCTGTCATTGGCCATGGCCAGCACCTGGCCGGTCTTGGCGTCCAGCACCACCGCCGAAGCGCCTTGCGCGCCGGACATCTCGCGCGCCTGCTGCACCTGCTGCTGGACGTAGTACTGCAGGTCCGAATCCAGGGTCAGCTCGACGCCGTTGCCGTCCACGGCAGGCTGCTTATCGCGCCAACTACCGGGGATGACGGCACCGTCGGAGCCGCGATCATAGGTGTGTGAGCCGTTCGTGCCCGCAAGCACCGAGTCCAGCGAGGACTCCAGCCCGATCAGGCCGTGGCCGTCCCAGCCGGTCGCGCCGATCAGGTTGGCCGCCAGCGAGCCACCCGGGTATTCGCGCAGCGACTGTAGCTCCGAACCCACCTCGGGGTACTGCACGATGATCTCGGTCGCGACCCGTGGGTCGACATTGCGCGCCAAGTACTCGAAGGACGTGTCACCGCGCAACTGGTTCAGCAGCGTCGATTCCGCGGGCGCTTGCTTGCCGAGCTTCTCGTGGATGAATTTGGCGATCTCCCCCAGCCGTTCATCCGGATCGGGGGCCTTGTCGCTCTTCGACTTCGCCTCCTCCAGATCCTTGCGCACCTGAATCGGCTGGAAGGTCAACGCCTTCGCGGTGATGCTGAAGGCCAAGGACTTGCCGTTGCGGTCGGTGATCGGGCCCCGGGTGGCCTGATCGATCAGCCGCGTCGTGCGCTGGCTGGCCGCCTGCGCGGACAGACCGGGCGCGGATATGCTCTGGATCCACAGCAATTGGAGTGCGACGACCGCCAACGCGACCAGCATCACGATCCGTCCGACACCGAGGCGCAGTCGCAGCGGCCGCTCGTGGGCGGACGCCGCGGCGATCCGCGGTCGCGAGGGGCCGGATGGTTTCGGCCCGCGTCGCTGGCGCGGCGCGGGCCTGGTCTGCGTCATCGAACGCCTCGATCGGGCGCGAGCCGGCCCGGCGGCACGGCCACCTGCGGTTGGGTCTGGGCGGGCTGCGGTGCCTCCGCCCGCGGCGCGTCCGCGGGTGCGCCGGGGGCGGGTGGCGCGGCGATCTGCTCCGGATTCGATTCCGCCTGTGGCGCCGGATTCACGGCCGGTTGCGGCACCGGGCTCGGCGGGACGGGGCTCGGTGGGACGGGGCTGGGCGGCACCGGGCTCGTCGTATGTGCTTGGGCGCCATTGGCATACTCGGTATTCGGCTGCCCGGGGGTGGACGAGGGGCGCACGGTGACCGGCACGACCCGTTCACCCTGTGCCTGCACATGTCCCGGCTGCGTGGCGAGTGGCGCCGATGGCGCGGTATTGAGCGGCGGCACCGGGGCGCCCTGCGCCGGTGTGGGATTGCCGATCACCGTCACGGTGCCATCCGGCGCGATAACGAGACGGGCGGGGTCTTTGGCTGGAATCATGCCGAGTTCGCGGGCGCGCGCGGCCAATTCGGGCGCCGAATCGGCGGCCTCGACCTCGCGCTGCAATGCGGCCCGCTCCTCGGATAGCTTCCGGTTGAGCTGGCGCGCGTCGCTGAGCTGGTAGCTGTCCTCCGCGGAGCGCGTGGTCAACAGCAGGGTGAGCGCGAGTCCACAGCCGAGCAGCGCGATGATCGCCGCCACGAACGGGATTCGCGTGGCCATGATCGAGCCACGCCGGATCGGCAGGTCGGGGACATCGGAGAGTTGCTCGGCCCGCGTCCGACGCTTGGCGTAAGCCCGTTGGGCCGCACCGGATTTCACACGTTCAGCGGCCTGCACCCGCCGGGCGACCCGCCCCGGCGCCGCAACGGTGCGCGTCCGAATACTCATGCTGTCCCCTCCTCTGCTCCGCGGGACCTCCCGCGCGCCGACCACGTACCGGTCATACCACCGCCTGGATGCGTTCGGCGGCACGCATACGCACCGGGGCGGCACGCGGGTTCTCTTCGATTTCCTGCTCCGTGGCCTTCTCGGCGCCCCGGGTCAGCATCCGGAATTCCGGTCCCATGCCGGGCAATTCGACCGGCAGATCCACCGGTGTACGTGAGGCGATGCGCGGCGCAAGCTCCTGCTTGACCACACGGTCCTCCAGCGACTGGTACGACATGATCACGATGCGTCCGCCGACGCGCAGCGAGTCCAGCGCCGCGGGCAACGCCGCGCGCAGTGAGTCGAGCTCCCCGTTGACCTCGACCCGCAGCGCCTGGAAGGTCCGCTTGGCCGGGTGGCCGCCGGTGCGGCGGGCCGCTGCGGGAATGGTGGCGTACAGCAACTCGACCAGTTCGGCACTGTGGGTGAACGGCCGCTGCTGGCGACGCCGGAGCACCTCGCTGGCGATCTTGCCCGCGAAGCGTTCCTCCCCATAGGTTTTCAATACCCGTGCCAGATCGCCGTGGCTGTAGGTGTTCAGCACATCGGCGGCGGTGATGCCGGTGGTCGGATCCATCCGCATATCCAGCGGCGCGTCGACGGAGTATGCGAAGCCCCGATCGGCCTCGTCCAACTGCATCGAGGAGACACCGAGATCCATCAGGATGGCGCTCACCGAACCCGCCGGATCGAGGCCCGCCTGCTTCAGCGCGTCCGCGATCCCGTCATATCGGGTGTGCACCAAGGTGATTCGGTCTTCGAAGGTCCGCAACCGGTCGGCGGCGAGGCCGAGCGCGGTGGTGTCGCGATCGAGGCCGATCAGATGCAGATTCGGGTAGGTGCGCAGAAAATGTTCGGCATGCCCACCCAATCCGAGGGTGGCATCGACATAGACGGCGCCGGGTTCGCCCAATGCGGGCCCGAGTAGCTCGTCGGCTCGCCGCAACAGCACCGGAACATGGCGGGGGCCGGGCTGCTCACGGTTCACCTCGACCTCCCGGATCCTGCCTCGCGTCATCGCTTGCACGGGTCGCCTTGCTCCACAGTGTTTTCGGGGCTGCTTGAGAAGACGAATGCCGCGGGGTCTCTGACCGAATTCGACACCTGGCGTCGGGGAAGTACGTCAGGGTTCGCGTCCGGGCAGAGGCCGCGTGGCACTCGTCCGTTCGGGCTAGAAGATTCCGCCCAGCGACTCGTCTCTCGCTTGCGCGTAATCCTCCTCGTGCTCGGCGAGGTAGGACTCCCACGCCTGCTTGTCCCATATCTCGAGGAAGTCGACCGAGCCGATCACCACGCAATCCCGATCCAGGTTCGCGTAGCGGCGGTGTTCGGCAGACAACACGATCCGGCCCTGCCCATCCAGACGTTGTTCATCCGTACCGGCGGCAAGTGCCCGGACGAACGCGCGTGCCTGCGGGTTGCTTCGAGACGCCGCCGCGGCCCGACGAGCGAGCGCGGTGAACTCTTCCTTGGGGTAAACGGCAAGGCTGTGGTCCTGACCCTTCGTGACCATCAACCCTCCCGCCAGATCGTCTCGAAACTTTGCAGGCAACGTGAGTCGCCCTTTGTCATCCAGGCGCGGTGTGTAGGTACCGAGAAACATCGATACCTCCCTACCGGATCACCTCGCCTGCATGGCCTCTCCTGTAGTGCGCGCTCCACATTACCCCACTTTCCCCCACTTTCAATCGAAACAACGGGTGATCTCGCTCCCCGCGCCCGCGATTTCGCAGGTCATCCCAGCTATCACTCGGTGGAGAACTTTTTCCGTGTTCCACCGACGCGCCTAGTCCAGATGGACAATCCCCCGAAAACACCCAGCAAACCCCTCGAGATGGCCCGAATCAGCCCATGATCAACGTGTCCGGTCGGACATGGCCTTGCTACGCACGGCTTTTGTCGCGAACGCCCGATTACGAAGCCCGCGCCCGGGCGTGGCGGGGCCCCGCTCACTGAGATCGCGATACGACGGTGGGGCGATGTGGGGGAATCCGGTGGGGCGATGTGGGGACCGCCGTGGGGAGATGTGGGGGCCGGGCATCAACCCGGCTCCCCCGGGCTCTGCCGCGTATCGATCATGCGACCCCGGACATGCGACGACGACGCCGCACCTGGATCGATGCGGCGTCGCCGACTGTCATGGAAATGCCGGGCAGAGCGTCGGGGCCGAGTCCGACTACTCCTGCTCGAATCGTCTGCGGAAGCGATCTTCCATACGCTCGGAGAAACCGCCGGACTTGCGCTGTCGCCCATGCCCGCTCGGTCCGCCGCTGCTCGGTCCGCCGGATGGCGCATCGGTGGAGCGGGTGCCCTTGCCAACGCCCTTCGAGGTGCCGAGCAACAACAGCACGCCGGCCCCGAACATGACGATGAACCCGACCAAGCTGATGATCGGGAAGCCGCCGGGCTTCACCGGAGCGGCGATCCCTGCGACGAGTAGAAACAGACCGAGGACGAACAAGGCCGCGGCCTGGAGTCTGCGACGACTCGAGGTCGAGCGAAGGCGTCCGCCGCGGACGGACGAGGCGAACTTCGGATCCTCAGCATAGAGCGCGCTCTCGATCTGTTCGAGCATGCGCTGCTCGTGCTCGGAGAGTGGCACGGTACCTCCCCCGGCACTAGGACGTGGCTGTCGCCTCCGGGTAGGCGACAGATAGCCGACCTTGGCGGCTATCTGTCACTAATGATACGAGTTCGATCAGGGCCGTACCACCTACTCGTCGATAACTAAGCGGTCATGCCGTCCGAGAGCCCCCGGGGTGGCCGCAAACGGGCGGCCGTGTTGAGCAGATCTTCGACATCGTGCAGGAATGCGCCCACCCGCGAATAGAACTCGTCGGCCGTGTGATCATCGACGTCGCGGTCCAGACCCGCCTCCAGGGCGGCCCGCAACTCCGAACGCGCACTGAAGTAGTCGGCCCACATCACGAACTCCGGCATCGCCCGCTGCAACAGCACCCAGGCGTTGCGCGAACGTGCCCGCGGCGCGGCGTCTGCCCCCGTGAACGCCAGCACCGCACCCGCGCCGCGCAGCGCGGCGAGATACGCGGTACGGAAGCGCTCGCGCGGATCCGCTTCACCGGCGGCCTCCATGAGCAGACCATCCGCCCTTTTCAGCAGCTTGCCCGCCCTGCCGGGTTGCCCGGGATGTTCGATCCGACCAGACATCAGCCGTCCCTCCGCTGTCGCACACCCTGGTCTCCCCGGGCGCTCATTGCCCACCGCGCGGACCGAACAGGTATTCGAACGTTTGAATTGAGATTGAATATAGGGACACCCACCGACAACTTTCCGCCTCCGCGCGGCCGACGAGAGCCATGACAGCCGTCAAGCCCAATCACACCCCCGCACCCGCACCCGTCGTCGTCGACCTCTCGGTCACCGACCTGCGCTACCGGCTACACGACGCACTATCGGTGTACGTCGCGGCGATGGACTATCCGCGCGGCACCGAGAATCACCGCGCGCCGATGTGGACCGAACACACCACCCGCGCGGGCTGGCAGGCGGTCGCCGCCCTGGTCCCCGACGATGCCGGTCGGGTCGACCTGCGGTCCGCGCCGATCGTCGCGATCGCGTACGGGTACCGCGGCGCACCACACCAGTGGTGGCAACAGCAGGTGCACAGCGGGATGCGGCGCTCCGGCTGGCCGGAGCATTCGACGCGGGAACTGCTCGCGGACTACTTCGAGCTGACCGAGCTGCATGTGCACCCGTCCGCGCAGGGACGCGGTATCGGCGCGGTCCTGCTGACCCGGCTGCTGCAGAACCGGGCCGAACGCGCGGTCCTGCTGTCCACCCCGGAGGTGGACGGCGAGGACAACCGGGCCTGGCGGCTGTACCGCCGCGAGGGGTTCGGCGACGTGATCCGCAATTTCGTCTTCGCCGGAGACAGTCGCCCGTTCGCGATCCTGGGACGGCGGCTACCGCTGTGAACCGGCGACAGGCGACGACGCGCCCACCCGAGCCGACGGTATTCGCGTGAGGGTCACGTGACGGTTCTGGTACTCGGTTCGGGCCACAACGCCCTGGTCGCGGCCTGCTATCTCGCGCGCGCCGGGGAGCGGGTCGAGGTGCTCGAACGCGATGAAGTGCTGGGTGGCGCGGTGTCGACCGTCGAACGATTCCCCGGACATCTGGTGGATCGGGGCTCCTCCGCCCACATCATGATCCGGCATACCGGAATCATCGAGGAGCTCGAACTCGAGCGCTTCGGCCTGCGGTATATCGATTGCGACCCTTGGGGCTTCACCCCCACCGACCCGGCGACCGGAGCGCCGCCGATCATCTTCCACCGGGACCTGGACCGCACCTGCGCCTCCATCGCGGAGGCCTGCGGGGCACGGGATGCGGTGGCCTACGAGCATTTCGCGCAGGTCTGGGGCGCTCGCAGCGCCCGGGTGATGCGCGCGTTCGGCGGGACGCCGACACCGGGACGGCTGCTGCGCTCGTTCTGGGGGTTGGACGCGAAGGACGGCGGCAGTGCGCTCTCCCGCGAATTCCTGCAATCCGGTGATGCGCTGCTGGACAGCCACTTCCACGATGAACGGCTCAAGGCGTCACTGGCCTGGTTCGGTGCGCAGTCCGGTCCGCCGATGTCGGAGCCCGGTACCGCGCCGATGGTGGGTTTCGCGGCGCTGATGCATACCCTTCCGCCCGGGCGCGCGGTGGGCGGAAGTGGGGCGCTGTCGGCGGCGCTGGTCGCCCGGTTGCGCTCCGACGGCGGCGTGGTGTCGGCCGGTGACGCGGTCACCGCGCTCATCCGCGACGGCGACGGCTGGCGGGTGCGCACCGCATCCGGCCGGAACCTGTACGCCCGCAAAGTGATCGCGGGCACCCATGTGCTGACCACACTGGACCTGCTCCGTGTCGGCGGATTCGACGAATCCATACTGGACGACTGGCAGCGGCGCATCCGGGTCGGGCCCGGCATCGGCATGGTGGTGCGCTTGGCCACCTCGGACCTGCCGCGGTACCCCGGCGCCTCGGCCGCCGAATCGGCCACCGGCCTGCAATTGCTGGTGTCCGATCGCGGACAGCTGCGCCGCGCCCACGGCGCCGCGCTCGCCGGCGACCTCCCACCCCGCCCGGTGGTGCTGGCCATGAGCTTCAGCGCACTCGACCCGACCATCGCCGCCGCCGGGCAGCACCAGCTCTCGCTGTGGGCCCAGTGGCATCCGTACCGGCTCGCCGACGGCACCGACTGGTCGGCGCACGCCGACCGGGAAGCCGACCGGATCATCGGAGAACTCGATTCCTACGCACCGGGTTTCGCCGACACCGTACTCCAGCGGTACGTGCAGACACCGGTGGACCTGGAACGCGAGATGGGGTTGCGCGGCGGCAATGTGATGCACGTCGAGATGTCGCTGGACCAGATGATGCTGTGGCGGCCGATCCCGGAGCTCTCAGGTCAGCGGGTTCCCGGCGCGCCCGGGCTCTACTTGACCGGCGCCTCGACACATCCGGGCGGCGGAGTATCCGGAGCCAGCGGACGCAGCGCGGCTCGGTTGGTACTGCGCGACACCCGTCGCGGTCGTTTTCCCCTGCTGCGCAAGCGATGACGGATCGCACCCCACCCGCGGCCGAACGATCCCCTTCCGCGTCACCATGGGGCGGCGTGAGTGCCGGGCGCGGCCGCGCCATGCGATCGCTGCTGCGGCATCCCGTGCCCGCGGCCTTCGCCGCCCTGCTGGTCGCGGTGCAGATCAGCTATCCGCTCACGACGGGGGTGACGCGCGACCGAGTGACGGTGATCGTCGTACTGCTGTCCGCGGGCACGGCGCTGGCGCACGCGGTGGCGACCCGCGGATTCCGTTATGCGGCGGGGTTCCTGCTGATCGTCTCGGGGATCGGCCTGCTCACCGAGATCATCGGCACGGCGACGGGCTACCCGTTCGGCTGCTACGACTACGCGGTGGACCGGCTGGGTCCGGCGCTGGCGGGAGTTCCGCTGGTGGTTCCCCTGGCGTGGACCGGCGGGCTCTATCCGATCTGGATCGTGGCGGGAATACTGACCGGACGCACGGCCGGGCGAATCGCGCTGACGGCCGTCGGCGCGGTGGGTTGGGATCTGTTCCTGGACCCGCAGATGGTCGCCGACGATCAATGGACCTGGTGCGATACCGAATCCGGATTGCCGGGATTGGCGCATATCCCGCTGACCAACTATCCGGGGTGGTTCGCGGTGGGCCTGGCGATGGCCGTCCTGCTCACCGCCTGGGATCGCAGCACGACCCGCCGGGCCGGGGCAAACGACGCCGTCCCGATCGCGGTGTTCCTGTGGACGTGGCTCGGCTCGGCCCTCGCCCACGCCGTCTTCCTGGGCCTACCGGTCTCGGCCGCCTACGGCGTGGTCGGTATGGGTGTGCTCGGCATTCCGCTACTCCGGGTGTTGTGGCGGTCCCGGATACCTTCGGGCACCCTCGCGTAGTCCGCGGCACCACCACGCGGTATGAACCGGCCCACGGCCGGCCCGCGAAGGTGGGCGGGGGCGGCCGGTGTGGGCCGTCCCGATTCCTTCCGCCCGTCGCGTGGCCATTGCGTGGCTCGGCCTGGCACGATGTGAGCCGTGCAACCGAGTCCCATGCCCACGATGCCCGATGTCCCGGTTCCAGCGCCGCGCCCGCGCCGCACCGGAATGCGGATAGCGGCGGCCGCCCTGCTCACGGCATTCCTGGTGCCGATGCTCGCGGGCTGCCTGCGGGTGCAGGTCTCGATGGGCGTGTCTTCCAACGACCGGGTGTCCGGGCGCATCGTGGCCGCGGTGGTACCCGCGAATGCCGAGGACAAGGGTCCGCAGCTGAAGGCGCCGGAATCGCTGGCCGCGAAGGTGCGGGTGGAGCCTTATAACCAGGACGGGTATGTGGGCAGCAAGGTGTTCTTCGAGGACCTATCCTTCGGTGAAGTATCACAGCTCGGGCAACTCTCCGAGCAGACCCAGGGCATGTTCCAATTGCAGTTCCAGCGCACCGGCGACCTGGTCAGCCTGACCGGCCGGGTCGACCTGAAATCGGTGCCGCCACACGGTTCGGACGTGCAGTTCACGGTCGCGTTCCCGGCCCGCGTCGCCAAGACCAACGGCAATCGCGAGGACGACTCCACCGTCTCCTGGAAGCTCCCGCCCGGCGATGTCTCCACGCTGCGCGCCGAAGTCAGCTACGCCGACCCGAACACCCGCTCGTTCGCGGGCTGGGCGGGCATCGTCGGCGGTATCACCCTCGCCGTCGCCGCGATCGTCGCCGCCATGGCCTATATGGACCGCAACCCGGCCTCCCCGCACGGCGCCGAGGGCGGATTCTCCCTCAGCCGGTGGTGGCGTCTGGTGAAGGAAGGCCGCTGACCATATCGGGCCGATCGCATTCCGCTGTCCGCATCGGTGCGGCGGTTTCGGGGATCGGGTGTGCCATCGCGTTGTTCAACCGGATCACCGTGCGGCGACTGCCGGTCGACGCCGCGGCGATCGAGCCGATCACGGTATGCATCCCGGCGCGCGACGAGGTGCGGCGACTGCCGCGGTTGATCGGTGACCTGCGCGCGCAGACGGGTGTGCCCCGCATGCAAGTGCTGATCCTCGATGACGCGTCGAGCGATGGCACCGGCACGGCCGCGGCCGCGGCGATCGGCGACGACCCGCGGTTCATCATGGTTCGTTCGGATACCGAGCCCGAACCGGGATGGACCGGGAAGGCAGCCGCGTGTGCCCGGCTGGCGGAGCTGGTGGATACGGCGGTGCTGGTATTTCTCGACGCGGATGTGCGGCTGGCACCCGGGGCGATCGCCGCGGCGGTGGCCGAATTGCGCCGGAGCGGGGCGGCATTGGTGTCGCCGTGGCCCGCGCAGGAGGCCGGGTCGCCGACCGAGGCACTGGTACAGCCACTGCTGTGCTGGTCGTGGGCTTCGACACTGCCCGTCGCCCTGGCGAATCGGAGCCTTCGGCCGTCGATGGCGGTGGCATGCGGCCAGTTCCTGGCCTTCGACACCGCTGCCTATCGCGTCATCGGCGGGCATGCGGCGGTCGCCGCCAGCCCGACCGAGGATCTCGATATCGCCCGCGCGCTGCGCCGCTCCGGCAGGCACACCACGCTGGTCGCGGCGGGACCGCTGGCGCGCACCCGAATGTATGGGAGCGCCGCCGAACTCGACGACGGCTATACCCGCTGGCTCTGGTCCGCCTACGGCGGTTCGCCGCTCGCCGGAGCGGCCGTGGGAACGGTTGCCGCACTGGCCTACTGGCTACCTCCCTTGGCCGCGGTCGCCGGACGCGGCCGGACCCGGCGCGCGGGCCTGCTCGGATCGGTCGCCGCGGTCGCGGCGCGGCTGCTTGCCCGGTCCACCGAAACCGGTGGACCGCTCACCCGGGCCGACTTCCGCGCCGCCCTCGGCCACCCGCTGTCGATCGCGGCCTATGCCCGCCTGTCGATCCGGTCGCACCGCGCCCGCAGGAACGGCGATCTCCGGTGGAAAGGCCGCGATCTCACCATCGTTCGCGACGCCTAGTGGTCTGCGTCCGGCCGCAGCGGGCGCGGCCGGACGTGCGACGGTCAGGGGACGGTCGTGACGCCGACGGTGGGCAGGAAGAAACAGGACTTGGCGCCGTTCTGGACGGTGCCGAAGACGGCGGCCAGGACGGTGCCCTTACCGGTGTCGACCGGGACGGCGCGAATACCGCCGACGGGGACCGCGGCGAGGAAGAAGTCCTGGATGGCCTTTTCGGCGAGCGGGCGGATTTCGGCGGGGACCGCGGGCGGGACCATGGCGCGGAACACGTCGGAGAGCGGACCCATCGAGGCGAAACCGCTGCGACCGTTACTCACATTCAGCCACGCCACCCGCATCCCGGAGGAGGCGTTCGCCTGATCGGGCGCGATGCCGTAGGGGACGAAGGTGAACATGGTCTGACCGGATTTGACGGCGGTCAGGTCCAGACCGGGAATGGTGACGGCCGTCTTGGGCCATGGGCCGGGGACAGCTCCCGCGACCGCGGGGACCAAGCCGAGGGTGCTTCCGTCATTGCAGAAGGCGGCCGCGGTCGGATACAGGAACGGGTTCATTCCGAACTGCTGGAGCGCTTCCAGATTCGACTGGTAGGCACCGAGTAGGTCACCCGGACCCGCGACCGCGGAGGGGCGGTCGGCGGCGACGGGCGGGGCGGCGGCCGCGCTGCCCGGTAGCGCCAGAACCAGCGCGGCAGAGCCGGTTGTGATGGCGGCAAATGTGGTGAGACGGCGCACTACGGTCACACGAACCTCCTCATCGTCGGCACGATCGAGGTCACAGGCTACTCCAGCAAACGCCGATAACAGGGATTATCTCGTTTGGCAAATCCCCGGCGTGTCGTCGAGACCTGCCGCGCCGCGGCATCGGGCGCGACTCGAAGCCACGGGGGGTAGGTGGGACGTAGGTTGTCGACCGGCGTAGGGATGTCCGGTCGACGCGGGCAATTCTCGCGGGCAAGGGCGGTCACGGGAAGGGCTGCGCTCACGGTCTGGCGACCAACCCCGGATGGGATTGGGGCACCTTCGCGCAGTATGTGACCGCGAAGTCGGTGCTCTCGGCACTGAAGGTGACGCTGGAATTGACGCTGTGCCGGGTCAGCTGGAGGCGGCCGCGGCACTGGGGATTCCGCGCTGGCGGCAGTTCCGCACCGTGGTGGCGCCGCAGGCGATGCGCTCGATCCTGCCCAATGCCACCAACGAGGTGATCAGCCTGTTCAAGGGCACCTCGATCGTCTCGGTCATGGCGATCGCGGAGCTCTTCTACCAGGTGCAGGTGATCTACGGCCGCAATGGGCGGGTGGTGCCGCTGTTGATGGTCGCGACGGTCTGGTACATCGTGCTCACCACGATTGCGTCCATCGCGCAGTTCTATATCGAGCGTCGCTACGCCAAGGGAGCGCAGCGCACGACACCGCCGACACCGCTGCAACAGCTGCGACAGGGATTCCGTGAGATCGCCGCCATCGCACCGCGGGGAGCGACCCGATGAGCGCCGCGGAGATCACCGGCGAGGCCATCGCCGTCGACGTGCGCGGTGTCCGCAAATCCTACGGCGCCAACGAGGTTCTGCGCGGCATCGATCTCACGGTGCGCACCGGCGAGGTGGTCGCGGCGATCGGACCTTCCGGCTCCGGTAAATCCACGCTGCTACGGGTGCTCAACCACCTGGAGACCCTCGATGCGGGCACCGTGCGCATCGACGGTGAGCTGATCGGATATCGCCTGCGCCGCAACGTCTTGCACCCGCTGTCCGACCGCGAGGTGCGCAGGCAGCGTTCCCACATCGGCTTCGTCTTCCAGCAGTTCAATCTGTTCCCGCATCTGACGGCGTTGGAGAATGTCACGCTCGCACCGCTTTCCGCGCAGGGCCGCCCGCGCGCGGGGGTGGAGCGCGAGGCGCGCGAACTGTTGGAGCGCGTCGGCATCGGCGAACTGGCCGACGTCTACCCGCGCAGGCTCTCCGGCGGACAGCAGCAACGGGTCGCCATCGCACGGGCACTCGCCTTGCGGCCCGGGGTCATTCTCTTCGACGAGCCGACCTCCGCGCTGGACCCGGAACTGGTCGGTGAGGTCCTCGACGTCATCCGGGATCTCGCGCACCGGGGAACGGCACTGGTGATCGTCACCCACGAGATCGGTTTCGCCCGTGAAGTCGCGGACACGGTGGTGTTCCTCGACGCGGGCGCGATCGTCGAACAGGGTCCGCCCGCCGACGTACTCGAGCATCCGCGACATCCACGCACCCGCGCCTTCCTGTCCCGGGTCCGCTGAACCCATGAATCCCCCGACGATGAACAGGTATTCGATGAAGCTCTCCGCCCTGGTCTCCGCCGCCGCCGCGGTGGCCGTCCTGGTCACCGGTTGCGGCGCCGACCCCGATGCGGACGACACCGTCCGAACGGCCGGTTCGATCTCCTTCGAGCTCTCCCCCGCCCAGTCCGGCCGGGTCCGGGCTACGAAGGTCGACACCATCGCCGCCCAGCTGCCCCAGGCCATTCGCGACCGCGGCACCCTGGTGGTGACCGGCTCCTCCGGCGCCGCGCCGCCGCTGCGCTTCTACGCCACCGACGACAAGACCACCGTCGGTTCCGAAGTCGACTTCGCCTCGCTGATCGCCGACATCCTCGGCCTGAGACTCGATGTGCAGGTGGCGGATTGGTCGCAGAACTTCGTTCGGGTGGACTCCGGCGAGGTCGACGTGTTCATTTCCAACGTCACGGTGACCGAGGAGCGCAAGGAGAAGTACGACTTCGCGACCTACCGTTCCGACACCGTCGCGCTCGAGGTGCCCAAGGACAGCACGCTGGACTACAAGGATCGTCAGTCGCTGGCGGGCAAGCGCATCGGTGTCGGCAGCGGCACATCGCCCGTGCGCTCGCCCTGCGTCCGGACCTGCTGGTGCTCGACGAACCGGTCTCCGCACTCGACGCCTCCGTCCAAGCCCAGATCCTGGACCTGCTCGACCGGCTGCAATCCGAATTGAGTCTGAGTTACCTGTTCATCTCGCACGATCTCGCCGTGGTCCGCCGCATCAGCGACCGTGTCGCCGTCATGCGCCACGGCCGCATCATCGAATCCGGCTCCACCGCCAGCATTTTCGACAACCCGCGGCACGACTACACCCGCGAGTTGCTTTCGGCGATCCCCACCCCGAAAGGCGTCCACTGATGTCGACTTCGGATACCGACCCGGCCACCCACCGTCGCGACGCGACGACCGGGATGTCGCACCTGCGCGCCTGCCTCTCCCGCCTCCGCGGATACACCGGAATCCGAGCCCGGTCGCAAGCGCGAGGTCCCGTCGTCTCCTGGCAATGCGCGCACCCCCTTCGCCCCCGACCTCGCGGGCAGTACCTCTCCCTCCGCACTGAACCTCCTCATCCCCTGGAAAGGACTCCCCTGATGCCGGACAAGAACCTCGCCGGTCGAGTGAGAAACACCGTCGTCTGCCGACCGGCGCCCGCCGACCGGACGGGAGGGTTGCGATGAGCGAATTCCTGGTGGGGGTGGAGGCGGACGGGACGGGCGTGCATCCGGCTTCCTGGCGGCGCGCGGACTCGCGGGCCGAGGAGTTGTCGACCGGATCGTACTGGGTGGACGCGGTGACGGCGGCCGAGCGAGCCGGGGTCGACGTGGTGTTCGTGCCGGACTCGTTCCAACTGCAACAGGGTGGGGCCGGGGTGACCCGCGCCAGGCTGGACGCGCTCGCGATCGCGGCGCGGGTGGCCGCGGCGACCCGCGGCATCGGGCTGCTGCCGCAGGCGCCGGTGACCCATACCGAGCCGTTCCACCTGTCCAAGGCGATCGCCAGTCTCGACTTCGCCTCGCTCGGCCGGGCGGGCTGGGAGGTCACCGTATCCGATGGCGCGGAACAGGCGAAGGCGTTCGGGCGCAAGGACACCCAGGATGCCGCCGCGCTGTGGCACGAGGGCGATGAGGCGATCGAGGTGGTGACCCGGCTGTGGGACAGCTCGGAGGACGGCGCCGAAATCCGCGACGTGCCCACTGGACGCTTCATCGACCGGGAACGGTTGCACTACATCGACTTCGCCAGCGACAACTTCTCGGTGCGGGGCCCCTCGATTACGCCGCGCTCGCCGCAGGGGCAGCCGATCGTCGCCGTCCGCGCCGACGATGAGCCCAGTACCGAGGTCGCGGTGCGCCGGGCCGATCTGATCCGCATCACCGCGGGTGATCTCGCAACCGCCCGAGCCCGGCGTACCGCGTTGCGCGCCGCGCTCGTGGCCGCCGACCGCGATCCCGACACGGTCGCCGTCCTGCTGGATCTCGATATCCACCTGGCGATATCCCAGCAGGTGGCCGACGCGGAGGTGGCCGACCCGGAAGGCTGGTGGCCCGGCGATTCGATGGCGCCCCTGCGTCATATCGGCACCGTCGCCGGGCTGCGCACCCTCCTCGCGGAGATCGCCGATGCGCGCGGCGCCGACGGTGTCGTACTGCGGCCGCTGGTACTGCATCCCACGCTCGCCCACCTGCCCGGGCTGGGACGCGGGCCGCTGTCCGCGGGCACTCTCCGCGACCGCCTCGGGCTGGCGCGCCCGATCAGCCGATATGCCACAGGGAGCACTCGATGACCGCGAAACCACGCAAAACAGTCCACTTGGCCGCGCACTTCCCCGGCGTCAACAACACCACGGTGTGGGCCGACCCGGAATCCAAGAGCCAGATCGACTTCGAATCCTTCGTACACCTGGCGCGCACCGCCGAACGCGGGTTGTTCGACTTCTTCTTCCTCGCCGAGGGCTGCGGCTGCGCGAACATCGCGGGCAGATCCACTATCTCGATGTGGTCGGGCGCCCAGATACCTTCACGGTATTGAACGCACTGGCCGGGGTCACCGACAAACTCGGGCTGGCGGGCACCATCAACAGCACCTACAACGAGCCGTTCGAACTGGCCAAACGATTCGCCTCACTGGATCATCTCTCCGGTGGGCGGGCGGCCTGGAACGTCGTCACCTCCTCGGACGCCTTCACCGGCGAGAATTTCCGGCGCGGCGGCTATCTCGAGCACGACGACCGCTACCGGCGCGCCGCCCAAGTGGTCGAGGCGACCCGCGTGCTGTGGGACAGCTGGCCGGAGGATGCGCTGGTGGTGGATCGCGCCGCCGGTGTGTTCGCCCATGACATCCCCGCAACCCGGTACCGCAGTTCGCAATTCGATATCGAGGGCCGGTTCACCCTGCCGCCGAGCCCGCAGGGTCATCCGGTATTGCTCCAAGCGGGCGACTCCGATGAGGGTCGCGAATTCGGTGCCGCCGCGGCCGATGCCATCTTCACCGGCCACGGCACACTGGCGGCCGGGCAGCAGTTCTACGCCGATATCAAGGGCCGCCTGGCCAAGTACGGTCGCTCGCCGAATGAGGTGAAGATCCTGCCCGCCGCCACCTTCGTACTCGGCGATACCGATGCGCAGGCACAGGAGCGGGCCCGCCATATCCGGCATCAACAGGTCGGACCGCAGACCGCGATCGCCTTCCTCGAACAGGTCTGGGGCCGTGACCTTTCCGGCTACGACCCGGATGGACCGCTGCCCGACGTGGAGCCCGCCGACAATGTGAACATCACCCGCGGCCGGGTCCGGCACACCAAGAATCCGCGCGGTCGCCGAGGCATGGCGAGCCAAGGCGGGGGCCGAGCAGCTCAGCATCCGTGAGCTGATTATCGAGGTGACCGCGCGCCAGCAGTTCGTCGGTACCCCCGCCGCGGTCGCCGAACAGATCGACGCGCACGTCCAGGCCGACGCCGCCGACGGTTTCATCCTGGTCCCGCACCTCACCCCCGGCGGGCTCGACGAGTTCGTCGACCGCGTCGTCCCGGAACTACAGGAACGCGGCAGTTTCCGCACCCGGTACACCGGCGACACCCTGCGCGACCACCTCGGCCTGCGCCATCCCCGACACCACGAATCCCAGTCCCACCCGTCCGTCCACGAAGGAGCCCGAGCGTCATGACCACCAGCACCGCAACGCATTTCGAGACCGAATGGGCGAACTGGCACCACACCAGGGAGGATCAGCTGCGCGATTCGCTCGGCTTCCTGAGCCTGACCGGCCTGCACTGGCTCACCGACCGCCCCGAGCGGCTGCCCGATGTGCCGGGCACCTGGTGGGTGACCGATCACAAGGTGTTCATCACCGCCCAGCCCGCCGATCGGCTGGATTTCGAGGGGACCGGCATCGCGGGCGTGCAGATCATCGCCCCGGCCGAGGGTGCGCCGGGGGGTCAGTGTGCGCCACGAGCGACGGATGCTCGAGGTGATCCGGCGCACCGGGCAGTACGCGGTGCGGGTGCACGATCCCGTCGCCCCCACCCTGCTGAATTTCACCGGAATCCCGGCCTACCAGCCGGACCCGCGGTGGGTGCTGACCGGTCGCTTCGAACCGTTCGACGAGCCGCGCACCGTCACAACGGGCGCCGTGGTCGAAGGCTTGGAACACCACCATGCGGCCGCGGGAACCATCGAATTCACGGTCGGCACCGCGACCGAACGGGTCGTCGCGTTCGGCGGCCAGGGTGATCTGCGGGTGCTGTTCACCGATGCGACCAGCGGCGTCACCACCTATCCGGCGGCCCGCTCGCTGACCGTCGAGGCCCCCGATGCGAACGGGACCGTCCAGCTCGATTTCAACCGGGCGGCGAATCTGCCCTGCGCCTTCACCGATTTCGCGACCTGCCCGATAGCGCCCGAGCAGAACCGGCTGCGCGTCGCGATCGAAGCGGGCGAACAGGATCCGCGGCTGGGCGTCGGTGGTAGGTCATGAGTGTTCCGCTGTCCATTCTCGATCTGGCGCCGGTCAGCGCGGGCTCGACCCCGCAGCAGGCGCTGCGCAACACCATCGATCTCGCACAGCGCGCCGAACAGTGGGGCTACCACCGGTATTGGCTGGCCGAACATCATTTCGTCGCGGTCGCCAGTTCCTCGTCGATCACCCTCATCGGATTGGTCGCGGCGGCCACCTCCCGCATCCGGGTCGGCTCGGCGGCGGTCCAGGTGGGGCATCACACCTCGGCCTCGATCGTGGAGGCATTCGGCACCATCGACGCGCTGTACCCCGGACGCCTCGACCTCGGCCTCGGCCGCTCCGGGCACCGGCGCGCCCAATTCGGCAGTGAACCCGCCCATCCCAAGGGCGGGCACCCGGTGGTCGATACGGTGACCGGCCGCACCGAAATCCGCGACGGTGTGGTGGTGCCGCCACCGTTCGATCCCGGCCGTATCGCCGATCGGACGAAATTCGTCGCATCCCTGCGCGCCCTACAGCAGCACGGTGCGCAGGCCCTGGACTTCGCCGACCAGATCGACGAGGTGCAGGCACTGTTGAACGGCAGCTACACGACGCCGGAAGGTACTGCGTTACACGCGGTTCCGGGCGAAGGGGCACAGGTCGAGCTGTGGCTTTTCGGCAGCTCGGGCGGCGAAAGCGCCGAGCTGGCCGGACGATTGGGTCTGCCGTTCGCCGCGGCCTACCACGTCGCCCCCGGCACCGCGCTCGACGCGATCGACGCCTACCGCGCGGCATTCCGCCCGTCCGAACGACTGGCCGAACCGTACGTGGTGATCTCGGCCGACGTGGTCGTCGCCGCGGACGACGCCACCGCGCGGCATCACGCGGCCAGCTACGGGCACTGGGTGTACAACATCCGCACCGGCGCGGGCGCGTCGGAATATCTCGACCCGGACACCGCCGCACCGCTCACCGCGGAGCAGCGCCGCCTGGTCGACGACCGCCTCGCCACCCAGTTCGTCGGCTCGCCGAAGACAGTGGTGGAGCGGCTCGCGGCGCTGCAACACGTCACCGGCGCGAACGAACTCCTCGTCACCAGCATCGCCTATCGGCACGAGGACCGTCTGGAATCGCATCGGCTGCTCGCCGACGCCTGGGGTTCGCGCGCCGCACGCGCGGCCTGAGGCCCGCCCGGGTCGGCAGCCGACATCGGTCGGCCGCCGACTCGCCCCGCCTGGCTACGCGCTCATCGGGGCAGCGGTTACGCCATAACCCAGGTTGGTCAGCACCTCGCTGGTCGCCTTCGCGAAGTTGAGCGTGATGAAATGCAGGCACGGGGCGCCCTCGTCGATCAGGCGTTGCGCCATCTCGGTGGCGATCTCGATGCCGACCTCGCGAACCGCGGCGCGGTTCTCCTCCGGACCGTCGCCCGCTGCCTTGGTCAACCGTTCCAGCACCGGCGCGGGCAGCGGACGCCCGCACAGCTCCTCGGCCCGCTGCACGGTGCGCAGCGAGGTGATCGGCATCAGCTCCGGGATGATCGGCTTGGCGCCCTCGACCGGGTCGAAGGCGACGATCCGATCCCGCAACCGCAGATAATGTTCGACGTCGAAGAACATCTGGGTGATCGAATACTCCGCGCCTGCCCGCAGTTTCGACGCCAGGTACTCGGTGTCGTAGTCGAGATCCGGTGAACGGTGGTGGCCCTGCGGGAACGAGGCCACGCCGACGTGGAAGTCCCCGAGATCGCGCACGATCCGCACCAACTCTTCGGCGTACTCCACGCCGTCGGGGTGTTTGCGCCACTCGCCGAGCGGGTCGCCCGGCGGGTCGCCACGCAGCACCAGAATATTGCGGATACCGGAGTCGGCGTAGGCGCCGACCAGCGATCGCAGCTCGGCCACGCTGTGCCCGACCGCGGTCAGGTGCGCCACCGGCAGCAGGGTGGTCTCCTGCGCCAGCTGGCCGGTGACCCGGACGGTGCGATCCTTGGTGGAGCCGCCCGCTCCATAGGTCATGGAGACGAAGGCCGGGTGCATGCGCTCGAACTCGCGGGCCGCCCGCCACAGCCGGTTCTCACCCGCGGCGTCACGCGGCGGGTTGAACTCGACCGAGAACGGCACGGCGCGCCCCGAATGCACCTGCAAGCTCTGCACAACCGAAGGCGTTCCAGAGACGTTCGGTGGCGTCGGGGACGGGCGCCCAGGGGTCGAGCGTCCCCGTACGGAATCGAAAGTCACCGATTCAGTGTAGAGGTGCCGGTAGACCGACATGCCGAGCGCGTCGCGCGCGGCCCCCGGCATAGGCGTCCCGACCGCAGACGTCCGGGACGGCACGCGTATTCTTGGCACTTGGGCAGTACCCTCGCGACGGCCTGATCGGCGCGTGTGCATCGCACCGAAACCGGCACGCCCGAGCAATACGAGACCATTCGCCACGCTCGACCGGCGCGGCCCACCCGAATGACCTTGGAGGTTCCAACTGTCCGCCGGACCCGGTAGCCCGACGCGCAACCCGTCGGCGGCGCTCCACGGAACCGCCGACGGGGCGGCACCGGCGACCCTGGGCTCGCCCGCCTTCGTCGCCGCCACCGAGGCCGCCCTCGCCGATTTCTTCACCTCCCGCCGGGCCACCGTCGATCAACTCGGACCGAGCTTCGTCGAGGCGGCCGCGGCACTCGAACTTTTCGTGCTGCGCGGCGGCAAACGGACCCGGCCCGCGTTCGCGTGGATCGGCTGGCAGGGTGCGGGCGGTGACGCCGACGGACCCGACGCCGAGGCGGTATTGAGCGCGTGTGCCGCACTCGAACTCGTGCAGGCGTGCGCGCTCATCCACGACGACATCATCGATTCCTCGCGCACCCGCCGCCGGTTCCCCACCGTCCACGTCGACTTCGAACAGCGGCACCGCGAGCGGGGCTGGGCGGGCGATTCCGCGCACTTCGGCACCAGCGTGGCCATTCTGATCGGCGATCTCGCGCTGGCCTGGGCCGACGATATGGTGCACGCCTCCGGCCTCGACAATGCCGCCATCGCCCGCTTCGCGCCGGTCTGGGCGCTGATGCGCACCGAGGTACTCGGCGGGCAGCTGCTCGACATCAACGGCCACGCGGGCAGCGACGAATCCGTCGAGGCCGCGCTGCGCATCAACCGCTACAAGACCGCCGCCTATACCGTCGAGCGCCCGCTGCACCTCGGTGCCGCGATCGCCGACGCCGACCCGGCCCTGGTCGAGGCCTACCGGGAGTTCGGCACCGATATCGGCATCGCCTTCCAGCTCCGCGACGACCTGCTGGGCGTTTTCGGCGATCCCGAGGTCACCGGCAAACCGTCCGGTGACGATCTGCGCGAGGGCAAGCGAACCGTCCTGCTGGCCGAGGCGCTGCAGCGCGCCGACGCCACCGATCCGCTCGCCGCGAAACTGCTGCGCACCAGCATCGGCACCGATCTTGGTGCCGATGACGTAGAACGCTTGCGCGCCCTGCTCACCGAGCTCGGCGCCGTCGACGATGTGGAACGCCGCATCGCCGATCTCACCGACCGCGGCCTTGCCGCCATCGAAACCAGCTCGGCCACCCCATCCGCCAAGGAGAAACTGCGCGCGATGGCGCTGGCCGCAACCAGGAGGACCGCATGAAAGCCGTCATGGGACCAGCCGATCGCGTCATCGCCGTCGGTGCGGGCCCGGCACCCCGCTCCACCGGCAAACGCCGGGGACGCACCGCCGTGCAGACCGAGCGCCGCATGATCATGGGCGCCGGCCTGCCTGCGCGCCGCGCCATCCGACTACCCAGGTCCTGTGCCGCGGCGCCCGCCGAAGAGCACACCGACAACGAGTGAGACCCGCTGCGGGAGAACCGGTCACGGCCGCTGTCCCGCGCGGAATGCGACAAAGCCCGGGCAGCGTTATCCGCGGTCCGGATCTTTGTTGTCCGCTGATCGCGGGCGGAAGGTGTCGATGCGCGGCGTGCCGCGACACCGCGGCAAGGAGATTCTGATGAAAACCGTTGCGGGACCGACCGATCACGTGGTCGTGGTGGGTGCGGGACTGTCCGGGCTGGCGGCCGCGCTGTACCTGACCGGCGCCGGACGCACCGTCACCCTGCTCGAGCGTGCCGATCACCCCGGCGGCCGAGTCGGCCGATACATCGGCCCGGACTACGAGATCGATTCCGGTGCAACGGTATTGACCCTGCCAGAGCTCATCACCGACGCGTTGGCCGCGGTCGGGAGCACGCCGGAGACCTGCACACCCCCGCTGCGCATCCACCAACTCGCCCCGAGCTACCACGCGCGCTTCGCCGATCATTCGGCCATCCGGGTCTTCGCCGACCCGGACCGGATGGCCGACGAGGTCGAGCGCACCTGCGGCCCCGGCGAGGCCCGCGGCTATCGGCGCCTGCGGGACTGGCTCGCGCGCATCTACCGGGCCGAATTCACCGAATTCATGGACACCAATTTCGATTCGCCGCTGGATATGATCCGGCTCCCCGAGAAACGAGCCGCGCTCGTGGATCTGGTGCGCCTCGGCGGATTCGGCAGGCTCGGACCGCGCGTCGCCCGGTTCCTGCGCGATCCGCGGCTGGCCCGGCTGTTCACCTTTCAGGCGCTCTACGCCGGGATGCCACCGGCCGAGGCGCTGGCCGTATACGGCGCGATCCCGCATATGGACACCTCGCTCGGCGTCTACTTCCCCGAGGGCGGGATGCGCGCCATCGCGGTCGCCATGGCCGACGCCTTCACCCGGGCAGGCGGCACACTCGAGCTGAACACCGAGGTGGTCGGACTCGAATACGAGGAGAACCGGGCCCGCCGGATCCGACTGGCGGACGGCCGCGCGGTGGACTGCGATGCGGTGGTGCTGACCGCCGACCTCGGCTCCATCGAACGGTTCGGTGTGCGCCGCAGGCGCTGGTTGCGAGCCGCACCGTCGGCGGTCGTCGCGCACGGCACCATTCCGGCCGCTATCGCGGCCCGCTGGCCGGTGCAGGCGCATCACACGATCGACTTCGGCGCGGCCTGGGACCGCACCTTCGCCGAAATCGCGGCGCGGCGCGGTCGCGGCACACTGATGACCGATCCGTCGCTGCTACTGACCCGCCCCGCGCTCACCGATCCGAACCTGTTCATCGAACGCCCGGACGGCAGATACGAACCCTTCTCCCTGCTGGCGCCCTGCCCGAATCTCGACTCGGCGCCGCTGGATTGGCCTCGCCTTGGCCCGTCCTACCTGCGTGAACTCCTCGGCGTCCTGGAAGGGCGCGGCTACCACGGCATCGCCGAACACTTCATCGTCGATCATCTCGACACGCCGCGGACGTGGCGCGATCAAGGCATGCTTGCGGGCACTCCGTTCTCCGCGGCACACCTGTTCCGACAGACCGGACCATTTCGCCCGCGCAATTTTCCGCGTTCCAGCGACAATGTGGTTATCGCTGGTTGCGGCACCACGCCGGGTGTCGGAGTGCCGACCGCACTGCTGTCCGGGAAACTGGCGGCAAACAGGATTACCGGCGGCGACCGGAATGGCCGGGATGAAACCCCACGTACCAGCGGGATAGTGTTCCCGGCGAACCATTAAACTGATCGCCGACCTATTCGCTCGCGGTTGCGACCGCCGACCTTGCCGGGGGGACCGACACCACATGCCACCCCCCGAGACGCATGCCGAGACCTTGACCACCGGACCCCGCGATACCGCGACCCGTAACTCGAGCGTCGCCACCGCATCCCGATCGACCGGCACAGCGGGCCTGCGCTCGCGCCTGCAGACCTACGCCGATTTCGTCCGCAGCCCGGAGGGCCACGCCGCGCTGCTCGGCCTGTTCGGCGCGGTGCTGATCACCTTCGGCGGCTTCGGCGCGGGCAGTGTGCGTAAGCGCGATCCCCTGCTCGAAGGCCTACACCTGTCCTGGCTGCGCTTCGGCCACGGCTACGCGCTGTCCACCATGGTGATCTGGGTCGGCGTACTGCTGATGATCACCGCATGGGTGCGGCTGGGCCGGACCACCATCGGTCTCGGCGATCGCCCGGACGCGGGCGTCACGCTGAACGAACTGCGCGCCATCGTCGGGATCTGGATCTTCCCGCTGCTGTTCGCGGTGCCGATGTTCAGTCGCGACGCCTACTCCTATCTGGCACAGGGCGCGTTGCTACGCGACGGATTCGACCCCTACCAGGTCGGCCCGGTCGCCAATCCCGGTGTGCTGCTGGACAATGTGAGCCCGGTCTGGACCACCACCACCGCCCCGTACGGTCCGGTCTTCCTGCTGCTCGGCCGCGCCATCACCGCCATCACCAGTGACAACGTGATCGCGGGCACCATCGCGCTGCGGCTGGTCATGCTGCCAGGGCTGGCGCTGATGATGTGGGCGGTGCCGTATCTGACCAAACACCTCGGCGGTAAACCGACGGTCGCGTTGTGGCTGGCGGTCCTCAATCCGCTGGTGCTGATCCATCTGATCGGCGGCGTGCACAACGAGATGCTGATGGTCGGCCTGATGTGCGCGGGTATCGCGCTGGTGCTGGAGCGCCATCACGTGGCGGGCATCGTGGTCGTCGCGATCGGTGTGGCGATCAAGGCGACTGCGGGCATTGCGCTGCCCTTCCTGGTGTGGATCTGGATGCTGCACGAGAAGGAACGCCGTGCCGCCCAACGCGCGGGCATCGATCCGGCGAATGTGCAGGACTCCGAACACGACGATGCCGCCCGCGCCTCCCAGGACATGCCGCATCCGGCGTTGATGTTCGCCAAGATCGCCGGACTCGGACTCAGCGTCTTCGCGGTGGTCTTCGTCGCGGCCTCGGCCATCGCGGGCGTCGGCATCGGCTGGCTCACCGCGCTGTCGGGCTCGAAGAAGATCATCAACTGGCTGTCGCTGCCGACGATCATGGCGCACGCGCTCACCTGGATCACCCCGTTCGGCATGGATCCGGTCCTGGTGGTGACCCGCGCGCTGTGCGCGCTGGCCCTGGTCGCGGTGCTGGTCTGGACCTGGTGGCGGTTCCGGTACAGCGAGCGCGAGGCGGTGCTCGGCATTCTCATCGCATTCGTCGCCATTGTCATCCTGTCCCCCGCCGCGCTGCCCTGGTACTACTCCTGGCCGCTGGCGCTGGCCGCGGGCTTCGCGCTCTCGACCACCACACTGATGGTGCTGGTCGGCGTGTGTACCTGGCTGATGCTGGTGTTCCAGCCGGACGGATCGATCGGGCTCTACAACTTCTGGCACGTCGCGGCCGCGACCTTCGCCGCCGTGGTGGCGGCGCTGTCGCTGCGCAAGGTGGACCCGCTGCGGCTGCGGGCCACCCCGCCCGCCGAGAGCCCCGCCCCCGCCGTCCGGTCATGACCGGCGCCGAACTCGCACCCGGCGGCCTGTTCGGCGGTGCGGGGTTCCCGAATGACATGCCGGGCGAATTCTCCGGTGCCGCAGGGCAACCGCGCGAACCCCACCTGCGCGACGCCTACCGCACCTGCCGACACGTCGCCGCCGAACACGGACGCACCTACTTCCTCGCGACCCGGCTACTGAGCGCGCCACGAAGACCGGCCGTTCACGCGCTGTACGCGTTCGCCCGGATGGTGGACGACATCGTCGACTGTTCGGAGCCGACAACGGCGCAGATCGGGTCACGACCGCAACTCCGGGCGCGCGGGGACGGCCGCGCACCCGAACCCGCCGCCGAACTCGATCTGATCGAACGGCAGCTCCGGACCACGCTGGAACGCGGCGTCGACGCGGTGCCCGCCTCGGCGCGCGATCAGATCCTGCTGGCCCTGGCCGACACCATCCGGCGGTACGGCATTGCCCCCCGGCACTTCTGGACGTTCCTGGACTCCATGCGCATGGACATTCCCGGCACCCCGAACTTCCGTGACCGCTACGCCACCATGGCCGAGCTGCGCGAATATATGCGCGGGTCGGCGGCAGCGATCGGCCTGCAATTGCTGCCGATACTCGGAACCGTGGTGCCGGTGCCCGAAGCCGAACCCGCGGCCGCCGCGCTCGGCGAGGCCTTCCAGCTCACGAACTTCCTGCGCGATATCGGCGAGGACCTCGACCGCGGCCGCGTCTACCTGCCCGCCGACGAACTCGCCGTCTTCGGGGTCGATCACGACCTGCTCGCGCACTGCCATCGCCGCGGCGCCATCGACCCGCGGGTGCGCCGGGCCCTGGCCCACCTGATCGCACTCAACCGCGACATCTATCGCCGAGCGAACCCCGGCATCGAACTGCTCGAGCCCCGGGTCCGCCCCGCCATCCGCACCGCGAGCACCCTCTACGCCGCCATACTCGACCGCATCGAATCCAACGACTACGAGGTCTTCCGCGCCCGCGCCATCGTCGCGCGCCACCGGCGTCTCGCGGTCGCGGCCACCGAATTCACCGCGGCCGCATTACACCGAGCCCGCTGACGGCACGGCCGACTAGAACGGATCGGCGGCGGCGCGGCGCAGTACCTCGCGCGCCAGCGGTCCGTGCAGGGCGTCGACCGGCTTGCCGGGCAGGCTGTCGTCCTCGGTGAAGATCCATTCCAGGATCTCCTCGTCGGTGTACTTGCCGTCCTTCATGACGGTGATCAACCCGGGCAGCGGCTTCACCACCGCGCCGGTCTCGTCGAAGAACCGCTCGGGAATGCCGATGACGCCGGCACGTCGCACGGCGAGTAGTTGGTGGTCGCGCAGCATCTGATGCACCCGGGTCACCACAATCCCGAGATTGTCGGCCACCTCGGGTAGCGGCAGCAGGGCCACCGACTCCGGAAGGACGTCATCGCTGCAGGGAAATGCACTCACCGGGATAACGGTAGACCGTACGGAATCGCGCATTGTGAGACACCCGGGGCGAACTCGGCGCCAACGGGCGAGCCAGCCCGCCGAGCCGCCGGGGCAGGCAGCCAAACACAGTTACGATCGTGGGGAGCCGCACCGGGCGGCCGGTCACTTGTCGGCCTATCGGCGAGGGGTGAGAACTTTGTGAAAGCCGGAGGACATCACTTGATCGGGCAGATGCTGGAAGGGCGCTACCGGATTGACGCGCCGATCGCGCGCGGCGGGATGTCGATGGTCTTCCGCGGTGTGGACACTCGCCTCGATCGCCCTGTCGCCATCAAGGTGATGGATCCGAAGTTCGCCGCCGATCCCCAGTTCCTCTCGCGCTTCGAATTCGAGGCGCGTGCGGTGGCCAAGCTCAAACACCCGTCCCTGGTCGCGGTGTACGACCAGGGCGTGGACGGCGATTGCCCGTTCCTGATCATGGAGCTGGTGGAGGGCGGCACGCTGCGCGAACTGCTGCGCGAGCGCGGCCCGATGCCCCCGCACGCGGTGCGCGCGGTTGCCGAGCCGGTCCTGGCGGCCATCGGTGTGGCACACGCGGCGGGCCTGGTACACCGTGACATCAAGCCGGAGAACGTGTTGATCTCCGATTCCGGCGATGTGAAGATCGCCGACTTCGGGCTCGTACGCGCGGTCGCGGCCGCGAATACCACCTCGGCCAGCGTAATTCTCGGAACCGCCGCCTATCTCTCCCCCGAGCAGGTGACGGCGGGCACCGCGGATTCCCGTAGCGACGTCTACTCGTTCGGCGTGTTGATCTTCGAGCTGCTGACCGGCCGGGTCCCGTTCATCGGCGATACCTCGCTGTCGGTGGCGTATCAGCGCATCGAGAACGACGTGCCGAGCCCGAGCCAGTTCATCTCCGGGGTGCCGCCGGAGTTCGACGAGCTGGTGGCCGGGGCCACCGCACGGGAGCCTGCGCACCGCTTCGCCGACGCCACCGAGATGGCGGCCCAGCTGCGCTCCATCGCGACCGCGTTGAATCTGCCCCCGTATCGGGTGCCGGCGCCGCAGGAGTCGGCCGAACATCTGAGCGCCGGCTTCACCTCGGTCGCGGATCCGGATTACGGCCGCCCGGCCCCGACACCGCGCCCGGGCGCCGATCCGCACACGCCACAACCGGTGCAGCACACCAAGGTGGTCACCGCGGCGCGACCGCGGGTACCGGATTACGGACCGCCCGGCGGGCACGATCCGCAATCCGCCGCCCTGCGCCAGCCCGCGCCGTATCAGGACTTCGTGCCGGATCCGCAGCGCTCGCGGCGCACCACCTTGCTGTGGGTCGCGATCGTGGCCATTCTGACCCTGATCGTCGGGGTCGGCGGCTGGTGGCTCGGGGTCGGCAGATATTCCGCGGTGCCGCCGATCGCCGGACTCACCACCGATCAGGCGACCGTCGCCCTCCAGGAGGCGGGCTTCGAAACCGATATCAGGCAGAAGGCGTCGGACACCATCCCGGTCGGCGGCGTGGTCGGCAGCGACCCCGCAGCCGGATCCCGGGTCACCAAGGGTTCCACGGTGTCGGTGCTGGTCTCCAGTGGCAAACCGGCGGTGCCGCAGGTCAAGCCCGGTGACGATGTGAAGAAGGTCAACCAGCTCATCCGGGATGCCGGACTGCAACCGGTGGACGCGGGCGAAACCGGAAGTCAGGCGCCCAAGGGCAGTCTCGCGCGGGTCGATCCGGGGCCGGGCACGGTGCTCCCGATGGGCGCGCAGGTCAAGGTCTTCCGCAGCAACGGCGCACAGCCGGTCAAGGTCCCCGATGTGCGCGGCAAGACCGCCGAGGAGGCCATGCGGGCGCTCACCGCCGCCGGCATCAAGGTGCGCGAAACCCGCACCGAATACGACAAGGCCATCGAGGCCGACCAGGTCATCGGCACCGACCCCGCGGCGGGCAGCACCGTCAGCTCCGGTGACGGTGTGGCGCTGATCGTCTCCAACTCGGTGAAGCTGCCGTTCCTGGTCGGTCAGAGCGTCGGGGACGCCCGTGAGAAGCTGGTGGCCCTCGGGCTGAACGTGCAGGTCCAGCAGCTGACTCCGTCGGACAATTCGGTGGTGATCGGTCAGAGTCCCGGCGCGGGCAGTAAGACCGCCCCCGGCAGCACGGTCACCCTGACCGCACTCCCCTAGACGCTCTGACAGGCCGAATGCGGCGCCGGATCACCCGACGCCGCATTCGAATCCGTTTCTCAGCGCAGCATTTCCGCGACGAGGAAGGCCAATTCGAGTGACTGCTGGGTGTTCAGGCGCGGGTCGCACGCCGTCTCGTAGCGGTCGTTGAGATCCAGGTCGGAGATATCCTGGGCGCCGCCGAGGCATTCGGTGACGTTCTCGCCGGTGAGCTCGATGTGCAGGCCGCCCGGGTGGGTGCCCAGCGCGTGGTGCACCTCGAAGAAGCCCTGCACCTCGTCGACGATCCGGTCGAAGTGGCGGGTCTTGTAGCCCGTGGAGGCCTCATGGGTGTTGCCGTGCATGGGGTCGCACTGCCAGATGACCTGGTGGCCGGTGGCCTGGACCTTCTCGACGATGGGCGGCAGCACATCGCGCACCTTGGTATTGCCCATGCGCGAGACGATCGTCAGCCTGCCCGGCTCGTTGTTCGGGTCGAGTCGCTCGACGTACTCCACGGCCTGATCCGGCGAGGTGGTGGGGCCGATCTTGAGACCGATGGGGTTGGCCAGCAGCTCCGCGAACGCGATATGCGCGCCATCCAGCTGACGGGTCCGCTCGCCGATCCACAGGAAGTGCGCGGACAGGTCGTAGAGCACCGGTTCGCCGGTCGACGGATTCTCGCCGAGACGCAGCATCGCGCGCTCGTAGTCGAGCACCAGCGCCTCGTGACTGGCGTAGATGCGGGCCGACTGCAAGCTCGGGTCGTTCACCCGGCAGGCGTTCATGAAGGCGAGGCCGCGATCGATCTCCCACGCCAGGGCCTCGTAGCGGGCGCCCGCGGGCGACTGGGCGACGAAGTCACGGTTCCAGTCGTGCACCTTGTGCAGATCGGCCATGCCCGCGCCGGTCAGCGCGCGCACCAGGTTCATCGCGGCGCTGGCGTTGGCATAGGCGCGGACCAGGCGGGACGGATCGTGCTCACGCATCGATGCGTCGGCAACCAGCGAGTTCACCATGTCGCCGCGGTAGGACTTGAGGCCGAGCGCATCGGTGTCGGCGGAGCGCGGCTTCGCATACTGGCCCGCGATCCGCGCGACCTTGACCACCGGCAGGCTGGCGCCGTAGGTCAGCACTACCGCCATCTGCAGTAGGGTCCGGATATTGCCGCGGATATGCGGTTCGGTGTTGTCGGCGAAGGTCTCCGCGCAGTCACCTCCCTGCATGAGGAAGGCCTCGCCCCTCGCCACCTCGGCCAGCCGCACGCGCAGCTCCTCGACCTCGGCGGGTACGCAGATCGGCGGCACACTCTCCAGCACGGTGCGCATATTCGCCGCCTGCTCGGGGTCCCACGACGGCTGTTGTAGCGCGGGCCGGGCCAGCGCGTCGTCCAGACGTCTACGCAACTCGTCGGGGAGCGGCGGAAGTTCCGGCAAACGATCGATGGGTACGTCGACGGTCCAGTTCACGAGTCCAGCTTACGGACCGCGCGGTCGCGGAGATACCCGGAGGTAGGGGTGGACTGATTGCCACCGGGGGGCGAAAAACCAACCCCAGGAACCCTTGCGCAATCCCCGCCGCGCTCCCGACATAGGGTTGGCACTCATGTGGAGCTTCAACAGGCGCCGCGCATTCGACACGGCGCCCGTCGACTTCCGGCTCAGATCACACCGCGCTGTCTTCGCATCAGCCGTACTGCTCGATGATTTCCCGAGCCCACATAACCAGATCTGCTACTCGCCGACCAGTCGGCTGCCCGGTCGACCACAATTCCAGGTTTTCGGGTCGGTTATCGAGTTTGTCACCATTGATATGATGAACATTCTCGCCCGGACGAAGCTTGTGATCAGCTTCGATTCAATCACCAATCGATGCTCCAGCACCCGACCACCCGCTTCGAGCCGAAGCATCCGGTATCCACAACTCGAAATTCGAATACCGTCGTGAGAGCTGTTCCTTTTGCGATCCGGCGTACCCCTTCCGGCGCAGCCTCGACCGATCCCCAACGTCGTATTTTTCGCATATGCGGCATGCATATGCGATGCTTCAGAATCGCCGGGCGAGAACAACCTCGATGGAGCATCGAAGATGTTCTCGTTCAAGGTCAGCTGATGTGCGTGCTGCACATCCCGCGATGGAGCGCAACCCTGGAACAATCAGAAGAACTGCAATCAGACCGATTCACAAAGACACCCCCAGGAAGTTGAAATGTATTACAGCATGATATCAGAAGGGCGGGAAGCGCTTGCGCTATTTTTATGATGCAGAATTCATCGAAGACGGCAACACGATCGACCTCATCTCGATCGGATTTGTCTGCGAGGATGGTCGCGAATACTATGCCGTCTCGACCGAATTCGACCCGGAGCGTGCCGGCCCTTGGGTACGCAAATACGTGCTGCCCCAGCTGCCGCCGCCGTCGTCGCCGCTGTGGCGCAGCCGCGAACAAATCCGCAACGACCTCTACAAATTCCTGGTCCCCCGCCCCACCGTGCAGCCCGAACTGTGGGCCTGGGTCGGCGCGTACGACCATGTCGCGCTCTGCCAACTGTGGGGCTCCATGATCGATCTTCCCAACACCCTTCCCCGCTACACCAACGAACTCCGCCAGCACTGGGAGTACCACGGCCGCCCGGAGTTGCCCCCGGTCCCGCCGGACGCCCACGACGCGTTGGCCGACGCCCGCCACAACCTGGCTAAATTCGAGGCGATCGAGGCAGCGCGCCGCCGCTGAGTATTCCGGTGCTGTCATCCGGTGCGACAACGGCACTCGAAGGCAGATGACCGGGGGACCAGTAATGCAGGAGCAATCGTGGGACCGGCGACGGCCCAGGGGCCGATGGTGCGGGTCACGGCCGTGGCCGACTGGCTGACTGCACCGATCGGACAGTGGAGGGATCGCCCGGCGGACGCCCAGCCCCCGAGTCGGAAAACGCAAAGGCCCCGAGCCGGATTCGACTCGGGGCCTTTGTTCGAACTGTGGCGATCAGTGGCCGCGTGTGCCGCCGCGCGCCTTGTCCTGGGCCTTCTGCAGGACCGAGAGCTGCTTGTGCTCCTCGGCCTCTTCGATCTCGAAGTGCTGCTCGGACTCGTGCCAGGGGTCAGCGCGGAGGAACGAGCCGGTGCCGGGCTTGCCCGCGGCGCCGAGCTTGTTCATCTTCTTCGGGACATGCGCACCCTGGTACTCCAGCGGGATCGGGTGGCCGTGGTCGTCGACCGGGCCCAGCGGCTGGTGCACCTCGATGTACTCGCCGTGCGGCAGACGCTTGATCACACCGGTCTCGATGCCGTGCTCGAGCACCGCCCGGTCACTGCGCTGCAGACCGATGCAGAACCGGTAGGCGATGAAGTAGGCGAGCGGCGGAACGACCAGCAGACCGATACGGCCCATCCAGGTCGTCGCATTCAGCGAGATGTCGAACTTCAGCGCCAGGATGTCATTGACGCACGACAGGGTCAGCACCACGTAGAAGGAGATCGCCATGGCACCGATCGCGGTCCGCACCGGCACGTCGCGCGGACGCTGCAGCAGGTTGTGCGGGGCAGTGTCGCCGGTGAGACGCTTCTCGATCCACGGGTAGGCGATCAGCAGCGTGAACACCAGACCCATGATCAGCGCGACCCAGAACACGGCCGGAACCGTGTAGTTACCTATGTACAGCTCCCACGGCGGCATCAGACGCGCCATACCGTCGGTCCACATCATGTAGAAGTCGGGCTGCGAACCCGCGGAGACCTGCGACGGGTTGTACGGACCCAGGTTCCAGATCGGGTTGATCTGCAACACGCCGCCCATGATGCCGACGATGCCGAGGGTGAAGGCGAAGAACGCACCCTGGTCGGCGGCGAACACCGGCACGATGCGAGCGCCCACCACGTTGTTCTCGGTGCGGCCGGGGCCGGGGAACTGGGTGTGCTTCTGGTACCAGACCAGCGCCACGTGCGCCGCGATCAGCGCCAGGATGATGCCGGGGAACAGCAGCACGTGCGCGATGTAGAGGCGTGGAATGATGATGTCGCCGGGGAAGTCACCACCGAACATCAGCCAGTGCATCCAGGTGCCGATGACCGGGATCGAGATGGTGATGCCGGAGAACGCGGCACGCAGACCGGTACCGGAAAGCAGGTCGTCCGGCAGCGAGTAGCCGAAGAAGCCCTCGAACATCGCCAGGATGAGCAGCAGCGAGCCGATCACCCAGTTCGCCTCACGCGGCTTGCGGAACGCGCCGGTGAAGAAGATGCGGAACAGGTGGACGATGATCGACGCCGCGAACAGCAGCGCCGCCCAGTGATGCACCTGGCGGACGAACAGACCGCCGCGCACCTCGAAGGAGATGTTCAGCGCCGTCTCATACGCCCGCGACATGGTCACGCCGCGCAGCGGCTGGTAGGCGCCGTTGTAGACGACCTCGCTCATCGACGGATCGAAGAACAGGGTCAGATACACACCCGACAGCAGCAGGATGATGAAGCTGTAGAGCGCGATCTCACCGAGCAGGAACGACCAGTGGGTCGGGAAGACCTTGTTGATCGAGCGTTTGACGAACGCGGCGGCGCGATACCGCTCGTCCATCTCATTGGCTTGGGCTGCGACTGAAGGGCTCATGAACGACGCTCCCAGTAGGCCGGGCCGAGCGGCTCGATGAAGTCGCCGTTGGCGACCAGGAAGCCCTCGGAATTGACGGTGATCGGCAGCTGCGGCAGTGCGCGAGCGGCGGGACCGAAGACCGGCTTACCCCATTCGGTCGCCAGGAACTGCGACTGGTGGCAGGGGCACAGGATCTTGTTGGTCTGCTGCTCGAACAGCGACGTCGGGCAACCGAGGTGGGTGCAGATCTTCGAGTAGGCGAAGTAGTCGCCGAAGTTGAAGCTCTCCTGACCCTTGCGCTTGATCGCCTTCTGCGCGTCTTCGGTGCGCAGACGGATCAACATGACGGCGTTGCGGATGCCGCGCAGCGACTGCAGGGTCGCGTGCTCGTCACCGCGCCACTTCTCTTTCCACGGGAATACCGTCTCCATCGAACCCGCGTCCAGATCCTCGGGGCGCACCAGCACGATGTCCTCGGGGCGACCGGTGTCGCGGCGGATGTAGATGGTCTCGCCCGGGAAGTCCGGGGTCCAGCCCGAGACCCACAGCGGCGACTTGTCGCCCTTGGCCCACGGGTTCTTGATCATGCCGCCGACGAAGACCAGCAGCGCGCCGACACCGAGTACGCCGACACCGGCGCCCGCGGTCCGGGTGATCATCTTGCGACGACCCAGGGTGGAGGTCTCCAGCGAGTCGCTGAGCTGCGCCGCCAGGGTGCGGCGCTCGACCTCGGGCGACGGCCCGTCGTGGCGCTCCTGGATGGACAGTTCGGCGGGGATGAACTTCTTGCGGATCAGCACCACGGCGATGCCGATGGCGAGGACCGAGACACCGAAGGCGATACCGACCAGCGGGGTGTACAGCAGGTAGGCGCCGTGATCTTCGTTCCCGTAGCCCTTGAACTCCCAGGGCCAGAACAGGAAGACACCGACCAGCGCGGCGGCGAACAGACCGGAGATGGCGAACCAGAAGGTCACCTCGCGCTCGGCCCGCTTCTCGGCCCTGGTACCCGGGACCGGGAAGCGCTCGCGCCGGTAGGCGACGTCGACGCCGTCCCGCTCGGTGCCGAGCTTGACCAGCTCGTCCCGAGTCATCGCGTCGAGTTCTTCTTCGGTGGGCTCGGCCGGGGCGTGCCCGGTGCTCTCCGTCTTCGACAGCTCCACGTCGTCGTGGCCCTCATCCGGCCGACCCATGTCGTTTGGCTCCTTGTCCGTCATGGCTGTGTCCTTTGGGTCATGAGCGCGGGCCCTGCGTGGTTACGCTGCGCTACCGCCTCCGGGCCTGACGCACTCATGACGGTCCTTTGGGTCATGAGCGCGGGCCCTGCGTGGTTACGCTGCGCTACCGCCTCCGGGCCTGACGCGCTCATGACGGTCCTTTGGGTCATGAGCGCGGGCCCTGCGTGGTTACGCTGCGCTACCGCCTCCGGGCCTGACGCGCTCATGACCGTGATCCGATCCACATCGCGGCGCCGACAACCAGCGTGATGCCGACCACCCAGATGGCCAGACCCTCGGTCGCGGGGCCGAACCCGCCCAGGCCGTAGCCGCCAGGAGCGCCTTCTTCCTGCGCGTTCTTGATGTAGGCGATGATGTCGCGCTTCTCTTCCGGCGTCAGCTGCCGGTCCGAGAACTTCGGCATGTTCTCCGGGCCGGTGAGCATCGCGGTGTAGAGCTGCTGCTCGGTGGCCTCGTCCAGCGGCGGCGCGTACTTACCGGAGGACAGCGCGCCGCCCCGGCCGGTGAAGTTGTGGCAGGACGCGCAGTTCATGCGGAACAGCTCCGAACCGCGAGCGGCGTCGGAGCCGCGCAACGACTCCTGCGCGATCTCGCCGTTGGCGTCGCGCACGACGGTCGGACCGCCGCCGTTGGAGGCGACATAGGCCATCAGCGCGTCGGTCTGCTGCGCGTCGAACTTGACGGGCTTGCGGGTGGCCTGCGCCTGGTTCGCGGCCAGCGGCATGCGGCCGGTGGAGACCTGGAAGTACACGGCGGCCTCACCGACACCGATGAGGCTCGGGCCGCGATCGGTCACACCCTGCAGATTCGCTCCGTGGCAGGTGATGCAGGACGTGTCGTACAGCTGCTTGCCCTCGCGGATCAGCGCGGACTGGTCCTCGTGCGCCGTGGCGATCTGCGGCTCCGGGGTGAGGGCCGTGGCCAGGAAGCCGGCTCCGACCAGACCCACCAGGAGCGCGAGCCCACCCGCAATGCGCCGTCGAGTGCGTCGCTGCTTGCGGATCTTGCTGGCCTCACCGTTCCCGGGGCTGGCGGGCTCTGGCGCTGACGGGGGAGATGAACTCATCTGTGTCCCTTTGGAGTAGACGGAACCGACTTGTACAAATGCTTGGGGTCGCTGCAATCAGCGGACGAAGTAGATCGTCGCGAACAGACCGATCCAGACGATGTCGACGAAGTGCCAGTAGTACGAGACGACGATCGCGGCGGTGGCCTGCGCCGGGGTGAACTTACTGACCTTGGTGCGGATCAGCAGGAACACGAACGCGATGAGACCGCCGATGACGTGCAGGCCGTGGAAGCCGGTGGTGATGTAGAACACCGAGCCGTAGGCGCTGCTGGAGATCGAGGTGCCCTCGTGGACCAGGTTCATGTACTCGTAGCCCTGACCGAGGACGAAGAACGTACCCATGATCAGGGTGATGACGTACCAGCGGCGCAGGCCGAACACGTCACCTTTCTCCGCGGCGAACACACCCATCTGGCAGGTGAAGGATGAGGCGACAAGCACGGCCGTGACCGGGACGGCGAGCTTCAGATTCAGCTCGGTCGGTTCCGGTGGCCAGTGGCCGTGGGCCTGGGCACGCGCGACGAAGTACATGGCGAAGAGTCCGGCGAAGAACATCAGCTCGCTCGACAGCCAGATGATGGTACCGACGCTGACCATGTTGGGCCGGTTCAGCGAGTGCACACGCTGGGTAATGGCCGATCCTGGGGTCCCTACTGCGGTCGTCACGGGGCTAAGTATGACTCGTCGTAGTACGACAGCAGTAGCCGGGTGCGAAACTTGCCCTTCCGTGTTGGAAAACGCACGGACAGACAGGCTCTCGACCGGGTGTCGGCGTGTCCGCGTTTGCGCACTTCGGGGCGGTTCGACGCCGGTGACGCGGGGGCGGCGGCCCGCGCAACTATGACAGCCTTGGGTAAGGAAAAGCTGAGATGGAGGCGAATGTGGCGGGACTGTGGCGGCGCTTGTTCGGACGCGGCGATCCGGAGCCGCTGGACCCGGACCGGACCGATCTGGTGGTGGTCGCGTCGAGCTTCGATGACGCCGAGGCGTGTTCGACGGCGTTGGCCCGCGCGACCGGGTTGGCGGCCGACGAGCCCGCCGTGCTACGCCACCACCTGCGGATACCAGCCGCGCAGCGCGAGCGGGTATGCGAGATCGCGGCGCAGGACGGCTACGCGCCCGCACCGCACCCCGACCCGAAGGCGGCGGATGGACTCGAAATCCTGATCCTGCGGCGGGTGCAGGTGGTGGATGCGCTGCACTGCTCACAGGAAAAGTCCCGGATGGCGGGTCTGGCGCAGCGCCACGACGGATTCGCGGACGGCTGGGACGCGATGCAACCCCGCACCGCGACCGAACCGCGGGAAAAAGGTATGGCCCACTAGGCTGCATCGCGACAAACTGGTGCGCGATTCAGCGTGACGGGAGAATGTGGGAGATGACGGTGCGCAGCTGGCCCCAGGTGCTCGGAGCCCTCGCCGATGGCGGCGACCTGGCCGCTGACGATACGGCGTGGGCGATGAACGAGATCATGTCGGACAACGCGACGTCGGCACAGATCGCCGCGTTCGGGGTCGCGATGAAGATCAAGGGCCCCACCCCGCAGGAACTGAGCGGACTCGCCACCGGCATGCTCGAGCACGCCCGCCTGGTGCATATCGACGGTGACGCGGTGGATATCGTCGGCACCGGCGGCGACCGTTCCGGCTCGGTGAATATCTCCACCATGTCCTCGATCGTGGTGGCCGCGGCCGGGGTTCCGGTGGTCAAACACGGCAACCGCGCCGCATCCTCCAAAAGCGGCGGCGCCGATGTGCTCGAGGCACTCGGGGTGCGGCTCAATCTGGGGCCGGAGGCGGTGGCGCGGTGCGTGCGCGAGGTCGGCATCGGCTTCTGCTTCGCCCCGGTATTCCATCCCGCGCTGCGGTTCGCCGGTGCGGCCCGTAAAGAAATAGGCATCCCGACCGTCTTCAATATCCTCGGCCCGCTCACCAATCCGGCCCAGCCGCGCGCCGGGCTGGTCGGATGCGCGTTCGCCGATCTGCTTCCGGTGGTCGCCGGGGTATTCGCCGAGCGCGGGGGCAGCGCCCTGGTGGTGCGCGGGAACGACGGCCTGGACGAGATCACCACCTCCGACACCACCGAGGCCTGGGTGGTCTCCGGCGGACGGCTGCGCCGGACCACCATCGACCCGACCCGAATCGGCATCGCGCGCGTCGATCTGGACGCGCTGCGCGGCGGTGACGCGGAGACCAATGCCGGTGTGGCCCGGGACGTTTTCGCCGGTTCCCCGGGCGCGGTCCGGGACGCGGTACTGGTGAACTCGGCCGCCGCGATCATCGCCTACGACCTGTCGCGCGGGGAGGGCGATCCGGAGGCCGACGTGCACGAGGCACTGGCCGCCGGGATCGAACGGGCGGCCGTGGCGATCGACAGCGGCCGCTCGGCGGCATTGCTGGACGGTTGGGCCAAGCTCACCAACACCCTCGGCGACGCCTGAGCGGGCGTTCTCCGGTATCGGTAGTGACACTTTCACATTTCACTTGCGCATACCGACCGGTTTTGATGAGCACCGTTGCGGCGCGCGGGGCACAATCCTCGATACAGCCGGACGCCGCCGCTAATGTTGCGGCACCCGATCCGGCGGTGCCCTGTGTTCAGGGCGTTCGACTTGCGAGGAGCACAAGGAATGATGCGCGCAGCACTGGGCGTGCTGGCGGTGATGGGGATGATCGCCACTGCTCCGACAGCTTTCGCGGCCCCGGGCAGCATTGTCGTGAACGGCTCCGTCTACCGCGACCCGGTGAGCTGTCTGCAGGTCAGCGGTGGCCCGATATATCTCGCGGTCGAGAACCACACCGATACCATCGTGATCGTCTACAGCTGGCCCTGGTGCCGGGGCGAGGTGACCGCGGTGCTGGCGCCCAACCAGAGTGCCACGACCACCGGCGCCTCGATCCAGATCTCCTGAGCCGGACTCACTCCCCCAGCGAGAATCCCGCCTCCACGTCGGCGCGCGAATAGGACTTGAACGCGATGTGCGTGGTGGTACGCAGCACGCCGGGGGTCTTGTCGATCCGGCCGGTCACCACGTCGGCGATCTGCTCGTGGTCGCGCACCCGCACGATCGCGATCAGATCCACATCACCCGCGCACGAATAGACCTCGGCGACGCCATCGGTATCGGCCACCGCCTGCGCGGTCTCCGGGATGCGGCCGTTGTCGGCGTGGATCAGCACGATCGCGTTAATCATGGTTGCCAGCCTAAACGGCGCGGGCTGTCGCCGGTCCGGGTCGTAGCTCAGGACCGGCCGCGCCCCGCCGCACCCTCCGCGGCATTCAGATACTCCGCCCCCGCATGCTCGACCCGCGCCGCCGCCTCCGCGGCCTCCGCCCACCCCAGCCACCGCGCGGCACCGTGCACCGGTTCGCGGTAGCCCTCGGTGGTCCGCACGATCCGTACTCCCGGTCGCGCCGACCAGCGCGCCACCAGCGCCACCTCCTCCGGCGCGGCGCCACGCAGCGGCGGCCCCTCCGGAATCACCGTCTCCGCGGCGGCGACGAGGTGTTCCACCACGGGCATGGGTGGTGTCCCGCGCCGGGCTATGCCCGCCGCGGCAAGGCGTCCGTACCGGATCACCGCGAAGTCCCACCCGCCCGCCTCGCCGGGGTGGGCCAGGATCAATTCGGCGATCCGGGCGATGGCGGCCAGGCGCTGAGTGCGGCGCAGGGCGCGGACCACCGCGGCGGTGCGGTCGCGCAGGCGCGCGGCGGCCTCGAAATGTTCGGCGCGGGAGTGCGTTTCGATGCGGTCGAGCATATGTCGGAGGATGGCGTCGGACCGGCCGTGGAACAGGTCGCGCACGGCCGCGGGCGCGGGCGCGTATTCCTCTTTATCAAGCGGGATTCCGGAGAGGGTAGCGGCGGGGCAGCCGCCGACCGCGGCGGGCGGGCAGTCGTGGACGCCACGCCCGGTCAGCTTGGCGGTACAGGTGCGCAGACCGGCGTGCTCGGCGATGGTGGCCCCGAGATCGACGGCGTCCACGCGAGAGTGGAACGGGCCCAGCGCATCCCGGGTCGGGGTGCGGACCACCGCGAAGCGTGGGAACGGCTCCTCGGTCAGCGTGAGCCACCACGCCCGCTTGGGAAATTTGGACCGCCGGTTATAGGGCGGCGCGTGCGCGACGAGCAGCCGCAGTTCCCGCACGCCCGCCTCCAGGGCGTGCGCGCAGACCACATGGTCGACCCTGGTCGCCAGCGCCACCATCTCCTTCATCCGGCCACGGGTTTCCGAGCCGGTGAAGTAATTGCGAACGCGGCGGCGCAGATTCACCGCGGTTCCGATATAGAGGACCTCGTCGGCGGGCCCACGGAAGAGATAGACGCCGGGTTCCGGCGGCAGGTCGGTCGCGAGTACGCGTTTGGCGCGCTGCCGCGTCGTGACGCCAGGTAGATAGTCCATCAACTCGGTCAGGCTGTGCACGCCCTGGTTGCCGACCCGCCCGATCAGCGCGTGCAGCACGTCGACAGTGGCCCTGGCGTCGTCGAGGGCGCGGTGGGTGGGTTCGGTGCCCGCGCCGAGCACCCGGGCCAGTACGCCGAGCCGCACCGAGGGCGCCTCATCCCGGGTCAGCACCCGCCTGGCCAGTTTCACCGTGCACAGCACCGGACCGTTCGGCCACGGGGTGTCGCTGCGCGCCGCGGCGGCGCGCAGGAAGGCCATATCGAATCGGGCGTTGTGCGCGACCAGCACCGCGCCCGCGGCGAACTCCAGGAAGCCGGGCAGCACCGCCTCGATCCGGGGCGCCGCGTAGACCATCGCGGTGGTGATGCCGGTGATGTGGACGACGGCGGGCGGAATCTCCCGGCCGGGGTTGACCAGGGTGGCGAATTCGCCGAGCACCTCACCGCCGCGCACCTTCACCGCGCCGATCTCGGTGATCGCGTCGCCATCCGGGCTCGTCCCGGTGGTTTCCAGGTCGACGACCACGAAGGTGGTGTCGTAGAGCGGCGTATCGAGCTCGTCGAAGGCCAGCTGTTGGGGACGGTGGGTCGGGCGGATCACGGCGGCGGCCGGGTGCGGCGGGGGGTCGGGCACGGCGTGCAGCGTAGAGCCCGGGTACGACAGATGCGGGCACGCGGAAATCCACGCGAATTGTCCGAATTACATCGCGAGGATTTCGTTTCGATGCCCCCGAATTGATCTAGTACACCCAAAAGAGACGCAGCTCACAGTGACGCCGAAAATGGATTAATCGGTCGGGCGTGTCGGATTCCGTCGGAGTGGCTTCGGGAGCATGCTGCCGCCCCCGCGGGGCCGATTGGTCACCCGACCGGTTCCGAGACGGCCGTACCATCCGAATCAGCGCCACGACCTGGGGAAATGCTTGTCATACGTACCGCCTATCGCCGGTCCGGCCACCTGCGGCCGAGCGCGGTAGCGGCCGAGACGCTACCCGTCAATCGCCCGCCGTTATCGTTTCGTGATTGCTGTGAGATACCTCGCACATAATCTTCGCCATTTGTGTTGATTACCGGCATTTCTGATGCGGCGGGCTTTACAAAACACCGTGATGTGTTCGTAACCTTTTCGAGACCTCACGGAGTCCACCGGCCCCACACGGACCGGTGACACGCAGTCCGCCGCACCACCGGGTGTGGCGTCGTGGGGCAGATTGGAAGTACGCATCATGGCGTCCAACACCGTCAAGCGACAGGCGCGGCGTGCCGTTGCCGCTGGAGCCGTCGGCGCTGCCACCATCGGCGCGATCCTCCTGCCCGCCGCTCCGGCATCGGCGCAGCCGGTGACCATCCCAGGCATCGGAACCTTCGAGGTTCCCAACGAGATCCCGATCCCGGGCAACGTCCCGGGCATCGAACTCCCCGGCGTACCGGCGCCGCTGCCGTTCTTCGCCCCGAAGAAGAGCCTCGGTGAGGTCGCTCTCGACGCGGCGATGACCAAGCTCGGCGCCCCGTACGTGTACGGCGCCGCAGGCCCGAACGCCTTCGACTGCTCCGGCCTGGTGCAGTGGTCCTACCGCGAGGCGGGCATGGAACTGCCCCGCACCAGCGGCGCCCAGCTGGCCGCCGGCTCCCCGGTCTCGCTCGACGACCTGCAGCCCGGCGACCTGGTGTCGTTCTACGGCGGCGGCCACTCCGGCCTGTACGCGGGCGACGGCAACATCATCCACGCCTCCACCTCCGGTACCCCGGTGATGATCGCCCCGATCTCGTCGATGCCGTTCGCGGGCGCGCGCCGCTTCTGACCTGCCGAGCCGGGCCGTACGATGCGGCCCGGCTCCTGGACGGCCCGGTTGATCGGTTCGTTGCCCACTGGACACAGACCTAGGCCGTTCCGTAACCTAATCGAGACCTACCCGGGATGTCGGGTCGTCGGACCTTCCCGCTCCCTCGGGCCCGTCCGGAGAACAACGTCGCTCGAGAGAACGGGGCAGCGCAGGCCGTGTCAGCACACCGAAGACATTCGACAAAACGTCTGGTGGGAGGAATACTGTCGGCCGGAGTGCTGGCCACCGCCCTCTGTGGTGGCGGACCCGCGGTCGCCGATCCGGTCGCGATGCCCGCGACGGCCAGCGAGGCCGTACAGCGCATGATCGAGCTGTCACGCCAGTCCGAACAGCTCAACCAGCAGGCCCTCGCCGCCCAGGACGACCTCGACGCGAAGCTCGCCGTACAGAGCGATGCCGATGCCCTGCTGGCCGTCAAGACCGAAGCGGTCACCGCGGCCCGCAACGAGGTACGCAAGTTTCAGCCGGTCATCGACCGCACCGCGATCGCCGCCTATCAGGGCGCGCGCACCAATCGGATGTTCGCGGTACTGGTGAGCGATTCTCCGCAGCAGTTGCTCGATCAGATGTCGACGCTGGATGTGGTGCAGGCGCAGACCACCGACCAGCTCAAGCAGTTCAAGAAGGCCAGCGACGCCGCCGAGACCGCGGAGTCCGCGGCCCGCTCGGCCGCCGACGCCGCGCGCGGCGCCGCCGACAAGGCGAATCAGGTGCGCGCCGACCTCGAGCGCAAACGCAGCGAATTGGGCGGGGCCATCGCGCAAGTGGTCGAGGCGTGGAGCTCGCTGTCCATCAAGGACAAGTCGGCGCTGGCCGGTTCGCCCTTCCCGCCCGGCTTCGATCGGGACACCCTGCTGCAGGGTCTGGTTCCGGGTAGCGGAACCAGCGCGCTCGCCGCGGGCCTGACCCGGGTCGGCGATCCCTACGTGTGGGGTGCGACCGGGCCGCGCCAGTTCGACTGCTCGGGTCTCGTGCAGTGGGCGTTCAAGCAGGTCGGCAAGAATGTGCCGCGGACCAGCTCGCAGCAGGCGGCTTACGGCACCCCGGTCGCCAAGAAAGATATGCAGCCCGGCGACGTCATCTTCTTCTACCCCGACATTTCCCATGTCGGCATCTACGCGGGCAACGGACTCATGTTGCACGCCTCCACATTCGGCGTCCCGGTCGCCGTTGCCCCCATCTCGACGACACCCTTTCATTCCGCTCGGCGATACTGATTCGCTATGAGGATGCGAAGGGCTCGGGCCTGGTGCACGGCGCGCGGTCGCTGGCAGTTCGCCCTGACTCTCGCCATGGTGGTGGTTCTGACCGGTGCCTGCGGCGCGCTGCTCATGCTGCCGAACGTCGCCCTACCGCGGATCCGGACAGCGCAACCGTCCGTGGCGCAGTCGCTGGGCCAGGCTCCGGCCGAGGACCCGCGGCTGGCCGCGGTGCGCCGGACCCTGGAGCCCTTCGGCCCGATCGTCGCCGACCGCGTCGCGACCGGTGACGGCCGGGAGTCGCTGTTGGTCGGCCATTCCGGGCAGCGCGTCGAAATGGATATCCTGCGGAGCGAACTCGCGCCGGCCACCGCCGCCATCACCGAGCTCTGGGGTCCGGGCTGGGCACAGTCAGCGCTCGTCGTCGTCGCGAGCAATCCCTCCGAGTTCGCCGCTCTGGTGCGTGCGGGCTCGATCATGCCGAGCGAGGTCGCCGCGGTCTCGGTCGCGGACCCGTTCGCCCGCGGCACCCAGCCGACCGGGCAGCGCGTGGTCTTCAGCCCCGACGCGGGCCGACGCCTGTCCCCCGACGAACTGCGTACTCTGCTGCGCCACGAGCTCACCCACGTGGCGACCCGAGCCGACACCGTCGACGGCGCACCCCAGTGGATGCTCGAGGGTTTCGCGGAGTACGCCGCGCACCGCGCACAGAATCACCGCTTCGCCGATATCGCCCCCACCGTCTACGCGCGGACGCGGGTGGGCGATCTCCCCACCGAGTTACCCGCCGACCCCGACTTCACCGGCGCCCGGGCGGCCACCACCTATGAGACGGCGTGGTCCGTCTGTGCTTTCGTCGCGGACCGGTACGACGAAGCCCATCTGGTCGAGCTCTATCGCCGCATCGCCGCGGGCAAACAGGATTCGGTGAGTGAGGATCGCATCCTGCGCGAGGTCCTCGGCACCGATCGCTCCGGCTTCGTCGCGGGGTGGCGTGAGTGGCTCTCGGCCCGGACCGCGTAGTGCGAGCCCGGCCGGTGATCGCGCCGCGAACAGACCCCGTTCGACGCCACCGGAACCGGCCGACCACCCGGTTCCCACAACGTCCCCGCCGCCAGATCCGCCGACCATGCCCGGACCGCCCGCACCGGCAGCCGAGCGTCGCCGCACGGGTATGCCCACGGCGACGGTGCGGCACCCGAACACAGTAGGTTGTCCTCCATGGCCCGAACTCTGCTGGTTACCAATGATTTCCCGCCGCGGCCGGGCGGTATCCAGTCGTATCTGCAGGCGCTCGCCGGTGAACTGCCGCCCGATGATCTGGTCGTTTACGCACCACGCTGGCGCGGTGACAGCCACCTGAAGTTCGATGCCAAACAGAAGTTTCAGGTGGTCCGCCACCCCACCACGCTGATGCTGCCCACCCCGCTGGTGTTGCGCCGGGCCGCGCGCCTGCTGCGCGGCGAGAACTGCGACACCGTCTGGTTCGGGGCCGCGGCGCCGCTGGCATTGCTATCGCCGATGCTGCGCCGCGCGGGTGCCGAGCGCATTCTGGCCAGCACGCACGGACACGAGGTCGGCTGGTCCATGCTCCCCGGCGCGCGGCAGGCGCTGCGGTCGATCGGCGAGAACACCGACGTCATCACCTATGTCAGCAAATACACCCGTGCCCGGTTCGCCTCCGCCTTCGGGCCGGCGGCCGGGTTGGAGTATCTGCCCCCCGGGGTCGACACCGAGGTGTTCCGGCCCGATCCCGCGGCCCGCGCGGAGTTGCGTGAGCGCTACGGACTCGACGAACGCCCGACCATCCTGTGCCTGTCCCGGCTGGTCCCGCGTAAGGGCCAGGACGCGTTGATCGTCGCGATGCGCGAGATCCGCGAGCGCATCGACGGCGCGGTGCTGGTGATCGCGGGCGGCGGTCCGTTCGAGGAGAAGCTGCGCGGTCTCGCGGTGGCCGTCGGCGTGGCCGACGACGTGGTATTCACCGGCCGGGTGCCCTCGGCCGAACTCGCCGCGCACCACACCATCGCCGATGTCTTCGCCATGCCGTGCCGCACCCGGGGCTCCGGGCTGGACGTGGAGGGCCTCGGCATCGTCTATCTGGAGGCCTCGGCGACCGGAGTCCCGGTGGTGGCGGGCAATTCGGGCGGCGCGCCCGAGACCGTGATCGAGGGCAAGACCGGACGCGTCGTCGACGGCCGCAGCACCTCGCAAGTCGCCAACGCGATCGTCGACATCCTGGCCGACCGCGATGCCGCCGCGAAAATGGGCGCCGCGGGCCGCGCCTGGGTGGAGCAGCAATGGCGCTGGGACAGCCTCGGCGCCCGGCTTCGCCATCTGCTGCGCTGACCCGCGGCACCCGACGAAAACTGAGCGGGTTCGTCGTGCACTACGCTCAGCGGTGTGAGGCAGCATCGGCATGCGAACAACAGGCACAGCGCGCCTGAACCGCGCGTGAGCGAGGTGGAGTCGTGAGGGAGCGTCAGCGAGCGAACCGTCGACACAGCGCGCCGCTGCGCACGGCCGGACCGAGCGTCAGCGAGGTGCGGTCGTGAGCAGCATTCAGGTCGCGGACCAGACATTCATCGCCGCCTCGGGGGCCGCCGTCGCCGACGTACTCGACGGTCCGAACAATTGGCGCAAGTGGTGGCCCGACCTCACCGTCGAGGTCCGGGAAGACCGCGGTGACAAGGGGATTCGCTGGACCGTGAGCGGGCCGCTGACCGGCACCATGGAGGTGTGGCTACAGCCCTCGCTGGACGGGGTGATCCTGCATTATTTCCTGCACGCCGAACCGCAGGGCGTCGAGCGGATGTCACCGCGCGATCTGCTCGCGGCGAACCGGGTGCGCCGGGTGGCGGGTAGGAATATGTCGTTCGAGATCAAGGCGCGCCTGGAGGCGGGCCGCCCGGCGGGCGTGACACCCGCAGCCTGATCCACCGCGCTTGCCCAACCGAATATCGTCCATGGGACGAGCACCGTCGCTGGAAAGGAACCGTTGACCACCATGGCCGACCGGACCCAGAGGTCGATCCTCATCGAGGCCCCCTCGCAGCGGGTGATGGCCGTCATCGCCGACCTCGAGTCCTATCCGGAATGGGTCTCGGCGGCGAAGTCCGTCGAGGTGCTGGAGAAGGACCCCAGCGGCCGGGCGCACACCGCGCGCTTCGTGCTCGACGCGGGCGTCGTGAAGGACACCTATGTGCTGTCCTACACCTGGCGTCCGGACGATAAGGCGGTCAGCTGGCAGCTGATCAGCGGTGACCTGCAGAAGGCGCAGGATGGCACCTATGAACTCATCGATCGGCCCGACGGCAGCACCGAGGTGGTCTACGAGCTGACCGTCGACCTGAACATCCCGATGATCGGCATGTTCAAGCGCAAAGCCGAGAAGGTGATCACCGATACCGCGCTGAAGGAACTGAAGAAACGGGTCGAAGGCTGACCGGGCGGCGGACCCATCTGGAACTGTTCATCGGCAAGGGTGGGGTCGGCAAGACGACGCTGGCGTGCGCGACCGCGATGTCCTATGCCCGTGCCGGTCGCCGGGTGCTGATCGCCTCGCTCGATCAGGCGCATTCGCTCGGCGATGCGCTCGGGTTCCGATTCCCGCACGATCCCGGCACCGTCACCGGGATCGCGAATGTCCTACCGGATCTCGATGTGATCGAGGTGGATTCGCTTGCGCTGCTGGAGGATCGGTTTCGCGAGGTGGTCCGGATGCTCGGCGCGGGCACCGGCCACGACCACGGGATCGATCTCGCCGCCCTCGATCCGGCCGAACTGACCGGCCTGCCCGGCGTCCAGGAGCTGTTGATGCTGGTGGAGGTCGCACAGCTGGCCGACGAGGACGACTGGGACATCATCGTCCTGGACTGTCCGCCGTCGGCCGACATGCTGCGCATCATGACCGCGCCGGAGACCCTGCTCGGATACCTGGAGCGGGTCTGGCCGCCGCACTCGCGGGCGATGAGCACCGTCAGCACCGATCTGCGCCGGGCCGTGCTCGCGGCGACGGTGGAGAAGATCGTCGCCGCGGTCACCGAGGTGCGCGACCTGCTCGCCGACCACCGGCGCACCGGCGCCCGGCTGATCACCGTCGCCGAACGGGTCGCGGTCGCCGAGTCCGAGCGGGTGCGGTCCGCGGCCGCACTGCTCGGCCTGCGCCTGGACGAAGTGATCGTGAACAAGGTGCTGCCGCCCGCGCCCCCACCCGACGGGCCGAGTGAACATCCCGCGGTGCACTGGTATCTGAACCGGCGCGCCGAACAGCTCGAGGTGATCGCGCAGCTCCGGCGGGGCTTGCACGGCACCCCGGTGCTGATCGCCCAGCACACCGGCCCGGAGCCGGTGGGTATCGGATCGCTGTCGGCGCTGTCCCACGCGGTGGACGCGAACCCTTTGCTGGGCGACAATCCGGCGGAGGTTCGCACAAGTTCCGGTGAACCGGTGGTTCGATTGGAGTCGGGCACCGGTGTGCATTCGGTGTACGCGTTGCGGATGCACCTGCCCGTCGCCGATGCGGCGACGCTGCGACTGGGACGAGTGGAGGACGATTTGATCGTGGGAGCGGACGGGGTCCGGCGCCGGGTGCGCCTGGCGCCGGTGTTGCAACGGTGCACAGTCGACGGCGCCGAACTCGACGACGGATACCTGGTCGTGCGTTTTCGTCCGGATCCGGAAGTGTGGCCCCGATGACGGAGCCGCGCAATCTCGACGGCGAAGGGTTCGGTGAATTCGCCGAAGAGTTGAAACTGCTGGCCGAGACGGTGCTGGAGCGGGTGGAGCCGGTGCTGCGCCATGCCGCCGACGGGCAGACCGACTGGTCGAGCTGCTCGTGGTGCCCGGTATGCGCGGCGGCGGCGCTGATGCGCGGGGAGCATCACGATGTGGTCACGGCGATCGCCGATCACGGGACCGCGATCGTGACGGTGTTGCGGGAGGCGCTGGCCGGGATACCGGTGGAGCCCGTGCTGCCGCCCGACGCCGATCCGGAAGACGCTGTGCCGCACGACCATCGGGGGGCGCATCGGCATTCGCACGGTTTATCCGAGGACACCGAGGGCGAGACGACCACCGATAAGGACGCCGCGAACGGCGCCCCGCGCGACGAGCGCACCGAAAGCTCCGCGACGGGCGGGCGTCGGCGCTCCCGCTACGTCGGCATCCCCGTGACGATCAAGGTATGACACACCCGATGGCAGGTACCCGTCCGCTGACGGTCGGAATCGACGTCGGCGGTACCAACATTCGCGCCTCGGTGGTGGATGGCGACGGCGAGGTGCTCGACACCGTGCAGTCCCCCACGCCGCATTCGGCCCGCGCGTTGGAGAATGCGCTGGACCGGGCGGTCCGCGAGCTATGTGAGCGGCATCCCATCGGTGCGGTCGGGCTGGCGGTGGCCGGGTTCATCAGCGGCGACCGCTCCACCGTCCGTTTCGCCCCGCACCTGCCGTGGCAGGACACGCCGGTGGCGCAGCGACTCACCGAACGGCTCGACCTGCCGGTCATCCTCGAACACGACGCCAACGCCGCCGTGTGGGCCGAGTACCGCTTCGGCGCGGCGGCGGGTGGACACAACGTCGTCCTGGTCGCGATCGGGACCGGTATCGGTGCGGCATTACTCATCGACGGTCAGCTGTATCGCGGGACGCACGGCGTCGCACCGGAACTCGGTCACCTGCAGGTGGTGCCGGAGGGCCGGGCCTGTCCGTGTGGCAAGCATGGCTGCTGGGAGCGGTATTGCAGCGGCACCGCGCTCGCCGACACCGCGATCGAATTGCTTGCCACCGACCCGGTGCGTTCCACCGTGCTGGCCCGCGAGGTGTTCCGGGATCCCGGTTCGCTGACCGGTCGCCGGGTGGCCGGCGCGGCGCAGGACGGCGATCCGATCGCGATGCGGGCCATGGCGGATTTCGCGCGGTGGCTCGGGCTCGGACTCGCCTTCGTCAGCGACATCTTCGATCCGGATCTGGTGGTTATCGCCGGTGGCGTGAGCAGTTCCGCGCCGCTCTATCTGGACGAGGCGCGCGAGGAGTACGCCCGCGCGGTCACCGGCGCCGGGCATCGCCCCCTCGCCCGCATCCGCACCACCCAGCTGGGTGAGGCCGCGGGCATGATCGGCGCGGCCGAACTGGCGCGGGCGGTGCTCGTCGAATCCGATCGACGTCCCTCCCGCGTCGCCCGCACCGGCCGCTGAGCGGGGCGAGTACGCCGCGCACACCGTCATGTCCCGTGCCCGGAACCATCCAGCGAATCATGTGCGGGGGCACCGATTCGTGCGGCGTGAGATCCGCGGCGGCGGACATCCGTTCGAATGGGAATGACCGTCAAGAGGTCTGGCGCGAGTCGATGCCGGACCTGATGCCGGGAATGTGGTGAGATACCTCGCTGAGGTTGGTTGTGATATCCGACCAGCGGTAAAGTCGGCAACGAACGCAGGTTTGCTCGCTTCTATCCCGGTCCCGGGGGAAGGACGTCATGTTCTACTGGCTGCTGAAGTACGTGCTGCTGGGACCGTTGATGCATCTCTACAACAGGCCCACCGTCGAGGGTGTGGAGAATGTGCCGGGCGATGGGCCCGCAATCATGGCGGGTAATCATCTCTCCTTCGCCGACTGGTTGTTCGCGCCGCTGATGAGCCCGCGCCGGATCAACTACCTGGCCAAGGCCGAATACTTCAACACCCCGGGTTTCAAGGGCCGCCTGCAGAAGTGGTTCTTCAGTACCTCCGGCCAGTACCCGATCGACCGCACCGGCGCCGACGCGGCCGAGGACGCCCTCAACGCCGCCCGCAAACTCCTCGACCAGGGTCGCCTCGTCGGTCTCTACCCCGAGGGCACCCGCTCCCCAGACGGTCGCCTCTACAAGGGCAAGACCGGCCTGGCCCGCCTCGCCCTGGAAACCGGCGTCCCCGTCATCCCGGTCGCCGTCATCGGCACCGACGAGGTCTCCCCGCCCGGCCCCTTCCGTTGGCGCCGCCGCAAGGTCACCGTCAAATTCGGCACTCCCATCGACTTCTCCCGCTACGACGGCATGGGCGGCAACCGTTTCGTCGAACGCGCCGTCACCGACGAGGTCATGTACGAGCTGATGCAACTCGGTGGCCAGGAATACGTCGACGTCTACGCCCACAGTCTCAAGAAGGGCGTTCCCTCCGGAAGCGCACCCAAGGCCGCCACCCGGATCCCCGAATCCGCGGCCAGCTGAATCTCCTGACAAAAGCCCCGAGGCCCACCTCGGGGCTTTTTCATGTCGACGTCCGCGGTCGGCGAGCCGCCGATCGAGGTGGGGCACAAGCTCATTCGAAGGCGCACTTGGACCAGAGGTTGAATGGGCCGGAGACGCCGATATTCCGGGCGAAAGCGATGGCCTTGGACTCGGCTTCGGGGATGGTGTTGCCCCATTCGGAGCCCCAGCCGCCACGCTGGCCGATCGCGAGGGCGATGCAGCCGTTGCGGGACCAGCGGGCGGGTGGGCAGCCAGGGCCACAGGCGGATTCGACTTCGGCGGACGCGTGTTCGCTGCCGATCGAGGAGCGGGTCCAGGAGACCCGGTCGGTCACGCTGTTGTAGGTGGCGGCGATCCATATATCACTGCGCGTGGGTGGCGGCGGCGCCGGGCGGGTGGTGGTCGTGCGGGTCGGTGGGGCGGTCGTGAAGCTCGGCAGTTCGAGGCTCGGCGGGGCACTGCGCTGGGAGGTTGAGTGGCCGTCGCGGGCATGACGGGCCTCGTTCTTGGCCTGGTTCTTGACGACGCGCAGGCCGATGATCGCGGCGATGGCGAGGACGCCGACCAGAATCGAAACGAGTACCGCGGCAACCTTTCCGCCGCCACCACCGCCGGAACCGCCGGGCGGATACGGCGGCGGCGCCGGAAAGGGTTGTCCCATCTGCGGACCGGGCGGATACGGCTGACTCGGACCGGGTGGATACGGCTGGCCCTGGCCCGGCGGCTGATACGGCTGCCCCGGATATTGGCCATGCGGATACGACATTCATCCCCCCAAAACTTTCTGCGTGCTTCGATTGCGGCACAACCTTATCGGTCGACCACCCAGCTTGCGAACTCACGCCCCGGGGCCGATCGGGGCCCGACGCACATGACCTTCGTCACATGCCAAGCCGACGACAAGCCGTTCTTATGGTGTGGCGGCGAGACTTCCGAGCATGTTCAGGAAATTGTTGGCCGCCGCAGGTGTGGGCGGGGCCGAGGTGGAGACCGAGCTGTTCACGCCCGGTGTGCAGCCGGGCGGTATCGCCGAGGGCGTGGTTCGGTTGCGGGGCGGTGGTGTCGCGCAGGAGATCACACGCATCGCGGTCGAATTCGTGACGCGGGTGGAGCACGAGTACGACGATCACGAGGGCAGCGGTGCGATGGGGTTCGGGTGGACCCAGGTGCACGGCCCGCTGCACCTGCCGCCGGGCGCCTTCCTGGAATTCCGGTTCGGTGCGCGAGCACCGATGGAAACTCCCATCACCTTTTACAACGGCCGGCACCTACCGTGCCCGCCGGTCGCACTGCGCACCATCGTGGAGATTCACGGTGCGGTCGACGCCGCGGATACCGATCCGATCGGGATCGGCGCCCTGCCCGCGCAGCATATGGTTTTGGAAGCGGTAGAGCGCTTGGGATTTCCGCTGCGCAGTGCCGACGTCGAGGCCGGGCGGATCCGCAACACCCCGCAGCAGCTGCCGTTCTATCAGGAGATCGAGTTCGGCGGTTCGCATCGCTATCCCCGGCTGAACCAGTTGGAGGTCACCTTCATCGCGGCTGAGCACGGGATGAGCGTCGTTCTGGAGGCGGATAAACGCGGCACCTGGCTCTCCGAGGGCAGTGACGTATTCGACGCGCTGTGGGTCGACTACGCGACCTCGGGCCAGCGGGACTGGGCCGCCGAGTTGCATCACCGGCTGGAGGGCATGGCCTCGCGGCATTGACGCCCGAGGCCGATCTGTCCAACATCGACCGCAAATCCCCGCGCCGGTGCACAATCACTGGGTACGTCTTCCGGGTCCGCCACTATGCGGGGCATCGGCACGCGACGCCGAAACCCTGTGCTCCGCAATACGAGCGAGGGGGCCGTCGTGTCCGAGTCATCGCCCGATCTGCTCATGTCGCTGGCCGTCGCGGCCGCGCACCAACTGGGATATTCCTGCCGGATCGCGGCTGCCGACGATGTGGTGCTCTCCGGGCCGACCGGCGATGTACTGGTCGGTCTGACGAACCTGCGCCGGATGGCCGCCGACGAACCGCGCGAGCAGTGGCCCGCGCTGGTCGCGGACTATCTGAGTACCGGCCTGATCGATATGGATACCGACCACGAACCGCTCGACACCACCGATTTCGCCATGATGCGCGGCCTGATCCGCACCCGGCTCTACTCCGCCGACGGCGGCGCCCCTGACGTAGTACATCGCCGGATCGCACCGGGCCTGGTGCAGCGGGTCCTCATCGATCGGGTGCACACCATGGCCCCGGTCACCTACCCCATGCTCGACGGGTGGCCGATCGACGCGGAGGACCTGTTCGAACTGGCCGAACGCAACACTCGCGCCGACGGCCCGCTCGAGGTGGTCACCCACGATTTCGACAGTCCCCGCTCGGCGCATATCGAAATCACCATGCTGTGCGGCATTTCGGACTACATCACCGCGCACGCCAAGTGGCTCGGCCACGACTATCCGGTGGCGGGCGCGGCGGGTGCGGTGTTCGTGGTGCCCTCGCAGCGCCATATCTACGCGCACCCGGTGGCCGATATGCACGTCATCCGGGCGACCACGCTGCTGGCTCAGTTGGCGGTGCTCGAATACACCCAGCGCCCCTGGCCGGTGAGCCAGGACGTCTACTGGTGGCACCACGACACCATCGACCTGGCGGCCTCCATCGAGAACAACGGCGATCAGTTGTGTATCTACCCGTCGGACGATTTCCTGGCGACCCTGGACCGGCTGGCCTCGTAATCCGCAGCGCCCCGGCCGCGTTCGCCCGCCCGATCACGGTCGGGTCTTCGATGCCGAGACCGGACCCGCCGCCGAGTCGTGTTGGTAGCCTTACTCGGGGCACAACGCTGGACAGGGGCACAAATAGGGGTGTTCTCGCATCGGTGTGCGAGGTGAGGTGAGCATGGTCCGCCGCGACACCGGTGGTCGAATCTTTCCATTGACGCGGCGGACGCCGGTCGAGCGCGCCGGGAATCCTCCGACCGGACAGGTCCGCCGGGGCGCCAAGCTGGCGGCGGTGCCGGTCGCCTACGCGGGCAGGCGGGTGGCGGGTGCGGGCAAGCGCGTCCTCGGTCGCTCGGCGGCCGAGGTGGATCGGCAGATCCGGGCCCGGACCGCACAGCATGTATTCGAGGTGCTCGGCGAAATGAAGGGCTGCGTGGCCAAACTCGGCCAGATGCTCGCGGTGTACGAGTTCGCCCTCCCCGCCGATGTGGCCATCCCGTATCGGGAGGCGCTGTGCAAACTCCAGGATTCGGCGCCCGCGATGCTGCCTGGCACGGTGCACGCCGTACTCGCGGCCCAGCTCGGCGACGACTGGCGCGCACTGTTCCGGGACTTCGACGACCGGCGGCCCGCCGCGGCCTCGGTGGGTCAAGTGCACCGCGCGGTCTGGCACGACGGCAGGCCGGTGGCGGTGAAGGTGATGTATCCCGGTGCTCGCCAAGCCATCAACGATGATCTACAGGCCTTGCGCCGCATCGGGCCGCTGTTCAGCGCGCTGCTCCCCGGGGCCGACGCCAGGTCGGTGATCGAGGCGCTGTGCACCTACATCGGCGAGGAACTCGACTACGGGCTGGAGGCGGCCAATCAGCGCGCCTTCGCCACGGCCTATGCGGACGATCCGGATTTCGTGGTGCCCGGTGTCGTCGCGCAGTACCGGGATGTGCTGATCACCGAATGGCTCGACGGCGTCTCGCTGTCGCGCATCATCGCGCGCGGCGCCCCGTTCGAACGCGATCGTGTCGGCCTGCTGATCCTGCGGTTCCTCCTGTCCAGCCCGACTCGCGCCGGACTGCTCTACGGAGATCCACACCCCGGCAATTTCCGGGTCATGCCGGACGGGCGGCTCGGCGTGGTCGATTTCGGGGCGTGCGCGCCATGGCCGCCCGGATATCTGGAGATGGTCAAGGATTTCGCGCCCGCCCTGCTGTCGTGCGCACCCGATGAACTCGAGGCCGCGATCCGCCGCAACCGGTACGTCGAACCGGGCAGACCCCTCGATAGCGATACCGTCGCCGCGCAGCTCATCCCGCTGCGCGACGCGGTGCTCGCCCCGACCATCGACCTCGATCCGGACTGGTTGCGAACACAGCTCGCCGCCGTCACCGACCTGCGGCTGACCAATGTGATCCGGCAGCTGGCCATGCCATCGGAGCACACACCGGTGGCCCGCACGGCCGTCGCCGGACTCGGCGTACTCGGCCAGCTCCAGGCCGAATTGCCGCTGCGCAGCGAGTTCGAGCAGTGGTTTCCCGAGGTGGTCGGTGTCCTCGACGTCGACCGTATCCGGCAGGCCTGAGGAAGCAGGCGGCGCTCAAGCGGCCAGCACCTCACGGGCGGCGCGTTCGCCGCTGCGGATGGCGCCGTCCATGTAGCCGGTCCAGAAGTCGGCGGTTTCGGTTCCCGCCCAGTGGATTCCGCCGACCGGCTGACGGAGGGCGGGACCGAAACGCGTGAGGACGCCGGGACGGGTGGTTGCGGTCGGGCCGCCCCAGGACCACGGATCGTTGTCCCATTTCTTGAAGCCGTAGTCGATGGCGCGGGTGCGGGCCTCGGGACCGAAGTACCGGACGAAGCTGTCCAGGCATTGCTCGACGAATTCCGCATCGGGGCGATTGTCGAGCACGGCCATGGCGTCGGCGGAGATGAAGCCCATCAGCACGTGGTGGCCCTGGCCGTAGCTCTCGTAGGTGACATCGATCGGGACGCCGTCGCCGACCACCTGCCCGGTCAGCCCGGCATCACGCCAGAAGGCCTGATCGTAGACGGCCAGGAACTTGGCGATGCGGCCCATCGTGTGGCCGCGGCACACCTCGATCCGCTCGGCCGGCAGTCCGGGCCGGTAGTCGATCCGATCGCTGATGGCGGGCGACATGGCGACGATCACCTTGCTCGCGGTGAATGTGCCACGGTCCGAGGCGACTTCGAGCCGTCCGCCGGGCCCCTCGACGATGGCGCGCACGCCCGCGCTGTACACCATGCTGTCGCCCATCTCCGCGGCCATGCGCAGCGGCACGAGCGCCGCGCCGCCGTCGAAGAAGCGTTCCTGTGCGCCGCCGTCCACGCCGAGCAGGCGCGAAAAGGAACCCGGATTCCGCTCATTCCCCGCCGCGGCGAAGTAGTTCATCATGTACAGCGCGGAAAGTTCGTGCGGGCGTATCGACAGCGGCGCCGATTCGGCCAGTGCGAGGAAGAGCTTGCCCTCATAGGTGTGCGCGTGCGCATCGATCCAGTCCTGCCAGGTGATCGAATCCAGGTGGGCGGCATGGGGATGACGCCAGGGCTCGCCGACCGGGAATCCGAGTGCGGTGGTATCGATTTCCGCCATGGCGAGCGCGGCCTCGGCGGTGCCGGGCAGCACCGGCAGCGGCACCGCCGCCGGAACCCGGTGCGCGACACCCTGAATCCAGAACAGCGACTCGCCCTGGTTGTAGGTCGGCAGGGTGGCGACACCGTATTCGGTGGCCAGGGCGGCGATCCGGTCCTGGGTCGGGCCGAGGAATTCGGCGCCGCCGTCGACGGTCACCCCACCCCGGGTCCGCACATTGTGTACCCGCCCGCCCGCTCGTTCGCGGGCCTCCAGCACCAGGACCCGTCGTCCGGCCGCCCGCAGCGTCTTGGCCGACGCGAGCCCGGACATGCCACCGCCGACGACGATCACATCGGCATCGGCCGAGGCCGCGGGCGCACGCCGGATCGGCGCCGCCGCCGCGATACCCGCCGCGGTGACGGCCGTTCCGGCGGCCGCGGCCGCCACAGCGCCGCGCAACAGCGTCCTGCGATCGATCTCGGTCATGTGCATCCTCTCAGCATCAGCGACAATCCGATCTCATATTGGTCACTTGTCCAGTTGTGGCCATTTCCCGCGCGTTAAGAGTGCGAAAATCCGTACCGGGCCTCGGCCCGAGTTGTCCGACTCGACCGCGGCAGTTCACACTGCGTTGACATGGCTCCGACATCGTGACCCCCATGGCACCCAGCGATTCGGATTTCGGCATGTCGCGGCGCACCCTGTTACGTACCTCAGCCCTCGGCCTGGTCACCGCACCGGCGCTGGCCGCGTGCTCCTCGAACGATAGCCCCGCCCTGGTGCGGCAGCGTCCGAAACTCACCCACGGCGTCGCGGTCGGCGACCCGCGCACCGACGGCGCGCTGATCTGGGCCCGCTCCGACCAGCCCGCCACACTCATCGTGGAGACCGCCGCCACCGAATCCTTCACCGACGCCAAGCGTTTCACCGGGCCGCTGCTCACCCCGGCCGCCGACGGCACCGGGCGAATCCGGGTAGCCGGGCTGCCCGCGGGTCAGCTGGTGCACTACCGGGTCACCCTGGAGGGCGAGGACGGCGCCACCTCCGAACCGCTGACCGGCGTCTTCCGAACCGCCCCGACCATGCCCGGCGATATCAAGTTGCACTGGTCCGGCGATGTCGCGGGCCAGGGATACGGCAGCAATCCGGATCTCGGCGGTATGAAGATCTTCGCCACCATGGCCGCCCGCGACCCACATCTGTTCCTGCATTCCGGCGACGCGATCTACGCCGATGTCCCGCTACAGGAATCGGTGACACTGCCGGACGGGCGCATCTGGCGCAATGTCGTCACCGAGGCCAAGAGCGCGGTGGCGCAGACCCTCGACCAGTTTCGCGGTCAGTACGCCTACAACCTCACCGACCAGAACTATCGCCGCTTCAATTCCACGGTGGCCCAGCTGGTCCAGTGGGACGACCACGAAACCGTCAACAATTGGTACCCCGGCGGCACCGTCGCCGCGGATAAGGGCTATACCGAGCGGAGTATGGACACCCTGGCCACCCGCGCCTGGCAGGCTTTCCACGAATGGATGCCGCTGGATCCGAGGGAGGCCGTCGACGGCAGGCTCTACCGCAAGATCTCCTACGGTCCACTCCTGGATGTCTTCGTACTCGATATGCGCACCTACAAGGACGCCAACGGCGCCAACACCGCTCCCGACGGCCGGATTTTCGGTCCGGCACAGACGAAATGGCTGATCGAGGGCCTGCGGGATTCGAAGGCCACCTGGAAGATCGTGGCCAACGATTTGCCGCTGGGGCTGGTGGTGCCGGACGGCAAGACCGCCTTCGAGGGTCCGGCCAACAGCAATCCCGGCGCCCCGTCGGGCCGGGAAACCGAGATCGCCCAGGTACTTTCGGCCATCAAGGCGAATCGGGTGGGCGGTGTCGTATGGCTCACCGCCGATGTGCACTACACCGCGGCCCACCACTACACCCCGGAGAAGGCCGCCTTCACCGATTTCGACGAATTCTGGGAGTTCGTATCGGGCCCGCTCAACGCGGGCGCCTTCGGCCCCAATACGCTCGACCCCACCTTCGGCCCGGAGGCGGTCTTCGTGCACGCCCCGCCCGCGCCGAACACCTCGCCATTGGACGGCGCCTTCCAGCATTTCGGGGAGGTACTGATCGACGGCGGATCCCGGGAGCTGACGGTGAATCTGTGCGATGCGGCGGGCACCGTCCTCTTCACCCAACGCCTCGCGCCGAGCCGCTAGGCCGAGTTCATAGAAGGACACCGCCACCGGAGCCGATCGGAGACAGTGATGAACGAATACTCGAGACGGGCCGGCGCGGCCGGTGACGGCGGTCCGACCGCCTCCGCATAGTCGCAGGTCGGAGCGGGTGCGCGCGAAGTGATGCAAGCCCCCCTGACTTCGGGTGCGCATCGAGGGCCCGGCTGTGGTTAGCTTCGTGCCATGAGCACGCCGCACACTGTCTCCGCCGAAGAATTTCTACCTCGTGACACCGCGGATGTCGTTCGCACCGTGCGTGATTCACGGGGGCGCACGGAACGGCTGACCGTGCGCGGCGGCGAACTCCTCGACGACGGCCTCGCACTACCGGATCAACGCACCGTGGTGTCGCTACGGCGGATGAATTCAGTGCTGGATATCAATCTGGGCCGTCGCACGGTGCGCGTGCAGGCGGGTGCCAAGCTCTCCGATATCGACCGCCGCCTCGGCGCGCACGGACTCGGACTGCCGATCGTCGGCGACCACCGCGATATCACCGCGGGCGGTTTCGCATCGGTGGGCGGCGTCAGCAGCGCCTCGCACCGATACGGCTTGTTCACCGATCGGATCGTCGATCTGGAGTACGTCGATCCGGACGGGCGCATCGGCACCTGCGGACGTCACCACCACACCGAGCGATTCCACCGGATCCTCGGCGCGGGCGGGCGCTCGGGCATCATCACCGCGCTAACCCTGGACGCGATCGATATCGACAAGGACCACACCTGGCTCACCACCGACGCCGACCGGTTCCTGGATTTCGATTCGTTCGTCGAGCATGCGCACGCCGAGATCCTGCGGCCGGGCAATGCCGCACTCCAGGTGGGCCGCTGGGTCGATACCGCACCACTGAAGGTCTCCCGACCGGTCGGTACCGGGCACGTGCAGCTGGGCACCGTGCGGTTCGGGCAGTGGTCCAGCCTCTACCCCACCACACCGACGCGTTCGCTGCGTGCGCGCCGCGAGGTCGGCACCCGCACCCGGAAGTCACTGGGCGCCATCGCCTCCGCCGCGGGCGGACGCGCGGGTATGCCGGTGCGCAACGCGGCGGCGGGCGCTCTGATGTTCGCACCGAAGGTGCTGACGCTGCGCGACGCGGAGTACCTGGCCGACACCGTGATCAGCTCGTCCGAGCGCGGACCCGCCTACCGGGTCGGGATTTTCGCGCCGCTGTCGAGCTACACCTCGGTCTTCTACCGGCTGCACGACCTGTTCTCCGGGCACCGCGAGCGGACCGGATGCTTCACGGTCATCTCCGCGATGACCTACGGCGTGCGCTCGGCCTACCTACGGGCCGAGGCCGAGGCGCGCAACCTGCCCACCGAGGACCACGGGCTGATCACCTTCACCTGCCGGTTGCGCCCGTCGGCGCTGCCGTCGGAGCTGTTGCGCGACATCGTCGCCGGAATAGATGACATCTGCGCGTCCGAACACGCCCTGCGGTACGACTCGGCCGATTAGACTGTGCCGAACCGCAAATAGTCGCTGGACGGTAGCTCCACCTGACGAGCTGCCCTCCGGCGCTAGCGGCTTCGGCACTGTCGGCGGGGTGTCGATGCGTTTGATCAGCGTTCATCGACTGTGAGGTTGCTGTTCCAATGCTCGAATTCCGCCCTGCGCCCGTCCGTTTCACCGACCGCATCCGTCGCCCCGGCCGCGGCGAGCGGTGTCCCGCCGATTCCCTGGCGGGTTTGTGCATTCTGGTCACCGATGCGTGCTCCGATATCGGCCGTGCCACCGCCACCCGGCTGGCCATGCACGGCGCCCGGCTGGTGCTGGTCGCGCGGCGCTCCGACCAGCTCATCGGGGTCTGTCAGGAGATCACCGCGACCGGTGGCCTGGCACGCTGGCACCGCTGCGATATCTCCGCCCTCGGCGATATCGATCAGCTGGTCGATTGGGTGCGCGGCGAATTCGGCACCGTCGATGTGCTGATCAACAATGCCGGCCGCCCACAGCGCAGGCCGGTGACCCAGTCGTTGGACCGCTTCCGCGACTATCAGCGCACCATGGCCACCAACTATTTCGGTCCCTTGCGGCTCACCCTCGGACTGCTACCGGCCATGCTGCAATCGGGCTCCGGGCAGGTCATCAATGTCGGCCCGTGGAGCATGAACGCCGCGGCCGCACCGTATTTCGCCTCCTACGCCAGCTCCCAGGCGGCGTGGACCACCTTCGGCCAGTGCGCCGACGCGGAACTGGCGCCGCACGGCATCCAGGTGACCGCGGTGCAGTATCCGGTGATCGGCATCGAGTCCGAGGACGACGCCGCCGATTTCGCACTCACCTCCGCGCAGGCGGCCCGCACTATCGAGGCCACCATCCGCAGCCGTCAGGACCGGCCGGAGCCCCGTCTCACCCGAGCCCTGCGCGGCATCGCGGGCGTGGCCCCGCGCTCCACCAACCGCTTCTTACACGCCTTCGGCATCTGAGTACGAAAAACGAAGCGCCCCACCGGATACTCCGGTGGGGCGCTCGATGAGTCGGGCTCAGTGCTTCTCGGGGCCGAGGTAGTACTCGAACACCAGGCCAGCGGCGGCGGCGAGGATGCAGACCACGCCGATGCCGATCAGCCAGAACTGGAAGAAGGCCAGGCCCAGCGCGGCGATGGAGCCCGAGGCCGCGAGCAGGATGGGCCAGAAGCTACCGGGCGAGAAGAAGCCCAGATCGCCCGCGCCGTCCACGATCTCGGCGTCCTCGTAATCCTCGGGACGCAGGTCGAGACGCCGCGCAACGAAGCGGAAGTACGTGCCGACAATCAGCGACAGGCCCGCCGACAGCACGATGGCCGTGGTGCCCGCCCACTCGACGCCGGTGCGCGACTGGGCGGTGAAGAAGCCGTACACCACCGCCACGAGGACGAAGAACACCGTGAGCAGTTCGAAAATCCGCGCTTCGATCTTCATATCGGATCAGTCCCTTACTTTGCCTCGGCCGCGGTCTTGGTCGTGCGATCGGTGTTGAACGGCCGGGTCGAGGTGGCGACCGGGGACTCACCGATGGACTGGAGCGCCTCGGCGTTGGTCTTGCCCGCCTTACGCGCCTCGATGTACTTCGCGAAGTTCTGCGGCGAGACCGCGCGGACCTCGAAGTTCATCATGGAGTGGAAGGTGCCGCACATCTCGGCGCAACGGCCGACGAACGCGCCTTCCTTCTCGATCTTGGTGATCTGGAAGACGTTATCCGAGTGGTTTTCCTTCGGGTTCGGCATCACGTCACGCTTGAACAGGAATTCCGGCACCCAGAAGGCGTGGATCACGTCCGCTGCGGCGAGCTGGAACTCGATGACCTTGCCGGTCGGCAGCACCAGGACCGGAACCTCGGTCGACGAACCGACGGTCTCGATCTTGTCGTAGTGCAGATAGGACAGGATGTCGTTCTCCGGCTTACCGTGCACCGGGCCCGGCTGCGGGTGGCCGTCCTTGGTGCGCTCGGCGTACTCCTCGAGCTGCGCCTTGGCGGCATCCTCACGGACGGTGTCGATGCCGTCGAACTTGAAGCCTTCCTTGAAGTCGACATCGCGGTAGCCGAACTTCCAGTTCCACTGGAAGGCGGTCACGTCGATGGTGACGTCCGGGTCGGCCACCTTCTCGTGCACGTAGTTCTGCACGACGACGGTGAAGTAGAACAGCACCGCGATGATGACGAACGGGATCGCCGTGTAGGTCAGCTCCAGCGGCACGTTGTAGCCGGTCTGGCGGGGGAACTCCGGCGAGTCCTTCTTCTTGCGGTGGAAGGCCACGGTCCAGAAGGTCAGACCCCACACCAGCACGCCCATCACCAACGCGGCGATGACCGACCAGGTCCACAGTTCCCGCATCCGGGTGGCCTGCGGCGTGATACCCGAGGGCCAACCGAACCGCAGCCAAACATTGTCGATCGAGCAGCCCGAGACGAGCATCGCGGTGATCCCGAGGGACACCGCCAGCCCGGCCCGCCGAAGGACCCGGCCTCGGGGACGGAGAGCCGGCGAAGCCGGTGGGGTGGGTGAACCCTGCCGACCCCGGGCGGGTCGTGCCCCGATCTCTTCGCTCGCCTTGTGCGCCACGCTCACGCCTTCCTGGTCGCCACACATTCCGACATATGCGCCGTCGGGGGTGCGATCGCCCTGACGACACGTTCCAAGCACGTTTCAGGTCGTTCTTCGCGGGCAGCCGCTTTCGCGCACACGCCAGCTGAGAATGACCTGAGTACTACGCAGCGTAGACCAAACCGGTGCGCTCTTTGTCGTCGGGTCGCATTCGACACCCCGCCGGTCCCGGGCAGGTGTCGGCCATCGTCGATTCGGTGCGGCAAAAGCCCTGGACACGGGTCGGAATGGCCGTCGAAGCGGCAGGCCGGGCGGGTAAGGCCCTGCCGCGACGCACGAATTCGGCGCGTGCGGCATACTCGGACACAACATTTCGGCCGCTGTGCTCTACCCGACGGTCGGCCCCGGCACGTCCCGGAGCGACCGCTCGCGCCAGACACCGCGCACCGCCCCCTGAAGACATTTTGGACGCCCCGTGGCCGGGGTGCCCCGACCGGAGAGACGAGGTTGCCGACACCGTGTGCGGACTGCTCGGATTCCTGACAGCTGATGCGGCGACATCCGATGTGGTCGACCAGGTCTACGACGCCCTGCATTGCATGCGCCACCGCGGCCCGGACGAGCGCGGCACCTGGCACGACGACCACATGATCTTCGGCTTCAACCGGCTGTCGATCATCGATATCGAGCACTCACACCAGCCGCTGCGCTGGGGCCCGGCCGACAACCCGCAGCGCTACGCGCTGACCTTCAACGGGGAGATCTACAACTACCTGGAGCTGCGCGAGGAGCTCGCGAAGGCGCACGGCGCGGAGTTCCCGGACGGGAAGATGTTCGCCACGGAGGGGGACTCCGAGGCCATCGTCGCGGCCTTCCACTATTGGGGCGCCGACGCGGTCCAACGGCTGCGCGGCATGTTCGCCTTCGCGATCTGGGATACCGAGACCGAGGAACTGTTCCTGGCGCGCGACCCGTTCGGCATCAAGCCACTGTTCCTGGCCACCGGGCCCGGTGGAACCGCTTTCGCGAGCGAGAAGAAGAGCCTGCTCGACCTGCTGCCCGCGCTCGGCCTGTCGAATGACCTGGACCCACGCGCGCTGGAGCACTACACCGTGCTGCAGTACGTGCCGGAGCCGGAAACCCTCCACGCGGGAATCCGCCGCCTGGAATCGGGCACCTACGCGACCGTGCGGGAAGGCGCCGAACCGAAGCAGACCCGCTACTTCCGGCCGGACTTCCGGGTGCGCTCCTTCGCGGCGGGCGCCGAGGCCGCGCGCTACCGCGAGATCGCCGCCGCGCTCGAGGACTCCGTCGCCAAACATATGCGCGCCGATGTCACGGTCGGCTCGTTCCTCTCCGGCGGCATCGACTCCACCGCGGTCGCGGCGCTGGCCATGCGGCACAACCCGAAGCTGATCACCTTCACCACCGGATTCGAGCGTGCGGGCTACTCCGAGGTCGATGTGGCCGCGGAGAGTGCCGAGGCGATCGGCGCGCGGCATATCGTCAAGGTGGTCTCGCCCGCCGAATTCGCCGCCGCTATCCCCGAAATCGTCTGGTACCTGGACGATCCGGTGGCCGACCCGGCACTGGTGCCGCTGTACTTCGTGGCCAAGGAGGCGCGCAAGCACGTCAAGGTGGTGCTCTCCGGCGAGGGCGCGGACGAACTGTTCGGCGGGTACACCATCTACCGGGAGCCGTTGTCGCTCAGGCCCTTCGAGTACCTGCCGCGCGGGCTGCGGCGGCTCGCAGGCAAGCTCTCGGAGCGGATTCCGGACGGCACCCGCGGCAAGAGTCTGCTGCACCGCGGCTCGCTCACCCTGGAGGAGCGCTACTACGGCAACGCCCGCAGCTTCAGCGACGCCCAGCTGCGTTCGGTGCTGCGTGAGTTCCGGCCCGAGTGGACGCACCAGGACGTGACCGCGCCGATCTACGCGCAGTCCGCGGGATGGGATCCGGTGGCGCGCATGCAGCACCTGGACCTGTTCACCTGGCTGCGCGGCGACATTCTGGTCAAGGCCGACAAGATGACCATGGCCAACTCGCTCGAACTGCGGGTGCCGTTCCTGGACTCCGAGGTGCTGAAGGTCGCCCACGGCCTGCCCTACGACCAGAAGATCACCAAGGAGACCACCAAGTACGCGCTGCGCCAGGCGCTGGAGGGCATTGTGCCCCCGCACGTCCTGCATCGCGCCAAGCTCGGTTTCCCGGTTCCGCTGCGGCACTGGCTGCGCGGCACCGAACTCTTCGACTGGTCCCAGGCGCAGATCGCGGACTCGCAGACCGACCATCTGCTGGACAAGGCCGCGATCAAGACCATGCTCGACGACCACCGCGCGGGCCGTTCCGACCACAGCCGCCGCCTCTGGACGCTGCTGGTCTTCATGGTCTGGCACGGCATCTTCGTCGAGGACCGCATCAAGCCCGAGATTCAGGAGCCGGTCTACCCGGTCTCGCTGTAGCTCCCCGTTGTCCGGGCGGAGCCCCCTCGGCCTCGATGGCGGAGGGGGCATCCGGTCGATATTCGGGCCGGAACGCAGAACGCCCCCGGGCCGAAAGCCCGGGGGCGTCGCAGACTCGATTCAGAGCAGCGGCTTGATTTCGGCCGCCGCCTCGGGTCCGTAGGCCTGGGTCAAGCGCTCGAGGGCGTCATCCTTGTTGAGGGTCCACTCCTGGGTACCCATGGTCTCCAGCACCAGCACCGCGATGAGGGAACCGAGCTGCGCGGCGCGCTCCAGGCTCAGTCCCGCGGTATGACCGGTGAGGAAACCGGCGCGGAAGGCATCGCCGACACCCGTCGGTTCGACCTTCTCCTTTTCCGGGACCACGCCGACATGCACCTCGGTGCCGTCGCGGTCCACGATCCGCACGCCTTCCGCACCGAGGGTGGTGACCCGGATACCGACCTTCGCGGCGATCTCGGCCTCACTCAGCCCGGTCTTCTGTAGCAGCAGCGCCCACTCGTACTTGTTGGTGAAGAGGTAGGCGGCGTCGTCGATCAGCCGCACCGCCTGGTCACCGTCGAGGCGGGCCAGCTGCTGGGAGGGGTCGGCGGCGAACGGGATGCCCAGTTCGCGGCATTCCTCGGTGTGACGCAGCATCGCTTCGGGGTCGTTGGCGCCGACCAGCACCAGATCCAGCGAATTCGATTCGGCGAGGGCGGCGATCGAGATGTCGCGGGCTTCACTCATCGCACCCGGGTAGAACGAGGCGATCTGCGCCATATCGTCATCGGTCGTGCACACGAAACGCGCGGTGTGCGCCCGTTCGGAGATGAGGACCGTCGAGCAGTCCACGCCGTGCTTCTCCAGCCACGTGCGGTACTCGGTGAAGTCCGCACCCACGGCGCCGATCAGCAGTGGGGTGCGATTCAGGATTCCCATGGCGTAGGCGATATTTCCCCCCACCCCGCCGCGCCGGATCTGCAGATCATCGACGAGGAAGCTCAGTGAGACGTGGTCGAGCTGATCGGCCAGCAGTACGTCGGCGAACCGTCCGGGAAAACGCATGAGGTGGTCGGTCGCAATGGACGCGGACACGGCGATTGACACGAGGCTGAGCCCTTCAACGGAGTAGGCGGCACAAGATGAGGACCGGGACCTTGCGGTCCCTGTCCTCACCGTATCAATCCGAGGTCAGTTGAAGGAGTCGCCACAAGCACAGGAGCCCGTGGCGTTGGGGTTGTCGATCGTGAAGCCCTGCTTCTCGATGGTGTCGACGAAGTCGATCGAGGCGCCCTGGACATAGGGAGCGCTCATGCGATCCACCGCGAGGGTGACGCCGTCGAAGTCGACGGTCAGGTCGCCGTCGAGTGAACGGTCGTCGAAGAAGAGCTGGTAGCGCAGGCCGGCACAGCCGCCCGGCTGCACCGCGATGCGAAGCGCCAGATCGTCGCGACCTTCCTGATCGAGCAGCGCCTTCGCCTTGCTGGCGGCGGCATCGGTCAGGGTCACACCGTGGGTGGTCGTCTCGTTCTGCACAGTCATGAACTCTCCTAAGGACAGCTGTGGTCAACCCGTGAACAGCGCACGGCTCCGTGGTCCTCAACACCACTCAGCGGGCTGCTATTCCCTATCTTGCCACCACCGCGCCGGGACGTGACCACAACCTCCGCTCGAGGACGGGTTATCGGCGGGCGACGTGTCCGAACCGACCGAACGGCGCGCGCCTGAGACACACCACACGCCCCGTCCGCCGACCGCATTTCCCGGCGCGCGCCGCATCGAATAGCCTGGTCGCTGTGAAATTGTTCCGTCGCGGCGAGTCCAGCAGCACCGACGCGACCGCCGACACCACGGCGGACGCGAACGGTGGCGTGGCCACCGGTACTTCTCCCAGTTCCACCACGGCGACCCTCGGCAAGGGTCGTCCCACCCCGAAACGCCGTGACGCGCAAGGCAAGCGGCGCGGTCCGGTCGCACCCGCACCGCTCACCGCCAAAGAGGCCAGGGCCCGGCGCAAGGCCGTCCGCGGCACCAAGGAAGAACGCAAGGCGGCCTCCGCCGAGCGCAAACTCGCGGCCCAGGATCGGCGTGCCCGCATGCTCGCGGGCGAGGACAAATACCTGCTGCCCCGCGATCAGGGCCCGGTGCGCGCCTATGTGCGCGATGTGGTCGATGCCCGCCGCAACCTGGTCGGGCTGTTCATGCCGATGGCGCTGGTGCTGATCCTCTCGATGCTCGCACCGCGGCTGCAGACGATTGTGACCCTCGCCATGTTGGTCATGATGCTGTTCATGATGATCGAAGGCGTCCTGCTCGGCCGGATCGTCAACAACCGGGTTCGCGAGCGTTTCCCCGACAGCACCGATACCGGGTACAAGGTCGGCTGGTACGCGTTCGTCCGCGCCTCGCAGATCCGCAAGATGCGCGCACCGAAGCCGCGGGTCAAGCCCGGCGACGCGATCTGAAAATCCCCCTGGACAGCACAGGCCTCCCCGCCCGCGGGGAGGCCTGTGGCGTTCCGGCGCACGGATCAGTGATGGTTCGACGCACGGCCCAGGATCGCATTCAGTTCGGCCTGTAGGCGCTGGGCGTCGCGGTCGACGATATCGGCGGAACCGGCCAGAGCACGTCCGCGGGCGATCAGAACCCCGAAGGCCACGATGGCCGCCATGGTGAGAAGAAAAGTAGTCATGGCAGTAATTTTGCGCTCGTGAAATTACCGCCGAAAGTGGCGGTTCTGTCATTGTTCGCAAAGATTCAGCCAGGTACCCTTGGTGGATGCTGTCCAAGGTCGCCGTGGTGCTCTCCGAGCCCCTCGCCATGTTCGAATTCGGCGTCATCTGCGAGGTGTTCGGACTGGACCGCTCGGCCGACGGGCTACCCGCCTTCGACTTCCGGGTGTGCGGGACCGAACCCGGAAAACCGTTGCGCTCCACCACCCCCGGGGTCACCGTCACTCCCGACTACGGGTTGGACGCGCTCGCCGACGCGGACCTGATCGGGATCGCCGCCTTCCATGTCTCGGCCATGGACAATCCGGCCAGCCGACAGATCGTCGACGCGGTGCGGGCCGCCGCCGACTCCGGAGCGATCGTGCTCACCGTCTGTTCGGGCGCCTTCCTGGCCGGTGCGGCCGGACTGCTCGACGGACGCAAGTGCACCACCCACTGGAAATACGTCGACCAACTCGCCGCCCGCTTCCCGGACGCCACGGTCGACCCCGACGTCCTGTTCGTCGACGAAGGCAACCTGATCACCAGCGCGGGCACCGCCGCGGGCATCGACGCCTGTCTCCATCTGGTGCGTCGCGAGATCGGCAGCGCCGCCGCCAACGCCATCGCCCGCCGCATGGTGGTACCACCCCAGCGCGACGGCGGACAGCGGCAGTTCATCGAACGCCCGGTCGCCGCCTGCAGCTCCGAAAGCCTGAGCGACACCCTGCAATGGATGAGCGAGAACCTCGAACGGCAACACACCATCGACGACCTCGCCGCCCGCTCCATGATGTCCACCCGCACCTTCGCTCGCCGCTTCGCCGCCGAAACCGGCACCACACCGGTCAAATGGCTGACCAACCAGCGCGTGCTCTACGCCAAACAGCTGCTGGAGGACTCCGACCACGGACTCGAACACATCGCGGCCCGAGCGGGTTTCGGATCCGGCGCTCTCCTGCGCCACCACTTCCAGCGCCTGGTCGGCATCGCCCCGACGGAGTACCGCAGGCGATTCGGGTCGGCGGGCGACGCGGACTGAGGGTCGGAGGCAAGCGTGACAGGCGGGCGTCGAGGGCGGGGACGTGGCAGTTGATAGCGTGCTGTCGTGTCACATCCTGCCCCTGATCCCACCCGCCCGGCCCGCACACTCGTGCTCGGCGGGGCCCGGTCGGGGAAGTCCGCGTACGCGGAAGGGTTGGCAGACGCGTCGGGTCCGGTGCGTTACCTCGCCACCGCCATCCCCGATCCCACCGACCTCGACTTCGCCGAGCGCATCGCCCGGCATCGCGAACGCCGCCCGGCCAACTGGACGGTCGTCGAAAGCGCCGATCCGGCATCAGATCTCGCGGACCCGGTCCCCGGAGCGACACTGATCGACGATATCGGCACCTGGCTCACCGCCCGCATCGACGCCCGCGCCGCCTGGGAATCCCCCCGTGGCGCCATCACCCCCGACGCCGACGCCCTGGTCGCCGCCGTCACCACCTACCCCGGCCGACTGGTGATCGTCAGCCCGGAAGTCGGCATGGACGTCATCCCCGCCACCCGCTCGGGCCGCCTCTTCCGCGACGAAATCGGCACCCTCAACCAGCGCCTCGCCGCCGCCTGCGACGAAGCCTTCCTGATCGTCGCCGGACTGCCCGTCCGCCTCAAATAGCCGACAGCGACAGACCACCACGAGAACGTCCGACCGTCCCCGATCGAACCCGCGACCTCGACCAACGAGATCACAAGGCTTCGGCCGGACGGGCGTGCGGGACCGCCGAGGTCGTCGACCACCGAACACCCGGATCTCCGCCCGGCGATATCCACGCGAAGCCGCGCGTGAGGTTGTGCCATGCCGTTCCGTCCAGGCGACGGTGTGGCATATCCGGAGTCCCGGCGGCCTGTGCACCATCAACCCTGACCACGTGTGATCGGCACCGCACACACCATGCCCGCACTGAACCCCGCCGCGCCGACGTCGAGCGCTCGGTTGAACCTGCCCCGGTGGTTCTCCAACGCGATCGTGTGTGTGAGCTCCACGAGCTGGGTATCGTCGAAGTGCTCGCGCAGCTCGGCGAACAGCTCCGCGGGTACGTCGACCGGGGTGCGGCTGATGCCGACCGCGTAATCGAGCACCAGTTTCTCGACGTCGGTGAACAGCGGGCTCGACCGGTAGTCGGGCAACGCGAGCAACTCGTCGTCGCGCAGCCCCGAATGACGCGCGACCTGCGATCCGAGATCGATGCAGTACTCGCAGTTGGTGAGCGTCGCCGCCTTCAATTCGGCGAGATACATCAGCCGCTTGTCGACACGATGCAACCTGGCTGTCGCCATCTCCACCATGCCGTAGGCGAGCATCACGCCCGGGGCACGCGCGTAGATCTCCAGCGGCTCCGTCATCGCTTCGGACTTGTGCCCGGTCAGTCGCGTGAACAGGCGCCGGGTGAAGAAACCGGCGAGCTTGACCGCCAGTCCGCTCGATCGTCCCGAAATTCGTGTCATCGTGGGATCGCCTCTCGTCATATCCCCTGTGCTCGGTTCGTCATAGGTATGACGGATGGCAAGGAGGAAACCTGACACGGTTCGCATGAGATGCGGCGATCTTCTTCCACCCATTCGTAACCTGGTACCAGGAGCCGACGCTGCGACGCGCATTCGGCGCCACCTGGATGACCAGCACCGGCGCACCGTTCCGCGAGGGATCGCGCGGCCCGCGCCACGAGCGATGGACGGCGACGGAGGAGCGTGAGAGTGGACGAGCGCGACCGGCTCGCACTCCGATTCGAGGAGCACCGCGCGCGGCTGCGGGCAATGGCGTATCGGATGCTCGGGTCGCTCAGCGATGCCGACGACGCTGTTCAGGAAGCGTGGCTGCGGCTGAGCCGCTCGGACGCCGACGACGTCGAGAACCTTGCCGGTTGGCTGACGACGGTGGTCGGCCGGGTGTGCCTGGACATGCTGCGCGCACGCGCGTCGCGGCGCGAACAACCGTTCGGAGTGCATGTGCCCGACCCGATCGTGAGTCGCGCGGACCGGCCGGACCCCGAATATCAGGCGCTACTGGACGATTCGGTCGGTCTCGCGCTATTGGTCGTTCTGGACACGCTCGGCCCCGCCGAACGGGTCGCATTCGTCCTGCACGACATGTTCGTGGTGCCCTTCGCCGAGATCGCGCCGGTCGTCGGACGTTCCGCGGACTCGGCGGCCCAACTCGCCAGCCGCGCGCGCCGCCGGGTGCAGGACTCACCGGCCCCCGACGCCGACATCAATCGCCAGCGAGAGGTGTTGGACGCATTCATGTCGGCGGCCCGCGGTGGCGATTTCGACGCGCTCGTCGCGGCCCTCGATCCGGAGGTCGTGCTGCGCGCAGACCGAGGTGCGCACGGCGGATCGCGGAAGCTCCGCGGTAGCCGTGCCGTCGCCGAACAGGCTCTCGCCTTCTCGGCATCGATGGCGCCGTTCGCGTGCCCGGTGCTGGTCAACGGTGCGGTGGGGCTTGTCGCCATACCCGGTGACGAGCCGTTCTCGGTCATGGGGTTCACCGTCACGGGCGGACGGATCGTGGCGATCGACATTCTCGCCGACCCTGATCGCCTCCGCTGCCTCGACCTGACGTCCCTTCACGAGTGACCTCGCTTGCCCGGGATGCCGATGTCCGGTACGGGTCTGGGTTTCGGCGGGCTCGAGCGGCAGGTGGGTGTGCGGGAGCGAATCGGTGACGGGCAAGATTGGGCGGCGGAAGAATGTGCGGCGATGGCTTCGCGCCGCCCCGACCGGAGAGGCTCGACAGTGACACACGGATTCGGACCGGTTGCGCCCCCTGACGCGCAGATTCGCGCGGCGGCGGAACAGCGGCAGGCGCAGCTGACCAAACCCGCCGGGTCGCTGGGACGGCTGGAGGAACTCGGCAATTGGGTCGCGGCCTGCCAGGGGGTATGCCCGCCCAAGCAGTTCGAGCGGGCGCGGGTGGTGGTGTTCGCGGGCGATCACGGCGTGGCCAGGCATGGGGTCTCGGCGTATCCGAGCGAGGTGACCGCGCAGATGGTCGCGAACTTCCTCGGCGGCGGCGCGGCGGTCAACGCACTGGCCCGCGCAGCGGATGCGACGGTGCGCGTCGTGGACATCGCGGTCGACGCCGATACCGATCCCGCCATCAGCACGCATAAGGTGCGCCGCGCCAGCGGAGCGATCGATCGCGAGGACGCGCTCACCGAGGACGAGATCGCCGCGGCGCTCGCGGCGGGCAAGAATATCGCCGATGAGGAGATCGACGCGGGCGCCGACCTGCTCATCGTCGGCGATATGGGCATCGGCAACACCACGCCCGCCACCGTGCTGATCGCGACGCTCACCGACACCGAACCAGTGCGCGCCGTCGGCCGCGGGACCGGCGTCGACGACGCGGGCTGGGCGCGCAAAGTCGCCGCCATCCGCGACGCGATGCGCCGCGCCCGCCCGGTCGCCAAGGATCCGGTCGAACTCCTGCGCGTGGCCGCGGGCGCCGACCTCGCCGCCATGACGGGTTTCCTCGCCCAGGCCGCCACTCGCCGCACCCCCGTCATCCTCGACGGTGTCATCGTCACCGCCGCCGCCCTGGTCGCCGAGGATCTGGCGGCGGGCGCCAGCGCCTGGTGGCTGGCGGGCCACCGCTCCACCGAACCGGCCCACGCTCTCGCCCTCGGACAGCTGCGCCTCGATCCGCTGGTGGATCTGAGCCTGCGCCTCGGCGAGGGTTCCGGCGCCCTGACCGCCCTGCCGATCCTGCGCGCCGCCGTCACCGCCCTCGCCGACATGGCCACCTTCGCCGAGGCCGGCGTCAGCACCTCCGACGCCCCAGGCCCGACCTCCGGAATCAGCCTCCAGAAGTGATCGGGGTGCGGCTGGCGTTCTCGTGGTTGACCGTATTGCCGGTACGCGGCCCGGATGCGGTGGATCGCGACGTCGCGGGGCGGGCCATCGCGTTCGCACCGATTGTCGGGGCGGCGCTCGGGGCCGCGGCGGCCGCGCTGCTGTGGGGGCTCGTGTGGGGCGGGGCGAGCACATTGCTCGCCGGGCTGATCGTCGTGGCCGGGCTGGCGCTGATCACGCGCGGGATGCATCTCGACGGGCTGTCCGACACGATGGACGGACTCGGCAGCTACGGGCCGCCGGAGCGGGCGCGGCAGATCATGAAGAGCGGCGGGGCCGGGCCGTTCGGGGTCGCGGCCATCGTCTTCACCGTTGGGGTGCAAGCGTTTTCCTTCGCCGCGCTGGCCGGATCGCAGCGCTGGTTCGCGGTCGCGCTGGCGATCGCGACCGGCCGGGTCGTGGTGGTGCTCGCATGTCGGCGGGGCCTGGCGGCGGCGCCGGATACCGGTTTCGGCGCCCTCGTCGCCGGAACACAGTCGCCGTTGACCGGCGCGGCCTGGGCGCTGGCCGCGATGGCCGCCGCGGTCTTCGCCGTACCCGGCAGGCCGTGGCTCGGGCCCCTGGTGGTCCTGATCGCGATCGGTGTCGTCCTGGTCCTCATACGGCATACGGCCCGCCGATTCGGTGGACTCTCCGGCGATGCCCTCGGCGCTGCTCTCGAAATCACGGTCGCGGTCACCGCCGCGGGTTTCTCACTCAGCGCCTGAAGTCCAGCCGGAGGCGCCGGATGGGACCTCGGCACAAGGCCTGGCCCACACCGACCTGCGGTACCCATCGCCATCACCACCACCGTGCACAACGGCCCGCACTTCCGACGCTCGACACCATCCGGCAGTCGAAACCACCCGGCAATCGCGGACCGACCGGCAGGCTGTGTTCAGTCCGCACAGCCCATGCGGTGCGTGATGCGTCACATCTGCCCACGGACGGCAGTTGCCTCGTCGACGATTCCATCGCGCGATTCCACCCGCACCACCGCGGCGCGCGCACGGATTCGCGTTCAACGCTGAGGAATTCGGGATATCCGCCGGTTCTGAACGTTTGACCGACTCCGGCAGCGGAGCGTTTGCGGCACCGAGATGCTGACCGTCTGGGTCAGGACCTAAGGTGGGCGATATGTCTTCCGAGCGCCTCTATTTTCGCCAGCTGCTGTCCGGGCGTGACTACGCCGTCGGTGATCCCATTGCGACGCAGATGCGAAATTTCGCGTACTTGATCGGTGATCGGGAGACGGGCGAGTGCGTCGTCGTCGATCCGGCGTACGCGGCGGGTGATCTGGTTGATATCGCCGAGGGTGACGGTCTGCGGCTGACCGGCGTGCTCGCCACCCACCACCATCCGGACCACGTCGGCGGCACCATGCTCGGATTCACCCTGCGCGGCGTCCGTGAACTGCTCGAAAAGGCCAGTGTCCCCGTACATGTCAACGCCCAGGAGCTCGGCTGGGTCGCCAATGTCACCGGGATCGCGCCCAGCGAATTGACCGGTCACGAGCACGGCGACAAGGTCTCCGTCGGCGCCTTCGATATCGAATTGCTGCACACCCCCGGCCACACCCCCGGCAGCCAGTGCTTCCTCTTCGACAACCGCCTCATCGCGGGCGACACCCTCTTCGTCGAGGGCTGCGGCCGCACCGACTTCCCCGGCGGCGACTCCGACGAGATGTTCCGTAGCCTGCGCCATCTAGCGGACTTACCGGGCGACCCCGTCGTATATCCGGGCCACTGGTACTCCCAGGAACCCAGCGCGACCCTGTCCACCATCAAGGACACGAACTACGTCATGCGCCCCCAAACCCTCGAGCAATGGCACATGCTCATGCCCGGCTGAGCCGAGCCGGTTCGCCCGCGACCGACCGCCGGACCTTCCGGAAGACCGTCGGCTCAGGTGTGGAATTCCAGGCCGTCGTCGCCGACAACGGCCACCCAGTCGGTGCCCGCACCGCCCAGAACGCCTTGGTGACGGGCGATTTCGCGGCCGGTCTCCCGGTCATAGACGATCGTGACGTTCGCAATGTGACCCGGTCCGTTCGGGACCCGACCACCGACCACGACCCGGTCACCGATGAGAAAGGTGTTCCGCTGCACGGGGTATCCCTCGAATCCCGGATCCGCTACCGACCACTTCTTCGCACCGGTCGCCATATCCAGCAGGGATAACGCACCCTGATCGGCGAATTCGCTCACGAGCATCGACCGGTCGTCGGCGTCGATGGGCGTACCCGGGTCCGCCGCCTCCCAGACCATCGCTCCGGTGGCGAGATCGAACAGTTGGGGCGCCCCAGCGGAGGTAAGCGCCGCGATACGCGACCCGTTGCCGACGATCTGGCGGTCGTACACGGGCCCGAGAGTCTCGCTGCACTTGTGGTTCTTGTACCGCCCACTGTGCACCGTCGCGGTCCAGCGTTGCGCACCATCTCGCGCACTGGTCGCCTCGATCGCCACCGCGCACTCGGAGCTTCCGCCCTCGGGGCTGTGGTCGGTGACGACGATCGACTCACCGACTCCGAGCTCGAACCACGCGTGATGCTCGGCCCGGCCGGGCAGCACGGCGCCCGTTGCCGCCTCCACCAACGCCCACGGCGCGGGCCCCGATGAGCTGGCATGCAGGTCTCGTACCACGATGGGAAGGAAATCCGGTTCGGCTGGAGCCTGCCGATGCCACAGGCCGATCGCCTCCCCGTTGACCTTGCCCGTGACGGGTGCGGGCCATGTCGGTCTGCCGTCGCGAATATCGTGGCGCGTGGTGCTGCACTGATCCGCGCGCTGCGAGGACCCCGTGCAATCCCAGGTGTAGATCGCGCCGTCGACTACGACGAATCCCGATGCGCTCCAGTGCCATTCGGTTCGGCCGGAGGCCGCGTCCACGACTTCGAACACCTTCGGGTCCGACGAGGCGGGAACCTCTTCACCGACGACGATCCGGCCGCCATCGACCCAGTACTCGGGTTCACCTTTCGGCTGCTTGCGATCTCGGTGCCACAGCTCCCGGCCGGACGCCCGATCCACCGCGACGATCCCGTCGGATCGGGCCGCGACCACCACGTTCCCGACTACGGAGACCGGCGACCCGGATCCCGAGATCGTCCAGGCGGCACCGCTGTTCGCCACCGTCGTGGTCGGCGCCGACGTTCGCGCCGCAGATGTCTGGTTGTCGACCGCCGCGGGCGCATTCGTGCACGCCGATATCAGCACGGTTCCGGCCAGAATTCCCACGGCAACGCGTCGACGCATGCGTCCTCCCCCGATGAATACCGCCGAGCCGTCGATTGCTCGGCGGCGCAAGGATAACCGATCGCGACCGGCTTACATCCCGCGCATCCACCCGTGGATATCGGCGAAGGTACCCCGCTGAATACCGGTCAACGTATCCCGCAGCGCCATGGTGACCTCGCCGGGTTCCCCACCGCCGATGGTGAATTCACCCTCGGCCGAGCGCACCCAGCCGACGGGGGTGATGACCGCGGCGGTACCGCAGGCGAAAACCTCGGTGATTTCCCCGGATTCGGCGCCCTTACGCCACTCCTCCACGGAAACCTTGCGCTCCTCCACCACATAGCCCGCGTCGGCGGCGAGGGTGAGCAGCGAATCGCGGGTAATGCCCGGCAGGAGCGAACCGGAGAGTTCCGGGGTCACCAGCCGTGCCTGCGAGCCGGAGCCGAAGACGAAGAACAGATTGTTGGTGCCCATCTCCTCGACGTAGCGACGTTCGCACGCATCCAGCCACACCACCTGGTCGCAGCCCTTTTCCGAGGCCTGCGCCTGAGCCAGCAGCGAGGCCGCGTAGTTGCCCGCGACCTTCGCCTCGCCGGTGCCGCCGGGGGCGGCACGCGCGTACTCGGTGGATAGCCACACCCGCACCGGCTTCACACCGCGCGGGAAGTAGGCGCCCGCCGGAGAACCGAGCAGCAGATATTTGTAGGCGGAGGCGGGCTTCACGCCCAGCCCGGCCTCGGTCGCGAACATGAACGGCCGCAGGTACAACGACTCCTCGCCGCCCGCCGCGGGCACCCAGTGCTCGTCGACCTCGAGCAGCTGGCGCACCGATTCGATGAACAGTTCCTCCGGCAGCTCCTGCATCGCCATCCGGGCGGCGGACCTGCGGAAGCGCGCCGCATTGGCGTCGATCCGGAAGCAGGAGATGCTGCCGTCGTTCTGCCGGTAGGCCTTCAGACCTTCGAAAATCGCCTGCCCGTAGTGGAAGACCATCGTCGCCGGGTCCAGTGCGAGCGGCCCGTACGGCTCGACGCGGGCGTTGCTCCAGCCCTCGGCCTCGGTGTAGTCGATCGACACCATGTGGTCGGTGAAGAAGCGACCGAACCCGGGCGCCGCCAGAATTTCCTGTACCCGCTGCGCCGGGACGGGCGCAGGATGAGGGATACGGGTGAACTGTGCGGCAACGGTCATGAGCCTGATCCTATCGGGCACCGATTTCCGGCGTTCTGCGTGTTGGCCACGAGTTGGTCCGAGCCGCCGCAACCGATGCCCGCGGCACCGGCCACGCCGCCACCCGGGAGGGTTTCACCGCGGGCCACCGCCGCTACGCCGTCCGCGCCTGCACGAACGGGGGCTTGATGACCTCGCAGCGCAGTCGACGCCCGCGCACATCGACCTCGACCTCGGTGCCGGGCGGCAGATCCGCGTTGGTGTCGAGCAGCGCGAGCGCGATGCCGATCTTGAGAGTCGGCGAGAAGGTGCCGGAGGTGGTCTCACCGACCGGTTCGCCGTCACGCAATACCGTCTGCCCCTGCCGCAGCACGCCTCGGTCGAGTGCCTTGAGCCCCATCAGGATTCGGCGCGGACCCGCCGACTTCTCCTGCTCCAGTGCGGCCTTGCCCCAGAACTCGGGCTTCTTCCAGCCGACCGCCCAGCCACAGCGCGCCTGCACCGGCGAAATCTCCAGCGACAGTTCGTGTCCGTGCAACGGGTAACCCATTTCGGTGCGCAGGGTGTCGCGCGCGCCGAGCCCGGCGGGCTGCCCGCCCGCCGCACGCACCTGCTCGACCAGAGCACGGAACAGCGGGGCGGCGTCATCCCAGCCCGGCAGGAGCTCGAAGCCGTGCTCACCGGTGTATCCGGTGCGACACACCCGCACCCGGCGGCCGTCCCATTCGGCGTCGGCATAGGCCATGTACTCGAGTTCGGTCGGCAGTCCGAGGGCCGTCAGCACCTCGGTCGACTTCGGCCCCTGCACCGCGAAGACCGCGTAGTCATGGTGCTCGTCGGTCACCGTGATGCCCTCCGGTGCGACCTTCCGCAACTCCGCGACCACGGCCGCGGTGTTGGCCGCATTGGGCACCAGGAAGATCTCCTCGTCGCTCACGTAGTAGGCGATGAGATCGTCGATCACGCCGCCATCGGGCGCGCAGCACAAGGTGTACTGCGCCTTCCCCGGCCGGATCCTGGTCAGATCATTGGTGAGCGCCGAGTTCACGAACTCCATCGCACCGGCGCCACGGACGGTCGCCTTGCCGAGGTGGCTCACGTCGAAGAGCCCGACCGCGGTGCGCACCGCCTGGTGTTCGGCCACCGTCCCCGCATACGACACCGGCATCTGCCACCCGCCGAACGGCGCGAAACTCGCCTTCAGCTCGACGTGAACATCATGGATCGGGCCTTGCAGCAGGTTCGTATCGGTCACGCAGCGAGCGTAACGGGTACGACGGGATGCGGTCCGTCACAACCCGCGCCCGCTCGACGCCCCGCGTGGGCCGTCAGCCGCGGAACCACATGGGGATCAGGGTGGGGCCGTCCTCCGGCAATGTGTGCGTCACGCCCTCGCGGGCGAACCCGTTGCGGGCGTAGAGCCGCGAGGATCGGTCGGTACTCGCCTCCAGATAGACCGGGACGGACGCCTGGGACGCCGCCTTCAGCCGGTCGGCCAGGATCGCACCACCCGCTCCCATCCCTCGGAATTCCGGGACCGTGACGATCAGTTGCAGGTAGCGGTGCGGGAATTCACGCGGATGGGTGGCGGCCAGCAGCGCGGTGACGGTCGCCAATCTGGCCAGCGAACGCCGCCCCGGCACCGCCTCGGACATGCCGCAGGCCTCCTCGGCCTCGATCTCGAAACGCCGCGCGGAGTGGACGTGCTGCCAGATCGAGACGGCCCTTATCCGCCCATCGGCTTCCGCGATCCACACCTCGTCGTCCTGTACGGACCGTTCGATCAGCCGCGGCGCGTGCTGGATGCGAAAGGCCTCGGCGAGCTCCGGGTCCTCGGCCATCACCCACGCCGAGACCACCTCGTCGGCGCTGCCTGCCGCGAAGGCCGTGGCGACGGCATCGATGTCGGTGGCCCCCGCCCGTCGGATCGTCAGCGTGCTTTCCATCATCGACCTCCCGATGTGAACGGTGTGGACCTCCGTCAATGTATGGAGTGCAGGAAGGCATTGCCAGAATTTCGTCACACTTATTGGTGTGTCGAAATCGCCGCCCTGCGCGATCTGCGGGCAGCCACTGGACCAACCCTCGCGCGGACGCAGACGCCGCTACTGCTCCCGGTCCTGTCGAGCGCGTGCGTACCGAGCCCGCCGCAGCGCGGTGACCTCCGCCCGCCGCCCGCCCCGACCGGCCAGGCTGACCGCCGTCGGCATCGCCCGCACCGCGGTGGAACTCGCCGACCGGGACGGCATAGATGGACTGTCCATGCGGCGGCTCGCGAGCGAACTCGGGGTCGCCACCGCCGCCCTCTACCGCCACTTCACGGATCGCGAAACCCTACTGGCCGCCATGACCGAACTCGTCCTCGCCAAAGGCCCGGTATCCGCCGCGACCGCGGACTGGCGTGCCACGCTGATCCACGAAACCCGGCAGGAGTGGCGTCTCTACCTGCGTCATCCCTGGCTGCTTCCGGTTCTGGCGCGCACCCGCCCGCCCATCGGCCCCGCACTGTTCGACCTGCTCGAACGTTCCTTCGCGGCGCTCGACGAGCTCGAACTGTCCCGCGACGACATTCTCGCCACCTACCTGACGCTGTCCGGCCTGGTACAGGGCCTGGCGCTACTGCGAAACTCGGAACGCGCCGATCGACTCGGCACCCAACCCGCGACCGGGGCCGTGCCCGCCGACCTCGCCGAACTGCTCGATCCGGCAACCCGCCCCGTCATGCACAAACTTTTCGCCGACGGGCACCCCGGGCCGGACCTGGACTTCGACAGCCTGCTCACGACCGGAATCGGACTGCTCCTCGACGGCGTCGCTCTGCGACATCCGAAGCAGACCGAATAGCCTGGGCTCATGACCGCTGTTGCAGATCGATCCCTCGGACCGGAACTGGCGCGCACCGAGCACATCGGACCCGACACCGATGTACTCGTCATCGGGCTGACATCCTCCGAGAACGGCCCGGCCATCGTGCCGGACGACTTGTTCAGTGATGTGCTCGATGCCGAGATGCGCGCGGAGCTCCTCGACCAGCTCGGCGCGGTCGGCGCCAAGGGCAAGGCGGAGGAACTCACCCGGGTGCCCGCGCCCGCCGCCCTGACGGGCGTGACCAGTGTGCTCGCGGTCGGTCTCGGCCCCGCCGACAAGATCGACGCGGAACAGATCCGGCGGTCGGCCGGTGTAGCGGCCCGCTCGCTGAACGGCACCGAACTCGTGGTGACCACATTGTCGGGACTGGACCTCAGCGCCGCCGCGGAAGGCTTCTACCTCGGCGCCTACTCCTTCACCCCGTTCAAATCCGGTAAGTCCGCGCCCAAGCCGGACGAGCGCCCGGTGGTGCGGGTCGAATTGCTGGTCCCCGAGCCGCACTTCGGCACAGAAGAACTATTGCGCGCGCAGCTGGTGGCCGAGGCCGTCGCCACCGCACGGGATTTCGTGAACACCCCACCCAGCCACCTCTTCCCCGCCGAATTCGCCTCCCGCGCCGCGATCCTCGCCGAGGCCGCCGGACTCGAGGTGGAGGTGCTCGACGAAAAGGCGCTGGAAGCAGGCGGTTACGGCGGTGTGCTCGGCGTCGGCAAGGGCTCCTCGCGGCCGCCGCGGCTGGTTCGGCTGACCTACGCGGGTGGAGCGAAGAAGATCGCGCTGGTCGGCAAGGGCATCACCTTCGACACCGGCGGCATCTCCATCAAGCCCGCGCAGAATATGGAGAATATGACCTCGGATATGGCAGGCGCCGCCGCGGTCGTGGCCACCACGCTGCTCGCCGCCCGCCTCGGTCTTCCGGTGACCGTGATCGCGACGGTGCCGATGGCGGAAAATATGCCGTCCTCGACCGCACAGCGCCCCGGTGACGTACTCACCCAGTACGGCGGCACCACCGTCGAGGTGATCAATACCGACGCCGAGGGCAGGCTGATCCTGGCCGACGCCATCGTGCGGGCCGCTGAGGACTCCCCCGACTACCTCATCGATGTCGCCACCCTGACCGGCGCGCAGATGGTCGCGCTCGGCACCCGCACCCCGGGCGTGATGGGTACCGACGAATTCCGCGACCGGGTCGCCCGCATCTCCCGCGAGGTCGGCGAAAACGGCTGGGCCATGCCGCTGCCCGCCGAACTCCGGGCCGACCTGAACTCCAAGATCGCCGACCTCGCCAATGTCGCGCCGCATCGCTGGGGCGGCATGCTCTCGGCGGCGCTGTTCCTGAAGGATTTCGTCCCCGAGGATGTGCAGTGGGCCCACCTCGACGTCGCGGGACCGGCGTACAACACCGGCGGACCCTTCGGCTATATCGGCAAGGGCGGCACCGGAGTACCGGTTCGCACGCTCATCTCGGTGATCGAGAGCATCGGCGTCGAGTGAGAGCGTGGCGCCCGAACCCATCCGGCTCGGGCGCCATCGCACTGCCGCACGACTAGAGGTCGCGCAGTTCGTCCTCGAAGGCGCGCTGCCGTTCGGCGCGCCTGCGCGCGTCGTAGTCACGCATGCGCCGCGGATACCCCGTCTTGCTGACGTCGTAGACCGGAATACTCAGGTCCGCGGCCAGTCGTCGGGCGCCGCGCTCGCCGACGATCCGGCGCGTCCACTCCCCATCGGCGGCAACCAGCACGGCAGTGACATCGGTCACTGTCGTCTTGGGTTCGATGAAACCCTCGACGCCGACGTGGGTTCGGACCCAGTCGGCGAGATAGCGGAGGTCCTCATTACCCGAGGTCCCCGCACGTCGCGTGCCACTGCCCCGGTTCACGGCGCCACGGAAACGATCAAGCAAACCCATCGGCGCCGACCTCCTTTCGAGACCGGCGAAACCCTCACCGCCGGTCCTCCCATCTTGCCAGCTCTTCGGTAGACCCCCGCCCTGTGCTACATGCCACGCGGACGAGTGCAAGGATGGTTCGCGGTACAAGAACCATACGGATCTCCGGTGCCACAGAATGATCGGTGGCTTCCGGACTTTCGCCGCGACCGCGGCGGGCGTCCGCCGGAAGATCAACTGTTGTAAAACCCGTCGAGCAGTCAGAGGAGTCAACGGACATGGCCTTCTCCGTCCAGATGCCGGCTCTTGGTGAGAGCGTCACCGAGGGAACGGTGACCAGGTGGCTGAAGCAGGAAGGAGACACGGTCGAGGTCGACGAGCCGCTGCTCGAAGTCTCCACCGATAAGGTCGACACCGAAATCCCGTCCCCGGCGGCGGGCGTGCTGTCGAAGATCGTCGCCAATGAAGATGATGTGGTCGAGGTCGGCGGTGAGCTCGGCGTGATCAGCGAGGCGGGCGAAGCGCCCGCGGCCGCACCCGCGCCGGCCCCCGAGGCCGCAGCCCCGGCACCCGCACCCGCCGCACCCGCGCCGGAACCCGCGCCCGCCCCGGTAGCCGCCGCAGCCCCGGCACCCGCACCCGCCGCCGCGCCCGCACCGGCCGCCGCCGGTGGTACTCCGGTCAAGATGCCGGAGCTCGGCGAGTCGGTCACCGAAGGCACCGTCACCCGCTGGCTCAAGGCCGTCGGTGATCAGGTCGAGGTGGACGAGCCGCTGTTGGAGGTCTCGACCGACAAGGTCGACACCGAGATCCCGTCGCCCGTCGCGGGCACCCTGCTGGAGATCAACGCGCAGGAAGACGATGTCATCGCGGTCGGTGGACAGCTCGGCGTGATCGGCAGCGGGTCGCCCGCAGCCGCCGCTCCCGCGCCCGCTCCTGCACCGGCACCGGCGGCGCCTGCCCCCGCGGCCGCTGCTCCGGCTCCAGCACCCGCTCCGGCACCGGCACCGGCCCCCGCTCCGGCACCTGCACCTGCGCCCGCCCCCGCTCCGGCCCCGGCCCCGGCTCCAGCCGCAGCAGCCCCGGCCGCCGCCTCCGGTAACGGCGCAACGCCGTATGTCACCCCCTTGGTTCGCAAGCTGGCCGAGGAGAACAACGTCGACCTTGCCGCCATCACCGGTTCCGGTGTCGGCGGACGCATTCGCAAGCAGGATGTGCTCGCCGCCGCCGAGGCCAAGAAGGCGCCCGCCGCGGCTCCGGCTCCGGCCGCTGCCGCACCGGCCGCCAAGGCTCCGGCCGCCGCTGCCGCACCCGCGGCGAAGCTGGCGCACCTGCGTGGCACCGTGCAGAAGGCCAACCGCATCCGTCAGATCACCGCGACCAAGACCCGGGAATCGCTGCAGACCACCGCGCAGCTGACCCAGGTGCACGAGGCCGACGTCACCAAGATCGCGACGCTGCGGGCCCAGGCCAAGGCCGGTTTCAAGAGCCGTGAGGGCGTCAACCTGACGTTCCTGCCGTTCTTCGCCAAGGCCGTCGTGGAGGCGCTCGGCGTGCACCCGAACGTCAACGCCAGCTATGACGAGTCCTCCAAGGAGATCACCTACCACGCCTCGGTACACCTCGGCATCGCCGTCGACACCGACCAGGGTCTGCTCTCCCCGGTGATCCACAACGCCAGCGACCTGTCGCTGGCCGGCCTGGCCCGCGCCATCGCCGATATCGCCGACCGGGCTCGCAACGGCGGACTCAAGCCGGACGAGCTGGCCGGCGGCACCTTCACCATCACCAATATCGGCAGCCAGGGCGCGCTGTTCGACACCCCGATCCTGGTTCCGCCGCAGGCGGCCATGCTCGGCACCGGCGCGATCGTCAAGCGTCCGGTGGTGGTGACGGACGAGACCGGCAACGAATCCATCGGTGTCCGCTCGATGTGCTACCTGCCGCTCACCTACGATCACCGCCTCATCGACGGCGCCGACGCTGGTCGTTTCCTGACCACCATCCGGCACCGGCTCGAGGAAGCGGCGTTCGAGGCGGACCTGGGTCTGTAATACGGCCGGTAATCCGGGAAAGGTCGTCTGTCACGCATGAAGGTCGTGATCGCCGGTTCGTCCGGGCTGATCGGGACGGCGCTCGTCGCGGCCCTGCGCCGCGACGGGCACGAGGTGGCCCGTCTGGTGCGCCGTCCCGCCGCCGCACCGGACGAATTCGTCTGGGACCCCGCCCGTGCCGAGTTGGACGGGCGGGCCCTGCGCGACGCGGACGCGGTGGTCAACCTCTGCGGGGCCAGCCTCGGGCGGCGCCGCTGGAACGGCAGCTACAAGCAGGAGCTGCGGGACAGCCGCATCACACCGACCGATGTGCTGGCCAACAAGGTCGCCGCCGCGGGCGTGCCGACGCTGGTGAACGCCAGCGGTGTGCACTACTACGGCGGCACCACCGGCGACCGGGTCGTCGACGAATCCTCCCCCGCCGGAACCGGTTTCCTGGCCACACTGTGCCGGGACTGGGAGGCCGCGACCGAACCCGCCGAAGCCGCGGGCGTGCGCACGGTGCTGTTACGCAGCGCCGTGGTGCTGTCCCGTCACGGCGGCATGCTCGGCATGCTGCAACCGCTCTACTCGCTCGGCCTCGGCGGCCGACTGGGCGACGGGCGGCAGTACACGCCGTGGGTCTCGATGGAAGACGAGATCGGCGCGATCATCTTCGCGCTCACCAACAACACCGTCACCGGGCCGATCAACGCGGTCGGTCCGGCCCCGGTGACCAATGCCGAATTCAACCGCGCGCTCGGGAAGGTACTGCACCGTCCCACGCCGTTCGTCGTGCCAGCGATCGCATTGCGCGCACTCATCGGGGAATTCGCCGACGAGGCGATCCTGCGCGGTCCGCGCGCCATCCCCACCGCCCTGGAACAGGCGGGTTACGCCTTCCATCACCCCACCATCGGGTCCGCCCTTGCGGCCGTGGTCGGCAAGGACAGCACCGCCAGGTGACCGAACCCGCATTGCCGCGGTGATCGGCGGCTTGCGGGCCAGCCGAGCACGGCCGACCTGTCGGCGTGACACCGTGTCCGACGCGACCATGTGGCCGCAAGCACCAGAACTTCCCGGACTCACCCGGTGACTGCCGGAGGACAGAAGACAACAGGTGATCCAGCCCGCATTGCCGCGCCCCCGCGGTACGCGCGATGATCGGTGCAGTGGACGTGTCCTTGCTTGCCCCGATCATCCGGGGTCGGCCGACCGCCTGATCGGGACCTTCGGCCCGACAACCCGCCAGGGTCGCGGCCCCGATCACCCGGGCGGGTGACAACCACATCCGCCCTTGTCAACGGCCGCGACCACGTCGAGAGACCGTCGCGGCCCCCGGGTCGCCTCGCCCGCAGTCGGCACTGCGTGCGGCATCCGGCCGAATACGGAGAGAATCGTTGACCGCACTGGAAACCCGCCCCGCCACCGTCATCCGCGATGCCCGGGACAGTGACCTGCCTGCGATCCTCGAGATCCACAACGCGAATATCGCCACCTCGACGGCCATCTGGGATACCGAGCAGGTCGAACTCGACGAACGCCGGACCTGGTTCGAAGCCCGCACCGCCGCCGATATGCCCATCGTGGTCGCCGAACTCGACGGCGAAGTCGCCGGTTACGCCAGCTACGGCCAGTGGCGCCCCAAATCGGGTTACCGCTACTCCGTGGAGAATTCGGTCTACGTCGCCGACCGATTCCACCGCCGCGGCCTCGCCACCGCCCTGCTCACCGAACTGATCACCCGCGCCACACAATCCGGCCGCGTCCACGCCATGATCGCCGCCATCGAATCCGGCAACACCGGATCCATCACGCTGCACGAACGCTTCGGTTTCGTCATCGTCGGCCAACTGCCCGAGGTGGGGCGCAAATTCGACCGCTGGATGGATCTGACCCTCATGCAGCTCACGTTGCCGGTGGATTTTCGATAGTCCCGCCCCCGCCGTTGCGGGCGGAACCGTCGCCTCGGCGAGCGGTGCCGACTCCGAACCGGTCCAGGCGGACATTCTTCGACACTTTTCGACGGAAACCTGTCCGACAGCGGCACGAATGTCCGCACAGACCGGCGGGCCTCCAGCGCGGCCCTGGAACTCCCCAGTCCGTCCCGCTGTATGAGACGAAGATGCCCCATCCTGCCTGCGCGGCAGCCCCCGCCGAGCGACATTGCGCAGGTCGTCAGCGTGCCCACCGGCAAACCGGCAATCGTGTGGCGTCCACCACACCCGCTCACTATCGCGGATAATCGCCGCGGGCGTACCGTCAGGGGCGTGAACGACACGCGCACCACCTGGTCCGCCCGATTCGACATCACCCCGATCGTGATCGAGGACCTCGGACTGATCGACTACATTGCGGCCTGGGACCTGCAGAAAAAGATCGCCGCGGAGCGAGCCGACGGCATCGGATCCGACCACCTGCTGCTGCTCGAGCACCCCTCGGTCTACACCGCGGGCCGGCGCACGGAGGCGGAGGACCTGCCCATCGACGGCAGCCCGGTGGTCGAGGTGGATCGCGGTGGCAAGATCACCTGGCACGGACCTGGCCAACTCGTCGGCTACCCGATCGTGCGGCTGGCCGAGCCGGTGGATGTCGTTCAGTACGTGCGGCGTCTCGAGGAGGCGCTCATCACGGTGTGTACCGATCTCGGCGTCACGTGTGGCCGCATCGAGGGCCGCTCCGGAGTGTGGCTGCCCGCCACCGATCTCTACGCCGAACGCAAGATCGCCGCGATCGGCGTGCGCGTACAGCGCGGCGTTGCCCTGCACGGCATTTCGCTGAACTGCAACTCCGCGATGGACGGCTTCCAGGCGATCATCCCCTGCGGCATCCGCGACGCGGGCGTCACCACGCTGACCCGCGAGCTCGGCCGTGAGGTCACCGTCGCCGAGGTCAAGCCGCTGGTCGCCGATGCGATCGCGCGTGCTTTGAACGGCGAACTCCCGGTGACCGCGCGCGACATCCCGCGCTGCGCCCCGGCCCCGGGTTCCACGGGTGCCGCTTTCAGCCGCGCGACGAGCCCCGCGGATACCGTCTTCGGTGCCGCGGCAGGCCCGGCAGAGGCCATCACGGGGACTCCGCACGTCGCCGCGAACGCCGTCGCTGCGGAAGGCCCTGTTGAGGCTCCTACCCCAGACCTGGCGAACACCGCCCTCACGAACGCTCCCGCTGACGCCACTGCGGCAGGCCCGGCGAACACCTCGGCCAGCCCGACAGAGGCCAAGACTGGGACTCCACAAGTCATCGCGAATACCGCCACTGCGGAAAGCCCGGCTGACCCAGACCTCGCGAACGTCTCCCTCGCGAACGCCCCAGCAGCCACTGCGGCAAACCTGGCCGACACCGCTGGTGCGAACGCCCCAATAGCCACCGCCGCAGCAGATTTGACGAACACCGCCCTCACGAACGCTCCAGCTGACGCCACTGCGGCAGACCCGGCGAACACCGCGACCAGCCCGACGGGCAGTGCTCCCAGCACCGAGACCGAAGCAGGTACCGCCGACAGCCCGGCCGAGGCCGCCGCGAACTCCGCGACGAGCAAGCATGCGGCAGCCCACGCGACCACGCCCGCCACCGGTGACGAGACGGCCTCCGCGGCGTCGGAAACCGCAGGCGTAAGGTCGATGCGGTGACCTCAGCTCAAGCACCGGCAGGACGCAAACTGCTGCGGATTGAAGCGCGCAATGCGGAGACCCCGATCGAGCGCAAGCCCAAGTGGATTCGCACCCGCGCCACCATGGGCCCCGAGTACTCCGAACTCAAGGGTCTCGTCAAACGCGAGGGCCTGCACACCGTCTGCGAAGAAGCGGGCTGCCCCAATATCTTCGAATGCTGGGAAGACCGCGAGGCCACCTTCCTCATCGGCGGCGAACAATGCACCCGCCGCTGCGACTTCTGCCAGATCGACACCGGCAAACCCGCCGCCCTCGACCGCGACGAACCACGCCGCGTCGCCGAAAGCGTCCAGGCCATGGGCCTGCGTTACTCCACCATCACCGGCGTCGCCCGCGACGATCTGGAAGACGGCGGCGCCTGGCTCTACGCCGAAACCGTCCGCGCCATCAAGGCGTTGAACCCCAACACCGGCGTCGAACTCCTCATCCCCGACTTCAACGCCGATCCGGACCAGCTCGCCGAGGTCTTCTCCGCCCGCCCGGAGGTCCTGGCCCACAACCTGGAGACGGTCCCCCGCATCTTCAAGCGCATCCGTCCGGCCTTCCGCTACGAGCGCTCCCTTGCGGTCCTCACCGCCGCCCGTGAGGCCGGTCTGGTCACGAAGTCCAATCTCATCCTCGGCATGGGCGAAACGCCGGAGGAAGTCACCCAAGCCATGCGCGACCTGCACGAGGCGGGCTGCGACATCCTCACCATCACCCAGTACCTCCGGCCCTCCCCCCGCCACCACCCCGTCGACCGCTGGGTGAAGCCGGAGGAGTTCGTGAAGCACTCGGAGATGGCCGAGGAAATCGGCTTCGCCGGAGTCATGGCAGGCCCGCTGGTCCGCTCGTCCTACCGAGCGGGCCGCCTCTACGCTCAGGCGATGGCCCACCACAACCGCGAAATCCCCCCGGCCATGGCCCATCTCGCGGAGGAAGGCACAGCCTCTCAGGAAGCCAGCGCCGTCCTGGCCCGCTTCGGCAGCTGATAACTGATAACGGCGTTCGAACCTGGCAGCTAAACTTCTCCAGGTTCGAACGCCACGTCATTGGTACCTGACGCATTCGCCCGAAGTACTAGATGCCCGTCGGGCTTCTCAATCGCCAGGTGCGGCTCGACCTGAGACGGTTAGGCCGAGCGTGGTCTCGTCGATAACACCCGACTCGATAAGGCTATCGAGATCCGCTGTGAGAGTGGCGCGGATTTCCGATCGGACACGAGTCCAACCGAATACACCAGCAACCTCCGAGAGCAGTTCTTCACGCCGCACCCCAACGTTGTCTGTGATCACGTGGATTGCGGCGAGCTGACGTTCGACCAGCGGAACATGCCGGACAGCACGCTCACACGTGGACGTTGGCGTGCGCACAAAACGCAACTCTCGATCCGGCCGGTCGTAGGCAGTATCGACACGAACGATGATTCCCTTCCGGCCGAGCCACCGCAGCACCTCCCGAATTCGCTCCTGGATGACCGGACCCGACCTTGCCAGGCCCCACGCGACTCGCACCCGAGTGAACAGCAGATCTTCCTCGATCGGCCCTTCGACTTCCACCACATACACGACGATGTCCGCCACCAGTTCGAAGGTATCCGGGTCCCGCAGTGGCACGGATTCCAACCCAAGTCGGTGTGCCGAGACACGGTGGAGTTCGACGAGTTCCGCTGTCCCGACCTCTCGGTAGGGTCGAGTCCACAACACCGGTTCATGATCGACCGGCGCGAATCGCACAGTCGACGAGTTCGGCTTTGCCTCATCGTCGTTCGCATGAACGTCCACTGCCGCCTGCCGGGTCGCACTCTCGATCCGGTCGTGTGTCGTCGCGTGTGGATCGGCAGCACACGCGGCCTCCACTACCGTGCGGAGACTACGAATGGCGGCCTCTCGATTGCGATACCAGTCTGTTCCCCAAATTCGGTGCAGCTTCCAGCCGAGATCTCGTAGCACGGCTTCGCGCAGCCTGTCTCGATCGCGAGCCGCGCGCGACGAATGGTACATAGCCCCGTCGCATTCGATGCCGAGCGCGTAGACGCCCGGGGCAGCTGGGTGGCGGACCGCCATGTCGATCCGGTAGCTCGCAACCCCTACCTGAGGCTGAACATCGTAGCCCCAGTCGCGAAGGACATCGATGACCTGCTCCTCGAATGGGCTGTCGGGTACGGCGTCCACGTCGGCGGGCGCTGTCGCGAGTACCCCGGGGCCGTGCTCGGCGTACTTCAAGTAGCGACCGAGGTGCCGGACGCTTTTGTTGCTGCTCTCCGGCAGGTCTCCACCGCGGAAGGACGCCACCACTTCGAGGCGTCGACGCGCGCGGGTCACCGCGACATTCAGGCGCCGCCACCCCTCGGGCCGGTTGATGGGACCAAATGCGGAGTGCAGCTTTCCCTGTTTGTCGGGTCCGTAGCCGATCGACAGAATGATGACGTCACGCTCATCGCCTTGGACGTTCTCCAGATTCTTGACAAAGAAGCCTGCAAGTCGATCCTCGGTGAAATAGATGTCCAGATCTGGCCGGTCGGCTCTCGCTTTCGCAACAGCCGCTTCGATGGCCTCCGCCTGTGCTTTCGACAGCGCAACCACGCCGAGTGTCAACCAAGGTCGGGTCGCGAAGTGGTGGACGACTCGCTGGGCGACCACAGCCGCTTCACCAGGGTTGTCGCTGCGCCCACCGCGGTCGTAGACGCCGTTCGACTGGAAGAACTCCACACCTATATCCGGTCCATCTTCCAGCGCACCGGGGAAGGTGACCATCGTGTTGTCGTAGAACTCGTGATTGCTGAAGGCAATCAGATTCTCGTGTCGACTGCGGTAGTGCCACCGCAACGGCAAATCACGCAGTACGCCGCTGGCCTTACATGCATCGAGGACCGATTGGAAGGCGTCGCTGTCGTTGTCGACCCATTCATCGTCGTCGTCAGCGGCGCCCGCTGCACCGAAGAACGACGTTGGTGGCAACTGCTTCTGGTCACCCACCACGATGAGCGCATTTCCGCGATAGATCGAGTTGACCGCATCCTCCGGCAGCACCTGCGATGCCTCGTCGAAGATGACAACGTCGAAGCGGAAGTCGGGTGGAAGGAATTGACTGACCGTCAGCGGACTCATCATGAAGCACGGCTTGATCAGCTGAACGACATCGCGCGCCTCCTCCAAGATCCTCCGGACCGGCAGGTGACGACGTTGCTTCTCTGCCTCACGCGTGATTATTCTCGCGGATCCCACTGTGGTCCGGCGCGGACGCCGCGCATTGCCCGCGGCCATCACCGCGGCGGGCGCAGTCCGGACGAGCGCACGGTCTACCTCACGGAACTGCTCCACGAGCCGATCACGATCGTCAGCGTGGTACGGCCGCAGTCGCGCATCGGCGGCAAAGTAGTGCTCGGCCCATGCGGTCAGCAATGCGCGTTCGACAACAGCCGCGAACTCTGCGGCGTCGATCCGTTGCTGGGCGAGCTGAGCTGGCAGATTTCCCAGTCCGTATTCCGCAAGCCCACTCAACCCCGCGCAATAAGACAGCCATGCCTCGGGGCCGTGCGAGTCATTCTCCAATCGCGACAGGAGATTCTCGGCGGCGGGCAGATCGCTCGCCAACTCAGCGCGAATCTGGCGTGCCCGTTCGGTTTCGAACATTGCTGCAAGCTGCTCGCGAACACGGTCCCATTCACTTCGGATCTCAGGAAACCTGAGTTCGGCAGGAGCCGTGAGCATCGTCTGCGCGGCAGCCGCAGACAACGGCACCTGGCCCACCGTCTGGCCGATGTCGCGTGCCCGTCTGCCATGCCCAATTTTGCGGTTAGGCGTGCGATTTGCGGCTCTGCGCACTTTCCGTGCCCAATCAAGTGCATTGGTCAAACCGTCAACGTCGGTATCGACCCCCTCGTACTGATCCCCGAGGAGCTCCCACCAACGCTCGTCGGACGCCTCGAACTCCGCTTCGGCAGCCCGCGCACTGACTACAGCTGCGACCGCAGCGCGAGCCTTCCCAAGGGTCATGCCATTGTTCTCACCCGTTACACGAGATACGGACCGGATGAAGTCAGCGGCATCCTCGAAGGGTTCGACGTGTGCGCGAAGCCACTGCGCCACCGCATCGAAAGGGCCAGCGCGAAGCACCGGTGCGGCAGCAGCCAAATCCGCTCGCCCGGTGCGCTCCTCCCAGGCGTCGAGTTGGGAGGTGATCCGCTCAACTCGTAGTTCTAGATCAGGGCGGGCGGGGCGCCCATCAGCCACTGCCGCTGAGAGCAGGCTACGGCGATCTGGATCTGCAAGTGTTTCCGGGGCCAGTCGAGCAACCGTGTGCGCAGCCTCCAGAGCGCGGCTCAGTGCGTGGATGTCCACACGATGGTTGTCGACGTACCGACCCAGCAATGCGGCCTGCTTGTCGGTGACCAATGGTGTCCGCGCCTCGCGAACCAACACGACGCCACGTCGTAACAAGTCACCGGGTGCCTCGAATTCGGCCACGTCACCCGGAGCAGGCAGTGTCAGACTCTCGGCCGTGGTTTCGAGCCCTCGATACCACGGCCCGAGGAGCAGGCGATCCGACGGTTCTCGCCTATCGAACTCCGCTGTTTCGCGTTGGGCCGTAAGGGCATCGGCGATCGCTGATCGTGCCGCTGCGATCGTGTACTCGGCACCCCCGTCGCGCCCGCGACCGCCCACCGTGGTGATGGTGTCCACTAATGCTTCCGCTCGCTGCAGCGGATCGACGTGAGCGCGCAGCCAGCGCGCCACCTGCCCCGGTGCTCTCTTGGACAGTTCCGTTGCGTAGGCCGACAGCGGCAGACGAGTCGAATCCTCCCGCCAGCGGGTCAGTTCGTGCCCGAGACTGATGCTACGGTCAAGCAAATCTGCTTGCGGCACTTGCCCGTGGGCGAGACAACCTGCGAGCAACCGCCGCCTGTGTGGGTCTCCGACCGTCGCGGTGGCCAAACTATGCACCTGTTCGGCTCGGGCGCAGGCGGCACGCAACCTCGTGACGTCCGGTAGGTCCGCGTCGACGTAGTGGCCGAGCAGGTCCGCATGGGCGCGTGTCAGTCCGCGCAATTGATCATGCGCCGCGTACCAGGTGGCCGCGAGCGGAAGCTTGTCATAGAGCTGACTCCGCCAAGACCCTTCGGTGGTCACCGCAGCAATCAACTTGCGGTCTGCGCGCACCCGGCTCGACAGCAAGCCACTGATCCCGCGCGGCCCTTCCATCAACCGGGTGATCGCCCCGGGCAGCTCTGGCGAATTGACAATATCAGGCAGGAACAATTCCTCGGCGGACCGCCGCGCAGCTATCAATTCCCCTACCGCAGAATCGATCTCATCACAGGCGTTGCGGACCTTCGGCAGTACTTCCGGATCGAACCAGGTGACCAGCGGGCGGTCCTCAGCCCGACACAACCCGACAAGAACCACTAGATCCTCGGCCTGCTCGATCGTCGTCGGCTCCGCACAACCCAACTGAACCGCAAGGACAACTGCATGACCTTCGGCCGACTCGAGGGCATCCGACAGGGCATTGAACCACTGGCTCAGCTCACCCACCTGCCGATGCGTCAGCGGCGCGATCGCCAATCCGACCGGCGTCAGTTCGGCCAGCATGAGCTCGCTGGGCGGCGGCTCCGGATCCGGGGACAGCTCAGCCCAACCTGGTCCAGCCTGGGTGATCGCACGCTGCTGAGCCGCGCGTACGCGGTCACACCGGGCAAAGAATTCTGCTAAGCCGTCGGCTACCGCGAAGACGGCCGCACGATCGACTTCGCGCGCACCGGTCGGCGCCAGCCACGCTTCCGGCGGACGCTGTGAAATACCAGCCAAGGCAACAACTTCGCATATATCCCGCGCACCAGCCGAGCTGTGCGGAGGATCGAGACCGAGTTCCCGCGCAATGTCTACGATGGCCTGGTTCATCGATTCGAGGCTCAGTGCCTCGTTCGCGAACTCCCGGCTGATTCGTCGCGCGTCCGGCTCGTTCCAACCAGCAGGGTCGAGTGCCAACGGCGATAGCTTGACGAGTGCGCGCTCCGCGTCACCAATTTCTGTCGTCAGTCGTCCCGACAACTCTTCCCAACGCTCGCCCGCCGCCTGGGCCGCCGCAGTGCGTGCCCACCGGACGGTTCTCAGCTCGGCGACGAAGGCGTCAACGGGGCCGTCGATCTCATCGGCGAATTCCCGACTTGTCAACCATGCTTCGGGAATTGAGAAGCCCGAACCGAGCAATTCGAGCAGACCGGCCAGTCGATCCAAACCGGGTTCGTTATTCATCGATTCGTCGGTGCGGGCGAGTTCTCGATAGCTATCGACAACCGCCGTAAGACCGGCGAGCGCAGTAATGGCCTGGTCCAGGCTGCGCCGTGGAGCTACCGCCTGAGCGCGCAAGTCATGCCACGGATACATGGGATCCAGCACAGCATCCCAGACGCCGGCGATCGTGCTTGCGACGTCGAGGATCTTCGACAGATCTCTGCCGCTCAAGTCTTGTGCCCGGAATCCGTCATCTCGTCGGCCCGAGTTCTCGATCCTGAGAAGGTGGTATGCGGCCGGGATGTCGGACAGTCCGCTGACCTTCCCGACGACATCGTGCAAGGTCTCGCCGAGTGGCAAACGAACTTCGTTCATTGCCTCGGCGTATCCGCTGAGTGCTTCCCGAGTCTCGCGAGCACGGACCAGCTCGTGCTCGGACAGTCCGCGGGCGAGCGGTTCCTCGGTCAGAGCGCGCCCCAATTCCTGGGCAACCGCCTTGCGGCTGGTGTTGTGGCTGTGCAAGGCCAACGCATAAGAATCCAAGCCGACCGATCCCAGCCGGTTGAGGACAACGTCGAGCGCCGCCGCCTTCTCCGAAACGAAGAGTACGCTGCGCCCAGCGTGCACCAGTGCCGCGATCATGTTGGTGATCGTCTGGCTCTTTCCGGTGCCAGGAGGGCCATCGAGTATGAACGAGTGACCTGCCACGGCGGCAGCCACGGCCTGTCGTTGTGAGGCATCCGCGTCGAGTACAAGAGGGGTCTCCTCGGGCGGACTGATCTCATCGATCCGGCTGACATCGATCTCCTCGAAGTCGAATCGATCGGACGCCAGGGTCGCGCGAGGCCCCAACGCCACGGCACGCACGAGATCGCTACGCATAACGTGGTTCTGATTCTCGAGCAGGTCCTGGTACATCGATTCCTTGTGCGAGGCGAACAACGCCATCACCACCCGCTCGGAGAGGTGCCAACCGCGCCTCCCTCCAATAGCGTGTGTCACTGCCGCCTGTACCGATGGAAGGTCCATCGGGTCCTGTTCGCCGACCGAATCCCAATCGAGGTATAGCTGCTCGAGCTTGACGCGAAGAGCAGGGTTGTGTCGAGGCTCGTCTTCATCGTTGACCTTCAGTCGAAAGGCTCCGGTAGACGTCCTCTCTATCCGAACCGGCAGTAGGACAAGCGGTGCATCGCTGCCCGTTTCGGCGCCCTCTTCGCCCCAGTGCAGCATCCCGACGCCGAGCTGGAGCGTCCAGAGACCGTAGTCATTGAACAGCTGCGTCGACTTGCTCCGCAGGTTCAGCAGCGCCCGCTCCAAAGCAGTTCTGGTCTTCTTCTGGGTGACAATCTCGCGCCCGGGACTACCGAGAATCTCGATGGGCGGACCGGGATCGGCCTTTGCTTCCAGCGTCGGTTCGGCATCAGGCAGCGGGGCGAAGCCCATGCCTCGCTCCAGTCCCTCGATCAATATCTGCGCTGACGGCGCAGAGATCTCGAGTGTCGCCGCCTTGGTGTGCCGGAAATTGAGCAGTCGGTTTCGGCCACTCAGATCGACCAATGACTTTCGCCATCCGGTCAGGACTTTCTCGAACAGCTCGAGTTCCCGACCCCCACCCTGGAATTGTGTCGTCACACCGGTCCTTGTTGCTCAGGTTTCTCGGACGAAAACTGCTCTGAGAGAGCCATTCTGACAGATGACGACCTGGAGTGTCAGTCCTCGATGCCCGAATGATCAGCGAGACATCATGGCAGATCCGGGCTCGCGATGACGCTCCCCGTCGGCGCGGCTCCGATGGGTGGGAATCCGACAGGCATGTCCCGGTCTCGTTCGCGCGACGAATCTGTTACCGTCCGACAACGAGTTCGGCGCACGCAGGCTCTCGATAGACCCACCGAGTAACCATTTGGCCCCAGCGGAAAACCTCTCTCCCGGAACCTGATTCGAGCCAGTACGGTGGTGCGGTCGAACTCGGGATCGGTACCCGCGCAGCCCGAACCGGCAAGCGAAGTGACCACTGCAGCGATGTCGCGACACCACTTACTCAAGTGAAATGCCAACTGCTACAAATATTTTCGTCAAGCGATGAGATCTGCACCGTTGTAGGATCCGACGCGAACGCCCATGCGCACCAAGCATTGTGCGCGCACCGAGATCGAGGGGGAGCTATGTTCGAGATGGACGGTTGGCTGATACAGGTCGCCGCCGGCGGAGACACACTCCGAGCCGAGCGACAAACACGCGAGCTATATGCCGAACTCGACACAGCAGAGGGACTGACAGCGGGATTCGTCGACAACAACGGAACGCGGGCTGCCGGAAATCACAAGGGCGGCGCCACCGGCGATCTGGTGTTGTGGGCCTCTGTTGCCGCCCCGACCGCGGCCGCGGGAGCGCGCGTTCTGGTCACGCTCATCAAGGAGTGGTGTGCGCGCGATCGACACCGCAGAGTCGAACTCACGTACAACGGAAATAAGGCGACCATCGTGGGCCGCCCAGACAACCAACTCCAACACATCATCGACCTCTTCACGATGGATGCCGCGGGAGATCCGACTGCCCCGGACGATCCAACGTCCGACCGGAAGGCCGGAGGAAAGTGACCCCGGGGTTGCGGCGCCGAGCACTGCTGATCGGCAACGAGCAGTATGCCGACCATCGCTTCGCACCGCTTCCGTCCGTCCGCGCCGACGTCTCGCTACTGGCGCAAGTTCTGTCGAATCGACAGATCGGCGCCTTCGACGAGGTGCGTTCGGTTGCGGATTGCACCGCCGAACAGATGTGCAACGAGATCGAGGTCTTTCTCGAAAGCTGCGACGAGGACGAGCTCGCATTGCTGTACATCTCGGGCCATGGCACCCGATTGGTACAGTCCAATGGCGAATTTCAGTTCATAGCAACGGATTCCGATTACGACAAAGTGGCAACTACCGCCGTCGGCGCGGGATTCGTCAACACCCAACTCGAGCGATGCGTGGCCCCGCAGAAGCTCTTGATGATCGACTGTTGCCGCAGTGGCGGTTTCGCACTCGGGTTGAGTACCGAAGATCGAATTGCCAAAGGAACCAGCCAGTCTCGAGAACGAGCACCGATCGAGAGCCGCGGCGTATTCGTGTTGTCGTCCTCCCGGGCCGGGGAGGATTCATTCGCCGGGTCTCCCGATGCCGCCGTCATCACCCCCTCGGTGTTCACCGGAGAAATCGTCGAGGCGCTGCGCAACGGGGACGCGGCCAGACCAGAAACCGGTGAAGTTACAGTCGACGATCTGTTCGACTACGTCAACCAACGAATGCGTGCGCGTGCCATCCAGGTTCCGGTCAAGTCCGCCGTGCTCGTCGATGATCGCATCGTCATCGCGTCCCGCCCGCAGGGACCGCCGACGTTGACGTCGGTCTCCCGAGGTGTGGACGAGAGACGCGACGCTGCCTCCGCCTCGGGCGCGGTGAAGGCATCGACACGGCCGAGCTGGCCCCAACTATTCGACTACTACCGGCGCTGCCTTGATGCAGGACACAACGCCATGCCCATGCTGTCGGTCGACGACCACGATCTGTCACATATCTGTTGGACGGGATCGGAGAGGTTCCTCTCCGGCGACCTGGAGGCAGACCATCGTGTCGCAATGCCCTCCGATGCCGCCGATTTCGTCGATCAGGTGACCGCCGCGGGCGACGAGTTGTGGGCGGGCTACCCGGCCGTGGTGCTGCAGAATCAGGCAGGAGCCCGCAACCGCAACCGCACCCGGCGGCGGTTCGCCCCGCTGCTGGTACGCCGAGTCGAAGTTGTCCCCACAGAACAAGGGATGCGGTTCGAGCCGATCGGCCCGGTCGTGGTTCATCCCAGCCTCCTCGAGGAGCGATTAGGCGAGGGCACGGCGACCGCATTCAACGAGCAGTATCGTCCGAGCTGGCATGTCGGCCAGCATGCGCTGATGGCAAACGACATCGCGAAGGTGCTCACCCAGGAACTCGAGATCGAGTGCGTACAAAAACTTCGGCCTGATCAATTGGCCGACCGCATCGACGCTGATATCCCGCAGGATGGAGCCCGCAATGCCGCGGTTCTGTTCCGGATCCCTCGCACCGGCAGTCCGACTTCCAAATTATTGGAGGATTTCGAGAGCATCGAGCAGCAGATCGGCAAGATCGGACAGACGGCGCTCGGTGCGCTTTCGCCTGACCCGAGGGAGCGCGGGGCTAATCCATCCGAAACTCGCCCCTACCAGCTGGTAACGCCGTTGCCGTGCAACGAAGCTCAAGAAGCGGTTCTACGTTCGGCGATGTCGCAGCGGCTGACGATTGCGACCGGGCCTCCGGGAACCGGAAAGAGCCAGCTGGTGACGAACCTCGTCGCGACTGCCGTAGCCAACGACCAGACCATCCTCGTCGCGTCAACAAATAACCCTGCCGTCGATGAGGTGTGGGAACGGTCCCGGAAAATCGTGCCCGGCAGTATCATACGTACCGGGAATGTCGAATACCGCAAGGGAATCGAAGAATCGCTGCGATTTCTACTGAAGCTTCCTGCACCGGAGAGAAATTCAGCGACAGCGATGATGGCATTGCGCCAGGCGGATCAGACCCTCGGTGCTCAGCGGGCTCGACTGCGGGATATCGCGGATCTCGAACGCGCGCTGCTCGATGCGGGGCGCACACGGGAAGCACCCGCCGGCCGACTGAAACTCTCAGTAGCCGAATTGATCTCTCGACTCGGCCAGACCAGCCCGGACAGCGCCGCGCGAAAGGCCACGCGAGCAAGCAAGGCCCGCTGGTTTCGCAACTCCCGGCAGCCTCGGCTCCTACGGCGCTGGGGCATAACCGATCTCAGCCTCACGGGCGTGGATGCCTGCACGGCGCTCGCCGAATTCGCTGCTGCGGAACATAATTGGCGTTCGTTACAGGGACGAGCGATTGCATTACCGGACGATCTCGAGCTCCTTCACGGACTCCAGGCGGCCGAGTACACAGTCCGAGAAGAGTCGACTGGAGTGTTGGACAACGCAATTCGCGCGAACGCCAGCAACGGGCACCGCGCAATCGCGGACCTTATCGACGCAAATGCCGACGGCCGCACCTGGAAGGCCATCAACGCGGCCCTCCGCTTCGTCCGGGCATGGGCGGTAAGCACCCTCTCGGCCAGGTACTTCACCCCGTCGCCCGCACTGTTCGACTTGGTTGTGATCGACGAGGCCAGTCAATGCTCGATTCCACAGGTACTACCGCTGCTCTTTCGCGCGCGCCGGGCATTGATCATCGGCGATCCGATGCAGTTGCCGCATATCGCCGAACTCGACGCCGACGAAGAGGCCCGGGCGGCGGAAAGCTCTGGCGTGAGTCTCGCGTGGCTGGAGAACCATCGCATGTCATACCGCAGTCACTCCAGCTTTCGCGCTGGTGAACGCGCCGCAGGTGGCCATCTACTGCTCGACGAGCATTTCAGGTGCCATCCGAATATCGCCGAACTGGTCAACGGCCTGTTCTACGACGGGAGGCTGACCGTGATGACCGATGTCCGCGGGCGCCCGGCCATCGCCGACCGTGCTCCGATCCACTGGACTGACGTTACCGGCCCCGCCGAGCAGCCACTGTCCGGCAAGTCCTGGATGAATCGCGCGGAGGCCAAACTGGCGGTCGCCGCCGTACGGTTCCTGCTGCAACCCGGAAGGATGCCCGAGACCACCTCGGTAGGCGTGGTCACCCCGTTCAAGGCCCAAGCGGAACTCATCCGACAGCAACTCGGATCCGAGTTCAGCCATGTCAGGGTCGGGACAGTACATACATTCCAAGGTGGCGAATGCGACATCATGATCTACTCGCTGGTCGCTTCCCCGGAGATGCCGCGTGGTTCGGTAAATTGGATCGACGACCAGCTCAATCTGTGGAATGTGGCCATCACCCGCGCACGCTCACACCTCATTGTCTTCGGCAACCGTGAGCTCTGGTCGCGGCGAAGGATCGGATCCGCACTGGTGAACTCGGACAACGCATCGCTCTCGGACACGGACTTGGACGAGCTGCACGACCGGCTCTTCAATCTGGCCACGCGTCATGCCGATGCAAAAGTCGCAGTCCGGGAGGATGTTTGCGGACATCGAACCGATGCCGTAATGCACTGGGCCGACGGCACAACGACGGCGCTCGTGTTGGATTCGGGAGCCGAGGAGGGCAAGGATTACGCTCGACATCTGCGCTTGATGCTCCTCGGGCGAGATCTCCGCGAGAATCCAGCCGAGGGTATTACGGCCGTACGGGTGCCAGCGTGGCGCCTCTACGATACCGCCGACAACGGATTACCCACCCTGGGAATCTAGTTCGAACGACGACCTCAGTCGTATCGGTATCAGTCGCACATGAAAAGCGGCATCGAACCAAATTTCATTGTCACCGACCATTATTCGTTACGATTCGATCCAGTGGGGAGAAAATCTGATGTACTCAGCAGAGATCAACCGTACGCGACCGGCGCTGTTGCTATTTGCGATCGATCAGTCGTTCTCGATGTCCGAACCGTGGTCGGAGACCGGCCAGTCCAAGGCGGAGGCCCTGGCGGCGGCGGTTAACAATATGCTCGGGAATGCGGTACTGCGGTGCAGCCACGGCGGCGAAAAGACCTACAACTACTTCGAGGTCGGTGTCTTCGGATACGGCCAGGATGTCGGCCCGGTGCTGTATGGCAGTAGCCGCGAAAACCCAATCCTTCCGGTGGGCTTCGTGGCCGACAACCCGCTGCGGGTAGATACGGTGACCCGACGGGTTCCCGACGGCGCGGGCGGCGTGATCTCGGCGCAAGAGCACATGCCCGTGTGGATAGATCCCCTGGCCAACGGTGGTACTCCGATGGTCGCCGCATTCACCGCGATCGAATCCGTGGTGTCCAGATGGTGTGCCGACCATCCGACGAGCTTCCCTCCGATAGTGATCAATGTGACCGATGGTGCGAGTACCGACGGCACCCCGGATGAGGTCGGCGAGCGAATTCGCAAGTCGAGCACCGACGACGGTCCCACGTTGGTGTTCAACCTGCACCTATCCGGCCTACCGAACCAGGCCGTGCAGTTCCCGAATTCCGCTGCTGCTCTGACGGATCCGAATGCGGTAATGCTGTTCGAGCTATCCAGCGAGTTGCCGCCCTCGATGCTGGACGCTGCGGCGGGCATGAAGTATCCCGTACGCGTCGGATCACGGGGATTCCTCTACAACGCGGATGCGACCTCGGTGATCGACTTTCTCGATATCGGCACCCGCTCGGTAACACCGACTGGCCTCGCGGAGTTGCCAGACAGCGAGCGCAAAGCGCTCGGCGATGGTAAAAGCCTCCCGCGGGGAGGCGAGGACGCCTGATGGCGGGGATACCTGCCGCACTCGGATGGGTCCCCAAGGATGGCCGCGATCCCGGGGTGAACGATGATCGCGGCGGCGCTGGGCTCAACCGATTCGCCGTCGCGGACGGAGCTGCGACCTCGGCCCGGGCAGAGGTGTGGGCGGAGATCCTGGTGCACGCCTTCGTCGGACAAGGACTCGACCCGTTCGACCCCGCCGTCCTGGCCGAACTCCGCCGCCTATGGCGCCTCGAAGTAGACCGAGCGCGGCTACCCTGGCATGCCATTGCAAAGCTCAGGGAGGGCGGCGCCGCAGCGTTCGTCGGTCTGGAGCTCGATAGCGCAGAGATGCGGTATCGAGCTGTAGCAGTGGGTGATTCCTGCATCCTGCACCTCCGCGGGCCCGAATTGCTTCGCGCCGGCCCGATCGAAGACTGGAAATGCTTCAACCGATTTCCGCAACTGGTCGGCACGACCGAGGACGAGTCGTTCCGTGCCACGCTGTGGCGTGACGAGGGTTCATATCAGGCCGGTGATGTCTTTGTCCTGGCGTCGGATGCACTGGCGAAATACCTGCTGCGGTCCTACGGCCATGTGAACGAGCTCGACATCGGATCATGTGACGGAGAAGACGAAAAATTCGCCGAATGGGTGATCGACGCTCGCCTGCACGATGGTCTGGACAATGACGACACAACCGTCTGCGTGGTGCGGCCGTGAATTTCCCGTCGCTCGGCGAATACCGACTCGCAGTACAAAACCCGAATATTGCGTTCCGCAACGACAATGAGCTGAAATCCGGCACCGTACAGTTGAATCCGCAAAAGATGCCGACGGTGGCTTGCGGTGGATTCGCGGCGACCTTTCAAGTCAGCAGCGGCGGGACGCGCTGGGCCGTGCGGTGCTTCCACAAGAAAGAAGGCCACGAGCGACAGCTGTTCGATCGCTATGCACGCATCGACGAATTCATCACCGCGAATTCGGATCTCGACTTCCTGGTGCCCGTGACATACAACCCCGAGGGAATACTCGTCGGCGGCGGATTCTACCCCACCGTGCGCATGCGATGGGTCGAGGGCAAACCCCTCGGGCTGTGGCTCGAAGACTGGTCCAAGACACCACATTCCGCCTCGCTCGATACCGTCCGCGCCCGGATTCGCGACGCAGTCGCCGCGTTGCAGACCCGTGGTGCCGCACACGGCGACCTCCAGCACGGCAATATCCTGGTCTGCGCCGACCATTCGATCAGACTGATCGACTACGACGGCATGTATCTGGACAACCTTGCCGATCTCGGCTCGATCGAACAGGGTCATCGCAACTATCAGCACCCGGGACGCGGCCGGAACTACGACTCCGGACTGGATGTGTTCGCCACAGCAAGCATCGATCTGTCGCTGGCGGCACTTGCCGATAAACCTACGCTGTGGAACGACTTCGGCGGTACCGGTGAGAATATCCTCTTCGAGGCCACCGACTTCGCGGCCCCAGACAACTCGCGCCTGTTCACCGAGCTGTTGCGCGTTCCTGGCCTGGAACACCGCACCCGGCAATTCCGCGCCGCCTGCCTGACGGCATACCCGCAGATCTCGGCCGCACTGGCCGGCGGGAGTACCACGCAAAGCAAGCAGCGCCACAGCGTTCCGGCTGCGCTCGTATTCGCGGCGGACGAGGCCGAAGCACTTCGTGCTGAAGAAGGCGAGCTGGTCACGGTGTTCGGGACAATTGTCCGCACCAACGTCTTCGATACCGCCTACGGGCGACTCGCCGTGATCAATCTGGGCGATTACAAACAGGGCGACTTCACAATCGTCGGATACGGACCGGTTGCAGACGCACTGTACGAAAAGTACGGAAGTACAACGCGGAAGGGGGCGAAGTACCTGCCCGGCATCAAAGGTGCACGGGTTGCGATCAGCGGTGCCATTACATTGTATCCGAGTGACCACTCCAGCAAGTTGACACCGCAGATCGAACTCGACCACGCTGGACTCCTCCGAATCCTCGACCGCGGACAGTTCGATGCATTCATCGATGCCGCCAGCCGCCGCGGCTCGATGAATGCCGCCTCCACATCGCTGCCGATTCCGGCCGAAGCGCCTCGCGCTCCCACCGCACCGCCTCTGGATACGTCTGCCTCGGCATCGAGAACCTCTTCCGAACCGCGGACGGTAACCGACCGCAGAACCGACTTGGCGACCGGATTGCACAATCTGTACAAGAACCGGAACCTTCCACCGAGACCTGCTCAATCGCCGCCCACACCGCCCCCTTCCGGCCCATCCAAGCCCGAATCCCGTTCGACAAACAGCTCCCAGCCCGCACACGATCCCACCCGGAAGCCTGCGGCGCGACGACCCGCCCCGCCGCAGCCCCCACCACCGGTCCCAGCCCAGTTCCGACGCGAAGAGCTGCCACGGCGGACAGCTACAACCTCGGCATCGCCCCCGCCTTCCCAGAGATCGACTCCCCCGCCGCAACCAGCACGGGGCCCGGGGCCCGCCGACCACAACGTCGAACGATCGGCGGCCGCCGCGCAGCCGACACCACCGCAGCACCCCCCACCACCCGTTCCACCCCAATACCGCCGTGAACAATTTCCTCGGCCGATATCACCGCCCAAGCAGACACACTCACCGAAGCAGCGCCGGCGCAACAGTGCCATCGCCATCGGACTGCTTATCGGTGGCGCAGCCACCGCCCTCATCACCGGGTACCAAGACCGGACATCGGCTCCGGTGCTATTCCAGTCAGCGACGAATGATCTTGCCTGCCGGATCATTCCCGAGGGTCCCGAAGCCGGCGTCCGCTGCGACCTGGAGGACTACACGTACACGCCACCGAATCCTGCGGGTTGTCCGGCGATCCGCTTCGGCCACGTCATCACCCTCACGCCGGACGGAGCCGGATTCGCATGTGTCACAGATACGCTCGCTGACCCACGGTTGCCGGTACTCGCTCCCGGTGACAGCAAGACCGTCGGGCCCTACACCTGTGTCAACGCCACCGATGGCATGACGTGTCGCGACACCCGGCCCGGCGGGCACCGATTCCGGATCACCCGGGACAGCTTCGAACTGGCTTGATTCCGGATGAGCCTATCGCCCGGCTCATCAATCCGGGCGGCGCCGGATGTCGGCATTCACGGATATCCCAGCTGGAACCGGTTTCCTTTCGGCGGTCAGCAGCAGAACCGCGATCCGCCTTTCGGGACATTTCACCGAGGAGCGACCGAGGTGACCGACGCAACGAAAAGGTGTGACGGATTACAGGAATGCACCGATAACATGAGACGCTGGCGGGTTGTCGGCTGCTTTGACGCAGTCGTCGGATTCGAGTCGACCGAGGATTGGTGGGGACGGACGCATGGACGAAGGCCGGTGGACAACGGTCACCGAGTCCAACTTCGACCACGAGCGACGCGGGCTCGAGGCCATCCGCGCGAAGCTGCCCAATGTCGATCCCTGGTTCGCCTGGTCCAATTTCACCTTCACCGAGCGCTACGGTCACATCCGCGAAGTCGATCTGCTGGTGATCGCGCCCAATGGGGTGCACCTGATCGAGCTGAAGGATTGGCGCGGACAATTGACCGTCGAGAACGGCGACTGGGTGCGCAAGTTCGACAACGGGCGGCGACGAAAGCTACACCGCAACCCTCTGTATCTGGTCAATCAGAAGGCGAAGGAGCTCGCGAGCCTCCTGGCCGACGCAGGTGCGCCGGTATTCGTGGAAAGCCGACTGTGCCTCACCCATCCCGACCTGCGGTTCGAGGTGCCCGAGGGTGACCGGCTCCACACGCACACCATCCGTGAGCTGGTGTCGACGTTGCAACAACCACCACAGGACATCGGGAACCGGATCAGTCCGGGGCGGGCCTTGAAGATCGCCGCGGCTCTGGACAGCATCGGCATCGGACGCAGCGAAGCAGACCGAATGGTCGGCGCGTACAAACTGACCGAGTCGATCGGCACCGGCCCTACGTGGACCGATTACCGAGCCGAGCACACCGATCTGGGCACGCCAGCACGCATTCGGATCTATCTGAGCGAACGCGGCGCTGACCAGGCGGCCCGCACGTCGGTGTACGAGGCTGCCAAGCGGGAGGCCGCTGTCCTGCATCGGTTCCGCCACCCGGGGGTTGTGCGCTTTGTCGACATCGACTCCGGCGGCCATCCAGCCGGACCAGCGCTGATCTTCGAGTACCGCCTGGAGACGCTGCGCCTGGACGAGTACTTGGCCGAGTACGGCCCGAGCCTTGATATCCGAGACCGGATTCAGCTGGTACGGCAGCTGGCAGAGACGATACGAGCCGCGCACAAGGCGCGCGTATATCACCGCGGTCTCGCGGCGCACTCCGTCCATGTGCTGCCTCGGCTGCGCGACAGCACGGGCCGCGAGTTGAGTGGCCCGGAGCGCTGGCAGCACCCGCTGTTGCAGATCTCGGACTGGCAGATCGCCACCCAGCGCAGCTCGACTCGCGTGCGCGGGCTCACACAATATGCACCGACCGCCCTCTCCGCGACCCACCTCGCGCCGGGCACCGATGTATACCTGGCGCCGGAACTGACCGCGGCAAAAGCCGATCCGATCACCATGGATGTATACGGGCTGGGCACGCTCACCTATCTGCTGGTGGCCGGACAGCCACCGGCAGCGAACCAGGCCGAGCTGCTCGCCCGGTTCGAAGCAGGCCAGGGCCTGCGACCGGGTGCGGTGGTGGACGGGTTGTCCGACAATATCGACGACCTGGTGGACGCCGCGACCGCATACCAGCCGACCCGCAGGCTCGCGACGGCCGAAGAGTTCCTCGAAATGCTCGAAATCGTCGAGGACGAACTGACTGCGCCGGCAACTCCGGACCCCGAACCCGCAGCACCGGAGAAGGACCCGCTGGACGCCGTCGCCGGGGACGTGCTCGATGGACGCTGGGAGGTGCGGCGACGGCTGGGTACCGGGTCGACGAGCCGAGCCTTCCTCGTACGGGATCTCCGGGCCGAACCGAAGTTGCGGCCGTTTGCGGTGTTGAAGGTGGCCCTGTCGGATGACCGGGTCGAAGGCTTGACCCGTGAGGCCGAGGTGCTCGGCCGGCTACGCAAGGACGCGCGCATCATCCAGGTGATGGAGCCGGGGCTGATGACGATCGGCAGCCGTACCGCGCTGCTGATCGAATACGTCGGCGACGAAAGGGAATTGGACACACCCGTCGACGGCGGCGTGGTGACGAAGCGTCGTCGCGCCGAGGAGACGGTGGCCCGCCAACTGCGTGACAGTGGCCGACTGTCGGTGGACCAATTGGAGGCGTACGGCGAGTATCTGTTCGGCGCGGTCGAATTCCTCGAGGGTGAGGGCATCTGGCATCGTGACCTGAAGCCGGACAATATCGCAATCCGGGTGCGTCCCAACCGAACCCGCCAACTCGTGCTGATCGACTTCTCGCTGGCCTGGTACCAGGGGCAGGAACCCGGCGCAGGCACCGACGGTTATCTGGATCCGTTCGTCGGCACCCTCGTCCGGTCCACCTACGACGCACATGCCGAACGGTATGCCCTCGCGGCCACGCTGCACGAGATGGCCTCGGCCGAGCTGCCACGCTGGGGCGACGGGTCGATGTCGGCACGACAGACCGATTCCAAGGAATACCCCTACCCGGACATCGCCGCGGATGCCTTCGATCCCTCGATTCGCGACGGGCTGGTCGCCTTCTTCCGAAAGGTATTGCACCGCAACACTACCGAGCGTTTCGATGACCTGAAGCCGATGCGCGATGCGTGGCGCCGGATCTTCTTGGATCTGGCTCGATCGGTGCCGTCCCGTCCGGCCACCACCCGCCCGCCGGTGACGGGCGCGACGACGGACGAGAACGCCACACCCGGTATCGCTCCCGCGGAGGACGATGCCGCGGGGCAGGAGCGCGACCGCATCGCCGCACAGGTCACCCGCGGGACGCACCTGTCGACGGCCGGATTGACCTCGGCGGCAGAGCAATTCCTGTACGGGCTGGACATCACGACGGTCGGCCGACTGCTGGATTACAGCCGCCGCAGCCTGATCAACGCACCCGGCCTGGGGGCCCGCACCCGCCGGGAGATCCAGGACCGCCAACGCGAATGGGGCAAACTTCTCGGGGCAGTAGCGCCACTGACCCGAGATGACCGCAAATCGGCAAAGGCGGAGCTCAGCGAGGCCCGCTCCGATGCCGCCGACGATCTGGGGGAAGCGGCGATGCGCACCCTCAGCCTGGATGCCGTTGTCGCGCAACTGGTTCCCGAGCGCAATAATAACGGGTCCAATGCCAGGCAGGTCGACATCGTCACCAGACTGCTCCAAGTGCCCGATGTCGATGGCGTACCCGACCTCGGGACCTGGCCGAGCCAGAAAGCAGTCGCGGCCTCGTTCGGTGTCACCTCGTCTGCGATTTCACAGAACCTGAAACGACAGCGCCAGCAGTGGAAGAACGACGCGGCTTTCCAGGCGCTGCGCAGCGAAGTCCTGGAGCTGCTGGAGTTTCTCGGACGAGTCGCCGCCGCGACCGAAGTGGCCGATGTGCTCGTCCTGCGGCGCGGCACCCGCTTGGACGGTCGTGCGCAGCGCCGAGCATTGGCCTTGGCGGCGGTGCGTGCGGTTGTCGAGGTCGAGCAGATGTCTCCGGAGGATGCGGAATTCGGGCACACCTCCAAACGTGAGTCCGAGGACGCGTCCATGGTTGTCCTGCTGGCGCTCGAAGCGGGTGAGAATTCGGGACCGAACACTCCATCCCGACATGCACTGCTCGACTATGCGGTACGACTCGGTCGGGTTGCCGACCGACTGGCCGAGTTGGAAACACTGCCCACGGCACGCACCGTACTGGACCGGATGGCGGCGATCGATCCGCCTGCGGGCGGCCTGAATTGGGACGAGAACCGCACCGTGCAAATCGCGGTGGGCGCCTCGCAGCATGCGGCGGCGACGCCGCGGCTGGAGATCTATCCCCGGGATCTGCCCTTGGTTCGCGCGGCGCGCCTGACCCAGGCGGGCTTGGTGAGCTGGACCCCGGGTATTGCGCGCGACAAACAGCCTGGGCTTTTACAGAAGGAAGTACACGAGCGGATCCGGTCCCGTTTTCCAGAGCTGGCCGACACCTTGCCCACCGGTTCGCGGCTGGAGTCCGCGCTGCGCGAGGCCGGCTTCGATCTGAAGCTGGAACTGCGCAGCTACGACAACGAACTACGCTTTCTGCCCGCCCACTCCGCCGACGCTTCCAGCTATCTATCCGAGCGGTTCCGGCGCCACGCCACGGCAACGGCAGTCACCCGGTATGCCGAGGATCCAATGATTGCGGCGGCCGCGCGTGCCGAGGAACAGCTCCTCGACGCCGCACGCCGGGACGGATACCGGGTGCTGACTGTGCGAACCACCCGCAGCACCGCGGCGACAACGGAGCTGACCGCCCGGTTCTCAGCCGAGCCGGTGTCGGTGACCGCACTGCTCCTGGCGGCATTGCACGAGCTGATTCCGGCAAACGGCAAACCGACATGGGAGACGATTCTGCGCGCCGACGTCGCCGCGCCCGGCACCCAGCACGCTCGCCGGTTCGCCGAGTATGTGCGTACCGCGTGGGGCCGGATCGAACCACAGATCCAGGAGCGACTCGCCACGGCGGCGGGACCGGTACTGATGACCGACACCCTCGCCTACGCCCGCTACGACGCCATGGGAGTGTTGGATCGGCTGGCGGAAGCGGCGCGACACGGCGGCCGCGGCCTCTGGTTGCTGTGCCCGCAGGACGATCCGGCGCGCGAGCCGCGGCTCGGCACCGTGGCCGTGCCCTTCCAGGCCGGGTTTCACGAATGGATCTCGCTGTCCGACGATTGGGTGCTCAATGCACATCGTGCCGTGTCGGCGAAAATTACTGGGGGAGAACAGGTATGATCCGGCGCAGCCTGGAAACCGAGTCTGCCTCGGCCCTGTGCGCATTGGGCCGGAGCGCCGACGAGGCATCGCAGTGAGCGGCCGCAACGGGTGTACGGCCGGACCCGGGTCGGCACCCGTCGGCCGAGGATCGGCCACAACGGCACCCGGCCGGTCCGTATCCGCACCGTGGTTGCACGCACCCGCGCCCGGCGCGCTCTCCCAGCCACTCACCTACACCGTAGGAGTATTCGCATGATCGACCGCATCGCACTGCTCGCCGATCTGAAGAAGCAGGTCGGTGCAGTCGAAAGCGATCTAGGGCGGCAACTGGACCGGCCGGAGACCGATCAGGCCCGCCGCGCGGCCACCCAGCTGCGTACCGAATACGACCGAGCACGGAAGGTCGGCCGTACCGCCGCCACCTGGACCGCATGGCGCGACGAACGCATCACCCAGGTCGCCGCGGCCTGGGTACTCGGCACCGTGTTCGTCCGATTCTGTGAGGACAACCGGCTCATCGACGAGCCGTACCTCACCGGTCCTACCGATGACCGTCGCGAGCTGGCCCAAGCCCGCTACGACGATTACGTTGCCACGGTCGACGACCCCACCTACCGCGGCTGGCTGGAGCGCGCCTTCGCCGAAGTCGGCACCGGACAGGCAGGAAAGCTGCTGTTCGACCCCGCCCACAACCCGCTGTACCAGGTGCCGCTCTCGCACAAAGGCGCGCAGCAGCTCATCGACTTCTGGCGGGCCCGCAATGAATCCGGCGACCTGGTCCACGATTTCACCGACCCGCTGCGCGACGACGGCACCGCGGGCTGGGACACCCGCTTCCTCGGCGACCTGTACCAGGACCTGTCCGAGAATGCCCGCAAAACCTACGCACTGCTGCAGACACCGGCGTTCGTCGAGGAATTCATCCTCGACCGGACCCTCACCCCTGCCTTGCGCGAGTTCGGGCACCGGGATCTGAAGATGATCGATCCCACCTGCGGCTCAGGGCATTTCGTGCTGGGTGCGTTCCGGCGACTTGTCCGGGTGTGGGCCGAACAGGAGTCCACGCGGGACCGGCACGAACGAGTCCGCGCTGCCCTCGATTCCGTACACGGCGTCGACCTGAACCCCTTCGCCATTGCCATCGCCCGCTTCCGGCTGCTGGTAGCGGCCATGGCAGCAGCCGGCATCAACACCCTCGCTCGGGTGGCGAACTACGAATGGCCGATCCACCTGGCTATCGGCGACTCGCTCATCAAGGCGCGACAGCTCGAACTGATGGAACTCACCATCGATGACGCCGAGCCCGGCGATCCTGTCGCCGAATTCTCCTATGCCACAGAGGATGTACACGAGCACCCGCGGATCCTGGATCCAGGGCGGTATCACGTGGTGGTTGGGAATCCACCGTACATCACGGTAAAGGATAGTACCCTCAACAATCTGTACCGGGAGTTGTACAGCGCCTGCGGGGGAACCTACGCACTCTCAGTACCGTTCGCGCAGCGATTCTTCGAACTGGCGAGGCTCGGCGATGCCGATGGCCGAGGCTACGGTCGAGTTGGACAGATCACGGCGAACTCATTCATGAAGAGGGAATTCGGGACGAAGCTCATCGAGGAGTACTTCGCGCGGAGCGTCGAGCTGACTGAGGTTATTGATACATCGGGAGCATACATACCGGGACACGGCACGCCGACGGTAATTCTCGTAGGTACACGGCGTTCCGGAAGAGACCGCGCCGTCACCATCCGTACGGTCCGAAACGTACGAGGCGAACCCAAAGCGCCCGACCAGCCCGAGAAGGGACAGGTTTGGCGCGCGATATTAGACCAGATCGATGACCCCGGATCGATCAGCGAGTGGATTTCCGTTGATGACCTGGACCGAAGCCGATACTTCAGCAAGCACCCATGGATTCTTCTCGACGGCGGTTTGGAAATGATTGAGCAGATCGAGCAAAGCGGCGAGGCTCGCCTTTCAAGAATCCTCCGCCTTATCGGCCGATACACTCATACCGGGAATGACCCGGCATACTTTGCAGCCACGAGCACATGGGGACGATACGGCGTCAAAAGCCAGAATATTGTTGCCCTAGTTGAGGGTGACACTGTTCGCGATTGGAGCATAGATCCAAAGACCGAGGCTCTATTCCCATATGACTCTACGCTGAAGCCACATCTCCCCGCAGATCTCAGTCCGTTTCTCTGGCGTTTTCGGTCACTGCTCCGAACTCGGCGTGAACCCGGAGGGACGCACGATGAGATCGGATTAACTTGGTACGAATGGAGTCGATGGCATCCGGAGCGCTTTTCGATCCCACTCGGTATCGCGTTCGCGTTTGTAGCGACGCACAACCATTTCGTACTGGATCGGGGCGGGAAGGTGTTCAAGCAGTCCGCGCCGGTTATCAAGTTGCCAGAAGGCGCGAGCGAGGAGGAGCATCTGCGGTTGCTCGGGCTGCTCAACAGTTCCACCGCATGCTTCTGGCTCAAGATGGTAAGTCAAGGCAAGGCTGGCAGCGGTATGGGACGAGGTATCCAGCCCGAAGAGTGGATGGAGCGGTATGAATTCACCGGGACAAATCTGGAGGAGTTCCCAATCCCAGCTACCCTTCCGAGTTCCCTGAGCACCGCTCTCGACAGGCTCGCACAACAGCTAAACGGCTGCACCGCTGCACAGGTCATCAAGACGAGCGAACCGGGCATCCTGCAACTGCACGAAGCCAAGGCGAACTGGATTTCTGTTCGCGCCCGCATGATCGCCCTCCAAGAGGAGCTCGACTGGCAGGTTTACTCGCTCTACTCCCTCCTTGCTGAGGACATGCGCGCGCCGGAGCCGGATGTTCCCGAACTCGCATTGGGCGAACGAGCTTTCGAGATCGTCTTGGCTCGCCGCCTTGCTCAGGGTGAAACGTCCGCGGATTGGTTCACCCGCCATGGCTCCACTCCCATAACCGAGATCCCCGCCCACTGGCCTGACTCCTACAAACAGATCGTCCAGAAACGCATCGACGCCATCGAATCCAACCGCGCCATCGGCATGATCGAACGCCCGGAATACAAGCGCCGCTGGGCCACGGAGGGCTGGGATGCCTTACAGGAGAAGGCCCTTCGTTCCTGGCTGCTGGATCGCATGGAGTCCCGCGACCTCTGGTACGACGATGACCGCCCAGCGATCCGCACCCTGTCCCGATTGACCGATCTCCTGTCCAACGACGAGGATTTCACCTCTGCCGCCGCCCTCTATGCCCCACGCGTGGAGCTGTCCCGCGTCGTAGCCGACTTGATCACCACTGAGCACGTCCCGTTTCTGGCGGCGCTCCGCTACAAGCCATCCGGCCTGAAGAAGCGTGCCGACTGGGAGCACGTGTGGGATATGCAACGCCAGGAGGACGCCGCTCCCGACGAGGGAGCGAAACGCAAGATCCGTGACTCGATCCCGGTACCGCCCAAGTACACCTCGGCGGATTTCCTCCGCACCTCGTACTGGCAGGCCCGCGGCAAACTGGATGTGCCGAAGGAGCGTTTCATCTCCTATGGCAACACCAACGCCGCGACCCCCGCGCTGTACGGCTGGGCGGGCTGGGATCACCGAGAGCAAGCCCAGGCATTGGCCACGTACTTCACCGAGCAAAGTCTGGAAGCCGAGGAGTTGACCCCGCTGCTGGCGGGCCTGCTGGAGCTGCAACCGTGGCTGGACCAGTGGCATAACGACTTCGACGAGAATTTCAGCGGTTCCCCGGCCGCATTCTTCGCCGGTTACCGCAGACAGCTCCAGGGCGAGCACGATCTCAGCGACGACGACCTGAGGGCTTGGCGCCCGGTCACCGCGACCAGGGCTCGACGTACCCGTACCACCCGTGGGGAGGACTGAGATGGCACCAAAACCGTTGCTGGCGGACCTGATCGATATCAGGGAGACAATCTCCACCTCCGACTTCGTACAGGGCCTCGTCGAGGCGGTGTCCGAGGACGACGCCACGCAGGCGGTACGCGATTACGTGGTCACCGAACGCCTGCTCGGCAATTACGATCAAGCGCTGGGTCTGATCAAGGCGGCAATGGATGGGCACACCTCCAAGCCCACCTACCTGCACGGTTCTTTCGGTTCCGGTAAGTCGCATTTCATGGCGGTGCTGTATGCGCTGCTGTCCGGCAATCCGGTAGCGCGCGGCCGCACCGAGTTCGAGCCGGTGCTGGCCAAACACGAGTGGTTGCAGACCGACGGGAAGAAGTTCCTGCTGGTGCCGTATCACATGATCGGCGCGAAGGCGATGGAACAGCGGGTACTCGGCGGCTACGTCGACCACGTGCGCTCCCTGCATCCGGACGCCTCGCTGCCCCCGGTGTACCGCACCGACGCCATGTTCGACAGCCTGGCGAACCTGCGCAAGACCATGGGCGACGAGGCCGTGCTCAAGGTCCTGAACTCGGGCTACACCGATGAAGACAACGACTGGGGTGATTCGGCGTTCTGGACAGCGGATCTGCTCGACACCGCCATGTCCGCCCCCGAGGCTCATGAACCGGGCGCGAAACTGAATCTGGTCGACCCATCTACTCCGGCCGAGCTGCGTGCAAAGCTCGTCAACGATGCCGCCGAAACGCTGATCACCGGTTTCACCCGTGACGCCGCCGAAAACGAGCACGGGTTCATTTCGCTCGACGCCGGCCTGTCGGTGATCGCCGACCACGCGAAATCCCTCGGCTACGACGGGCTGATCCTGTTCCTGGATGAGCTGATCCTGTGGCTGCACCAGAAGATGCACGATCTGCCGTTCATCGCCAGGGAAACCGAGAAGATGACGAACTTCCGGGAGGGCGGCGACCAACGCCGGGCCATCCCGATCGTGTCGTTCATTGCGCGCCAACGCGATCCACGGGAACTGCTGGGCGGCGAAGCCTCGGGCGCCTACGAGGCCGCCATCCACGACAACCTCAATCTGGCGTCGGGCCGGTTCGACCTGATCGAACTGGAAGATCGCAACCTGCCGGAGATCGCCCACGAGCGGCTGCTGAAGCCGAGGGACGACGCGGCGCGGGCACAGATCGAGGGGGCATTCGCCGAAACGAAGCGGCTGCGCCCGCAGGTCTGGGACACCCTGCTCGGCTCGGAGCAGGACAGCACCGGCGCCGACGAAGCGTCGTTCAAACGCTCCTACCCGTTCTCCCCCGCCTTCCTGTCCACCCTCGTGCAGATCTCCTCGGATCTGCAGCGCGCCCGCACCGGTCTGAAATTGATGGGCCAACTGCTCGCCGACCGCCGCGCCAATCTGCGGCTGGGCCAGTTGATTCCACTCGGCGACCTGTACTCGGTGATCACCGCCGGTGGTGACCGGCCGTTCGTGGCGGATAAGAAGGTGATGTTCGAGGCCGCCGACCGGCTGTACAAGACCGGGTTGCGGCCGTATCTGCTTGCGCAGTACGAGATCACCGAGGACGACATCGAGCAGTACCTGCACCGGCCCGACACCATCACCGACAAGAACCTGGCCGGGCGATGCAAGCAGTTCGTCGGCGACAACCAGCTCGTGGGCACCCTCCTGCTGTCCGCGCTGGCTCCGGGAGCCCCGGCGCTGAACGACCTGACGGTCCGCCGGCTCGGCGCGCTCAACTACGGATCGGTGACTGCGCCGATACCCGGGTTGGAAGACGGCACGATCGCGTCCAAGGTGCGGGAATGGGCCGGCCGGTTCGCCGAGATCAAGATCGGCGACGGCGCCGATCCCGGGGTGCGGCTGGAACTGTCCGGGGTGAATCTCGAATCGGTACTCGCCAACGCGGATGTCAACAACAACCGCGCCAACCGCGCCGCGCTGGCGCGACGAATCCTGTTGGAAGAATTCGGTATCCAGCCCGCGGACGGTCGATTGGGCGCCGACGAATTGCGGTTTGTCTGGCGTGGCTCGGCACGTACAGTCGAAGTCGTTTTCGGTAACGTTCGCGACGAGAACGAGTTACCCAACCACGATATGGACCCGTCCGATCCCACGCTGTGGCGTATGGTCATCGATCTGCCCTTCGACGAAGACGACCACTCCGCCCGGGAGGACGCCACCCGGATCCGGGAGCTGAGACAGCGTCAGCAGGGTCACCCGACACAGACGGTGGCGTGGCTGCCGGATCATCTGTCCAAACCGCGCTGGGATAGCTTCCAGCGATTGGTGAAGATCGATAAGGCGCTGGCCGATCCCGGTCGTTTCGACACCCAGTACGCGGCTCATCTCAATGCCGATCACCGTGCCATGGCCCGAAATCTGCTCACCGATCAGCGCGAAACGCTGATGGCACAGATCAAGGCGGCCTTCAAACAGGCCTACGGTCTCGCCGACAAGCAGGATCCGGACGTCCAGAAATCGTTCGAGGACCACCTGCAGCCGCTTCCCGATATCGAGGGGCTCACCCTGCCTCTCGGCCGATCGATGGCGGAGGCGATCCGCCGAGTGGCGGGCACCCTCCTCGCCCACCAGTACCCGGATCACCCGAACTTCGACCCCGAGGACACCGGGATCGCGATCAAATCCGCGGAAGCGAAAACCGTATTCGCCCATGTGCGTAAGGCCGCGGAGGCGCGCGACGGCCGGGTGGACGCATCCAGGGACCATAAGATCATGCGACGACTGGCCGTCCCGCTCGGTCTGGGTGAGCAGAGCGAAGCATACTTCGAGCTGTCCCGCTCCTGGGCCGACCATTTCAAGCGCACCGCCCGGGTAGAGGGCATCACAGGCGACCTCCCGGTCAACACCCTCGTCGAGTGGACGAATCTGCCCAAACCCCGTGGCCTTGACCCATTTCTGGCGAACCTCGTCGTCGCCGCCTTCGCCGAGATGGACGATCGGGTGTGGGTGCGGGCCGGAATGCCGCTGGATCCGGCACCGGAGCTGCATCAGATCAAGTCCGGTGATGCGCTGCGCACCCAGCCCGCGCCCACCGAAGAGGATTGGGAGACTGCCTGCCGCCGTTTCGAAGTCATCGCCGGAGATAAGCCGCCGACGCTGCGCCGCGGCAGGCTGGTGCAGCAGTTCGCGCGCCAGCTCATTACCTTCGCTCGCACATACAAAGAGGCTGCCGCGGATCTGGTACGCCAGCTGGAACGGCACGCCGAATTCCTCGGCCTCACCGGCGGCGGTGATACAGGCCGGCTCGCCATCGCCCGCCAGGCCGTCGCACTGCTGACAGAGATGGAATCGACCGCCGCCGGCTCCACCTCGGCGAAACAGACCATCGAGGCGTTCGCACGGTTCGATCTCGGCGAGCCGAGCCCCGAGCGCTACGCCGCCTCGATCAAAAAGGCACACGACGTCGCAGACGCGCTCGCTCGTACGCCGTGGGACCATCTGGAGGTCGCTACCGATTTGGGCACCGAAGGCGAGACGCTGCTCGAGTCACTGCGCAACGCCGCGCGCACCGACCAGCTCACCACCGATCTCGTCGCGGTGCTGGCGGAGACGCCGCGTCAGGTCACCGCCCTGATTCGCGCTCGTCAGCCGAAACCGCCCATCCCGACTCTGCCACCACCGCCCGGCCCGGATGATATCCGGCTCGACGGCGGCAGCACTCATCCGCCGGTACCCGGTGGGACCGCACCAACACCCACGACCGGCAGCGGGCGGCGAGCTGGCAGCCGTCGGACCACGGCCCGCACCGCGGTTGCCGATCTCACCACCGAGCTCGCCGATATCGCTGCCAATGAACCGGGCGCCACCATCGAAATCACCTGGCAGGTTATCGAATAATGCCGCCACTGATCGAGCGACAGGTGATCGCATGACCGCGACCAGCCCTCCGGCGAGCGCCACGAGGCTATCTAAAGCCGTAGTGGCGCAGTTTCTTTCGGTACATTCGTCGGCATCCGCCTGCGAAGACCGCGTCGTCGTCCTGCTGCGCGGTGCGCCGGTATGGGAAGACTCCGATGAGCTACCGATCGGGTCGTGCCGAGTGCGCGTCGTCGCGGCGCCGTCAGTGCTGGCGGTACACGAACAGGTACTCGATCATCTGAGCAAAGACAGCACGGACACCGGCCCCCGAGTCCTGGTGGTGCTGACCGATCGCGAACACGATGAGCTGGACCCGGCCATCCTCGCGCGCACTTTCCGGCAGCGCATCAATCAGGTGGATCGGTGGGAAGTGGTGCGGCAGGCGTTCGGCGCCACCGAGATCGACGAGTGGCTCAAGCGCGAAACCTGGGCCGCTGAGCCACTTCTCGATGCGGCGGGCGCGGACAGCTGGCCTCGGGTGACCGGCGGCGTGCTCTCGCAGGACGAAGCCCTGGTTGCACTCGCCGTGCGGCGGCTGCGACTGACTGAGGTCGATCCGGGCGCCAGCCGCCTGGACCCGGAGGTGCTCCTGCGCTGGTCTCATACGCCCGGCGGACCTGAGTTGCTGCGTGCACTCCGTGAACAGGAGCGCATCGGGTTGCGTCAGTTCCTCGGACGCAACGGCCAGGCCGGGTCGGCGGGCAAGGTGCTGCTCGACCTCGTGCTGGCGGGCAACGGCGCCGACGCGGTCGCCTACGGTCTGGTGTGTGCCGCGCTGTGGCTGCACCCGAATCCCGACCACAGCGTGTATCAGGCCAGGGGCCGCGCCGAACGTCGGATCGGTGATCATCCGCCGGTGACCGGGGAAGAGCTGGATCGGCGGATGACGGTATTCGGCCGGGTCTGTGCGGATTACATCGCGAACCTGATCGATCGTGCCAACGATCCGCGAGCGCGCAAGGAGAACACACCGCTGTCCGTGGCGGCACTGAACGCCCGCGCGGTAGCCTATCCGGCCCTGGATCGTGCCGCGGCCCTCGCACGAGAGTTCGGCGCGGATACCGCAATCCAGACCAGTTCGGTCATGAAGGCGGGTTTGGAGGCTCGATTCACCGCGGTTGGGCATGCGCTCGGCCGGGGTGACTTACCCGCCGCCGAAAGGGCACTCGACGAGTTGCGCGCCCATCACCTGGCCGCAGACGACGAGTACTCGGTGCGCATCGACCGGATCGAGATGGCGCGGCGGCTTACCCGTTGGCTGGCGGGCGATCCGGATCCCACCGCCGACACCGTCGCCGACGCACTACAACGGCATCTCGCCGAAACCGGCTGGGTGGATCGCGCACTCGACTTCGTCGAAGCCGGTGGCGACACCGATCCCGCGTTGAAGATTCCGTATAAGGCTCTCATCGAACGGGTTCGAGAACGCAGGCGCGAATTCGACCGCGAGTTCGCGCTGTCGTTGCGCGGATGGACCGAGGCGGGCACCGATCCCGGGTGGATGCTCACCGTCGAAACCTTCCTCTCGCGGGTGGTGGCACCGATCGCCGGACAGCGGCGAGTGCTGCTTATCGTCCTGGACGGGATGAGCGCCGCCATTGCGACGGCCATCGCGGACCAGTTGCGCATCGGCTGGACCGAATACGATCCGGTGCCCGACGGGCGTCCGGAACGCCGCCGCGCCATGGCCGCGGCACTGCCCAGCTGGACGGCGGTGTCGCGCACCTCGCTGTTCGCCGGTCGGCTCATGCAGGGTGACCAGAACGACGAGCGTCGACTGTTTCCGCAGCACCGATTCTGGGGTGGCGCGAAAACCGCCGCCGTATTCCACAAGAACGACCTTCGCCCCGAGCCCGGCCATCCGTTCGGCGCTGAACTCACCGCTGCCCTCGACCAGCCGAACATGCACGTCGCCGTGGTGCTGAACACCATCGATGATCGGCTCGGGAAGGAGCTCAAACTCGGCGACCCGCAGTGGCAACTCTATGAAATCGGTGACCTGCGTGCCCTGCTGCGTGCAGCCGCGGACCACGATATGTCGGTCCTACTCACCAGCGACCACGGCCATGTGATCGACCGACACGGGGTACGGATCGATGATCACGGCACTGCCAAATCGGCCCGACACCGGCTTGCGGATCCGCAGCGCGACGAAGTCGGCGAGACCGAGATTGTGCTGTCCGGCCCGCGCGTAGTGGCGCCCGAACCTAATGCATCCATTATTGCCTTGTGGGACAACGATTCCCGCTACACCACGCAGAAGGCCGGCTACCACGGCGGAGCATCGCTCGCCGAAGTCACCATCCCGGTGCTGGCATTCCTGCCATTGGGTGCAGAACCGCCCAAGGGGTGGCGGGAGCTGGGCCCGCAAGACCCCCGCTGGTGGAATCCGGACGATGCGGAACCGGCCGCAGTGGCGACGACCGCGGGCGAGATACCGGTGCGCACCCGACAGGTCGCCCGCGCCGCCAAGGAACGCCACGACGGCACCGCCCCCATGTTCGACCTTCCGGTGACCGCGTCGGCGCCTCCCCTGTTCGGAACATCGGACAGCGACGATATGGTGACACGCTTGCTCGCGTCGGAGACCTTTCAAGCCCAACGAATGCTGCTGGCCCGGCCTCCGCAGGAACAGAAGCTGGAAAAAGCGATCCGTGCATTGATCGAGACGCCACTGTCCGCCACGGCGCTGGCCCAGCGGATCGGAGAACGCCCGATTCGCGCCGAAGGCTTCGCGGCCATCCTGCGCCAGCTGCTCAACTTCGACGGCGTCGAAGTACTGAGAACCGACGCCGATGGCCGAACCCTGAAGTTGTCCGTCCGGCAGCTGCGTGCGCAATTCGAGCTGACGTGACATCCGGATCCGCTCGGCCCGGATCGAACCGCGAGCCGAAGCCGACGGGCAGGGTGCCCATGGGAGACTCGAGCAGGTGAGCACAGTTAATCCGGCACCGGTGAGCGCCGTCCGTCGACGCGCAGTGATCGACGCTCTGCGTCGCGGTGCCGTGCCCGAGAGCGGACTCGATCTGCTGGCGACCGGGCTGGACCGCTTCGAATCGGCAATCGATGCCGAGCTGGATGCCGTCACCGACGGTGGTTCGGTATTCAAGGCCGTGCGCGGCGAATACGGGTCCGGCAAGACCTTCTTCGCCCGCTGGCTTGCCGAACGAGCCAAACGCCGCAACTTCGCGGTCGCCGAGGTACAGATCTCCGAAACCGAGACCCCGCTGCACCGGTTGGAAACCGTGTATCGCCGACTGACTGAGCGCCTCACCACCTCCAGTTTCCCGCCGAGCGCGCTGCGTTCGGTCATCGACGCCTGGTTCTACACACTCGAGGAGGACGCGCTCACCGACGGCGCCGACGAGGAGAACCTGGCAGCGGCAGTCGAAGAGCTGATGGCCGCCCGGCTCGCCGAGGTTTCCCGGCACGCACCGTCCTTTGCAACCGCGCTCCGCGGATATCGGGGCGCGCTCGAACAGGGTGACGAGGCCACCGCGGCCGCGATAATGGCGTGGCTCGGCGGTCAGCCGAACGTCGCGGCGGCCGCACGACGCGCTGCCGGGGTGCGAGGCGATCTCGACCACTTCGGCGCCTTCGGGTTCCTCCAGGGTTTGCTGACCGTACTGCGCGACAGTGGGCACCGCGGCCTCCTCGTCGTCCTCGACGAGGTGGAGACCCTGCAACGGGTCCGTTCCGACGCCCGCGACAAGGCCCTCAATGCGCTGCGCCAGCTCATCGACGAGGTGTATTCGGGCCGCTTTCCCGGGCTGTATCTGCTGATCACGGGAACACCCGCCTTCTACGACGGCCAGCAGGGCGTCCAGCGACTCGCACCACTCGCCCAGCGACTCGCAACGGATTTCACCACTGATCCGCGATTCGACAACCCGCGCGCCGTTCAGGTGCGGCTGCCCGGCTTCACACTCGACTCACTCACTACGCTCGGCATCACCATCCGGGACCTCTATGCTGCCGGCGCCGACACAGGAGATCGAATCACCAACGTGGCCGATGACGCCTACGTCGCCGACCTGGCCAGGGCCGTCGGCGGCGCACTCGGCGGCAAGGTCGGCGTCGCGCCGCGATTGTTCCTGAAGAAACTCGTCGGCGATGTACTCGATCGGATCGATCAGTTCCCGGATTTCGATCCGCGACAACACTATCGGCTCACCGTCGGCCTCACCGAACTCACCGACATCGAACGCAACCTTGCCGGCGGATCGGTATCGGAGGCAACGGCGGACGACATCGACCTCGACCTGTGATCACATCATTTCGAGGCAACGAGTGTGCATTCGCGCCTGACCGTGAGCCGAAGACCCACATGGCCACAACGGGCAGGCCGCGCGGATATCCGCGATGAAGCCCGCCGTCGACCCGGTGGACCGCTTGGATCCCGTCGTGGTGCACCACATCGTCAACACACTGGGCTGGCCCGATCTGCGGCCACTGCAGAAGGCCGCGATCGCACCATTACTCGACGGCGACGATGCGGTGCTGCTTGCGCCCACCGCGGGCGGAAAGACGGAGGCCGCCTGCTTTCCGTTGCTGTCGGCGATGGCCCAGTACGAGTGGACCGGAGTTTCGGTGCTGTACCTGTGCCCGCTCAAGGCACTGCTTAACAACCTCGTCAGCCGCATCGACGGGTACGCCCAATGGCTGGGCCGCCGGGCGGCACTCTGGCACGGCGATACCACCGAATCCCAACGCAATCGCATCCGCCGTGAGGCTCCCGACATCCTGCTCACCACCCCGGAATCCTTGGAAGCCATGCTGATCGGGGTGAAAACCGACCACAACGACCTGCTCGGAAGTATCCGCGCAGTAGTGGTGGACGAAGTGCATGCCTTCGCCGGAGATGATCGTGGCTGGCATCTGCTGGCGGTACTGGAGCGGCTGCAGCGAGTTACCGGCCGCCCCATCCAACGGATCGGTTTGTCCGCCACCGTGGGAAACCCACGGGAGTTGCTCACCTGGTTACAAGGTTCGGGCGCCGATTCACGACCCGGTCGAGTTGTCGCCCCGGACCTCCCAACGGACCAACGAGTGGCTCACAGTACCGTTGCCGCGCCACCGCCCGGTGACGTGGAGTTGGACTACGTCGGCTCCCTCGACAATGCAGCCAAGGTGATAGCGGCATTGCATCGAGGCCAGAAACGTCTGGTGTTCTGCGACTCTCGCCGCCAGGTCGAACAGCTCGGTGCGGCATTGCGGGCGCGAGAGGTCACCGTCTTCCTGTCCCACGCCTCGCTGTCGCCTGACGAACGCGCGCGTGCCGAACGGGCATTCGCCGAGGCGCGCGACTGCGTAATCGTGTCGACCTCGACACTGGAGCTGGGCATCGATGTCGGCGACCTGGACAGAGTGATCCAGATCGACGCCCCCTCTACCGTGGCGTCCTTCCTGCAACGTATCGGACGTACCGGACGCCGGTCCGGTAGCACCCGGAATTGCCTATTCCTGACCACTACGGAGGACGCGCTCATTCAGGCAGCCGGCCTACTGCTGTTGTGGGGCCGCGGCTGGGTAGAGCCGGTGACAGCCCCACCGGAGCCGCGCCATCTCGTCGCACAGCAGCTGCTGGCCGTCACCTTGCAGCAGCACACCTTGGGTGACCGGTTGTGGCCGCGGGAATGGAATGGTTTGGCGCCCTTCGATTCTTCCGCCGCACCAATCCTGCGCCATTTGATCGATGCCGGGTACCTCGATGACGACGGCGGACTGCTGCACATCGGCCCGGAAGCCGAGAAGCGTTTCGGCCGACACCATTTCCTCGAATTGACCGCTGCATTCACCGCGCCACCCCAGTTCACGGTGCTGGCCGGACGTCAAGAGATCGGGCATGCCGACACCTCCGTCCTCGCCGACGACCGACCAGGTCCCCGTCTGCTGCTACTCGCCGGCCGAAGCTGGCGCGTGACGTATATCGATTGGAACCGCAAGCGGGTCTTCGTGGAACCCGCGGAGGGTGGTGGGGTCGCCAAGTGGTCCAGTTTCGGCGTGCGTGGAATGTCATTCGAGCTCACCCGGGCCATCCGGGAGGTGTTGCTCGGCACGGACCCGCCGGTGTCGCTGACGGGGCGGGCCACCGTGCAACTCGCCGAGCAGCGAGGAGGATTGAAGGTCGAGGTCGGCACGCCTGGGTCGACCATCATTGTCCGCCAGGGCGACGCGCTTCGCTGGTGGACCTGGGCGGGCTATCGTGCCAACGCGACCCTCGCCGCAACACTGGTCGAAATCGTTGACCTGACACAACGTCTGTCCGACTTCTCGCTTCGATTGCGGCCCGAGGCGACACGGGATATGTGGCGCTCGGCCCACTCCCGAGCGGAGGAAAACTCCCGCTGGGTTCTGCCTCTCGCCGACAAGCGCGCTGTTAATGGACTCAAGTTCTCCGATGTCCTCCCGGAGAACCTCGCTGCGGCAACCGTCTCCGCGCGCCTGGCTGATCTCGATGGTGCCGCCTCCGTGTTTTCCGAGGCGGTGCAGTTCCACCACGGCGAATAGCAGAGCGTCACCGACTTCCGCTGCTGTACAAGCCTGCAGCGCTCGGGAGATGACAGTCCGGTCCGTCCGGACGTGGCGAGCCTCCGACGGGGGACACGGGTTCTCACCCGCCTCTGCACCTGCGTATCGCTTCGACGATGTGCGGCGGCGGGCCGGTAGGCGTCGGTCGGGTCGCCGAAGACGAAGCTCTGGCCGCGAGCTATCAACGCGATCACGGCCTCGATGTTTACGTCGACGGACACAACCACATCATGTTGCGGACGGGCTCGGTCGACGGCATCCAAATGCCCAAGCCGCTAGGCGAACTCGTCCACGCCGAACTCCGAGCCCGTGAACTCCCGACACCGGTGATCATCAACACCAAGACCAAGAACCGAACGTTCCTCCCGCACGGAGCGAGTGCGCTCGACTAACGACCTGTGCGGATGTTCGGAAACCTCTTCCGCTGCCAGGCCATTCGCACGGTCGCCGGAGCGCTGATCATGCTGCCCGGCCCAGCCGATACCGTACGCGAATGGTTGGAGCAGCCGCGGGCCGAGCAACGACCGACGTTCGATCTCCTCGTGAACATCACCCTCGCCGCCGCCGACCACCTTCCGAAGGCACAACCGACCGTGCCTACCCGGATCTACCCGCACCCATAGCCGCGCGGTCACAGTTGCTGGACATGTTCTGGACCCGGAATAGGGTTCGATCCACACGCGGTTCCGGGCGCAAGGCCGGACATCCGGGCACGGCGGTCGCGCGACTCGATCACTCTCTCCAGCTGTCGAGTGATCCAGCCGACCAGGTCGGCTCACTCTCGTTCATGCGCAGTGATCGATGGCGTCAACTGGTTCGGAGAACCTCGATCTGGGCCGGTTCCGGCAGGGCGCGAGGGCGCTCGTCGGTATACCAGGCGTACTCGATGCCACTGAGCCACCCATTCTCGACCCACAGGATGATCTCGCCGATCGGTGATCCGTCGCGATCGGTGACCGCGCCATTGGCGAAGATCCCATCGGCGGACCCGGCTGCCTGCGCTGCCCCCGGCCCCACAGCCAAATCGACGCTGGGCGACCCGACGCCCCAGGTCGCGACGACCTGTGAATACGGGATCTGCGTGCGGAACTCGTCAGCGTCAGCACCGCCGACGGACAGCATTTTGGTGACGACATCGGATTCGAGGTCGGTCAGCGGTCGTGGCTGAATGGGCGTGCTGCTCATCGATCTCCTCGGATCTGTCGCTGTGTCAGGGAATGTAGGCGGTGCCGATTCTGAATACACCGTCGATCATCGCGCCGCGAATATGAACGGTCTCACCATTGATGGTGCGCACCAGAGGATTCGAGGCATTGTATACGCCGTTGGGAACGCCCTGAACACTCTCGATGATCTTGGTCATCGTCGCCTCTTCGCCGCCCAGTGACTTCACGAGATTGTCCAGCTTGTGCTTCGGTACGAAGACATGGCCCATCGCCTCCTTGTCGAGCGCGTAATCCAGAGAGCTCTTCAGCTTGTCACGTGCGGCCTTGGCGATATCGGCTGTACGTTGCGCGAGGAGGTCGGCAATGCGCTGGACTGCGGCGCGTCTGGCGGCGAGATCATCGCCAGTTTGGGCGACTTTCTCGACGAATTTGGCTGCGCGTTTGGCGGCGGGAACGCGGTCGACGTACGTCTTCATCTTCAGCGCGAGCTTGCCCGCCCTGGCAGCAGCGATGGCGGCGGTGCCGAATCCGGCTGTCAAGGCGCCCGCGATGAGCCCGAGGACGACCGTTTCGGCGACTTCCTGGGCGAGGTCCTTCGAGAGATCGACCAGCAATTGGCCGAGCTGTGTCCGGAACTCCAGGATCGCGGAACGGTGCTCGCGGCAGGACTTGGCGAGGTCCTTGTAGAGGGTGAGGACGCCTTCGGCCGACTTCTTCAGTTCGCGAATGTCCTCATCGACATATGCTGCGTCGGGCGCGGTTTCGCTTTCGAAGGATTTCGCGAGCCGGTCCAGCAAGGTCGGCAGGTTGCCGATACCCGACTCGGCGGCAAATTTGTCCCAGGTGTCCGCGGCGGTCTGCAGATCGCGCGGTTCGCCGTCGGGCATCGAAACGCCGAATTGCTCGAGCGCCAACACTGCGAATCCGATGTCGTCGAACAGGCCGCTGCCAGGGCCACCGGCCGAAGGTGGTGGGACCAGGCATGGAGCCCATGCCGGGGCGAGCTCGGTCGGTTTGGCCGGTTCCGGCCGCCCGGTGCCGGCGACATAGTCGGCCAAGGCATGGTTGTAGCCGAGCTCCCGCAGGATGTTGGAGTAGTTGCCCATCGCGGTGATGAGCAGCTCGGTGATGCTCATCGCCGTCATGACTGTCGAATCGTAGGAGGTAGCCCACGCTTTGGATTCGCCGACGTTACCGCCCATGTTGGCGGTGTCGCTCAGGGCGGCGATCTGCGTGGAGTACAATCGCTGATACTCGGTGGCATAGGAATGCAGCGACGCCCCGGCCAGCGAGTACACGGCGGGATCGACTACCAAGGTCGTCATCGGGTGCTATGCCTGCCCAGCATCGAGAGGTTCGCGCGATGGCGGCGTTATATCTGCTGTGAGCGTCCTGAACTGCCTGCCGCATAGTGGCGATACCATCGGCGACATCGGTGGCGCCGGCATGCCATTCACGAAATGCCTCGGCTTGGGCGTCGGCGGCGGCGCCGTTCCAGTTCTGCTGGACGGCCGAAACCCGTTGCTGCAGGCCGTCGAGGCTGTCGTTGAGGAACCCGATGAACCCGGACACACGGGTGACGATCTGTTCGAGTTCGTCGAGATCGACGCGAAAGGTTCTGCGTTGTCAACCATCACAGCTCCGGCAGGTCCAGGGACGTGGTCTGGGCGGAGGTTGCCGCCGCTCGTGCCCCGTCCTGGTCGTCGAGGGTCTTGCTCGTGACACCGAGCAGTTCGGCCATGTCGGCCAGCGCGTCCAGAATCGTATCGGCGCCCTGCTTGGTGTCGGTCCAGCCCGCGCTGAACGAATCGGCAGATATGCCATGCCAATTGGACAGCAGCGTCGCGATGTCGGTGTCGAGGGAGGTGAGTCCGTTGACAAGGGATTCGGCTACCTGCTGAAGGTAGCGTCCGGCGTCGGTGACCTCGTCGGGGACCAGGGCGAAGTCGGTGCTGGTCGAGCCCGGTTGGCTTGTCATATGTAAGTCCTTGAATATCTGGGCAGATCACCATGATTAGACGTAAGCCGATACGATCCACCATCGGTCCAGGAGCGGCTTGTGCGCTACCCGGATCTCCGCGGCCCGGTGAAAATCGTTTGGTCCGTTTGCCCTGCCATCGGTAGATCTCACTCATCGCTCGTCTGGGAATTCTCAGGCCTTGCCGATCCCCGGTGTTACCAGCTTCAGCAGGTCCAGCAGCTCACGGGCACGAGCGAGCTGCTGTGGTTCGTCCTCGGGCGCATCAATGTTCCAGTGCGCGATCTCATTGCGGTATTTGGCGACATCGCGCAATCGTTCGACAATGCGCTGTTGCTCGAACGGCCAGCCGAGCCACTTCCATGCCGCCGACTGGTCGAGCAGATACGGGTAGTTCCCCAGCGTCAGGTCCTCAGCCTTCTCCACCTTCTTTTTGCTGCCGGAACGCAGCAGCTCCGGCGGCATGTCTCGAACTGCCTGCCGTAACCGACGTTCAAGCTCCTCGAGCACCATGAACGGCGTGACCCGCGCTTCGAGTTCGTCGGCGAGGTCAGCGGCCGTCACGATCCCGGTGACGACGTTCTCGGAATCGACGATCACCACGAACCCGAATTTGCGGATGTCATCCATACGGCTGAACAGTTCCTGCTCGCCATGTGCGGCAGACGGATACTGCGCTGCTCTTGCACCCCACAGCTCTATATCGCCGCCTGTCAGCGATTTGTGGGCAATGCTCTCCCACGTCACGACCCCGACCAGTCGGTGATGTTCATCGACAATCGGCAACTGCGACAACCGCTTCGTCACCATGAGCTCGATCGCCTTGTGCAACGAGTCGGTCCGCTCAACGGCGACCACGGCCATCTGTTGCCGGACATTGCCGACTCGCCAGGTGAAGTCGTGCTTGTCGGCCTCGGCAATATCGCTACCGTCGACCGCTGACGCACCTTCGTCGTTCTCGGGATCGGCCGAATCAGCCGACAATACTGTGACGATGCTGTCCAGCTGCACGGTCGTGAAGTCCGGACGCACAACCAGATCGTTGTGGTGCAGCGCCGCTGTCACGACCTCGAGTGCATCACTGGTGCGGCGGCCGAAACCCCACAGCCCGAGCAGATCTCGCACCGACAGCTGGCGCGAACCAGCTGCTTCCACCTCCGAGATCAGTGTGTCGATGTCGGTGGGTGGTGCGATAGCCCCCGAATATCCTGGATCGATCCCGGTTTCGGCGAGCGCCCGAACACGCTCGGCAGCGTCACGGCGGCTGAGTTCGCTGACGGTCAGCAAGGTGCCCATGCTGTCACGGAGGTCACCGGAGATCGCGGCTCTTTCCACAACATTCAGCCACTCGACGGGCCGCACATGGCGGTATCCGGCATGCGCGTCGACGCGATATGCGTAGTCGCCGACGACACGCCCGATCGCTACCACGTCCCGGTGCTTGCGGGGCATCACGACGAAATCCCCCACCGCGATATCGTGCAGAAAGCGCCAGATCTGGTGCGCCCAGTTGTCCCGGGTGCGTTGACTCTCGTCCGGGTAGCACCGCGTCAGCAGTTCACGCAACTCGTCGAAACTCGCCAGCGTGGAAAGATCGTGACGAACCTCGGTCCACCCGGCGATCGCCGCGCCGTCCTCGAGCGCCGCGTCCTCTCGTCGACCATCCCATCCGCCACGAACTGTCCACGCCCGCACCATGTTTCCCCTCGCGTCGGCTACCCCGAATCGCCCACCATTCCACCACATGGTGACCAACTACGCGGCCATCTCGCAGGCGGACCCGGTCCACCGGCCCAGCCTCCGTCCGAGGTGTGGCTTCACAGGTCGCCCAGCAGGTCGTCTATGACCGACTCCTCGTGGACCGCTTGGTCGACCCGCTCCATTTCCGCCTGCAGGTCAGGATCCCACGGCGTTGCCGCCTGGTGACCGCTGAGCGGGATGCGGGCCCTACCCACCGGCCGCGTCCAGGTCATCCGCCCCGACGAGCACGACCTCGACCGCGACGGCATCGGCATCGGCATCGGCATCGGCTGCGAGGGAACGAAGGGGGTGCTCGCCCGACGTGCGCCACTCACCCCGACGGCGATCTCCGAGCACACCATAGGAATCAAGTTGTCGGCCCCTGCGGGTACGGTGCGGGCATCCTTCCACGGTCACCGACCGCCACCCTCGGGCAAATGCTGGAAGTTACTGGATTTCCCTGGAAGATATGGATACGCTCGCGCCATGACCGACGCCGCCGAGAAGCTGGAGGCGCGCATCGCCGAGCTGCGTGCCGAGGTGCGGCGCGCGGTGATCGCCGGGGATCGCGTGAGCGCCCGGCAACTTCGGGCCGAGTTGCGGCGGACCGAGGACGCTTGGGATTCGGCCGTCCTCGGGGTTGAAGCTCCGCAGGCGGAGGCGCCCGCGGAGCGGGCGGAAGCGGACGCGATGCCGATCCGCGAGCACGTCCATCGCGCACTCATACTGATCGGCGTGCCAGCGTCGCCGAAACTGGTTCTGGCGGTTCATGAATCGCTCTTTTCTGGCGCGATCGCTCCCGCCCGGCTGACCAGCCTGCGCCGCGACGAGGAGCGATCGTTCCGCGCTTCGCCGTACATGCGCCCGTACTACCTCTGCGCGGCCCTCACAGCCGATCACCTCGCTCCGGCGCGCGGGCTGATGGCGGTGAGCACCTGGCCGTTGGCGCAGCGGATGATCGGGCCGCTCAGTCCGCGCGTAGATCTGCTCACGGCGACCATCCGGCTCGCCGAACACATCGCCGCTCAGCCCGACAGAGGACCCGGTGCGCGGCGGGTGTTGTGGAAGCTCTCGGTTTCCATTCCCGGCGTGCAGGGTTCGCCGGACACCATCGACCCTGTCGCGGTGATCGACGCTGCCACCAGAGAGCTCGCGGTCCACCGCGAGGAGGACGCTCGCCGCCGCGCCGAGGCCGCGCGACGCGCGGATCAGCAGCTCGACGAGGCCTCCCGGTTATTCGGTGTCCGGCTCGGTGTGGCTGGCAGACGACGAAACGAGGTGGGATGAACGCACTTTCGGCACGGCTGGATGAGCTGCGTGGTGCAGCGCCGGCGTGCCGCCACAATGCCCGCACCATCGCGGCGTTGACGGCGAACCCCGGCTGCGCGCGGCGCGCACTGCTGGACGCGGCGGCGGCCGACAAGGCCGCCATCGCCAGGGAGTTGGGCTTTCCACCTCGATTCGGTCAGTCGCAGTTCGCGATCACGCGCGGTAATGCGTTCGAGGCGATGGTGAAGGAGAACGGCTGCGCCGAGCTGCTCGCGCTGTTGCGCGACAAGCTGGACCTCTCCCTTCCTGAGGCCAGCTATCACGACCTGAATTCGGTCGGTGACAACGCGGGTAATGCCGTGCGCTACAAACGGACCCGGCAGCTGCTCGCGCACGCGATCAGCTCCGGCGAGGGCACGCTGTTCGACCATCCGATGCTGCGACTCGACATCGCGGGCGCCACCGCCTATCTGGAGCCGGACGTGGTCGCGTTGCAGATAGGCGGTCGCTTCCATGTGGTGGAGATCAAATCGTTCCCTGTGATCGACGGGCAGGCCGATCCGGAGCAGGTCGCTGCTGCGGCGCGGCAGTCTGCCGTCTACGTCATCGCGATGCGCGAACTCATGACCGAGATCGGCGAATCACCTGATCTGGTGTCGCACAATGTGATTCTGGTCTGCACCAGTAATTTCACCAACCGGCCCACCGCCGAGCTGGTCGACCTGCGCAAGCAGATCGCGGTCATCTCGCGCCAGCTGTCACGGCTTACGGCCATCAGCGAGCTGATCGAGACCCTGCCGGAGGGTGCGTCTTTCGCGCCCGGCGAGCACCTGGCGAAGACGATCGCCGATATCCCCGCGCGCTACGCCCCGGAATGCATGTCGTCGTGCGAGCTGGCTTTCGCCTGCCGCGACGCTGCGCGGGCGAACGGCTCGGTGGACGCACTCGGCCGCGGTGTCTGCGACGACCTCGGCGGCCTCGACGACATCGACACTGTGCTCGCCGTCGCCGACGGTTCGCGCGACCTCGGGCCCGAGTTCGCCGACATCACCCGGATGCTGCGGGATGCCGACCGGCTCCGGCTGGAGATCGCGGGATGAGCGAACGGCGAATCATGTGCCAGCGCACTTCGCGCATGCCGGAGACGAGCACCGGCGAGGTTCGAGCATGAGCGAACCGATCAAGAAGCGGAGCGAGTACATCGCTCGCTGGTGTGTAACGCGCGTGCCACTGAGCGACGGCGAGCCTCGGACATGAGTGCCCTGACCGCCCTCGCCCGCCTGCAAGCCATGCGCGTGGGCCGCGCCCAACCGATCGCCGACGTCCGCCACACTCACCTGTCGGACAATCCGCTGGTACTGGTGCCGCTGAAGCTAGCAGGCGAGGCCGCCGCACCGCTGGCAGTCATGGTGGGAACCGACCCCGCCGCACCAACACTGCTGACCGTGCCGCAACCACGAGACCGGGTGCTGCGCCTGCGTTTCCTCGCCGAACTCGCCGAGATCGTGCTCCCCTACCTCGCGGCCTACGCCGAGAACACCGAAGAGCTGACCACCAAGTCGGGCGAAACATACGAGCGATGCCTCGACGCACCTCAGCTGTGGGTGCCGAACTCGGGCGGGGTGGGGTTCCTGAAACTACTCGGCCGCTCGGTGCGTTTTCATCGAACCGAGGGCGACAACCCTGTCCCCGAATCGATCCCGCTGCTCGGCCGTTGGCTCACCTGGTTCTGCGATCGCGCCGAACATCCCGGCTCCAGCACGCTGGTTCCCCTCACCTCGGTGCTCTCGGCGCACTGGGCTACCGGCCAATCCGCCCTCGAGGATGCCAACCTCGCGGCGCTGCTGGGGTGGATCGCTCCCCCGCCCGGCAGCACCGGCGCCGAGACCGCCGCACGGGCCGAAGACCCGCTGTCGGTACCGCCCGCCGGTCCTGCCACCGACCCCGGCTTCGACAACGAAGAGCTCGCCCTGCTCATCGCCGCCTACGACACGGCCGAGGACGACGAGGCGAAATCCCTTGCCGCACGACGTATAGAGCGCGCTCTACACGCCCAGGTCGAGCCGACCTGGCAGCTCATGTGGCAGGGGCTCGCGCTGCTGCGTGAACTCACGGCCGGTGCTCGAGTCGCCCGGCGATGGAACGAGGACGTCGGGTCGTTCTCCTACTTCGCCGGATCGGTGACCGAAGGTGTGCCGCAAGCGCGGCGGGATTCGGCGGTGTCGGCCGTGCGGAAGTTGCTCGATCGCGAGCGGGCGCTCGAAAAGTATGAGGCGGAAAGGGCTTTCGACGATCATCGGATCATGCTCGAGCATCGGCTGGCCGGAACTGCCTTCGTGGGCACCGTGATCGGTGTCGATTCGGCCCGGGTGGTGATGAGTGAGAAGAACCGTCCCCTCCTGCGACCGATTCTACAGGTGCGCACCGCCGATCCGCTCGTAGCGGCGGAGGGCGACGAGTTCTGCAATGTCGACAATCCCAGCCAGACGGGAACGGTGTTGCCGGTGGAGGGCGATCACGACTACATCGTGCTGGAGCTGTCCGGCGGGATGGGCACCGGAAAGGTCGCCCGTCCAGGGTCGGTCCCCGACCTCGGCGCTACCGTCCGCTTCGCCGGTTTCAAGATCGGGAGTGGCGGGCCGCCCGCGAAGCTTCCTGCCCGCGAGGACACTCCGTGGACACACGGCGGTCCGCCGCCGGAGTGGACGCCGGAATCCGAACCCATCGAGGAACTGTGATGCGAACAGCGGACGCGGCCGTCGACGGCATCCTCACCGACCTTGCCGACAGCTCGCACCGCGCCGTCGTGGTCGATTCGCCGCCGGGGGCGGGCAAATCCACGCTCGTGGTGCGTGCGGCGCGACAGCTCGCCGCATCTGGTGGGCAGCACATCGTCGTCGCCCAGACCAACGAGCAGGTCGACGATCTCATCGACCGCCTCGCCACCGCCGACGCCGCACTGCGTATCGGAAGGCTCTCCCGCACCGGGTATCTCAAGCCGGATCGCATCGACCGGCCGAACGTGACCGTCGGCCAGAAAATCGCGGAGCTCGCCGAGAGCACTATTCTCATCGGCACCGCCGCCAAATGGGCGACGATCGATGACGGGCGCTGGCCGCACGCGATCGTCGACGAGGCATATCAGATGCGGTCGGATATGTTGCTGCGCATCGCGAATCGTTTCGACCACGGGCTGTTCGTCGGTGACCCAGGTCAGCTCGATCCGTTCGCGACCGTCGAGGTCGGGCGTTGGGCGGGCCTGGACTGGGACCCCACGACGAGCGCGGTCAGCGTGATGCTCGCGAACAACGACGACATCCCGGTGCACAGCCTGCCCGTGTCCTGGCGGCTGTCCGCGACGGCGGCGCCGGTGATCTCGAAAGCGTTCTACCCCTTCAATGAATTTCGAGCAGGTACCGGAATCCACGATCGCCGAATGGAATTCGCCGCCGCTGGGCTGCGCAGCCCGATCGACGACGTGCTCGACGAAGCGGCCGAACACGGTTGGAGCTGGTACGAATTGCCCGCCCGCCACACCCTGCGCACCGACAGTGAAGCCGTCCGCGCAATCGCCGAGATCACCTGCCGCCTACTCGAACGCGGGGCGACCGCCCATTCCGAACAAGGCTCCCGCCCGGTGACGGCCGAACGCGTCGCCGTCGGCACCGCCCACCGCGACCAGGCCGAAGCCGTGCGCACCGCGCTGCGCGGCACCCCGGCCGAAACGGTCACCGTCGACACCGCCAACCGCCTGCAAGGCCGCGAATACGATGTCACCCTGGTCCTGCACCCCCTCTCCGGCCGCCGCGACGCCAGCGCCTTCCACCTCGAAGCGGGCCGTCTCTGCGTTCTCGCCTCCCGTCACCGTCACGCCTGCATCCTCGTCGGCCGCGCCGGCATCCCCGAACTCCTCGACGCCCACCCCTCCGCCGAACCCGTGCACCTTGGCGTCCCCGTGAAGTTTCCCGATGGCTGGGAGGCCAATCAGGCCATTCTCACCCACCTGTCCCACCACCGCGTCCCGGCAAATGTCTGACGCCCAGCTCTCCTCACCGGGGTCACATGACCACCTCCGGACCGCCATCGGCGAGTTCGATCGTTACACCCGCAGCGCCCCAGCAATACCGTCCGCAGACCGCTACGCCGGTATCGTCACTGTCGTGACAGTCCGAGCGAAGATCTGCGGAATCCGGTCGGAGACCGATCTCCGACTGGCGGTTGCAGCGGGTGCCGATGCCATCGGATTCATCTCCGGCATAACACATTTCAGTGAGGACAGTCTGAGCGCCGCCGAAGCCGCGCACCTCTCCGCGATGGTCCCACCGTTCGTCACGCGGGTACTGGTCACCCACCTCGAGGATGCGACCTCGATCATTGATTTGGCGAACGAGATCAGCGTCGACTCGATCCAGATTCACGGCCTCGTCTCACCCGAGACTGTCCGCGAAGTCCGCGCGGCGGCCCGTGGCCGTAAGGTGCTGCGGGCCGTTCATGTGACAGGTCACGATGCGGTCGACGTCGCGAGGGCGACCGCAGATTGCGATGCGGTGCTATTGGATTCACGCACCGAAGATAGGCTCGGCGGCACCGGCTTCACACATGACTGGTCGATCAGCGCCGAGATCGTCGAAGCGCTCACCGAGATCGGCTGCCCGGTCGTTCTGGCAGGCGGCTTGAACGCCGACAATGTCGGCACCGCGATCGCCGCGGTTCACCCGTTCGGAGTCGATGTCAACAGCGGCGTGGAGGACGCCTCGGGAAACAAATCCCCGCAAGCCTGCCGCGACTTCGTCACCGCCGCACACGATTTCCCCACACCGACCATCACCCGACCGCTACCGCGCTGAGTGCCGACGTACCCACCATCCACGTCGGCATATCGACTCCGACTCAGACGCGAATACATCACACCTTCGCAACCGGCAGCACCACCGCCACCGGCCTCGCCGACTACTCCGCAGCCCCACCGCCGGTCCCACCCGTTCCGACGCGAACACCTCCCGTCCTCGAGACCGACGCCAGCACCGACTTCATCGTCCACCCCACAACCCCACCGCCAGTGCCACCCCAATTCCGGCGCGAACGCCTACCACCTCCGACTCCCCCGCCTGTGAACCAGAAATCGACACAGAAGCGGCGGCACAACGGTGCGATCGCGCTGACTCTGCTCGCGAGATCTGCCGCAGCAGGCGTCCTCATGCTGCGAGACCAGGAGGGCGTTCCGACACCGACACTCTTCCAGTCAGCGTCGAAGAATCTGGCCTGCCGGATCACACCCGAAGGGCCGCAGGCGGGAGCCCGCTGCGATACACAGGACTTCACCTACATTTTGCCCACCCGGCTGACTGCCCTGAGGCCGGCTACGGACACAGCATCGTCCTCACCCCGACATCAATCGGATTCGGTTGCGTCCCTGACACACTCATCGACGCCGCATTACCGATACTCGCCTATGGCGACAGCAAGTCCGCGGGGTTGTACACCTGCACCAGCGAAACCGACGGAATAACCTGCCTGGATACCCGTCCCGACGGCCACCGATTCAGAATCGCACGTGATACCTACGACCTCGCCTGAACATCACCCGACCGTCTACAAGCCACTCGGGATTCAAAGCCGCTGACCATGGACTCGTGTCTCAGCGGGGCCCTGGCTGCAATATCGATGGGGTCACGAGGCATGGTGGGATCGATATCGAGACATGCCTATTGTCATTGTCGGCTGCCGCGGCCAGGTCGGTGATCGTCCTCTTGGACGATCGAGAACTGTTGGTAATACTCGTCCTCGTCCTCCTCCTCGAAATCGTGACCACCTTCGTACGCCGGAATATCTTGCGACACAGTCGAAGACGTCGAGCGATCCTGTGGGTATGAGGAACGCGATGCCGAAACGAGTTCCTGTGGCGCCGATGTAGCCGGCATCCTGGGTTGATGCGCATCGGGAACAGAATGGGCGAGTGGTTTCGGCGCCGTCGGCTCCCGTCGTTGGGGCACTTCCTCCGCATTCTGCGTTGCTGGCTGTTGTCCGATCGGCAGCGCCGGCTCCGTCAGTGGCGGTTCCGGAACAGATGCGGCGGCAAGCCCCGCGTCAGTGCCCTGCGTGCCCTCCAGTCCCCCGACCGCAGCCTCTACGGCCTGCTGCGCCTGACTCAGCGCCATGCCGTGCAGCAGCCGGATCATCTCCGCTGTGTGCTCCGCAGTCATCCGACGGCCGTTGTCGGACAACCGAATCGCTTGGATCGCGCCGTCGGCAGTGATCTCTATCGTCACCGATCCGGTCGGGTCCGACACCGTCGTGCGCCGCTCACTGAGCGCAAAGGTAAGTAGCTCAATAGGATTCAAGTGCCCGGCCACAATGTCCACCCCTGTTCGCACGGCCCGAATATGGCAGAATCGCTACAACGCGGCGCCCGCCGTCGCGCACAGGGTATCCCCAACACTCTGGTTGGGGCGCAGGCTTGGGGGGCAATTCATGGGTGTCAACGGCACATTCGACTTCGACCCGGACCGGGTTCGGGCGTTAGCCGGTGAGCTTCTGAAAGCGGCGAGCGGCGTGAACGTTCGGGTCGAGGGCAAGAAGCAGGAAGTAGCGACCGAGCTGCCCGATTCGGTCGGAGCAGCCATGTGCGGAACCGTCGCGGTCATTGCGGGCGATGCCATCCGCAACGCCTCTCAGGCGCTGCATGATCTGGCTGTGAACGCTACCCAAGCCGTCTCCGCTGTCACAGGCGTCGACGAGAGCTTCGCCGATGAGGTCAAGTTGGTCACCGAGGCGGTTCGATGACTCCGGCGCCACTGAAGCTGATCAAGGTCTCCCAAGCGAAGAGCTGGAAACCGGATGCCTTCAGTCGTCAAGCCGACGAATGGCAGTTGGCCGCCCAGGATCTGCGCAGTCAGATGGGCGCGGCCGCATCGAACGTCGACGGGTCCAACGACTACTGGGCCAGCTCATCCGGCGACAGCATGCGTACGAAGTTCGCCGAGATCAACACCGGCACAACAAAGGTCATCGACGCGCTCATCGCGGGCGCCGCTGCGGCGCGCGGCGCCGCCTCCGACATCGGCTCACACCGGACGACAGTGGTAGACAAGGTGACCGATGCCGAGTCGAACAAGTACAGCGTGGCAGACGATGGCACCGTATCCATCTCTCAGCAGCTGCTGGATGTCCTCGCTCGCAGCGTCAAGAGTCAGGTCAGTCTCAATGCCGCGATCTCGGCGTTGCAACGCGATGCCCAGCAGCGAACCGCTGCGTTACAGACGGCCCTGAATGATCTTCGATCCGCGGATCTGCATGCCGAGTCCGCGATCCGGGAAGCGTTCAGCAATCTGCCCGTCGCAGAGCGCCCCTATCCGGGTGGGGAGAAACCCACAGTCGAGATGCCGCCGACCAATGCGTCGGTCGAATTGAACCGGCATTGGTGGAACTCGCTCACCCCGCAGCAGCAACAGGACATCATCACCAACCACCCCGACACCATCGGCAACCGCGACGGTATTCCTGCCGAAGCACGTGACCAAGCCAACCGCGTCAGGCTGCCGCGGCTTCTCGAGCAACTCGAAAACGATCAGCAAACCGTCGCCGCCACCTACGGCACCAACAGCGACGAGTACAAGAAGGTCCAGACGCAGATCAACGATCTCAAGGCGGTCGACAAGGCGGTCAACGGCCCCGAAGCACCCGCCAATGCGAAGCTGATGCTGCTCGACACGGCCGGCCGACGCACACGAGCAGCGGTCGCGGTCGGTGATCCGGATAAGGCCGACCACGTATCGGTGACCGCCCCGGGGGTCAACACGACAGTCGGTGAATCCATCGAGGGCATGACGAAGGAAGCGGCCAATCTGCAGCAGGAGGCGGAGTCCCAGCTGCGGGACAAGGGCAAGAACGAGACCGTTGCGACAATTGGCTGGATCGGATACGACACCCCGCAGCCCCGCAACTTTCCGAGTCTCGAGGGCATCGAAGGCGCCGGGGATACCGGCACCACCGCACGTGCCGAAGAAGGCGCAGCCGCACTATCCCGGTTCTACAACGGCTTGGAAGCCGCGCATGACGGCGAAAGTCCGCCCCACATCACCGCTGTCGGGCACTCCTACGGTTCCTTGACCACCGGCTTGGCCCTGCAGCAGGCCGGCGGCCACCCGGTCACCGACATGGTCGTATACGGCTCACCAGGTATCGCCGCCCGAACCCCGGCCGACCTGGGACTCGATCCCGGACATGCGTTTGTGATGCGGGCCGACGACGACCGGATCAGCCTGGCCCAGGATCTGCCACGTGTACTACTGCCGACCGGCAACACTCAAACGGACCTGACGTTCGGCCCCGATCCGGCCCACAACCCCAACTTCCGGCAACTGGACACCCATGCCGGATTCACCGCGGACGGCCGATGGCTGGAAGGGGCCTCCGGACACAGTGAGTACCCCCAGGCCGGGAAGAACGTGGCGCCTGACGGTTCTCCGGTGCCGCGGATCACGGGCTACAACGTGGCAGCCGTGGTCGCGGGCCTCGCCGATCACAATGCGGTTCCGAGGCGATGACAACGACATCGAAAGGTATTCGATCGCATCGCCGCCGGACTGGTGGCGCGGTCATCGGCATGGTGGCGGCCACCGTGAGCATGACGGCGTGCGAGTACAACCCGTACCCTCCGCCGTCACGGGAGGCCGAAGCGTCGGCTGAGGCGCTGCTGGCCACGTTGCCGTCGTTCGAGGAGACCGACCGCCGGATCCAGGTTGCCATCAATGAGATCACCACGGCGGCAACGACTATCGATCCGACCGTGCAATGGCGGCGCGAAGATCAGTCCGGCAATCCGTTGGATTACAAGCCTACCGGCGAGTGTAGCGACGCGTTCGCCCACACAACGGGTCTGGCCAGGCGGTTCGAAAATTACGTCGCGGACGCCGTGATCTCCAGAGCGAACTGGCCTCGGCTCGTCGAAATGGCACGAGCGGCGCTGATTGCCGCGGGGCTGGACGAGAATCCGGACTACAACGCACCACGTTCCGCCTACCACGGCCCCGAAGTAAGCGGAATCTACTACTGGAATGCCGACGGCACCTACGTGGAACTCCGAACCAGCTACATCGAGGCCCGTACCAGCCGACGCACGCTCTTGACCGCGAAGATCGGCTGCCGTCTATCGGACGGAAGTCTCGGCCCCATACCGACTACGCGACCATCGCGCACCACACCGTTACCTACACCGATACCTACGCAGCGCACCACGCCCTCGCCTACGCGCTGATGAGACCTACGACGACTCGAGGAGGTAGCCGGTGACCAATATCGCACGGCACACGGTTTCGGCGCACAGCCGGCTCCATTCCGGAAGGGCATGGACTGTCGCCGCCTGCGCGCTCGTGGTTGTCGCCGTCGGCTGCACCGATTCCGGCGGATCAACCACACCGACCTCGTCGCTAGCCGCTGCCACATCCACTGCCAAGCCCGCGAAGTTCGACCCATGCACTGATATTCCGGAAAGCGTGCTGAGGAAAGAGGACCTCGAGAACCGCGGAGTCGAGAACAGAAAAACAGGCGAAATCACGTGGACAGGCTGCGGATTCCAGCAAGACAAAGGTTACGACGTCAGAATCGTCGCGACCAGCGTCACCCTGGACAAGCTCAAGGAGAAGTATCCGGACTCGTATCGAGAGCAGTATTTCGGCGGGCGAAAAGCCGCGTTCTACACGCTGTTCCCTTCGTTGGGATCGACCAGTTGCGTACTCAACGTCGAACTATCCTCGGGCACAATCGAATTCGACCTGTCCAACCAGAAATCCAACCAGCGGACCGGGCACCTTGACACCTGTGGTTTGTTGACCGGCCTCGTCGAGCAGGTTGTACCTGCGATCCCGCCAGGGGCTTGAGCAAGAACACAACGAGGACCAGCCGATGGAACCGATGTCGCAGCAAGGTCATTGACCGTGACAGATATGAGAACTGGGGAGAGGGGACCCCGATGACCGATGAAGGTAGCCAGCAGGGATTCGGCCAGTTGATCGAGCAGGCCAAGTCAGGCGCGCTGTCCTTGCGAGCTGATCCAGCCGCATTCATCGCACTGGCCAAAGCCTTGAATAACCGCATGAATGAAATCCGCGATATTCAGCGAGCCATTCGCAATATCTTCGATCAGCAGGATTGGGGGCTGGGCGAGAAATCCGAGTACCTCACCTCCGCGCAAACCATCGTCCAACGTTTCCGCGAGAAGGCGATGACGGGGCCGAACAATGCCTTCGACATCCTGGATGGTCACTTCAAGGTCGCAACAGACCTACAGTCCACACTCAACACGATTCGTGAAAGATACGAACAAACCGACGCCGAGTTCGCCGCTCGTTTCAAGGAACTGCAGTGGGCTCAGCGCCCGGAGCACGGTGGTGGGCGATGACCGAGTATGACCCACCGGGCATTACCAACCCCGAGAACGTCGACGCGCTGACCCATCAGCAAATCAACGATGCATTCTCCGCGATCGACCCGGCCGCAACGATGGAGATGTTCGAACAGTGGATCAACGCATTGTCACTGTGGCGCGGATCCACCGAGCGGCTGGTCCAGGCCGTGCGCGCAGCTGTCGACGGGAACTGGACAGGCCAAGCCGCCGACACAGCGACCACCGCGGTCGTCGATTACTGCACCCGTGCCGACCAACTGACGGATCTGTTCAAGGAGACCTCGACCGTCGCGGGCGCAACCGCCAATGCCGCGGTGATCGCGAAATCATTTCTGCAACCCGTGGTCCAGGTCACCGCCGATCAGAACGCCGACCCGGTCGAGTACGACCGCCAGACCCGCGAGGCTGAAACCGCGCAGGCCGAAGCCCGGCGAGTCATGCAGGAGCGATATATCGTTCCTTTCCAGGATCAGGACTCCAAGATCCCCACCTTCCCGCCCGCAGTGTCGCCGGTGGATAACGGCACCCAAGAAGACATTCCGTTGGCAGGCTCTCCGTCTGCGACGCCCAGCACGCCCGGCAGCACCCAGCCAGCCCCCGAGTCCCCGGCGCAGCCGGGTAACCCCGGCAGCGAACCGGACACCACTCAACCAGCGGCAACCAACGAACAACCCTCACCAGACCCGCCGCAATCACCTGCCGGAAACTCCAACCCGGGTCAAACCTCGTCGGCTGCAACCACTCCCGCATCAGCCGGTTCACCGTCGGCTGCAACCACCCCGGCATCAACCGGTTCTCCGTCGGCTGAGCAAACCACCCGCAATGGACCCGGAGCCAGCTCGAGCAGTGAACCCGGAGCGCCCGCCTCTGGAGGCCGATCCACCACCGACCCAGGACTGGGTAGAAGCGGCCGCGGTTCGACGCCCGTTGCAGGCCCTGGTTCACAAGCGCCGTCGACCCGGCCGCCGTCCCCCGGTGTCTCCGTCCGGCCCACTCTCCCCAATACGCCCGGAGTGCCTGCACCAGCGGCCACCGCCACCGGCACCTCTCCAGGAGCTACAACGACGGGTACCGGAGCGGCTCCACACGGAGCAGGCGCCGGGCGGGCACCCGAGCGTGATCGGGAGAAGAAGGAGCAGGAGAAGAAGGTCGATTTGCAGCACGACCGGAACATCGATGATCTGGTCGGCAGAACCAAGTACGTTCCGCCGACGATCGGTTCCTGATGGCGACCTGGTCCCTGGATCCTGAAGAGTTCGCTGCCCTTTGGTTCGGTCCGGCCAATGATCGGATGCTGCACCCGCTCACCTATCTGAGCAGATTCACCCACGTCAACGAACGCGACGAATACTGGACACGGGTACGGCACGAATGGTCCGATCGCGGTCGTCTCGACTGGGACGAATCCGACTTGCTGACAAGAACTTTCGCTGTGCTGACGGAGCCCGAGGCCTGGGTCGAGGTGCACGGCAGCTGTGAAGGCGTCGGCCCCATCCGGATTGCCGCCGCCCGCCACGACCGTCACGCAGCCGTCGCCGTCCAATTCACCAAACGCCCCCGTATTGACGTCTCGATCATCTCTGCAGAGAACCTACCGACAGCGCTGGCCAAACTCCTGCCCGATCGACCACCCGGACAACGCGGTCCGGAGACATTCCACACCGACGACCTCGACCCAACCAAACAACCAATTGTCCGATATACCAACGACTCCACACCTCTCGAACGCTACCGGCGCCTCCTCGACCTACCTGGCAGCGGAGCTGGGCTGATCACAGTCCTCCGCGGCCCGCGCTACTCGACGTCAGCGCCGCCCCGCCGTATCGGCACGGTCCGATGGTTCGACACCCGCGACGGCCGATACCTCGAAACCGGCTCCAGCAACCGCACGGTCCGCCCAGCAACAATCTCCACGCTCCGCGATGCCCTCACCCGCATGCTCGACCATGCGATCAACGAATACCGTGAATACACAGACGAGTTGGGAGAATTCGCACGGTAATCGAACCTGGTGTGCACGCCAGCGCTTGTAGCCGGCGCCAAAGTGATCAGCCACCGCGCACTAGCTTGGGGCGATCGACCACAGTCGCAATTTTTCGTCGATGACTCGACGCAGGTAGCGCAGCTTGCTCACGTCGCTGTAACCGATGTCGGCCGGCCGAGGTGGGCCAGCGCTCGTCGATTTCCGCACGCGGACGGTGCGATGTCTGGTCCGGGCAAGTCGTCGAGGTGAGGGGGACTCTATCGCCTCCGATTCGGTGGGTGCCGACCGCACCCCGGAGATGGCGCTGTAGGCCGCCCAGCCTATGACCTGGCAGATCACGCCGGGCCTTCGCCGACGAGCAGGAGCAGCATGGGTTCCAGCCGCCGCTGAGGGCGACGCGGCAGCGGGCCGCCGGTGCGGCTGTCCGAAGCGGATGCGCTGAACCGGTCCTCGACCCTGATTTGCGTTTCGGCGCGGAGCACCTGTGTCACTTTGGTTTCGATGTCACTTCAGATTCGACACAGTATCGATGTACAGGTGGATCGGATCGACCGACAAATCGGGGTGTACCCATCCTGGTATCGACGCGAGGTCGCCAATCCACCGCGTCAGATGTTCGTGTACCGCCCGGGCGTCCGCCGGGCGACCCGATGGGTCCTCGGCGAGCAACTGAACCGTGAGCTCAGCCAAATCCGAGGGAACGCCGGGCATGGGGCCCGGCCGCTCGCTGCGTCGTCGGCGAATCTCGATCAGCTGATCGCAGGAATCGAACGGCCTCGCGCCGGTAAGCAGTTCATACAGCAGGCATCCGACCGAGTACAGATCGCTGGACCGGCTGGCCGCCTCGCCGTCCATCAGTTCCGGCGCCGTCCGAGGAGGCGGAGTTGAGCCGCGCCCAGAACATTGCGTCGCGCGGAAGTGAGTGCTTGTTGTTCGTGGAGTGCAAATACTACGTGCACCATCTGGGAATCGGTCTTGCACGAAATTTCGAAGGCCTCCGAGCCGACATCTGTACCCCGAACGAGCTCTTCGTCTCGAACATCGGCTCCCCAACATCGTTCGGTACCTCGACGCACGAAAACGAGGGTTTGAACGCGACGTGGTGCCGAACTCACCCCAAGCGGGATACCTACAGGGGAGATAAGGAAGACCTTCAAGGGTTATCTGAACAAGCATCGCCGTCAACAGTGATTTGACATCTGCCCAGCCAACGATGACCGCAGAGCAGGGCGCTCCCTCACGACCCCGCCAGCGCGGCCTCGACCACCGAGTAGCGGATGCGCTCCTGTTCCAGCCGCACACCTCTCCCGAACGTCTCCTCGACCAGATCCCTGTAGAGCTCGGCCTCCCCCGCCCGCAGGTGATCCAGAACCGCGGCAACGGGCGCCTTCTCCGCAACCCAGTGCTCCTCATGTGCCAGCAAGGTTTCGCGGTCCATCAACACCGACCCGACATGCGGAAACGCGCTACGCAACCGATCGAGGATCACGAACCCGTGGGTGTCGATATCACCCCAATAGCGCACGGTCCGATCACCGAGCCACCCCAGCTGGTCGAGCCGAGTCAGCGAATACCCGCCGCCGAAGATAGCGACCGCGTCCGGAATCGGCGGCAGTGCAAGGTAAGTGGTCTCGTTCTCGACGATCACGACCGTCTTGGCATCCAGCGGTGCGGCGGCCAGTTCGTCGGCGCGAACGGTGAGTTCGGTGAATCCACCGGTGCGACAAGTAGGGTCGAGCCAGCGGAACCGCACATACCTGGGCTTGCGGCGAAACTTGTAGCGGCCGATGAAATTGACTGGTGGACAGTCGAAATCGATTCGAGCTGGGTCGAGCTGGCGGTCCAACAACCGCGAGAGCACCTTCTGGTGCCGCTCGATGAACTTGGTGTCGACCCCGGGCAGATCGACTTGGCGGAGGTAGATTCCGGGGTCGGCTTCGGTGTCGATCCACCGCACGGTGTCGACGATCTTGCGCCAGTCCGCGGACAATGCGAGCACCTCGTGTGGCTTTTCGAGCATCCATTCCGCGAGGGCGGGTGTGACCACGCAGGTGTCGTCGAGCAGTTCGGTGAAGCGGCGCACCGAACGTCCGACCCCGAGCAGCGCCCACAGCTGCGGCCAGTCGTCGACCCAGACCCGGCGCGGTAGTTCGTTGGCCCCGACCACTCGCCCACCGACAGGTTGATATTCGACCCGCAACCCATCCGCGGAACGCCACGCCTGCACCCAGTCCCGTACGACGGCGAAGTTCGACGCGACATCCCTGGCGCCCGGCCCCCGCAACGGCACGTCGATCGGCAAAAGCGCTGCACCGCTGGCGAATGTGGCCAGGAACTCCCCGGAATCCCATCGCCGCCGCAGCCGGGCGACCACATCGGCGCGCGTGGTCCACGCGCCCACTACCGACCGCTCTCGGTGGCCTGCAGTGCGTGCGCGAGCTGACGCTGCCGATACTCCTCAATGGTCAGAGTCTGCATGCGCGAGTAGGCACCGGTTTTGTTGTCCACGAACCCCACCGACGACACGAACGGCTCGATCACGTGGATCTTCTGCAGCGGCGTGACGATCAGCAGTTGCAGGCCGAGCTTGCCGAACAGGCCGAGCGCGAACCGAGTCGACTCGTCGGAGCCGCGGCCGAATGCCTCGTCGATTACCACGAACCGGAATGTTTTCGACTTCGCCACGCCCCAGTCGAGTTTGAACTGGTAGGCCAGGGATGCGGCGAGAATGGTGTAGGCGAGTTTCTCCTTCTGGCCGCCGGATTTGCCACCGGAGTCGGTGTAGTTCTCGTGTTCGGTGTCGTCTTCCAGCCAGCGTTCGGAGGCGGCGAAGACGAACCAGTTGCGGACGTCGGTGACGCGGCGGGTCCAGGTCCGGTCGACTTCTGTTTGTCCTTCGCGGCCGCGGAAACGTTCGATAATTGCCTTGACCTGGAGGAATTTCTGCTCGGAGTATTGGTCGCTGTCGTCGAGGGTGCCGCTGGTGCATTCGCGGAGTTGGGTTTTGAAGTCGCGGATTTCGACGTTGGCGGTGTGCTGCAGTTCCAACCGGATGTAGCGGCCGGGGTTGTAGGGGATGCCGAACAGGGAGTCGTTGATGGTGGCGACTCGCTCCTTGATGAGGCTCACTTGTTTCTCGAGCTGGGCGTGGAAGCCCGCGATGTCGCGAATCGTGTTGGTATTCAAGTAGGTTTTGAATTCTGTTTCGAAGCGCGGCAGGTCGTCGTCGGCGAGTCTGCGATGTAGTTCGCGGTAGCCGTCGGCGGATTCGAGGCTGTCGTCGAGTTCTTCGGTCTCCAAGGGGTATCGGGTGCGGAAGCCGCTCATTTTGGTGATGGCACGGTTTCCTGCTGCGCGCAGCTCTTTGCCGAGGTTGTCGCCGCGGCGGGTGAGGTCGACGGCGAGCCGAGCCCTGGAGTCGTCGCAGGCGGCGATGGTGTCGGTGGGATAGCGACGTGCGACTTCCGCTATCACGGGGAACAGTTCGCGCGCCGGCCCGCATTCCGGTTGCGCGAGGGTCGCATCGACGTCGGCCAGCATGGCCTCGGCCTGGTCGATCTCGGTGCCGACCGAGCCTTTGGCCTTGTCGAGCTTGGTGACCTTGGCGTCGGCTTCATCGAGCTTCGCGGCGACCTCGTCCAGCTGGTCGGTGAGACGTTTCAGTGCACCGGAGGATTTCTCGATCCGGGCGCGCTCGGCATCCAGATCGCCGATCCGGCGCACCATAGCGGCCCAATCGATCTCCTCATAACTGTGGAACTCTTCGAGTTTCGCGAATACCTCGGACAGCTTGCCGAGCTCAGCGAGCGCACTGGTTGCGCTGTTACGTTGCGTCCGAAGCTGTTCCAGCAATGAGCTGAGGCGGGTCGCCTCGCCCAGAAGGGTGTCGATCTTGCTCTGGTTACTCCAGCCGAGCACATAGTTGCGGCGGTCGTCGATGCGATGCCGGTCGTCCTTCTCGTGCCTGCCGCGGCCACCCTTGATCTGACCGGCGATGGTCACCGCGGCCTTCGCACGGCGGAATTCGGTCATGGAGGCGACGCAGTCGTAGTCGGCGCGGTGCCGCAGTTCCCGGTCCAGCCAGTCGGCGAACGGCGAATCCTTGATCTCCAGTTTGGTGTAGAGCGAGCGCGGGGACACATCCACGGGACGCTCGACCACCACGGCCGTCAGCACCCTGAAGTACACGAGACGACCGCCGAGATGATTGGCATCGATCCAGTCGGAGACCGCCGCATAGTGCTCGCCGCCAACGAGCATGGACAGGCCGAAACCGTGCAGGAGTCGTTCTGCCGCGCCCTCCCACGCACCATCCGCTTCGCGAACCTGAATCAGCTCACCGGCATACGGCAGGTCACTGTCATCGAGACCGATTTCGGCGCAGAGCCGTTGGCGCAGCCGCAGCTGTTGGGATGGAATGTTGCTCGGATGCTCACGCAGGCTACGCAATTCGGCATTCACCTCGGAGGATTGAGTCTCGGCGTCCCGGAGAGCGACCGCAACCTCGGTGAGTGCGTTCTGGTGGTGGGCGTTGCGCGCCTCGACCGTATCCGCCTGCACGGCAACCTCTCGCATGCGCACGACGAACTGCTCGGCCTCTTGCACCGGCCGCAGGTCGGCCTCCCCCAACAGTTCTCCGAATCGCTTGGCCCTGTATTGCCGATCATCACGGGTCTTGGCGCACTGCCTGATCTCGCGTTCGATCTCCCCGAGCCGGTTGCCGCCGTGACCGGCTCGCTCCACCTCGAGCCGCCGCTGCTCCGCCCGCAGACTTGTGACCGCGCCCCCAGCCTGATTCCGTTGGGCGGTCAACTCTGCCAGCCTGATCGTGCACTGCTCGATCAGAGTTGTCAGCAGCTCGCGCTTGCGGGCGGCGAAGTAGTAGGGCAAGGCATCGCGGCGGGTCGCGATCGATTCGATTTCCATGCCGAGCCTGCGGTATTCGTCGCAGTCCGCCAGGAGCGGATCCAGCAGAACCAGTTGCTCGCGCGCCCGAACCACCGCGTCGTGCGCCGTAGTCAGGTCCTCGAAATGATCGACGAGACCCTTGATCGCGGCCTGCGCGTCGAACGGCTCCAGCATGTGGTTGCGCACAAAATCATTGAGATTACCGACCGACTTCATCGACACCGTCTGATGGAACAGCTCCATCGCCTGCTCGGACTCGATACCGAGCCGCCGCCGAAAGTCCTTGCCGTACTGCGGGAACCCGTCCCACACGGCGGCATCGGATTTGCGCAGCCGACGTTTCAGTGCGGCGATATCGCCGCCGAAATCGGCGAAATCGGTGGCGATGCTCAATGCCGCGTCGGCGCACACGAAGAACCGATCCGGCTGTCCGGCCCCAGCCTGGTCCTTGAACCAGAACACCTGGGCCACCGTGACCACCGCGTCGAAACCACGGTTGGCGAAGACGCCGAGGATCACCGAGAACGATCGGCGATCACGCAACCCCACCGGCCTACTCGTCCCGGTGGTCTCGTTGCGTTCGGATTTGTAGTGCCCGAGCACATAGGAACGCAGGTCGCGTTCCCTTGTCTCGGCACCAGCAGCCTTGTTGTAGGAGATCCGGTGGGCGGGCAGCAGCAAGGTGGTGATGGCGTCCACGATCGTCGACTTACCCGACCCGATATCGCCGGTCAGCAGACCGTTGTGGCCGCGCTGCTCGAATGCCCACACCCGCTGATCGAAGGTGCCCCAGTTGTAGACCTCCAGCCGGTCGAGGCGGAATCCGGGCTCGTATTCGGCCGTTTCGGTCACCGGTCGTCCCCTCCCGACAGGGTGTCGGCATATTCGGCCAGGCGCCGGTCGAATTCCGACAGCCACTGCCCATCCACGAATGCCTTGAGAATGCGCCGCACCTCGAAGATCTGCTGCTGTTCACCGGAGCCGTTGAGTCTGCGGAGAAAGCCGAGATCAATCACCTTGTTCAGCTGCGCGTCGATTTGCTCGACCAGCCGGGCCTCATTGCTGCTCTCCGGCTGGAACAGCCGCACCATCTCCACGATCTGATCGCGGGTCAGGATCACCCGCGAATCTCCGTCCTTCGCATCGTGTTCCGCGAGCTTCTTGCGCAACAACGCCAACAACAGGCTCACATGGAACGACAACGCCCGACGCGGAATCAGCCGGGGCACAGCGGGAGTGTCTTCGTCTTCGGAGTCCGGGCGGGACCGCAGAAACGCGTAACCCTCGGATTCGTCGATGATCACTGTCAATCCGATGACCCGCACGTAGTCACGCACCTGCGGCTGCAACGCCAACAGCTGCCGCCACTGCTTCTCGTGTGTCTCCCGGTAGAGCACACCCTTCATCAGCTGGGTGACTACCATCGACAAGTCCGGTTCGATCGAGCTGGTCGCGGCCATCAGCCATCCCTCCCCACACTGCGTGCGAACGTGACTCGCGGTATCTCGGCGCTGCGCGTCTCGCCCGCCTCGTCGCGCCACCGCACATTCTCGCGGTGTGCGTCGTCGAAGATCACCTCGAAGGCCGGGTCGCTCAGCGACAGATAGGTGACCAGCTCGGACAGGCCCTGCTCCAGCGGCCGCTCCTCCAGCAGCCCCGCCAGCCCGATCTGCGCCCGCCTCCGCAGGGCGCCCCGCACCGTTTCGGCCAGCCGCGCCGGATCAACGAACACCTGCTGGAACAGCAGATCCGCATCCACGTCCTCGGATGCGTCGGCAATATTAGCGCTGTCCAGCGGTGTCTTGTCGGTGGGCCGATACAGCGGACGCTCCATCGGTAGCACCAATTGTGGTGCCGTCGCATCGATCTCGGTCTCCACCTCGGGATCGCGAAGCTCGCGCAGCCGCAACGCATTCGCCTCGATATTGCGCAGAACGTCCATTACGCGACGGTTCTCCAGCCACACCTGGTCATCCAGGAACCGGCGCAATTGTTCCGACAGCAGGCGAACGGTCGCCTGGGTGCGGCTACCTGCGTCCAGCCAGTCGTGGTGGATGCGCCGCATCCGCGGATCCGGTTCGCCGATGGCCTCCAGTTCCTGCACCTTCGCCAGCATCTCGGTGAACTCCACCTGTTTGTCGTGCGACAGCAGAAAGTCATAGAACGCCTGGAAGCTGCGGCCCTGATCGGATTCGGCGATCGAGTTACGGCTGCCGAGCAGGTCATCGAGCAGCTCCCCCTTGGAACCCGCCCAAGTGGCGATCTGCGCCCGCAGCTCGCGGTCGAGCTGGCGGAAATTCGCCTCCACCTCGCGGAAATCGGCGAGCAACTCCCGTGCGGTCACCGTGAACTGTTGATAGCGGTCCCGCAGCGCGGCCGAATCCAACAGTGCGAACCGGCCCTCGGTCACCGCCGCGATCTCCGCATCAACCGCATCGCGGCGACGCCGCAATTCCGCCAGCCGCACCGCGGGATCGGACTCCGACCCGAAGGCCATCTGCCGCAACAGCTCGAACAGTGTGTTCAATCGGGACTCGGTCCCGACGAACGACCGATCCTGCAGTGTCTTCACCCAAGCGAGGGCCTTCTCCACCGCCGGAGTCGCGTCGAAATACACCTCGTCGGAATCCGGTGGATAGTATTTGCGCAACCAGCCCGCCTCCGGCGCCGACCAGTCGTTCAGATACGCAGCAGGCGATTTCGGGAAAGTACCCTCACCGAACCGCTCGTTGAGCGCATACAACTCGTCATCGAGCCTGCTGATCAGTTCGGCAGCCGAGATCGCTCGGACGTTGTCGTCCACGAACACCTTACCGAGGAACGACAGTACGAGCGGCGCATTGTCCGCCCGCAACAGTCGCCAGGCCGGGTGCTGCTTGCGCAGTGAATCCAGCTGTTCGAATTGCATCACGGCGTACTCTCCAAACGGATGAGCGGGTACCGGAGGATACTAGTGAACACCGCCGACAGACAGCAGGGCCGTCGTGTGGGTGAGAGCCGGAATGCGGCCATCGAACCGACACGGGTCGGGTCCAGCTTCGGGTTCAGACAAGCGCCAGTCGGCATCATAGCCGCTGAGCGTGGTACGCGGCTTCATGTTCGGCCGGGGTGCGGTATTTCAGCCGAGAAAGCAGGCGGACTGTGCCGATGCACGGTCGTCGGCGTCACCAACCGCCGGGTCGATCAGCGCCTGCACCGGCTATCCACGCAGGGCTCTGGATGCACGCCGACCATCCGTCTCGCTCGCTTTTACTGCAGCATAAGAGGATCCGCACTCGTCAAAGTGATCAACGCTAGTCGGATAGCTTTCTCGGCCATGCGGAGGCCCGACAAAGAGTGTGTTTCCGCACCTGAAATTCGTGGCGCCCCAACCACGGTTCTGTCCTCCTTAACGGTATCGACGACGTCGACTTCGGGCGACGCGTTCTGATAGCGCCGGGGCTGCTCCGGGCTGACCGATGAATCCGATTCGCGCCAAGAGCAGCCTTTCAGGCAGAGCCTGCACTCCGCCGGTTATCTCCGACGGCTTCTCCAGGGTCAGCAGCTTGTGGGGAGGGGGAAGCACAGGGGCAGTGTGGATATTGGTGGGGGTTTCGTTGTTTCGGCCCCGGGTGGTGTCACGACGTCGGTGGTCGTTGCGGGTTGGGTCGGGTCTACCGCGTTGCGGGGCGAGGAGGAGCAGGTGGAGGCCATCAACCAGATGGCGCCGATGGTGACTGCGATGACGGCCAGGGCGGCCAGTTGTTGCGGGAGATGGCGGGTGGACTTCGGTTGGTCGGCCGGGCGGGTAGGAATGCGCTCGCGGATTGCCGAGATCCACGCTGGGAGTGGTGGGTGAGGCAGGTTTTGGAGGACGGTCGGTGAGATCAGCGGACGCGATGGTGGCGGTTCGGTACCCGGCGTTATCCGGGGCGGTGTTGTTCTCCGGAGGGGGGTGGGTGCGCGGTGTGGGTCGGTTTCGGACTCGATCCAGGACGACCATCGGTCCGTGAAGGATGACTGTGGGTGGGCTGCCGGTGGCAGATTCGTATCGTCGTCGTCGGGGTCGGTCCAGGGTTGGTTCGCGGGGGAAAATGAGCGGTGCGACGGTGTGGGAGGCGCGGCGGCATCGTGGGCGGGCAGTTTCGTGTTGGTGGAGAACGACGTTGGCGAATGTTCGTCGATATCAGAGGTGATTCGATGCGGCTCGCCGTACCCGTGGGACACCGGCGACGACGGCATCGACGCCACCTCGTCATCGGGTGGGATCCACGGTGGGCGCACATATGTGGGGGCCGATGCTCGTGGCGTGGTCGGCGGATCGGTATCCGGGTCAGGCGCAATCCATGGCAGCTGCTGGTCCGCGCGGGCTGACAGTGAGTGGTGCGGTCGTTGCCCGCCGGATTCCGGGGCACGGCGAATCTCGTTGGCCGAGGGGGTGATCCGTGGCTGCGAAGGCTTTTCCTGCCGGAGCCCAGCGGTAGACCGATCCTCCGGATGGTTCGTGGTTGTGGCCGCATGACCGTCGGCCGACGCAATATCGGGTTCGATCGCGGAGGGCGACGGTGAATGGTCCACGTCCCGCCCCACCGATCCTGGGCCGTGGCGACGTACCATGGCGGGCGAGGTGGTCTGCGATGTCTCGGACCGGGCCTGTACGAAGGCCGTATCAGGCGGCAAAGCTGGGTAATTCGACTCGTTCGCCGCAGAATCGACGGTCGGCGTGTCGGATTCGGCCGACTGCGGAGAGGCAACCCCGGCAGCCTTCGATCCGGGGTACGCAGTCGATTGCGCCGGATGATGCAGCGATTGCTCCGCCGAGGTAGGCGGCTGCGCCCGGCGGGGCAGGACCGCCTCCGCCGAGACAGGCGACTGCTCCCCACCAGGCAAAGCAACTCCCGCCGAGGTGGACGACAGCACCTCACCAGGCGGGACAGATTCCGCCGAGGTAGGCGGCGACGCCCGGCGGGGCAGGGCCGCTTCCGCCGCGATAGGCGACAGGGCCTCACCAGGCAAAGCGGATTCCGCTGAGATAGGCGCCTGTACCTGGCGGGGCACGGCTGCTTCCGCCGAGACAGGCGACAGCTCCCCACCAGCCATAGCGACTCCCACTGCGGTAGACGACAACTCCTCACCAGGCGGGACAGATTCCGCCGAGGTAGGCGGCCGCACCTGGCGGGGCAGGGCCGCTTCCGCCGAGACAGGCGACAGCTCCCCGGCAGGCTGCACGATTACCGCCGAGATCGGCGACTGCACCTCGCCAGGCGGGGCAACTCCCGCCGAGATAGGCGGCTGCACGCGGCGGGGCAGCGCAACTTCCGCCGAGATAGGTGTCAGCTCCTCACCGGGCGGGACAGATTCCACCGAGACAGGCGGCTGCACGCGGCGGGGCAGCGCAACTTCCGCCGAGACAGGCGACAGCTCCCCACCAGGCAAAGCAACTCCCGCCGTGATGGACAACTGATCCCCGCCGGGCGAGGCTGATTCCGCCGAGGTAGGCGACTGTACCTCGGCAGGCAGGGCAACTCCGGTCCATTCAGGCGACTGCCCGCCACCAGGCAGGGCAACTCCCGCCGAGGTGGACGACAGCACCTCACCAGGCAGGGCAACCCCCGCCGAGGTAGACGGCTGCACGCGGCGAGGCAGCGCAACTTCCGCCGAGGTAGACGACAGTTCCCCACCAGGCAGCACAATCCCCGCTGACATAGATGACAGCTCCCCACCAGGCAACGCAACTCCCGCCGTGATGGACAACTGATCCCCGCCGGGCGAGGCTGATTCCGCCGAGGTAGGCGACTGCACCTCGGCAGGCAGGGCAACTCCGGTCCATTCAGGCGACTGCCCGCCACCAGGCAGGGCAACTCCCGCCAACATCGGCGGCTGCTCCCGACCCGGCAGCGCAACTCCCGTCGAAGTAGCCAACAGCTCATGCGGAGCCACCGCCGGTTCCCGCGAAGTCTGCAAGTCCTCCGAACGGGCAGACGCGGATTGCCCTGGAGGCGGTGACTGCTCCGATCTCGATCGCAAATATTCCGCCGACATAGTCGACCGCTCGAAATCAGACGGCACCAATCGCTCCGGAGTCGGTGGTTCCTCCAGACGAGCCAGTGCGGATTGCGCCAGGGTAGATGGCTCCTCCGACCCACGCGGCGTGGTCTGCGCTACAACCGCGCCCTGCTCCAGCTGGCGCTGCGCATGTGGCGACGACAAATGTTCCGGATACGCATGCGCGACAACCGCGCTCGAGGCTTCAGAAGGTGCGTGTGGGAAGGCGTCGAGCAGAGCGGACTCACGCGAAACGCGTGCGACCGCCGCCGCACGCCGCCCGGTCGCCGACGGAAAGCCCTCAGCCAGAAGGTCTTCGACGGTCACCGAGTCACCCAGGTTCATGTCCGCGAGCAACGCGTGTGCGGACTCGGCGGTCCAGACGAGTTTGCGGTTCGAGGTGCGGTGCAACCAGGCGCGCAGTTCACCCGGTGTGGAACCGAGCACCACACCGCACCCGTGTTGCGGCGATTCGACATTCAGCGTGATGGTCGATTCCCCGGGCGGGACCACCACGATGAGGCCATCGATGTAGGCGTCGGCGTGGTGTTTGCGGACCAGGTCCTCGAGGTCGGAGACCTTGGTGGTCACCTGCTCGAAGGTGCCGCTGTCGCTCACGTGGATCGGGTCGCCCTCGAATCCGGACAGGCGCCACCGGCCGTTGGCCTGGACGGAGAGGACACCGGTGGTGGCGCCGGGCGCGGTCCCCTTCACTTCGATCACGACGATGGCGCGCGGCGTGATCACCACCAGGTCGGCGTCCTGCGCGTCGCCCTTGCGGTCCTGTGCGAGGACATCGAGTCCCGCGATCGCTAGTCCCACGATGATGTATTGGCCGGTCCAGGTCCGCATCCAGTCGAGCACACGCTGCTCGGGACGCGACGCCGCTGTTCGTTCGTTGATGACCAGCATCGGCGGTCACCCTCCATCACATTCGCACAATCGACCACTCAACGGTATTCAGCGCAGAGTGTCGCAGAACCCTGAAAGGCACTGTAAGAGCAGGGCATTGGCAACAGAGGGGCCCGCGAGTGGCAGCGTGAGGCATGTCATACTGTGCGCCGCTGTAGAACTGATCGAAGCACAATGCGATTCGCTGCCGTCCTCGGCATATCCATCCTCACCGGGGCGTTCGTCCTCACCGCCACCGCCTCGGCCGCGCCGCAATCCGGCTGTCACCCCTCTTACACACCGTGCGTTCCGTATGCGAGCGATGTGGACTGCGAGGGCGGCAGCGGAAACGGACCGGCGTATACCGGCCGCGTTCAGGTGATCGGCCCCGACGTATACGACCTCGATCGCGACGGCAACGGCATCGGCTGCGAAAACAGCTGAGTTCCACCCGTCGTGCTCACGTCTCGACCGAGCAGTGCCCGGACACGCCGGTCAGCGCATGCGGGCCGTAGCAGGATTCGGCCATATCGGCGAGCAGCTCTTTCGCGCCACCCTCCACCGTCCGGGTGGCGCCCTCCCGATTACATCTCAGCGCATCCGGGCCCGAACATTCACCCCAGCCCGCGCGCGATGTCCTTGATCAACTCGACCGACTCCCCCTGCTCCAATGCCGAGGACCGCGCCCGCAGATACTGATATTTCAACTGCTCGACCACCCTCGGCTCCTCGATGAGTTCGGCATATGTGGCCGATTCGAGCCAGCCGATGGTCGGTAGTCGCGGGCTTTCGAAGTCGAGGACGCTGAATGTCGCGGCATTGACGGCGGCTACGGTATCGACCTCGAACGGGATGACCCGCACATCGACGGTCTCGGAGCCGCTTTCGATCGCCGAGACCAGGTGTCGCAGCTGCGCACGCTGAACCGCGGGCCCGCCCACCTGCTGCATCAACGCCGCTTGTCCGAGGACCACGGTGAGCCGTACCGCGTCGTCGTCCCGGAGCCGATGCTGACGCTCCAGTCGCGCCCGTACCAGTTCTTCCGATTCCGCCGGTTTGGTCGACACAATGGAGGCGGTCAGCGCTCGAATGTAGTCTTCGGTCTGCAAAAGCGCTGGAATGACCGAACTTTCGTAGCTTTTGATATGAGTCGCGCCGGCCTCCAAACCGAAGTACCGGAGCGTCTCCTCCTCGAACAGTGTCGAGTACCGGTTCCACCAACCCCGTTCCTTCGCCAGCCCGCGCAGCTCGAGTAGCTCGCGCCGGTCGGCGGTGTCGAACTCGAGTAGTTCGGCGAGCTTGGTCAGCTTGTTCTCGGTGAGCACGCCCTTGTAGTTCGTGATCTGTGACCAGTAGGTCGGGCCGATGCCGAGCGTCTTCTGGATGTAGCGGGAGGTGAGGCCGAGTTCGTTGACGCGCTGACGTATTCGAAGCACCAGCTCCCAGCCCGCGACGGTCGGGGAGGTCGGCGCCATCAATTCTCCTCACTTCGGTCCGGACCGGCGGAGTCCGCTCGTGCGAAGAATACCGATTTTCACGATTCCAAGATTTACTGAAATTCAGTACTGTAGATTCACTCTTCGATTCAGCAGACCTGAGCATTGGTGGCGCGCCGGACCATTCGGCGAGATCGGGGAACCATGTCGGTGCAGGTAGTCAATGGAGAGCGTGTCGTCAGTGATCGGTGCGAGCACCAGGCCAGATCGGTCGGAGACGGCGGGTGGGTGGTGACATTTCTGCCCGGTCGGACCGTGTCGCTGGAGCAGGCGGTCGCCGCCGTCCAATTCGCCGAGTTCGTCTGCGAGGCGAGCGAATTCGCACGACAGCTCGGTCTGACGACGCGAGAGGCACTGTATTACGCACTCGCCGAGCCGGACTGGCGCGCCGATGCTCCGGGCACCGAGGGGAGGCGATGCTGACATGTCCGCGTCCGAGGATCCATTGCCCTCGAAGGAGCTGATTCTGGAGTCGTGCGCCGGTCAGCACAGCGTGGCGCATCCGGTGCTGTGGGCCGCGGGCGAACTCGCCCAGGCCCATCGGACGTTGCGGGTGTCCACCGGTCCGCGTGGCGAGATCGCGATTCGTCGCGCAGGCCTGATCCGGCATATCGACCGGTGGCTGGCCACGGAACTGCCCACCGCGCACGGGGGCGCACATATGCATACCGAATCCATTGGCGCGGTGGTCGATCGACTCGCGCGCTACAGCGTGCTCGCGCGGGCGGCGCTGAGCGAAGGCGCCACGGAACCGGAACGGCATCGCGCCTGGCACCGACTCTCCGAACTGGCCCTCGGGTACCGAGATCTGGCCTTCGAGGTCGCCGCGGGGCTGCGGCGGCTTCCGGACCTGGGTGATCCGGAACTGACCGAGCCACGGTAGATCAGGGCCTCCTGGCCGGCGAATCCACCGGTCCCGACCCGGGATTGAAACGAATATCAGGGGGAAGCCGACAATCGTGTCGGATTCGTTTTCGGCATCATCGGAATTCTTCGAGGAGTTTGTATGAAACGTATCGGGAAAAGGGTCGCCGGAGTGCTCGGCGCACTGGGGATGGCGTCTATGCTGGTGACGGGCACGGCGCAGGCGGATGACGGCCCGGTGTATTTCAATGCGGGCGGCTTCCACTGCGCGATCTTCGCGGATGGAACGGTGGGCTGCGACACCACGTCTCCGACCAGGTTGCAGTACAGCTTCCTGCCATTCCTGCTGACCGTGAACGAGATGGTTATCGACCAGCCGTGGTTGCCCGCGCATCCGACATTCGATTCGGGGACTCGGTACACCCTGCCGGGCGGGAATCCGTGGATCAACAATGTCAAGACCGGGGACGGGGCTTGGGGACCGTACATCGAGTTCGCCGGTGCGCGATGCGAGTCCGGATTCCACGGCAGCTTCGGATGTAAGTCGAAGGGTCGAGGGTGGACCGCCTACAGCGGGACCATTTCCGCCTGAGTACGCGCGCGGGCAGCCGGTCCGGCTGCCCGCTGCTCACCCGAACGGGCCCACCCGACCCCGAATTACCGGGCCCGCCGAGCACGCTCGCGCACAAGCAGCCTCGCTCGCACCGGCGTCAATCGATCAGGTAGGCGATCCACAAGAAATCCCGCGGCCGGCTCGAGGCCACCAGCGTTTGCCGGGCCAGCAATTCGGCTCGATCCCGCGCACCCCCGGTCAATGTCGCGATCGGGGCGGGCGGCTGCTCGGTGATATGGAAGACCGCGGCGAAGTCCATTCCCTTGGCCCGATGGACGGTGCCGACCTTGATCACATCCGCCCGCGCCCCGTCGTACCTCTCCAACGACAGCGTCGGCAGACCCGCCCGTTCCAGCACCTGCTGATAGTGCGCCGCTTCCTTGCGCGTATTGACGATGACGGCGATATCGGACTGCGGCAGTGGCGATTCGGTGATCGCGCGCACGAGTTCGGCGTCGATATCCTTGCGGCGCAGGCGCTTCTCGATTGCCGAGCCGCCCGTCAGAACGGCATCGCTGTCGCGCAGCACGAAACCCGGTCCGCCATCGAGATCGTCGACCGTATTTCCCGCTTCGATGCGTTTGGTGTAGCGCAGCACCGCATCCCTGTTGCGATAGTTGGTCCGCAGCACACGTCCGCGACCACCGGGCAGCGGAATACCGGCATCGGACAGTCGCCAGCCACCCGCGTACACCTGCTGCTGGCCATCGCCGACGAGCAACAGTTGCGCGCCCGGACCGCCACCGGCGATTTCGTGCACCAGCCGCAATTCCATCAATGTGCAGTCCTGCACCTCGTCGACCACGACCATCGCGTAGTCCTCGGTGTCGTCGAGCGGGCGATCACGCAACTCGTCGACCGCCTTGCGAATGATGTCGTTGAAGTCGTCGGCGCCCTTGTCCCGCAGCCGATCCTGATACGGCAGATACCAGTGCTTCCACACGTACTCCCGACGGCGGCCGTGGAGCTGGATGCCGTCACGGCCGGTGCGCCTGATCCCCTGGTACTGCGCGAGGGTCTCGAGGCCGCGGCCCTTGATCACGCGGTCGATCTCATCCTTCCAGTACTGGTAGTCGGTTCCCTCGACCCGGCCGAGTACATCACGCGCGCGTTGCCAGGTGCGGGCGAAGGAGTCTTCCTGGGCACCCTCGTCGAGGTGGTATTCCACCTCGCGCCTGGTGAGCAAACCCATTGCCCACGAGTGCAAGCCGACAAACTTCACACGGTCCACCGCGTGCGGTGCCAGGTGCACGAACCCCGACCGATGGTAGGTCGGCAGCGTCCTGACGAAGCTGGTGAACAGCAACCGACCGGGATTGTGCTTGGCGAATCGGGCCATGCGATGTAGGGCGACGACGGATTTACCGGTCCCGGCGGGGCCGCTGAATCGCGCGGGTCCGTTGAAGTTCGCGTGCACCAGCGCGAGCTGTTCCGGATCCAAGAAGGTCATCCATTCCTGGAACGGGCGCGTCAGCGCATTTCCCCGCGCTTGCCCGGTCAGATCCGATGTGCCGAAAAGCCCTTCGGAAGTAACACTTTCGGCTTGCGGCGCCTCATCCGCGGATAGCCACTCGTACCCTGCCGACCTTTCCGCGATCGACGCGGCGATATCGCGGGCGCGTCGGGCCGAAAGCTTGCGCTCCCCCGTGATCAGCCGGTCGTACATGGTCGACTCATCGCAGGTCAGATATCCGTCCTGCACCCCGGTCGCCGCCGCGGCGGACATCAGCAGCGCGACCTCGAACATATGCGGCACGAATTGTTCGTGACCGAACAGCAGTCCGGTGAGCATTTCCTCGGAACGTTTGCGGATTCGGAGCACCTGCGACCGATCCGGAACGGTATCGGTGAATACCAAGGCATACACGCCCGTCCGGCCGATCGCGAACACCGCCGCTCGATCGGAGGTGGTCGCGGTACGTTCGATCAGCAGATGCCAGCCGCGCTCCGCCAACGGAACCGACAGGAATCTACGCTGCCGCGCGGTCAGGAACGGCAACTCCGCGAGTGTGCGCTCGATCCACCGGCTTCGCCGCTCACGACTGATATTCGGCATCAGGAACCCCCGCACTCCCGGACGCTGCCACGCGTCTGCTCCTCGTCAACGGTACCCGATCCGCGCCGATCGAGTCATGAATTGTCCTCTACAGCAAGGCAATTGATGAGCAGCGCCTGCTACCGCCGCCGGCGAAGCGGTTTCGGGTTTGCCGATTGCAGTTCGGGGGCGATCTCAGGGATCAGCCCGGTGTGGATGATCGACGCGAACGGCAGACTCGACGGGCGATCACCGAATGCTCGGCGCGCCAGGGGCATCCGGACGGCGAGGCTGTTTCGCGCAATCGCGCGCGGGATGTGTCGTTCGTTCTCGACCGACTGATCGGCAGGTGGCCGATCGACCACACCCGCATCGCCATGGGCGGTCACACGGTGTGTTCGGTCTGTCGATGGGTGGCAAACGCCGCGCTGACGCTGTCACCCGGCTGGGCAGGCGGGTTCGCCGCGAATCCGAGCCGGGCTTCAACCGACGGAACATTCCCACCACGGACGCGCCGTCGACCAGCCATTCCACACGGTGAGCGCCACACCACGTCCCCGACGGCCCAATCCGGCGCGAAAATTGGCCACCGCCTCCGACGCGTTTCACGGCTGGCAGCGCTGGGTGACGGCCCACGGCACCGCATACTCCGCGTTCACCAATTACGCCCATCACTGACTTCCTCTGCGCGCACCGGCCTGACACCGCCCTCGACGGCAACCACGGAGCCGACCCGCAGCTACGTGCCCCGCCTTCATCGACCACCCTCCGCGTGACCGACCGGCGCCGCTGTTCGACGCCCCGGACGTCGCCCACCCGGGGCCCACTTCGGCTGACGGCGCGCCACCAATCGTTCGCAACTCGAACAACAGCATTCGACCACGAGATCTTGTCCGATTCGTGGACGCCCCACATCCGTTGGTGGGAAGCTCGAAGGACCGCGGTGTCGAGGCGAGAAAGCGAGACACATGGTGGACAAGACGAGTGGATCTGCCGGAGGCAACGGCAGAGTGGTTACGGTGGATCGGCCGGAACACATTCGGAATGTGGTGCTGGTCGGTCACAGCGGGGCGGGTAAGACGACGCTGGTGGACGCGTTGGCCCTGACCGCGGGGGCGGTGAATCGCGCGGGACGGGTGGAGGATGGGACCTCCCTGTCCGATTACGACGAGATCGAGCAGCGACAACACCGGTCGGTCCAGCTGTCGGTGGTGCCGATGCCGTGGTCGGGGGTGAAGGTCAATCTGGTGGACACACCCGGATACGCGGATTTCGTCGGGGAGCTGCGGGCCGGGCTGCGAGCGGCGGATGCGGCGTTGTTCGTGTTGTCGGCGGCTGAGGGACCGGAGGGGGTGAGCGGGGCGACGCGGGCGCTGTGGGAGGAATGCGCGGCGGTGGGGATGCCGCGGGCCATTGTGGTGACCCATCTGGATACGGCGCGGGGCGATTTCGACGAGATGGTGCAGACCTGTCGCACGGTGCTCGGCGGAGGCAGGTCGGAGAACGTACTGCCGCTGCATCTGCCGGTATACGGGCCGAAGAATCCCGATGGTCATCGTCCGGCGACCGGGCTCATCGAATTGCTGCCCAATTGTGTGGTCGATTATTCGTCGGGTGAGGCGGTGCGGACCGAACCCTCGCCGGAGCAGTCTGCCGTGCTGGAAGAGGCGCGTAACCGGCTGATCGAGGGCATCATCGCGGAGAGCGAGGACGAGTCCCTGATGGATCGATATCTCGGCGGCGAGGACATCGAACTCGAGACGCTGGTCGCCGATCTCGAACGCGCGGTGGCGCGCGGCAGCTTCCATCCGGTGCTGTTCGGCGCCCCCGCGCCGGAAGGCGCACGGCAGGGCTTGGGCACGGTCGAACTGCTCGATCTCATCATCGGCGGGTTTCCGACGCCGACCGAACATGTCGTCTCCGCCGCACCCGCCTCGAACGGGGCCGACCCACATCCGTTGCCGTGCGACCCGAAGGCCGCGCTGGCGGCGGAGGTGATCCGTACCGCCTCCGATCCCTATGTGGGCCGGGTCTCGCTGATCCGGGTCTTTTCCGGCACCCTGCACGCCGACGACACGGTGCACGTCTGCGGTCACGGCCTGGCCGACCGCGGGCACCCGGATCACGATGCCGATGAACGCGTCGGATCGGTCACCGCACCGTTCGGCAAACAGCAGCGTCCGCTCGGGCAGGTCATCGCGGGCGATATCGCCTACGTCACCAAACTGGGGCATGCCGAGACCGGCGACACGCTGTCGGAGACCGGTGCTCCGCTGCTGATCGAACCGTGGCCGATGCCCGATCCGCTGCTGCCGATCGCGATTCGCGCGCACAGCAAGGCCGACGAGGACAAGCTGTCCCAGGGATTGGCCCGATTGGCGGCCGAGGATCCCGCGATTCGGCTGGAGAACAACAGTCAGACCCATCAGCTGGTGCTGTGGTGTCTGGGCGAGGCACATCGCGACGTCGCGTTGGAGCGGTTGCGGACACGGTTCGGTGTGCAGGTCGACGTGATCGACCACCAGGTGGCGCTGCGGGAGACGTTCGCGGGAAAGGCCAAGGCCCGCGGCAGGCATGTCAAGCAGTCCGGCGGGCACGGGCAGTACGCGGTGTGCGAGATCGAGGTGGAGCCCCTGCCGGGTGGGTCCGGGATCGAGTTCGTGGACAAGGTGGTCGGCGGTGTAGTGCCGCGGCAATACATTCCGTCCGTCGAGAAAGGCGTCCGCGCCCAGGCCGCGCGTGGCGTCGCCGCGGGATATCCACTGGTCGACGTGCGGGTCACGCTGTTCGACGGCAAGGCGCATTCGGTCGACTCCTCCGACGCCGCCTTCCAGACGGCGGGCGCCCTGGCGCTGCGCGAAGCGGCGGCGAGCGCGGGTATCGACCTGCTCGAGCCGTTCGCCGAGGTCTGGGTAGTGGTATCGGATGACTACGTCGGCCCGGTCCTGAGCGATCTGTCCTCCCGTCGGGGGCGCGTCCTCGGCACCGAACCGCACGGCACCGGCCGGACCCGCATCCGCGCCGAAGTCCCGGAACTGGAACTCAGCCGCTACGCCATCGACCTACGCTCCCTCTCCCACGGCACCGGCGACTTCAGCCGCACCTACGCCCGCCACGAACCCATGCCCACCCAACTAGCCCAATCAATCCGCAAACAGCCATAGCCACCGGCGCCACGTCCTTCGCTTCACAGACTCTCCGCACGCGTCACAGAGACCACAACCGCTGTGACGCGTGCGGAGGGTCTGTGGGCGCATGATCGTCCACCGTCCCGCCGCCGGGGAGCCCGTACGCAGGAACTATCCTGGGATGCATGGCAGTAGGTAAGGGCGGCACGCCGTCGAAGGAAGCGAAGGCCGCGGCTAAGGCGGCTCGCAAGCAGGCGTCGAAAGAGCGTCGGCAGCAGCTGTGGCAGGCATTCCAGATGCAGCGCAAGGAAGACAAGCTGCTGCTGCCTTTGATGATCGGCGCGCTGGTCGGCGTCACCGTGCTGTTCCTGGTGATCGGACTGATCTTCGGGCTGCAGTGGTTCCTGCTGCCGCTGGGTGTGCTGCTCGGCGTGCTCGCCGCGTTCATCATCTTCGGCCGCCGGGTGCAGAAGAATGTGTACGCCAAGGCCGAGGGCCAGGCCGGTGCGGCCGCGTGGGTGCTGGACAATCTGCAGGGTAAGTGGCGGGTCAGCAATGGCGTCGCCGCGACCACCCAGCTGGATGCGGTCCACCGGGTGATCGGCCTGCCCGGCGTCGTATTCATCGCCGAGGGTTCCCCGCAGCGGCTGAAGTCACTGCTGGCGCAGGAGAAGAAGAAGACCGCCCGGCTGGTCGGCGACACCCCGATCTACGACGTGATCATCGGCAATGAGGAAGGCCAGGTGCCGCTCAAGGAGTTGCAGCGCTTCCTCACCAAGCTGCCGCGCAATATCGACACCAAGCGTATGGACCTCATCGAGGGCCGACTGGCCGCGCTCGGCGCACGCAGCGGCCCGGCGCTGCCGAAGGGCCCGATGCCCGCCGGCGCCAAGATGCGCGGCGTGCAGCGCACCATCCGCAGGCGCTGACGCTCCGGCCGCCTACCTCGCGAAAGGCCCGCCTCCCACACTCCGGGAGGCGGGCCTTCGTGTTTTTCCGAATAGCCGCGACACATCCACCCGGGTTCAGGCGATCCCCTGGCCCCAGCGACGAACTCGTTCGACAAAGTTTCGGAGATCGGGAACAACCAAGCCGGTCTAACCCTTAAATGGACTATAAGCGGTTAGTTGAACCGCTCGGAACACCGACGAACAAGGAGAGCCGTCATGACCGCAGTGCGCCACAACACCGTCGAGATCCAGGGCCAGCAGGTCTTCTACCGGGAGGCGGGCGACCCGGCCAAGCCCGCGCTGGTGCTGCTGCACGGCTTCCCGACCAGCTCGGCCATGTTCCGGAATCTGCTCCCCGAACTGGCCGCCGACTACCACCTGATCGCACCCGACCACATCGGCTTCGGCCAGTCCGCGATGCCGGCCCTCGACGAATTCGACTACAGCTTCGAGAAGCTCACCGAGATCACCCTCGAACTCCTCGACACCCTCGGGCTCGACAAGTTCGCGCTCTATATCCAGGACTACGGCGCGCCGATCGGCCTGCGCATCGCCTCCCGCAACCCCGAGCGCGTCACCGCGATCATCACCCAGAGCGGCAATGCCTATCTGGAGGGCTTCACCCCGTTCTGGGAGGTGCTGTTCGCGCACGCCGAGGATCGGGCCACGCACGAACCCGCCGTGCGCGAGCTGCTCACCGCCGAGGCCACTAAATGGCAGTACACGCACGGAGTTCCGGCCGACCGGCTGGAGCTGGTCAGCCCCGATACCTGGACCCTGGATCAGCACTACCTGGATCGCCCCGGCAACAAGGAGATTCAGCTCGAACTCTTCGCCGACTACAAGCTCAACCTGGACGGCTACCCGGACTTCCAGAAGTACTTCACCGAATATCGCCCGCCGGTCCTGATCACATGGGGCGAGCACGACGAGATCTTCGGCCCCGACGGCGCCCGCGCGTACCTGCGCGATCTGCCCGACGCGGAGCTGCATCTGCTCGATGCGGGGCATTTCGCGCTGGAGACGCACGGCGCCGAGATCGCCGCGCTCATTCGAGATTTCCTCGGCCGCACATTGGGCTGATACCGGTGCGGACCGGCCTCAGCGGACACTATTCGCGCAATCGGCACGAAAATCGCCGAAACCGAGGAATAGTGTCCGCTCAGGCTGGGGCATACCCCGGTTGCAGCGTCTCAGCCCGAAGATCCTCGAATGCGCTCCTCGCAGCTACTCCGAGGTGGCCTTGCTCAACGTTGCCTCGGACGGCCGAAGACGCGCCGCAGCGTGCGTCTGCGCCATCGCAGGGTGCCGGTGGCCGCAATCGAATGGCCCCGGCACAACGCCTTCGCACCCTTGGACACCGCGAGCACCACCCGCCGCTACGGCGCGGAGCAACCAGTCGCGTCGGCGGACCTACCCTTCGCCTCCACTACGCGGGCCTGACCTGGCTCACCGACCCGACGTTCGACGCACCCGGCGACTACCCGGGGCCCGTCACGCTGCACAAGCTCAGCGGCCCCGCAGTGCCCGCCGACCAGGTCGAGCCGGTCGACGTAGTACTGCTTTCGCACGACCAGCACGCCGATAACAGGACGTGGTAGCCGACGAGCGCGACGGCCGACCCCGGTGCCGATCGACGCAGCCCGTGAACCGTCGCAGCCCGTGAACCACAGCGCCGCGGCCCCACCGCGGAGCACCACCGGCAGCCGCACCAGCCCGGGCACCGCGATCGACGCTTCTCCCGCTTCGACCCGGATCGTCGGGCACCGCGAACTCGCCCCCAAAGCATGGCGGCAATCGCAGCGGGCGGGACAGGCCGACCGGCATGGCCTGCCCGTCCACGAATGCCCGGGACGTGTCTAGCGCGCGTGTACGACCGCGGTACCGGTCGCACGATCGTGCATACCGCGCCCATCCGCGTCGGTGAACAGCGCGGGCACCACGAACAACAGCAGGACCTGCCGCGCCAACGCCCGCACGAATCCGACCGCCACCGGCGCATCGATCCGGATCACCCGCAGCCGCAGAAAGTACTGCCCGGGCGTGAACCCGAACAGCGTCACCGCTGCGATACCGATCACGAACCAGATGAGCAGCGGCAGGTTCGCGTTCACATGACGCAGGATCAACAGCGAGATTCCGACGGCCATCAACCAGTCCACGAACATGGCCGCGATCCGGCGTCCCTGTCCGGCCATCGACCCGGCGCCGGTGCGCGGCAATCCGAGATGTTCACCCGGAAACTCGGGTGTAGCCGAGTCGCCCGATTCGGCCGAAGGTCCGGAGAGCCAGGAACCGGTGATGCGCGCCATGACCTCCAGAATAGGCGGCGGCGCCCGACGGCCGAGCACCGCATAAGGGGAGTTCAACGTCACTGCGCACCGGACGGATGGCAGGATTACCATGCTGGTCGAGCCCGGGTGACGATCCACACCCGGCCAGCCGCACGTGTAACACTGGCGAAACACAGCCTTGATTGCTGGGAAACACCGCGTCCATAGCGTCTGGACGCGACGAACCCATGCAATCGACACTGGCTGGGAACCGATCCGTAAGGAGAACAAGTGACGTTCAGCACGGCCGACGAGGTCATCCAGTACATCAAGGAAGAAGACGTCGAGTACGTCGATATCCGCTTCAGCGATCTTCCCGGTGTGCAGCAGCACTTCTCCATCCCGGCCAAGGCCTTCACCGCTGACCTCGCCGAGGAAGGGCTAGCGTTCGACGGCTCCTCCGTCCGTGGCTTCCAGTCCATCGACGAGTCGGACATGCTCCTGCTGCCCGACTACAGCACCGCGCGCCTGGACCCGTTCCGCGCCGCCCGGACGCTGAACCTGAACTTCTTCGTGCACGACCCGTTCACCCGTGAGGCCTACTCCCGCGACCCGCGCAACATCGCGCGCAAGGCGGAGGAGTACCTGCGTTCGACCGGTATCGCCGACACCGCGTACTTCGGCGCCGAGGCGGAGTTCTACATCTTCGACTCGATCCGCTACGACTCGGCCATGAACGGCGCCTTCTACGAGATCGAGTCGGTCTCGGGCTCGTGGAACACCGGCGCGGAGTTCAACCCGGACGGCACCCTGAACCGTGGCTACAAGGTCCGCAACAAGGGCGGCTACTTCCCCGTCGCGCCGTACGACCACTACGTCGACCTGCGCGACAAGATCGCGACCAACCTGCAGAACGCGGGCTTCGAGCTCGAGCGCGGCCACCACGAGGTCGGCACCGCGGGCCAGGCGGAGATCAACTACCGCTTCAACACCCTGCTGCACGCTGCCGACGACCTGCAGCTGTTCAAGTACATCGTGAAGAACACCGCGTGGAAGGAAGGCAAGACCGTCACCTTCATGCCGAAGCCACTCTTCGGCGACAACGGCTCGGGCATGCACGTGCACCAGTCGCTGTGGAAGGACGGCAAGCCGCTGTTCCACGACGAGGCCGGCTACGGCGGTCTGTCGGACATCGCGCGCCACTACATCGGCGGCATCCTGCACCACGCGCCGTCGCTGTTGGCGTTCACCAACCCGACCGTGAACTCCTACCACCGTCTGGTCCCGGGCTACGAGGCCCCGATCAACCTGGTGTACTCGCAGCGCAACCGCTCCGCCGCGGTCCGCATCCCGGTCACCGGCAACAACCCGAAGGCCAAGCGCATCGAGTTCCGTGCGCCGGACTCCTCGGGTAACCCGTACCTGGCCTTCGCCGCCATGATGATGGCCGGCCTGGACGGCATCAAGAAGAAGATCGAGCCGCTGGCCCCGGTCGACAAGGACCTCTACGAGCTCCCGCCGGAGGAGGCCAAGAACATCCCGCAGGCCCCCACCAGCCTGAACGCGGTCATCGACCGCCTCGAGCAGGATCACGACTACCTGACCGAGGGCAACGTCTTCACCCCGGACCTGATCGAGACCTGGATCGACATCAAGCGCACCCAGGAGATCGCCCCGGTCAACCTGCGCCCGCACCCGTACGAGTTCGAGCTGTACTTCGACGTGTAGGCCGTTCGGGCGCTCCGCAGGCTTCGCGCCTGCCCGCCTGTACCGCAAGACGTTTCGAGCCCCTGCCACGTTCGCGTGGCGGGGGCTCGTCCCGTTTACGGACCGGTTGCCGCGGTCAAGGTGGTGAGGGAATCGAAGAAGTGAGGCGGGGCAGTCGGTTTGGTAGCCTGGGCCGACGTGACACGGGGGGTTCGCTGACGTATGAGCGGTGATGACGAGCGGGATTCGGCTCGGGTGATATTGCAGAAGGACATGCCGCCGAGCGAGGGAGAGGAGGGGTGTCTGGTGACGGCGATCCGCATTCCGGTGCGGATCATTGTGCTCGTCTTCGTGGTGCCGGTGCGGCTGGTGTGGGATGCACTGGTTGCCGTCGGACGGTGGGTGCGGGACGGGGTGCTGACCCCGGTCGGTAGGGGGCTCGCGCGGCTGGGATATGCGGTGTTCGTGGTCCCGGCGCGATGGGTGTGGTGGCGGGTGCTGGTGCCGGTCGGTCGCGGTAGCGCGTGGGTGGTGCGGCGGATCGGGGCGGGGATCGGGTGGGCGGTCCGGCAGTTCGGGGTCGGGCTCGGTTGGGTATATCGCCGGGTGCTCGGGCCGATCGGGCGGGGCATCACGTGGATGGCGAGGGGTGTGGGGGTGGCGCTCTTCACGCTGGTGTATCTGCCCTACAAGGCGGTGGCCTGGCTGGGGCGATATCTGGTTGTGGCGCCCGGCCGGTGGCTGTGGCGTTCCGTGCTGCTTCCTGTCGGTCGCGGGATTGCTTGGCTGGCAGGGTGTATCGGTGCTGCGGGCACCTGGGTGGTGCGGCAATTCCGTGCCGGTCTCGGTTGGTGCTATCGGATGATCCTCACGCCGATCGGGCGCGCACTTGTCTGGCTGGGCCTGGCCATCACCTCCGTAGCCCGGATGGTTGCCCGTTCCGGGGCTTGGCTGATCCGGTTCCTGCTGGTCGAACCTGCGGGGTGGGTCTGGCGGAATGTCGTGAAGCCCATCGGATCCGCGCTCGCGTGGGTGGTACGCGGCACCCTCACCGGACTGGCCGCACTGGCGAGCGCAATTGGCGGTGTCGTTGCCTGGCTGGCGCGCAATCTCGTTATCCGTCCGGCCGATTGGATCTACCACCGGGTGCTCGCTCCGATCGGCCATACGATCGGGAACGCCTTCGTGTGGTCCTGGCGGCTGGCGGGGCGCATTTCCCGTGCTATCGGCCGATTCCTCACCGCGGTCGCGCAATGGCTCATCATTCGTCCGGCGCGCTGGGTCTACCGAAATACCCTCACGCCCATAGGCCATTTCGTTCGGGACGCGCTGTGGAATCCCGCCGCGGCGGCCGCGAGACAGGTCCGCGAGGCGACCCGTCAAGCTCTCGCCTCGGCGCGAGCCAGCGTTCGCCACACCCGCGCGGAGATCGGTAGGGCCCTACTCGGTCGTCGAAAATAGAGCGTCGGCGCTTGCACGCGCGTACTTCTGGCTCATCGACTCGCAGAAATCGGGAAGAACCGACCAGCAAGACCCGAGGTCGGCGAACGCCTACGCCACTCGGTAGCAGACCGCGCACTTCGCGTTCACTCGGATGACCCGTACCGCGTTGTCGTCTGTTCTGTCCAACAGCGGTCGTGGTATGCCCATGCGAAGCTTCCGATGCCGAATCTCGATGGGTAACAAGGTCCTTGGGTGCATTAGAGACAGCACAGGCCACGGCGCTGCCTCGCGTCTCTGCGGAGTGTGGTCAGTCGGCGCGCTCTCGGGCGTGCGGCCACAGTGGCATCTCGTCGACGTCTTCACCTTCTTCGGCTGCGACCCACCAGCCGGTGTCGTCGAGGTAGTGCTCGAACCACTGCGACAGGCTCGGCGTATCGATGAGCCAAGCAGCGTCTGGATCGCCCGGGTTGGGCTCGAACAACAGCACCGTGCCCGCCTCGCTGCGGCAGTCGACGCATGCGTACATGCCGCAGCCCCACGTCAGGATGGGCACGACACCTTCCGGCCACGCCCACTCGGTACCCGCACCGGAGGCCCGGTTGGCGAGATAGGCCGAGACCACGGTTTCGGCGTCACCGTCGAGCAGCCGGAGCAACTGGTAGTCGGGGCCGAAACCGCCGTCTGCGACCTGCCGGTATACGTCTGCGAGAAGGGGGTGGAGGGCGAAGCCGAGACGAGATTCCGCTTCTGCCAACTCCGTATCGGTAATGGGCGCGGGTAAGGGGGAACTCCCGTGACGGACGTGGGCCGAAATCCGGGCCAGCAACACCGCGTAGTCGGTCATGCCGCACATCATCGCGTATAGCCATCGTCGGCCTCAGGACTTGTCCGGGCGTCTTGAAGCGACGTTGCCCGCGACCGCGGGCGGAGGTCGGCGACACAGCGGCGTTGGTCGACCGCGACATCTACGGCTTTGTCCTTGAATCCGCGAGATAGGCCGAACAACTCGCCCGCTGACCGCCTGAACCAACGGTGCGGACTACATGTTCATCCGCAAGGTCCAAGCGGAACGGACACCGGTGACACGCCCGATGCCGGGGATCGCCGTTGCTCCCCCGTAGTTCGTCGTTGAAACTTTCATCCGGAAACAGCAGGTACTTTTGGTCGCCGATGACGTTCACCGCGTCGCGGTCCATCATCCGGACGCCGCCACCCTCGGCATTGCGAGGAACTCCGACGAGTGTTGGCAATACCGGATCTTCACCGCTGAATAGTGTGAATCCCACTGTGCGAGTGACCGATCCCGGTGAGTGAGCATGCTGCACCGAACCTGAGAATTGACTTAGAACAGGTTCTACTGTCGCCGGGCATGAAGATACCGTTCATTTCCCTCATCGCCGCCGCGGTCACCAGCTTTGCGTTGGTGGCGGCACCGGCACCCGATGCGATCGCCCAACCGGGGGCAGAGGCGCTGGCCGCGCCGATCTCCTTCCAAGGGGCGGTCAATGTTCGCGATATCGGCGGATACCGCACCTATGACGGCGCAAAGGTCAAAACGGGCAAGGCTATTCGAGCTGATGCCCTGGATAAGCTGACCGATGCCGATGTGCAGAAGCTTGCCGGTCTGAATGTGAAGACCGTCATCGATCTGCGGACGCAGCCGGAGATCCAGTACAGCGGGCCGGACAAATTGCCGTCGGGCGTGCAGTCGGTGTCGCGTCCGATCGACGACACCGGGATGTTCACCCAGATGCTGCAGGCGATTCAGTCGCGGGATCCCGTCAAGCAGGAACAGTTGCTCGGTAACGGACGCGCCGAACAGATCATGGCCGATGTCTACCGCAGTTTCCTGACCGACGCTTCGCGGGCGGCTTTCGCACAGACCATCCGGGATCTGGCGGCGACCGACCGGGCCACCCTCTACCACTGCACCGCGGGTAAGGACCGCACCGGATGGGTGACCTACGTGGTGCTGCGGGCCATCGGAGTGCCGGAAAGGACTGCGCGCCAGGACTATCTGCTGTCCAACCAGCTCCGCGCGGCCGCCGACGCCAAGCTGCGCGAGGACCTCGAGCGGGCCGGTCTGATGCAGAACCCCGACCTGCTCATCCCCCTTCAGGAGGTGCGAGGCGCCTATCTGGACACCGCGATCGAGCTGATGGAACAGACCTACGGCGACTTCGGTAAGTTCCTCACCCAGGGCCTCGGCCTCGACCCGGGCACCATCCTCAAGCTCCGCCGCAATCTGGTCAGCTGACCCACGAAACATCGAGTGGCCCTTCCCGTCTCGCGCGGGAAGGGCCACTCGCGTTCGGCCGACCCGCACCCGACCGCTAACGCCCGGCCGAGTTCCATGGATAGCCCGGGTATGGGGCGAGCCACGATCGCTGTGCTGGGAGTTGTTACCGCGCTCGGTGTCATGACGGGGTGCGATTCCGACGAGCCGCCGGAAGCCGGGCTGAATGCCCAGGTGGTGGCGTTCGACCCCGCCGGCTTCAACGGCCCACCGCTCGCGGCGATTATCGATAGCGAGGACTCCGCGCGACTGTTCGCCGGGTGGTTGGCGGATCGGGTGGACTCCGGCGCCCAGGTCCCGGAGGTGATGGAACACCTCGAACTGCGCACCGATTTCGACACGACCACATATCTCGCGATCGTGGCGAGCACCGGATGCCGGGCGCCGACCCGGGCCGAACTCCGGCGCGTGGGCAACGATCTGCGCCCAGAACTGATCGGTGGCATCGATCATCCCGAATGCGTCCGCGCCTATACGCCGTTCGTGGTCTACCGGATTCGGCGCACCGATGTCGACGGCGTCACCACCGTCGGCGGCGAACCGGCCGACCGTGACGGTCCGGCCGAACTCGTCGCCCGTATCGAATTCGGTGCGACTCCCCCACCCGACCTGGCGCCGCGCGAGATCACCGATCCCGCCGACCGCACCGCCCTCGCCGACGAACTCGCCCGCGCCGGGATCCCGGGTACCGCGCAGATACCCGAAACCCTCAGCGGCCCTTCGGCACTACAGGCAAAGTACGGCCCGGAGGACATCCGCCGGTACGCCTTCCCGCTCCGATCCTGCCCCCACGAGATCGCCGCCCTCCGCATCACCCCCACCGAACTCCGCGCCCAGGCCGTCACTCCGCCCGGCGGACCCGATACCTGCGAAGCGCCGACCTAGTACCTCGCCGTTTTCGACGCTCGCTCGTACTACATCCCGGAGCGCGCACAAGCGGTCCGCTGACAGCGCTGGTAGCGATAGCCGCGACGCCGGGCAGCATCATGTGGCACGACATCCTTCGCACCGAGCACTCCACCCGCGCCGGATGCCAACGCGGCGGCGTCGACCCCTCCTGGACAGCGTCGTCGGCCTCGCTGCCCGACCCGCGCATCCGGTACGCGCCAGCGAGCAAGCGACTCCGATGCTCCGCTGAGCGCTCGGCCAGAAATTCTTGTCATCCCGGTCAGGTAGATGCACAGACCGAACCCCGAGACATCGGCAACAACCTGCGGGGCAATCATGGCCTGATCGAGGTGGGATCCGAGGTCACCCAACAGCTCGCGGATGGCGGCGGCATACTGTCGCGTCCGTCACCAATGCCGACAGCACTGTGGTCGGCCCGCTCCAGCCGTGAGGTGCGCGGACCACCCGACAGGGCCGGTCCGGAGAACGGATCCGCACCGGTCGGGTGACGGCCGGGTGAGCGGACCCATGATTCCGGGGGCTGGACTCGCGCCCGGGTCAACCGCGATAGTCCAGTGGTGAACTTGGGGTCTGCGGTGGTACGGGTGTTGGCGGGCGTGACGCTGATGGTGGGTGTTTCGGCTCCGGCGGTGGTCGCCGAGCCGGGGCCGGAGCCGGTGACCGTGGGGTACCAGTACCGGCAGACCTACCTGACCGCGCCGGACGGCACCCGGTTGCACGCGGATGTGTTGCGCCCGGAGGGCATCTCCGATGACACCAAGACTCCGGTGATCCTCACGGTCAGCCCGTACCGGTCCCATACGGCCTATATCTCCATGCCGCGCCTGGAGGGCGGGCCGTCCGTCGATTTCCTGCCGGTCGATCGCGCGCTGCGCGCGGGCTATACCTACGTGATCGTCGACCTGCGCGGGTTCGGCGGATCCAACGGCTGCCCGGATTACGGCGGGGCGGGCGAACGGTCGGATGTCGTCACCGCGGTGGAGTGGGCGGCGAGCCAGCCGTGGTCGACCGGACAGGTCGGCATGGTCGGGGTGTCGTACGAGGCGTGGACCGGCCTGCTGGGTCTGGCCGCGAAGCCGAAGGGTCTGGCGGCCGTGGTCGCGTTCGCACCGGTGGTGGACCCGTACTCCTACCTGTTCATGCAGGGTGTCTCCTGGAAGTTCTCCGGAAAACCGGTGACCGAGAGCGGAATCCGCCCCGCCGATCAGGTCGGTCTGGAGCACCTGGCGATCGCGTCGACACCGGGCCGCCCGGACGACTCCCCCGAATACCAGTCCAACGCGCTTCAGTTGACCCAGCAGTGCACCGACGAGTATCTCGCGCTCACCGGCGACCACAATGCCGCCCGCCCGGGATGGCGCGAGCGCGACCTGGTAGAAGCCGTGCGCGGCAATACTATTCCACTGTTCTTCGGTCAGGGTTTCCTCGATCAGAACACCCGCCCGGATCGGGCCTTCGCGCTCTGGGAGGCGCTCGGCCCCGGCGACCACCGGGCCTGGTTCGGCCAGTGGGGTCACAGCGATTGCAGCACCAAATGCGGTGCCCCGCAGTTCAATACCGAAATGATGGCCTTCTTCGACAAGCATGTGGCGCAGCGTGCGGTCGAGGTGCCCGGCCCACGCGTCACCGTCGGCCAGTTCGACGGCGCCTGGCGTTCCGAAGCCGCGTGGCCGCCCGCCGATTCCCGGCGTTACCCGGTCGACCTGCACACCGGCGGTTACACCGATCGCGGCCTGATTCCCGGAGCGGATCGCGAAATCTGGTCCATCTCCGAGCCTTTCGAGCAGACCACGCACCTGTCCGGCGTCGCGACCGCGTCGCTGCGGCTGACCGGCCCCGCGTCCGCCACCGCGGCGATCGAACTCTACGACGTCGAACCGAGCGGCCGCGCCACCGTCATCACCCGCGGCATCGCCCCGGTCGCCGCGACCACCGACATCCGGATGCTGGCCCAGGATTGGCCGCTGGTCGCCGGGCACCGGCTCGGTGTGCGGATCACCGATGTCGTAGACGACGTGTGGTCGCACGCGCCCGCCAACGCACCGGTCACCGTCACCGCGGCCCGGCTCGACCTGCCGCTGCTCACCGCACCGCGTGTGCCGGACCTGACCGGCGGCGGCAGCGAGGCGCATGCGAAGTGGCGCGCCGAGAAGACCACCACGATCGGGCCCGAGGTGTTGAACAATGCAGTGATGTTCATGAACTTGCCGAACGAGACGGGCCGGCGATGACCGCGGCATCGCGGAGCGAAGGACCGGGCAATGCCGCCGTCGCAGGGTCGGCGACCATGGTCGACGACCGGGTCGCCGAGCGCTTGGCCAGGGCGCTGAGCTGCGCGACGGTCTCCACCGAGGATCCGGTCGATACCGCGGATCCCGAGTTCGCACGGTTGGCCGACCATCTGGAGCAGTCCTTTCCGCTGGTGCACGCCGAACTCGAGTTGGAGACCTTCGGCCGCAGCAGGCTCTACCGCTGGGCCGGTGTCGAGCCGGAACGGGTGTCGGCCATCCTGCTGGCGCACCAGGACGTGGTGCCGGTCGACCACGCGCAGCAGTGGACCCATCCCCCGTTCGACGGTGTGGTCGACGAGGAATTCATCTGGGGTCGCGGCGCGATCGACGATAAGAGCAGGCTGATCGCGATCCTGGAAGCGGTGGAGTCGGCGCTGGCCGCGGGCGTGCGCCCGAAACACACCGTCTATCTCGCCTTCGGCCACGACGAAGAGGTCTTCGGCGATAACGGCGCGGTGCGGATGGCCCGGCGGCTGCGTCAGGCGGGCGTGCGCGCGGACCTGCTGCTCGACGAGGGCGGGGTGATCACCGAGGGCGTCGCCGACGGGGTGGACCGCCCGGTAGCGTCGATCATGCTCGGTGAGAAGGGCTATGCCACCGTCCGGCTGTCGGTGCGGGAGACCGGCGGCCACTCCTCGATGCCCGGCAGGCAGACGGCGGTCGGACGGATCGCCCGCGCCGTCGCCCGGATCCAGGACCACCCGATGCCGCTGCGGATGACCCCGGTGATCGTCGACATGCTGACCCGGTTGCGCGAGGTCATGCCCGAGGCCCGTCGCAGACTGCTCGGCCTGGCCGGGGTCGGGCTGGCGTCCCCGGTGATCACCCGGATCATGGCGGCCCGTCCGCAGACCGAGGCGCTGGTGCGCACCACCACCGCACCGACCGTGATCCACGGCGGGGTGAAGGCGAATGTGCTGCCGCAGCGGGCCGAGGCGCTGATCAACTTCCGCATCCTGCCCGGCGATTCGGTGACCGCGGTGCTCGAACACTGCCGGAAGGTGGTGCGGGACGCGGGCGTGCGCATCGACCTGGTCGGCATGTCCTCCGAACCGTCCCGCACTACCGGCCCCGGCCCCGCCTTCGATCTGATCGCCCGGATCGCCGAGGCGGTCGTGCCGGGTATCGCGGTCACCACCGGCATCGTCCCCGGCGCTACCGACTCCCGGCACTACGACGACCTGGCCGCGACCCGCTGCAACTTCGCGCCGATCGTGCTGACCCAGGACGACCTGGCGACAATCCACGGAACGGATGAGCGCATCTCCCGGGTGAACTACGCTCGATTGATCGAGTTCAACCGGCGGCTGATCGACGCGCTCGCGCAGCGATAGCCCCTCCGGTCGAAGATCGAACGCGCACAGCGAGACCGCAGACGTCAGGAGCCGACCGATGAGCAGCGAGCAGGCCCCGAACCCGGAAGGAGCACAGGTGACCCGCACCGAGGAAGGCGATTTCGAGGGCAATGGCAGCCGGATCGCCTGGCGTGCCTGGCTTCCCGAGACTGCTGCGCGCGGGGTGATCGTGCTGGTGCACGGCGTCGCCGAGCATTCCGGGCGCTACGCACACGTCGGAACCCGCTTGTCCGAGGCCGGTTTCGCGGTCTACGCGCTGGATCACATCGGGCACGGCAAATCCGCGGGCGGCAAGGCGAATATCGGGTCGATGGACGGCGCCGCCGACAATGTCGAGAGCATGCTCGAGATCGCGGCCCGCGAACAGCCGGGGGTGCCGAAATTCCTGATCGCGCATTCGATGGGCAGTCTCATCACGCTGTACCTGGCGACCCGCGCACCGATCGATGTGGCGGGTATCGTGCTGTCCGCGCCGCCGCTGGACATCCCGGTCGGCAATCCGCTGCAGCGTATGTTCGCCCCGGTGGTGAGCAAGCTGGCCCCGAATCTCGGTGTGCTGATGCTGGATTCGTCGATGATCAGCCGCGATCCCGCGGTGGTCGCCGCCTACGACAACGATCCGCTGGTCTACCGCGGCAAGCTGCCCGCCCGGACCGGCGCGGAGATGTTGCGCGCCACCGATGTCGTCAAGCACCGCCTCGACCAGCTCACCGTGCCGCTGCTGGTGCTGCACGGCACGGCCGACGTGATCGCGGCGCCGTCGAGTACAGATCTCATCGAGCGCGGCGCGGCATCCGCGGACTTGACCGTTATCCGCTATGACGGCCTGTACCACGAGGTCTTCAACGAGCCGGAGCAGGACAAGGTACTGGCCGATGTGATGGAGTGGCTGGAGACTCACCTTACCCAGCAGTAGTATCCGGATATGGGAACCACATCCACCGGATCGGTGGCCTTCGTTCGCGCCATGTGGCACAGCTCGATCGTCGGCAAAGCGCTGGAGGGCTTCACCGACGAATACACCGATCTGGGCTTCGACCCGAACAGCATCGACGTCTTCGAGGTGCCCGGCGCCTTCGAGATCCCGCTGCACGCCAAACGGCTCGCGCAGAGCGGGAAGTATTCGGCGGTCGTGGCCGCGGCGCTGGTCGTCGACGGCGGCATCTACCGGCACGACTTCGTCGCTTCCGCGGTGATCGACGGTCTGATGCGGGTGCAGCTGGACACCGACGTACCGGTCTTCTCGGTGGTGCTCACCCCGCATCACTTCCACGAGCACAGCGAGCACGTGACCTACTTCACCGAGCACTTCGTGACCAAGGGCGCCGAGGCGGCCCGGGCGCTGGCGACCACGCTGAGCTCGCTGCGTGCGTTGCCCGCGATCGTGGACTGAGTCGAGCCTCCATCCCCGTCGATCTACTCGAACTTGGTCAGGCAGGCCTGCTCGCCATCCAGCACGCCGGTGCGGAAGGCCTCCAGCCGCTGGTAGCCGCTTTTGACGATCTTGCCGTCGACATCGGCGGCGGCCAGACCGTCCGAGAGCAGTCCGGAGACCGCCTCGTCCAGATCCTTGGCCGACAGGCGCGGATCGCTGGTCGGCTCGCTCAATTTGGTGGTGAACGCGCCGCTGAGGCAGGCGGTGCGCAGACCCGCGGTTTGCGCACCGGTCAGCGACAGCCCGCGATCCTGTTGCACCGCAAGCATGTATCGCGAGACGAAGACGACGAAGGCGTTGTAATCTCCCGTCACGGTCGATGACAGGAAGTCCTCCTCGCCCGATCCAGCGGCGCCCCGCTTGGCCAGCGCCGACACATCGGTACCGATCTTGTTCGAGCTCGGGCAGAAGGAGACCGGTTCGGTGGAGGTGACCTTCGGGCAGGCCTTCACCACGCCCGAATAGTCGAACTGCGGCGCCCGCGCGACCGGGAAGTTCCTGGCGAGCGCCTGGCTCACGCTGGTCAGCGACGCCACGTCGACCGGCAGCTGTTGCTGCTCCTCGTCCTCCACCTCGAAGGTGGTCGGCAGCGTGCCGCGGCGGTTCTTGATCTCCTTGCGATCGATCTTCTTGCAGGCCGCGGCGCCGTCGGTGTAGCCGAGTTGTACCGCGGTCACCCGTTCGAAGGCCGAGCCGTGCACATTTTTCGGATTGCTCGGATCCGCGTCGCGAATCGCCACGGTGGCGCCGAGCACACCGTCCAGCCCGTCGGTCATATTCATGGTGAAGTGCTTCGAATTGCCTTCGGCCACGTGCCGCAGGAAAACCCCGGCCAGGCAATCCGCCTGCTGCTCCCGCACCAGCACCGGGGTGAGCAAACCCGCGATCTTGGCCTTGCCCTGGATGGCGTGGCCGTATTCGTGCGCGAGCACCATCACCACCGCCATCGGACCGTACTTCTTCTCCACCTGCGGCAGCAGCACACCGCGGTCCCAGCCGATGCTGTGGTCGAGGCCGCAGTAAGCGGCATTGACGAGCTGGTAGGTGTCGGATTTGCAGAACTTCACCGACTGCGCCTTGGGCGCCTTCGCATCCCAGGATATGTAGCGATCCACCGGTTCGAAGGTGCCTGGGAAAGTCTTGGCGTACTCGGTCTTCCAGTACTCCTCGATATCGGCGATGGCATTGAGGGACAACCGGTCGATGCCGCCGCCGTCCCCGTTCTCCGCCGTCAGCGGCGCGTCCGCGACGCCGGGACGCGGGCCGCTCGGGCCACTGCTGGAGGCCGCGCCTGCCAGCTCCCACGGGTTGCCCGGGTCCGAGGGTGCGGTGTCGATGATCGTGTTGTCGGCGTCGCAGCCGGTGAGCGCGGCACCGACCGCGACCAGCACCGCGATCACTCCCAGGCGCAGTCGTGCAGTCCTCATCAGGTTCCTCCCCGGAATCCATGGGGGCCCGCGTATTTCCGGCCCCGCGGCGGATACGCGTATCCGCCGATCGAGCGTTCACATGGTAATCGCGGAAACCGCGCCGGACGTAGCACGCCGAATTCCGAAACCATCACGCATTATCCGCCCGCCACGGCTTACGGACCGATCCATCGCCCGCCTCCGAGACCCGTGGTCGGCGTGTCAGGCATTCAAGCGCGTCCGGGCCAGTACCGCACGGTGATCCGAGCCGGGGATGGTCAGGGCACGCATCTCCGCGGCCGTGCCATCGGCCACCAGGATGTGGTCGATGCCGATAACCGGACCCCAGGGGCGGTCGGCCGGATAGGTGGGCAGCGGACCCGCGCCCGCCAGCTCGGCCGCCGCGGCGAACCGGCCGCGCAGCAGGTCGCGGAAGGCCGAATGGTCCCGGGTCGCATTGAAATCCGCGCCCACCAGCGCCGGACCCTGTTGCGCGTCCAGGATTTCGCGGATCCGGCGCATCTCCACACTCCAGGACGTGAAGTCCAACGACGGCGGAATCGGATGGAAGGCGAAGACCGCGACCGGGCCGCGCCGCGGGTGATCCATGGTCGCGCCCAGATTGTGGAGCACGAATCCGTCGTACTTCCTGGTGTCCCGCAACGGATACCGGCTGTAGATGCCGGTGCCCGCACCGCCGCCGCCCGGCTGCAGATACTGGTGCGGCAATTGTTCGGCGATGCCCGCCGCGGCGAGCCGGTCCACCGCCTCGGAGGTCAGCTCCTCGACGGTCAGCAGATCGACCTGCTCCGCACGCACGGTCCGCACCACCTCGGCCACATCCGCGCCGCCGAAAAGTAGATTCGATTGCAGGACAGTGACTTCCGGCCCGCTCGCGGCCCGCCCGTCCGGCACGAAGATCGGCAGCTGCGTCCACAGCACCCCGGCCAGCACCACACCGGCCACCGCCGCACTGCGCCAGCCGCGCGCGAGCAGGAACAGCAGCAACCCGACGAGCGCACCGAGCATCAGATACGAGGCCCCGGAGGCCAGCAGCACCGGGAGTTGACGCTGCCGCCCCGCGCCGAGGTACAGCACGATTCCGGCGATCGCCGCGACGAGCGCACCCCACCCCAGACCGAGCAGCACCCGGTTCATCCATTTACGCACCATGCGTTGCACCCTATGCGGCCCGGGTGGAGACGAATTGTGGTGCGTGTGAAGGTTCTGTGTGGGGTTCCGCCGCTCGTCGGCTCCACGAGCAGTCGGCAGCGTGCACCGCCATCAACGCGGGTCACTGCCGATCACGGTCGCCGCGGGGCCCGGGGACAGCGCGAATCCCGTAGATCGTTGTCGGACAAGCAGATCGGCGTAGGGCCGGGAGGGGTCGGCGGCGAAGTGCCGTTGCTCGGCGGGTATCCACACATCCCAGAATCCAGCCAGTTCGGGACCGTCGCGCCGACGCCCGCGCGCCCAGGACGTTTCCGCGCCGAGCTCCATCCAGAGCAGCTGAGCGAGATACGGGCGCACCGTCCGGCCGCCCGCGCCGACCCCCTCGAGGAGGACGACAGGGGCCGACGGCAGCTCCAGCTCCGATGCGAACCGGCGCGCGTTCCAGTCGTAGACGTCATAGGAAGCCGTGCGACCCTGTGACAGCGGTGTGAGCACCTGATCGCGCAGCCTTTCGAACCAGCCGAACAGCTCGGTGTGCGTGGCCAGATCGTCCAGGTGCAGCACGGGTGCGCCGCCCAGTTCCGCCGAGAGCAGCTCAGTGAAGCTGCTCTTGCCGGATCCGGCATGCCCATCGACGGCAACCAACCGCACCCGCCCGCACGACGGCCGCAGCGCACGCAGCCGTCGGGCGAGGGCGCCGACGTCGAACGGTCGCCCCGTTTCGACCGGCGGGCGCGGATGGTTCATCCGGCTCACTCTAGGTGTACCGAAGCCGGTGCCCCCGGCGACCGCCCGGCCCACCGGGTCGGTCCGGAGGCCGATCCGGCACATGGATCAGCCACCACCCACGCGCGCTGATCCGCCGCCTGCCTACCGGATCGCAGCGGCAGACACCCCGCGTGGAGCTCGTCAGTCTTTCGGGAAACCCACCACGAATCCGTACGCGATCGCGATGGCACTGACGAGAGAAATTGGAACGATGATCCACATGGACGCAAGGCTACGAAGCGTCGCCGCCCCACGTCGGCGGTTTGCACACATCCCGAGGCGCCCTGGAAATAGCTGGGGCACAGCTGGATTGCCGTACCCGCGCAGCCTTCGACCGCTCCGCGCTGCTCACGGTCCCGAGTCGCCGATCACCTGACGGTAGCCGACCACACAGTACGGGATTCGGACGAATCAACGGTCCCGACTCATCAGCTCGGTCAGCGTGGCGGTGTCCGCGGTGAGGGTGCCGCCCGCGAATGCCAGTGTGGCGTGCGAGCGTTCGGCGGCATCCGGATGGCCCGCTCCGCAGGCGTCGGTGACCACGACCGGTAGGTAACCGAGGTCCAAGCCGTGCCGCACGGTGGGCTCGATGCCGACCTCCATGGCGATCCCGGCGATCACGACGGTGTCGATACCGCAGTCGCGCAAGGCGATTCCCAAGGGTGTGCCCTCGAATGCCGACATGGTGATCTTGTCGAAGACCACTTCATCCGCGTCCGGCGCCAGCTCCGGGACGAGCTCGTATTGCGGCGAACCCTGCGGGAAACTGGAGTGCACCTCGGCCGGATCCGCTACCCGCTGCCATTGCATGGCGGTACGCAGTTGGGCGACACCCGACGCGGCAGGCGGCAACGTCATATGCCGGGTGTAGAAGACGCGGAAACCGTTGGCACGTGCGGCATCCCGCAGTTGGAGGCAGGACCGCAGGATCTTGTCGCCGTCGGGAATCTGGCGCACGATGCCGACCTGCATGTCGTAGATGAGCAGCGCCATCCGCGCCGGGTCGCAGGCATCGGCGACCGTCTGCGGGATGGTCAAGCCGAAGGCGTGACGCATCAGACCGCACCCACTTCGGTGCGGACGTAGGGCTCGGCGACGTCGACCGACGGGTCCATCAGCGCTTCGAGGGGTAGCGGCGCGGTGACCGGGACATAGGTCCACTCCAGGTACCCCGCCTTGGTCAGCGGGAAGTCGGCGACGTACTGCTTGGCCTCCTCGACGCTGGCGACCTCGAACACGATGACCACACCGGGCTCGTCGGCACGCGCGTAGTTCTCCCGGACGATGCCCGCCTTCCACAGCCGCCAGACATTGGCGACCTCCTCGGGCAGATAGGGCGTGATGGTCTCCATCGTGACGCCGGGCTTGAAACGATCGAAAACGATGACCTTCATAGGATTTCGTACTTCCCGTCGGTGGGGGTTCAGCGAACGGCATCCATCGAATCGCGATGATTACTCTGTTACAAGAACGCACTTTTTGGTGAGTACCCCGGAGGTCGAGGATGCCCGAGAAGAGCTACAACTGCGCCGTGGAGGTCACTGTCGACCTCATCGGCGGCAAATGGAAGCCGGTCATCCTGGCCCACCTCAAGGAGGGCGTGCACCGGTACGGCGTGCTCCGCAGGCTCATGCCGACGACCAGCGAGAAGATGCTCGTCCAGCAATTGCGTGAGCTGGAGGCGGCTGGACTGGTGCGCCGCACCGTATTCGACACCGTCCCACCGCAAGTGGAGTACGACCTGACCGAGGAGGGCGGCAGCCTGTTCCCGGTCCTGGCCGCACTGTACGAATGGGGCGAAAAGCGTGCCGCGCGTACGGGTCTCAGCGTCGGTGGCGGACCGGCGCGCCCACTTCGACGCAATGCTTCCGCGGGCGTGTGAGGCCGGTCCGCTTCGATGCGGAAGGCGACATCGGGGCTTCCGAGCGGGGCGAGGTCGAGCCGTCGCAACCACATGACGCGGCCCGGCGCATTCCGCCATCACCCCCCGAAGACGCGCTCCACCACCGCTTTCGCGCGTCGGGTGACGCGCATGTAGTTGTCCAGGAACTCACTGCCGTCGTCATTGGGCCAACCCGCGACGCGCGCGACCGCGGACAGCAGGCGGCCAGGTCCGGGGAGCTGATCGGCGGGTTTGCCACGCACCAGGACCAGTGCGTTGCGGGCCTTGGTGGCGGTGAGCCAGGCGTCGCGCAGCAGCGCCACGTCGGCGGGGTCCAGCAGCTTGGTCTGCTCGATCACGTCGAGCGATTGCAACGTCGACGTATTGTGCAGACCCGGGATTTCATGGGCGTGGCGCAGTTGCATGAGCTGCACGGTCCACTCGATATCGGCGAGGCCGCCGCGGCCGAGTTTGGTATGCGTCGCCGGATTCGCGCCGCGCGGTAGCCGTTCCGAGTCCACCCGGGCCTTGATCCGCCGGATCTCGCGCACGGCCTCGGGGGAGACGCCGCCGATCGGGTAGCGGACCTTGTCGATGGTGTGCAGGAAGCGCAGTCCGAGCTCCTGGTCGCCCGCGACCTGGTGGGCGCGCAGCAGCGCCTGCACCTCCCACGGTTGCGCCCACTGTTCGTAGTAGGCGGCGTAGGCGGCAAGGGTGCGCACCAGCGCACCGTTACGGCCCTCGGGCCGCAGGCCGGCGTCCACGTGCAGCGGCGGATCCGTACTCGGAGCGCCGAGCATCCGCTGCACTCTATCCGCGATCGAGATTGCCCATTTGACGGCCTTGGTTTCGTCCTCGCCGGGCCGCGGATCGCAGACGAACAGCACATCGGCGTCGGAGCCGTACCCGAGTTCCAGACCGCCGAGCCTGCCCATGCCGATCACCGCGATATCCGCGGGCGCGGGGGCGCCGAGTTCGGCCTCACTCGCACGAATCACCGCTACCAGGGCGGCTTCCAGCACCGCCACCCAGACCGAGGAGAGCGCCCGGCACACCTGCGGCACCTCGAGCATGCCGAGCAGATCGGCCGAGGCGACCCGCGCCAGTTCATGTCTGCGCAGCGAACGCGCCGCGGCCACCGCGCGTTTCGGATCCTCATAGCGGGCGGAGGCCCTGAGGATCCCGCCCGCGACATCCGACAGCTGCGGGCTGAGCAGCAGCGGCCCGCCCGGCCCGTCGGCATACATGCGGATGGTGTCGGGCGCGTTGATCAGCAGATCGGGCAGGTACTCCGAGGAACCGAGTACGAGCATGAGCCGTTGCGCGATCGCGCCCTCGTCACGCAGCTCGCGCAGGAACCAGATCTGATCGCTCAAACCCTCCGACACCCGCCGGTACGCGAGCAGACCCGCATCGGGATTCGGCGTGTCACCCAGCCATTCGAGCAGCGTCGGCAGCAGCAGCGCCTGAATCCGGCCCTTGCGCGACACCCCGCCGGTCAGCGCCTTCAGATGGCCGAGCGCATTCTCCGGCGCGGCGTAGCCGAGCGCGGCCAACTGCCGGATCGCCGCGTCAGGACTCAGCCGTAGCGCGTCGGAATCCAGCCGGGCCACCGATTCCAGCAGCGGACGGTAGAAGAGCTTGGCGTGTAAACGCCTGACCCGCACCGAATTCCGCCGGATCTCGGCGCCGAGCACACCGACCGCGTCCTGCCTGCCGTCCGGGCGGATGTGGGCGGCGCGGGCCAGCCAGCGCATCCCCTCCTCGTCATCGGCGGCGGGCAGGGTGTGCGTGCGCTTGAGCCGCTGCAACTGGAGTCGATGTTCGAGCAGACGCAGAAATTCGTAGGACGCGGTCAGATTCGCCGCGTCGTCGCGACCCACGTAGCCGCCAGCCGCCAGTGCGGTCAGTGCCTCCACGGTGCCCTGCACATGCAGCGTCTCGTCCACTCGTCCGTGCACCAATTGCAGGAGCTGCACGGCGAATTCGACATCGCGCAGGCTGCCGTGGCCGAGTTTGAGTTCACGTTCGCGCAGATCCGCGGGGACCAGATCCTCCACTCGGCGCCGCATGGCCTGCACATCGGCGACGAAATCGGGCCGCTCCGACGCGGCCCAGACCATCGGCATCAACGCGTCGCGGTATTGCCTGCCCAGTTCCAGGTCGCCGGTCATCGGGCGGTTCTTCAACAGCGCCTGGAACTCCCAGGTGCGCGCCCACCGCTTGTAGTACGCGATATGGGATTCCAGCGTGCGCACCAGGGCGCCCGCCTTTCCCTCCGGCCGCAGCGCCGCGTCGACTTCGAAGAAGGCCTGGCTGCCCACGCTCATCATCTCGGCGGCCAACCGGGTGGCCATCGTATCGGCGGGCTCGGCGACGAAGACCACGTCGACATCGCTGACGTAATTCAGTTCCCGCGCACCGCTCTTGCCCATGGCGATGACCGCGAGCCGCACCGGACACGGCCCGTCCTTGCAGACCCGTGCCACGGCGACCGACAGCGCGGCGGTGAGCGCAGCGTCGGCGAGATCGGTCAGATGCCATCCGACGACCTGGTACGGCAGCACCGGTTCGTTCTCCACGGTGGCGGCCAGATCCAGCGCCGCCAGCAGCATCAGCTGGTCGCGATACCGTCTGCGCAGCAGCGCCACTGCCTCCGGGCCCGCGATCTCGGCGCGGTACAGCAGCGCCCCCGCGCGCCCATCACCGGTTGCCGAGTCGGGGGGCGATGCCGCCTCCGACGGCTCCGGCACCGCCCCGACCGCGTCCAGCAGGTCGGCGAGGAGTTCGTCGCGATCCGGCAGCGCCGCGCGCCGCAGCACATGCCAGGAGGAGGGGTCGGCGACCAGATGGTCGGCGAACGCGCTCGACGCACCCAGCAGCGCGAAGAGCCTGCCTCGCAGCGAGGTATCGGTGCGGATCGCCGAATCCAGTGCCGCCCACTCGCTTCCGAGCTGCTCGCGCAGCTTCATCAGCGTGCTCAATGCCAGATCGGCGTCCGGTGCGCGCGACAACGCCCACAGCACGGGGATACTTTCGACGTTGTCCCATGCCAAATCATGTAGTGAATCGGCAGCCGTCGGCTCGAGTAATCCGAGCCGACCGACACCGGGAACGGCGGAGCGGGCAGACGGTGGCCGGACCATAGTTCCTAAATTACATGGCTAGAGCTGACAGCAGTGCCCGGCCGGACGACCGCCCGGCCGGGAACAGGTTGCAGTGTTGTCTCGTCCCGCGTTTTACGGCGTTTTACAGGCCGAGGTATTCCTTCAGCTCGTACGGGGTGACCTGGCTGCGGTAGTCGGCCCACTCCCGGCGCTTATTACGCAGGAAGAAGTCGAAGACGTGCTCGCCGAGGGTCTCCGCGACCAACTCCGAGCGCTCCATCGCCTGCAGCGCCTCGTCCAGGGTGCCCGGCAGTTCCCGGAAGCCCATCGCGCGACGCTCGGCGGCGGTCAGCGACCACACGTCGTCCTCCGCCTCCGGCGGCAGCGTGTAGCCCTTCTCGATGCCGCGCAGACCGGCCGCGAGCAGCACCGCGAAGGTCAGGTACGGGTTGCAGGCGGAATCTGGGCTGCGGATCTCGACGCGCCGCGACGAGGCCTTGTTCGGGGTGTACATCGGCACGCGCACCAGCGCGGAGCGGTTCGACCGGCCCCACGAGGCCGCGGTCGGCGCCTCGCCGCCGTGGATGAGGCGCTTGTAGGAGTTCACCCACTGGTTGGTGATCGCGCTGATCTCCGGAGCGTGCTCCAGGATGCCCGCGATGAAGGCCCGTGCGGTCTCCGACAGGTTGATCGGGTCGTCCGGATCGTGGAAGGCATTGGCCTCACCCTCGAACAGGCTCATGTGGGTGTGCATGGCCGAGCCCGGGTACTGGGCGAACGGCTTGGGCATGAACGTCGCGCGCACGCCCTCGTCGATGGCCACTTCCTTGATCAGGTAGCGGAAGGTCATCACGTTGTCGGCCATCGACAGCGCGTCGGCGTAGCGCAGGTCGATCTCCTGCTGGCCGGGCGCACCCTCGTGATGGCTGAACTCCACCGAGATGCCCATCGACTCCAGCGCGTCGATGGCGTGGCGGCGGAAGTTGGGTGCCGAATCGTGCACGGCCTGATCGAAGAATCCGCCGGTGTCGGCCGGGCGCGGGCCGGAGCCGTCCTGCGGGCCGTTCTCCAGCAGGAAGAACTCGATCTCCGGGTGCACATAGCAGCTGAAGCCCACGTCGCCCGCCTTGTTCAGCTGACGGCGCAGCACGTGGCGCGGGTCGGCCCAGGACGGCGAGCCGTCCGGCATGGTGATATCGCAGAACATGCGGGCGGAGTGCTGGTGGCCCTTGCTGGTGGCCCACGGCAGCACCTGGAACGTGGACGGATCGGGCCGGGCGACCATATCGGCCTCCGACACCCGGGCGAAGCCCTCGATGGCCGAGCCGTCGAATCCGATGCCCTCCTCGAACGCGCCCTCCAGCTCGGCGGGAGCGATCGCGACGGACTTCAGATAGCCCAAAACATCGGTGAACCAGAGACGCACGAAGCGGATGTCCCGCTCTTCGAGCGTCCGCAGCACGAATTCCTTCTGGCGATCCATGTCCGCGAGCGTAAAGACCTGGCGTTAAATCCGTGTTACATACACGCTGAGGTTTGCAATGTCGGTAGCTGAGAGGCTATCCGGAACAAACTTCACGCCCGATGTGTCCAAATTGTGAGGAATGACGCGGCTATGCAACGGCCGTTCGACCCCTCGGTCAGCAGGTGAGGTCCGCCGCGGGTTCGGCGAGGTCGGTGAGGTACGCGATCACCGCGGAATCCAGACACTCATCGCCCGCGACGAGGGCGGCGGTATGCCGGTTGCCGCGATAGGTGATCAGCGCGGCGTCGAGTTGCCGGGCCAGGTCGACCCCCGCCTGGTAGGGCGTGGCCGGATCCTCCGTGGTCGAGACGACCACGGTCTTCGGCAAGCCCTCGACCGAGATTTTGTGCGGTGCACCGGTGTTGGGGACCGGCCAGCTCACGCAGAGTTCCAGCGGGGCGGCGCCGGTGCCGCGCCCGTCGTCCATGAACGGCGCGGCCTTGCGGTATTCGGTGTCCTGGCGGGCCGCGACCGCCGGATCGGCGATGCGGGGATCGTCAACGCAGCGGATGGCGTTGAAGGCGTCCTGGGTGTTGTTGTAGGTGCCGTCGTCGCGGCGGCCGTCGTACATGTCGGCGAGCTGCAACAGGGTGTCGCCGCGGCCGTCGCGCAGTTCGCCCAGGCCGAGGGTCAGGACCTGCCACAGATCATCGGTGTAGAGCGCCTGCTGCACGCCGGTGATGGCGTCGCCGTAGCTCAAGCCGCGCGAGTCGGTGGTCGCGGCGGGCCGGGTCCACAACGGGTTCACCAGTTCGCGGAAGCGCGCCACGGACCGCGCCGGGTCGGCGCCGAGCGGACAGTCGGGTTTCGTGGCGCAGTGCGCGCTGTAGGCGTCGAATACGCCCTGGAAGCCCGCCGCCTGCCGCAGCGATTCCTGCACCGGATCCTGGGAGGAGTCGACGGCGCCGTCGAGCACCAGCGCCCGCACCCGGTCGGGGAACTTCTCGGCGTAGGCCGAACCGAGCTTGGTGCCGTAGGAGTACCCGAGATAGCTCAACTTCGGATCACCGAGCGCCGCCCGGATCACGTCCATGTCCTGCACCACCTCGCGGGTGCCGACGTGGGCGAGGAACTCCGTCCCGGTCCGTTCGGCGCATTTGTCCGCGTACGTCTTGTTGTCGGCCTCGGCCTCCGCGATTCCCGCCGGGGTGTTGTCTTCCGGCGGCTCGGCACGCTCGGAGTCCGCCTCCTGCGGGGTCAGACACGCGATGGACGGCGTGGACGACCCCACCCCGCGCGGATCGAACCCGACCCGATCGAAGCGTTCGGCCAGCGGCGTTCGCCCACCGATGCCCACCATCGACAGCCCGGAGACGCCGGGCCCGCCGGGATTCAGCAGCAGCGAACCGATCTTCTCGCCGGAGGCCGGAATCCGCGACAGCGCGATCTGCGCGGTCGCGCCGCCGGGGTTGGCGTAATCGACCGGCACGGTGATCTTCGTGCACTCGGCGTTCGGCGGGAAGCGATCAGCGGGATCGCCGAACCCTTCGCATTGACCCCACTCCGGCGTCTGCGCGTAGAACCGCTCCAACCCGGCGGGCGGCGAAGACAGCGGCGCGGCCCCGTCCTTCGAGACCGTGCACCCCGCCGCGACCAGCGCCAGCACCGCCCCGACCAGCACACCACGCCCACTTCGCACCCAACCCATACCCATGATCCTGCCAGGAGTTACGCGGGAGCCCCGCGCGACCGTCACCCCAGCACGCCGCCGCCCGGCAGCGAATTCGGACCGCTCGGCTCGTCCGGCACCGGCGGGCGGCCCGCATCGCCCCCGCGGCCCTCGCGATCCCCGCCGATCTCGTGTGACCAATTGCACCGCCGACCGGCCTTATTTCGGTTGTGCGGCCGATGGCACACTGGAGGCGTCAGACAACCCGGGGACCCGATAGGGCCTCGAGGCGACACTCAGCGAAAGGGACGACGATGTCCGTATCCGATTCGGAAACCCCTGCCTACGGTGCGGTCTCCGCGGAGCCGAAGAAGGCCAGGCGCAAGACGCGAGTGCATCACCTCCAGCAGATGAAGGCCGAGGGCGAGCGCTGGTCCATGCTGACCGCCTACGACTACTCCTCGGCCCGGCTGTTCGAGGAAGCGGGCATTCCGGTGCTGTTGGTCGGCGACTCGGCCGCCAACGTGGTCTACGGCTACGACACCACCGTGCCCATCACGGTGGACGAGTTGATCCCGCTGGTGCGGGGCGTGGTGCGCGGCGCACCGCACGCGCTGGTGGTGGCCGACCTGCCGTTCGGCACCTACGAGTCCTCCCCGCAGCAGGCGCTGGCGACCGCGACCCGGTTCATGAAGGAGGGCCAGGCGCACGCGGTGAAGCTGGAGGGCGGTGAGCGCGTCGCCGAGCAGATCGCGTTGATCACCGCGGCGGGCATTCCGGTGATGGCGCATATCGGCTTCACCCCGCAGAGCGTCAACACCCTCGGCGGCTTCCGCGTGCAAGGCCGCGGCGACGGCGCCGAGCAGCTCGTCGCCGACGCCATCGCGGTGCAGGAGGCGGGCGCGTTCTCCGTGGTGATGGAGATGGTTCCGGCCGAGCTGGCCGGTCAGGTCACCCGCAAGCTGACCATCCCGACCATCGGCATCGGCGCCGGTGCGGACTGTGACGCCCAAGTGCTGGTCTGGCAGGACATGGCCGGCTACACCAGCGGTAAGACCGCCAAGTTCGTCAAGCGCTTCGCCGAGATCGGCGACGAATTGCGTAGCGCCGCCGCCGCTTACGCCGACGAGGTGCGCCGCGGCACCTTCCCCGGTCCCGAGCACAGCTTCTGATTCCGGAGATGACCGGCCGAGTGGTGCACGCCCCCGTCGCGCTGCTCGGTCAGCCGCTCGCGCCGCTCGTCGAATGGGCGACCGGCGAGCTCACCGCGCGCGGGATCGCGGTCACGGGCCCGGCCGAGGAAATGCGCAGGCGCTCGTGGTCGTTGCTGGCGCGCATCCCGACCGAGGCGGGTCCGATGTGGGCGAAGGCGAACGCCCGCGGCTTCATTCACGAAGGTCCGCTGCTCGCCGCCTTGGCTCGGCTGTGCCCGGACAGTGTGCTGGAACCGCTTGCGATACAGCCGGATCGAGGCTGGTTGCTGAGCCGCGACGGCGGCCCGACCGGCGCCGACAGCGATGTCGTCTGGACCGGACTCCTCCGCTCCTACGCGGATCTGCAACGGACGCTCACCGCGCATATCGACGAATTGCGTGATACCGGCACGCCCTATCTGCCGCCCGCCCGGCTCATCACGGTGTACCGGCACTACGAAGACCGCATCCCCGGCCTCGGCGATCACATCGCCGAGGCCGCCGCCGAACTCGCCGACTTCGGCAGGCTCAGCCTCGAACACAACGACCTGCGCCCCGGCAATGTGTTCGCCGCCGCCGACTCGAAGACCGGACTGCTCTTCGATTGGGGTGACGCCGTGATCACCCACCCGTTCCTGTCGACGACGGTGCTGCACAGTCCGTATCGCGCGGAGTACTTCGCGCGCTGGCGCCGCGGCGGGCAGGTCGACGACACCGAGATCGCGCTCGCCGAACGTCTCGCACCGCTCATCGCGCTCAACCCGTGGCGCACCACCGATACCTCGCCACCGCGGTACGCCCGGATCGTCGACGAACTGCTCGACGAACTGCGCAGCGCCTTTCGCTGAACGGGCCGCTGGTTGCCGTCGACGCCCGAGTTCGGGCCGCACTCGGCAAACAATGGCAGACTCGAAACCGACAATATCGACACGATCAGAGGTACCGATGCCGCACAGCCGTTGGATTTCCCGCAGCACCCTGCTGGTGGCCGGAGCTTTCGCCGCCGCCGCGCTGACCGCCTGCGGGACCACCGACAACCCGACTCCGACCGGCAGTTCGGGCTCGACGACCTCGGCGCCGGGTGCCACCACCGGCGCCACGGGCACCGGTACGCAGAAGCCGACACCGACGGTCTCCAACGCGGCCGCCACGGCGCTGTGCGATGCGATCCGGCCGGAGCTGTCGAACTTCCGCGTACAGGGACCGACGCTGGGCCGGGTCGGGCTGAATCTGATCGTGCACCCCTGGGGTCTGCAGCACAGCATCGACGTACTCGGCAACAAGGCCGTCGTCGATCAGGTCACCTCGAAGAGCTGCCCGGACGTCCGCCAGCAGGCCATCGAGGCGCTGTCGACGCCGGATCTGGCCTCGGTGATCGTAGGTCTGTAATGCGTACCCTGTACCCCCCGATCGAGCCGTACGACTCGGGCATGCTCGAGGTCGGCGACGACCAGTCCGTGTACTGGGAGGTCAGCGGCAATCCCGACGGCAAGCCGGTGGTATTCCTGCACGGCGGGCCCGGCGGCGGCACCGCAGCGTTCCACCGGCAGTTCTTCGATCCGGAGGCCTACCGAATCGTGCTGTTCGACCAGCGCGGATGCGGCCGCTCCACCCCGCACCTTGCCGACGGCGCGTCGCTGGAGACCAATACGACCTGGCACCTGGTCGCCGATATCGAGGCGCTGCGTACGCATCTCGGTATCGAGCGGTGGCAGGTGTTCGGCGGATCGTGGGGCTCGACCCTCGCACTCACCTACGCCCAGACGCATCCTGAGCGGGTCACCGAACTGGTGCTGCGCGGAATCTTCCTGTTGCGGCGCAAGGAGATCGACTGGTACTACAACGGCGCCGCGGGCAACGTCTACCCGGACGAGTGGGAGAAGTTCCTGGCCCCGGTGCCGCCCGCGGAGCGCGACGGGGATCTGGTCGAGGTCTATCACCGACTGCTGCACTCTCCCGACCCCGAAGTCGCGACCGCGGCCGCCGTCGCCTGGTCCACCTGGGAGGGCGCGACGAGTTCGCTGCTGCCGCAGCCGGATCGGGTCGCCGAGACCGCCGAGCCGCGATTCGCGCTGGCCTTCGCCAGGATCGAGAACCACTATTTCCGGCACGGCGGATTCCTGGACGAGGGCCAATTGCTGCGGGATATCGGTAGGATTTCGCATATTCCCGCGGTCATCGTCCAGGGCCGTCACGACATCGTCTGCCCGGCGGTCAGCGCCTGGGATCTGCACCGCGCCTGGCCGGGTTCGGTGTTGCGCATCGTCGACGACGCGGGGCATGCCGCGAACGAACCCGGCATCACCCACCATCTCGTCGAGGCAACCGATGGATTCGGGAAAGTGAGTTGATTCCATGGGGGTCACAGCCGGAAGAGCCCTTGTCGCCGCATTGAGCGACGACGTCGACCGGCTGCTGGCCGCCGAACCCGAAGTCCGTTCCGACGCATACGATTCGGTACATCAGATGCGAGTGGCGACACGCAGGTTGCGCAGCGTGCTGCGCTCATATCGGACGCTGCTCCGGAAAGACCCGGTCGCCGCCATGGGCACGGAACTCAAGTGGCTGGCCGACGTGCTCGGGGTGGCCCGCGACGCCGAGGTGCGGGCCGACCGCTTCGCCGCGCTGCTGGCGAAACAGACACTGGACGAGGTGTCCGCCGAGGAGCTGACCGCGGCCACCGCGCGGCTGGTCACCGCCGAGCGTGCCCGTTACGCGGGCGCGCACGCCGACGTGCTCACCGCCCTCGACAGCGACCGTTACGGTGCGCTGCGCCGCCGATTGGTGCGGTGGCGGACCGATCCCCCACTGCGCGCGGCCCGCGCCGCGGTCCCGGCCAGGGAGTTCTTCGGCGTGGTGACGCGCCGCGACCACGAACGCGTCGAGGCCCTGGTGCGCGCCGAGCCGAGCGCTCCGCCCGCCGAACGCATCGAACTGCTGCACGACATTCGCAAGAGCGCCAAGCGGTTACGGTATTCCTGCGAGGCGGCGGAGTCGGCGCTCGGCAGCGCGGCCGGTGAACTCGGCTCCCGAGCCAAACGCCTGCAAACGGTCCTCGGCGACCATCGCGACGCGATCGAATCCGAGCAGGCGATCCTCGAGCGCGCCGCCGAGGCCGCGGACGCGGGCGAACCCACCGCCCTGCTCCACCGACTGGCCGCGGCCGAACACTCCGCCGCCGACCGCGAACTCCAGCGCTACCCCGCCGCCGCCGAAGCCTTGTCGTCCGGTGATCACTGATCTCGGCCCGTAGGGTTCCGGCCAGGGGGATCTCAGTCGAACGGTTCGATCACGTCGTCATCAACTGCGCCGATGTCCGGGCGACCGCGGCCTGGTATGCCACAGTGCTGGGGATGCGCGTCGAGACGTTCGGCCCCGATGCCCGGACCGCGCTGCGCTTCGGCAATCAGAAGATCAACCTGCGCCCGATCGGCGACCACGCGACGCGCGGGTACGCGCTCAGGCGGGAAAGGCGAAGTTGATCTTGCGGGTGACGGGGTCCGCGGCGACCAGGCGAACCCGCACGGCGGAACCTTCCGGCGGAGAGCCCGCGCAGGGTCCGAGGACCGGTGGATCGGCGACGAAGATCTCGGCGGGCCGGTTCCCGTTGGCTTCCCGGACCACCACGGCATCGAATTCGGCGCCGGTGCGCGGGGCCAGCAGGGTGGATTCGGTGAGGTCGATGCACGCGCGTTCGACCTTGCCCGCGACCGAATCGCTGCGCTTCATCGAATCGGCGGTGGGCGTCAGCCCGTCGCGTACCCACTGCGGGACGTCGGTTCCGGCGCAGCGGGCCAGGCAGATCTCGGTGGCGAAGCGGTCGGCCAGGCGACGCAAGGGCGCGGTGACGTGCGCGTACGGTGCGCCGATCGCACTGTGCTGCACCACCTCCGGGGTGGTGTCGGCGCCGTTCAGCACGGTGTAGGCGGCCCCACGTAGCAGGCCGGTGGCTTCCGACATGAGCACTAGCGCGGCGGGTGAATTCGGATCGAGTTCGGCCAGCATCCGCCCGACCGGCTTATCGGCGGGCCACGTGATACCCAGCGCGGCGGCGGTGCGGCGCAGCGACTGGATGGCCGAGTCGGGCGGCGGCGGCATGGTGCGCAGCAGTCCGATGCGCTCGCCGTCGGGGACGCTGCCGTTCAGCATGATCCGCGCCGCGCACATTCCGGTGAGCAGCGAGACCTGCTCGTTCCAGTCGTCGGCGGCGGTACGCGGCTCCACCACCAACTGCCAGTGCCCGTCGGTCGCGTCGTCGCGGATTACGCTCTGCGACGGCAGCCGCAGGCCGATCGCGCCGCGCTCCAGCCCCGCCTCGATGCGCTGCGTGCCGAATTCGGGCAGGGCCGCGATCGAGGGGTGCAGCCGTCCCGCGTCGGCGTCGGCCTGCACGCTCGCGTAGTCGAGTCTGGCCCGGGAACGGATGGTGGCTCGCACCACCGAGAAAGTATGTGGCTCGGCGTTCTCGTCGAGCTCGATGGTCCAGAGCGCGGCGGGCCTGGTCTGATCCGGCAGCAGGCTCGCGGCGCCCTCCGAGAGCACCGGCGGATGCAGGGGCACGGTGCCGTCAGGTAGGTAGAAGGTCTGGCCCCGGGCGCCGGCCTCACGGGCCAGCGCACCATCGGGGGCGATTACGGCGCCGACGTCGGCGATCGCGTAATGCACGGTGAAGCCGGTGCCGGTGCGCTCGAGATAAACCGCCTGGTCGAGGTCCATGGCGCCCGGCGGGTCGATCGTCACGAACTCGATGTCGGTGCGATCGATGCGGTCGCCCGCGAACGCGTCGGACGCGTCGCGGGCTTCCGAGGCGGCCTCGGCGGGGTACGCCGAGGCCAAACCGAATTCGGATCTGATGGCGCCGAAATCAACCGGTGCCGAGACGATCCGCTGGTGCAGTTCCACGTGCTACTGCAACGCCAGCATGGTGCCGTTCAATTCGTTGAACGGACCGAAGACGGTGAAGGTGACCCGCCCGGTCGGGAAACCGGACGACAGCGTGGCCGCCGAATCCAGCGCCTGGCCGAAGGAGGCCGCCGAAGGATGCGGCAGACCGGCGATCACCTGCCCGAGGTGGTTCTGGGCCACCCACTGGGTATCGGCCGGGCTGAGGTCGACCTGGACCCCACCCGGCAGCGGCGTCACCGCGACCGCATTCGCGGACCCTGCGCCCAGCACGGCGAAAACCGATGCGGCCCCGGCAATAAGAGCGCCGGCGACCAGTGAACGAACTACCCGCATAGAGTTGAGACCTGCTTCCCGCATTCGAAGTGTGAACGGCCCGGTGCTGCCCGGCAACGGGCCTTGCCAACGGCGACCACTCTATGACGTCGATCACGTTCAGGGCCAGTTCGGTCCGAATTGCCGGAGCGAACATGCCGATAACACCGGTTCCGCGCTTCGGCTGCTAACGTTCCCGGGCGATGCGGGCCGCGCTGACCCGCACGATCCGAAGTATCCCCGTACGTCGACAATTGGGAGAACCGCACTGATGTCCTCGATCCTCTTCGACTACCTGATGCCGCTCCTCGGGCCCGAGCAGGCCGCCTACTGGGCCCAGGTGTTCATGATCGAACCGGCCTGACCTCACAATTCAGGTCTACACGCTGGTCGCCTTCCGTTAACCTGACGGGAGGCGACTTTCTTCAGGGGCCGCTAGCATCCCGCACCGTGACAAGAACTTCCGCCGCGATCGCGGCCAGCGCCACCGTCTTCGCCCTGCTCCTCGCCGGTTGCAACGACGACTCCAGCTCCTCCTCGGCGACCAGCGCCGGGACATCCGCGGCGGCCAAGCCCGCGGGTGACGTCGCCCAGATCATCGACAGCGCCAAGGCAGGCACCTTCGTGGTCAGCTTCAAGAGCGCATTCCCGAAGCTCGCGCAGGGTAAGAGCGACACCCAGATCAGCGCGATCCTCAACGAAACCTGTCAAGACCTGAAGGCGGGCAAGGCCGAGGACGCCGTCGTCACCAGCATCACCGCGCGGGCCAAGAATGGCAGCACCGAGGCGACGAAGGAAGAAGCGCAGGCCATCTACCAGATGGCCAAGCTCATGTGCAGCTAGCTACCTGCGCCTGGGCAGATGGTCGGGCAGGTACTTCAGCACGTACCCGACGGTGATCATGATGATGATCGCGATCAGCGGAATCAGCACGGACATCGGCCCAGTCCTCAACGTTGTCTTCGGCGCGGCAGGACAAACGTCTCGTCGGCGTTCATCCTGCCGCGTGGACGTCGCGGCCGACCGAGAGCGCCGTGCGCACCGGTCGTCGCGATACGTTTTCGGTATACGCCCACCGTGTTACGCCCGGGTTCCATCGCGGCCTGCCACGGGTATGTCACCATCGCGGCCTGCCACGGGTATGTCACCATCGCGGCCTGCCACGGGTATGTCACCATCGCGGCCTGCCGCGGATATGTCGCCGGGCAATGCCGCGGACGTACCGGAGGGCGCCTCCGGTTCGGTCGGCCTCGGCGTGCTGTGCTCCAGGAACCGCAACAACTCCACCGGGAACGGCAGCACCAGCGTCGAATTCTTCTCCGCGGCAACCTGCACCACCGTCTCGAGCAACCGCAACTGCAGCGCGGCGGGTGACTGCGCCATCCGGGCGCCCGCCTGTGCCAGCTTCTCCGAGGCCTGCAATTCACCCTCGGCCGAGATGACCCGGGCCCGGCGTTCCCGCTCCGCCTCGGCCTGCCGCGACATCGACCGCTTCAACGAATCCGGGAGCGCCACATCCTTGATCTCCACCCGATCGATGTGCACGCCCCAGCTCAGGGCCGGACTGTCGATCATGAGCTCGAGGCCCTTGTTCAGCTGTTCTCGGTTGGAGAGCAGGTCATCCAGTTCGCTCTTGCCGATGATCGACCGCAGCGAGGTCTGCGCCACCTGGCCGACCGCGAACAGATAGTTCTCCACCTCCACGACGGCCTGCAATGCGTCGATAACGCGGAAGTACACCACCGCGTCCACCCGGACCGTGACATTGTCGCGGGTGATGCCCTCCTGCGCGGGGATCGGCATGGTGACGATCCGCGTCGATACCTTCCGCATCCGATCGATCCCCGGCACCAGCAGGCGCAGCCCGGGATCACGGACCGCGACCACGCGACCGAACCGGAAGATCAACCCCTTCTCGTACTGCGCGACCACCCGCATGCTCACCGCGGCGGCACACGCCCCCAGCACCGCACCCATCACGAGGATCCCGCCGAAAATGGCCAGAACGTCCATGTCGTCTCCGCCGATCGTCCACTGCGCCACGGACATCCGGACCGCGGCCCTACTTCCATAATGGCACCGCGCGGCGTCGGCGTCGCGCGCCGATCCGAGCTCGGCAATACCCGCCTGAGCTGGGGAAATTACAACCCCTGAAGGGCGGACGAGTTGACGTGTAAGCCGGATCCTGTCCCCGGTTCGCACCGGGTGGCGACCATCCATCTGGACACACCGTTGCCGGGTGCCTCGAGCGGTCCACCCGCAGGCTCGGGCGAGCAGCCCTCGAACACCTGCGCAGCCGCATCGCGAACGGTGCGACCTTTGACCTTGCTCCGGGCGGGGTTTACCTAGCCACCCCGGTCACCCGGGGCGCTGGTGCGCTCTTACCGCACCGTTTCACCCTCACCGCACGACCCGCCGCGCCTGGACGCAACCGGGTCGTGGGCGGTCTGTTTTCTGTGGCACTGTCCCGCGGGTCACCCCGGGTTGCCGTTAGCAACCGCCCTGCTCTGTGGAGTCCGGACTTTCCTCGGCGTCGGGCGGCGGCACATATGTGCCCGTTCCCAGCGCCGCGGTCGCCCGGTCAACTCGTCCGCGCACTCAGCGTACGCGACCGGCGAACCGCCGATCCGCGCACCCGGAACGGACCCAGTACGGTAAACGTCCATGGAACGTGTCGAGGTCAGTTTTGCGTCGGGCGGCGAGCAGTGCGCTGCCTGGCTGTATCCTCCCGACGGCGTCCCCAAGCCCCGCCCGCTGGTGGTGATGGGCCATGGCCTGGGGGGCACACGGGAAATGGGATTGGACAGGTACGCACGGCGTTTCGCGGCCGCGGGGATGGCGGTGCTCGTCTTCGATTACCGGCATTTCGGCGCCAGCCAGGGCGCGCCGCGTCAGCTGCTGCATATTGCGCGCCAGCGCGAGGACTGGCGCAACGCCATCGCCTTCGCGCGCACCCTGCGCGGTATCGATAAGACCCGAATCGCACTGTGGGGCACCTCCTTCGGAGGCGGCCATGTGCTGTCGGTGGCACCCGAGGACGATTACATCGCCGCGGTGGTCGCGCAGGTGCCGTTCACCAGCGGCTGGGCCTCGACCATGGCGAAGGGGCCGATCAGCCTGACCAAGGTCGTCACCATCGCCGCCACCGATCTGCTGGTAGGGCCGTTGCGCCGCAAGCCGATCCGCATCAAGCTGGCCGGACGCAAGCGGGCCGCGGCGTTGATGTCCGCGTCCGACGTGCCCGAGGGTTACGGACGCCTGGCCGAGGAGAGCGAGAGCTGGGAGCCCAAAGTCGCCGCCCGCATTGCCTTCCCGGCCCTCTTCGACGCGCCGGGGCGGCGCGCGAAGGCGCTGAAGATGCCGGTGTTCTACGCCGTCGCGGAGAACGACTCGGTCGCGCCGGCCAAGCCGACGCTCAAGGCGGCCGAGCGCACCAAGCATGCCGTGGTGAAGCGGTATCCCGTAGGGCATTTCGATGTGTACTTCGATGATGTCTTCGAGCAGGCGGTATACGACCAGACGGAATTCCTGGTTTCGGTATTGCGGCCGTAGCACGCGTGAACGTGCACTGTCCGTAGTGGAATTCGAGCGAACAGTGCACGCTCGGAACAGCATTCGCCGGAGCCTCCGGCCGAGCGGCACCCCACGGCAACACCCTGTGCAAGCGGCAACGCGGGCACTGGATCGACGGCCGCGTCGACCGCTGGCTGGAACGTCGATGCGCTTGCGGTTCCGCACTCCTCGGCTGCCTATTCAGCACCGGGGCTCGCCAGCCGAGTTGGGCAGTCTGAACGCCACCAAACGGTAGTAGCCCCGGCGAAAATCGGGGACTACTTCGATCACGGCCGTATTGCCGTACGAGCTTGGTTCTATCAGATTCCGAGAGTCGCGATCATCCAGTCGGTTGCCGCGTCGCGGTCATTCGCGGGAATAGCACGGGTGGCGTAAAGCGGCTTGCTGACCCAACGACGAGAACCACGGCCGGTCATCGGTCGCACGACCCAGCGACCGAACTCGCGGCGAACACCTTGGTACCCACCGCCCGCGTCCTGCGGATGCAGCTTCCGCCGACGTGGCAATGCCAGCGACAGCGCACGCACCAAACCGGTTACCCGGTCGCGCGTACCGACTGGGCCGATGTACTCGGCATAACGTCGTCCATTCGGCAGACCCATGTCATCCCCTTCTATCCGCATTCGGCCGCCGTGACGACCCGTTCATCGGATGCGGTTTCGATTGGTCCGTATTGCCTGCCCTGGATGGTACCGCTCACCGACGAGACGATGCGCCAGTATCCGGCTGAGCAGGGCGCGCTGGCCGTGTAGGTCTGGCGGGTCCATGGCACAAGGCTGGTTCGGATGTGCTCACCCACGGAATCCCAGCCACCAGACGGGCTACGGCGCTGCAAGCTCAGGTAATAGTCGTGCGCAAGACCGGGGTCCCCATCGGCAGGGCGATCGCATTTCGCCCAGCCGTAGCCTTCGATCTTGGGCGGCAAAACCGTCGGTGTTGACCAAGGGCTGAACCCGTTGTCACATATGGGCTTCTTCGCCTCTGTGGCCCATGGTGTGCCTGGCTTCGCGTTCGCGACGTTGCCACCTGCGCCGGAAAACAGCATCGCGCCGAGCGCGGCGCCAATAAGGCCGAGCTGAGAAATGTTGTACCCCAACGGTTTCCCCATTCCAAGTAGTCTGACCGGCCGGGCGCACGATCAGTACTCCCGTGACGCATCGGGCTTCATCCCGCCCATGTCCCTCGCATTCGATTCGTTCGCGGATTCCCCTGACGGTCCGGTCCTTCGGTATCCGCTCGGGCCAGAACACCACCACGGCGAATACGCCGAGCGGGATACAGATCGCCACGACCAGGCCGATATGCCAGTCGAGCATTAGGAAACCTCGGGGTCGGCCGGGTGGCTGCTCGCTTGTTCGGTTCGGGGTGCGGTAGCTCCCAGAGCGCGAACTCCGTCCCCCGTGTCCGACCGGAACAACTCCTGGTACGCCGACCCGTCGTTGGCACCGTCGCCGTTGTCGACGACCTCCAACAGTCCGCCGTCGAACACGATAATCCTCGTGCGCCTGTCCATTTCGACCCCTGTAGTCCGATTTTGATAGGCACCCCGTGGCCGGTTGGCGTCATATGCCAGGGGGCCATCTCAGACGCTAGGGAGCCCCGGTCTGCTTACACCAGCAGTTTGCACAATCTTGCTGAAAGCCGGTCGTAGCGCCACAGGAACAGTCGAAGTGAGAGAACATGTAGAGCAGCGCGGAAAGACCGTGCACAGCGCTCGGCAGGGGGTCGAATCATGCGCTTGAAGTTCCTCGGCAAGGGCGGGTCAGAGGTCACCGGATGCCCCACCCTCTACGCGACCGACGAAGGCTCGTACGTCGCGCAGGGCTGGGTTACGGGCCAGCGTGGAACGGTGGAGATTCCACACTTGCTACTCGGCTTCTTGGAGCCGGACACGTTCATCAGCGCGACGATGACGGATACAGGTCGGGGGACGTTCCTTGTGTCCGGCCGACCGATCACGGATGACGAGACGCTTGGCCAGCTAGCCTCGGCCAATCACGCTGGTTGAGCTGTTTATGGTTCTGGAATGGCGAAAGGTGCTCTGAGCTGCGATGATTCGACTTGTCTAAGGTTGAA
>NZ_JBFAHV010000006.1:211528-311435 GCF_040654375.1 Nocardia sp. NPDC050710 | reverse complement strand
CACATCCGTCGAAGATGATTTCGATCAGGGGCTGCGCATGCTGCTCGACGGGATCGCCGCGCGCGGTGTCAGGCGGCGCCGTCGTTAGCTCACGGAGTGACCGGGACCGCTCCACTCACAGGGTACGGCTCCCTGCCGTCCCCGTCGTCGACCAAATCGTATTCATCGACATCGAGCTCAGTTCGAGTCGCCAACAGGAAGTCCAGCACAGGTAGCGATAAGTGCCATCCCAGCGGCCGAGGCCAGTCCTGCGCCCGATCCCATGCAGTGCCTTCGGGCACGGCCTCGACGCCATTGGGATCACCGAAATGGCGCACGACCTGCATCACCGAGCTGACATCGTCGGCGGACAACGAGACCAGCTCGGCACGAATCGGTTCCAGCCGATCCACCAGATGCCGAATCTGGTCGTCGACGCTCTCGTCGCTACGGCAAACAATCTTCCACGCATGGAACCGCGGAAGTACACGTTCCGGCGACCGGCTGCCCATGACAAGCACCTCGTCCGGCTGCATCCCCAGCCGGGCGGTCATCTCCGCAGCCGACAGCGAGGTACTCCTCACCGAGAAGTAGCAGTACTGGCTGATTTTCACGCCGTAGATCCCACCACACACGCGACCAGCCCAACGAGCCAATTACCCGCCCACAGGTTGGTGAAAGCCCTGCTCGGTAGTTCGTGCCCCTGCGGCCGATGCGTCATCGTGGGAAGATCGTTCACACGATGACGTATCTGAAGGCCGAAGTGGTTCGATGGGCCGATGACTCTTTCCCCGGGTTCGTCGAGATCGAGTTCCGACAAGCCGACGACAGCACCGTCCGTCTGGTCGAAAAGGCCCCGGTACTCGACTGCGAGGACCGGCTGACGTATGACGCTGCCTACCCCGTCACGCTGGAGCTCGGCTGCGACATCGCGCACATCGACACCGACCGGCGGGTGGCCGCGATCGAACTCCATTGGGATATGGGCGTATTCGACGTACCGATCGACCTGCTCGGCGACCTACCGGACGCCTGACGATCAAGCGTATGGCAGGCCTCCGCTGGCTGGGTTAGCCGCCGCGGTCAGCGGCAGGAGAGTCCACATCGTCCTGCCACTTCGGCGGTAGCGGTTGTCTCGGCACGCACCGGACCGCCGAACAACGCGCCGGTCGATGCCAAGCGAACGCTCGGCAAGCCGATGCGGGTGTGGTTCACGTGTGCGGCGGTTCGATGAATTCGACTGGACCGAACTCGAATTCAGCCTGTTCGTACGCTCCGCCGAGCTCTTCGTGGTAGCTGTCGGTGATCGCGTTCCACTCGGCATCACAGTAGAACAGGTATACGCCAGGGTCAGCGTCGTACCGCGCGATCGCCAGTCCCGCGAAGTCATCGACGATGCGCCGGCCGACGTAGTGCCGCGTCTTCCCGGTCGGTTCGATACGGAGAATGTTCGCAGCCGCCAGGACGTGTGCGCCATCGATGAACTGCGGAGTATCTGCCATGGGGACATTGTCCAGCAGCATGGATGCCCGCAGCCTCGACCCTGACACCAGGCAGAAGCATGGAATCGGCTGCGAGGACCTGTTCGACCGGCCGGATTGGCCGGTTCTCACAGCGCGGTATGTGGCTAGGACCGGGTGTTTTCGGTCGGCGCGGCAAAGTGTTGATGGCGCGGCGACGGGGAGGCCTAATGGAGCCCGCATTCGCGCACGGACTCCCAGGGCGGGCTCATCCCCGCTCGCGCGGGGAGCACCTCGTTAACGGGGTCGCCGTCAAGAACTACCGGGGCTCATCCCCGCTCGCGCGGGGAGCACCTGGTCCCAGCCGCCCATGATGCTGATGTCAGGGGCTCATCCCCGCTCGCGCGGGGAGCACTAATTGACCTGGACGTTTACTGAGCGAGTACCCGATCTTCATTCACTTTCAACCAATCTCCCGCTCATCGATCGATCCCACGTCGCCCTTGACCGCCTGGCACTTTGACATCGGGTGGCACCCCGACCGACAAGGTCCAGGCTCATTCCCGTGCGAGTGCTGAAACCACGATTGGGCTTGCCTCCCTCCGCGCACCGCGAGTTCGCCCGTAAGCAAGGAAGACGAACCGGCGGCGCTTCTCCCACATCACAGCCCATCCGCGCTGGACGCAAGTAGCCATTGCCATCGCGCGTGTAGTCATTTCCTCATGAGGACACCACCCTCGCCATCATGCCAGCACCATGCTGCCTCAAGTCGACCAAATCCCGGAGAGCGGCCCGACACCTTTGCGGGGCGACGACCGTGCAACGACGTTGAGGCATGCATGGGCCCATCCCCGCCCGCGCGGGGAACCAAACATGCAGGCAGTCCCGGCTAATGCCACAGCAGGAATTGAAAGAGTAGGCCACAAGAGAGAGCCCGCAATCCGCAGACGCGCAAACATGTTGCAGCACAATCGATCTAAAGGAACTGGACGTCCTGTTCGGACTCCGTCGTGGCGGCAAGCTCGTAAACGTAGGTCGGCAGGCCCGCCCACCACGTCATGTGCAACACGGCTCGGAGATGGACCCGCACCCAGCTTGCCCCGACGAGGTCAATCGGCTGCGCCCGGTTGTGACCGTCTGCTCTGGTGTGCGCGCCGGTATCGGCTGGCTTTGCTCCAACCCGGTCGCGCTCCACCGGTTTTGGCGTCGCTGGTGTGCGGTCGGAGCATGAGGTGGATTCCGTCGATGTCGATCGGTTCCCAGTCATGGCGATGGGTTTGGAACGCGAGGCGTTGTTCGCCGCGGGTGGTGTGGATCATGATGGCGCGGCCGTCTTTGCAGAGCTCGATTACCCTCTGCCAGGCGAGGTCTCGCACGCGGGCGCTGACGACCCCGACGAACACGCCGGGGCTGATTTCGAGGAACCAACGGGTGAGGTGCCCGCGGAGCCCAGCCGGGCAGGCGGTGAGAACGAGCACTACCACGGCGGGTCCTCGTCGGTGTAGGAGATGCCGGCCGCGAGGTTGCCTTTGCGGTCCCACAGTTCCACGACGTCGCCGTCCCATTCCTCGGCATCGCCGTGGCTGTCGGGCAGGAGCAGGGTGTAGATGTCGGAGCAGCAGCGTGCCAACAGGTTTCCGGCGTGCACCGCGTCGCGGACAGCGCGACGGGTGACTCCCCCGATGTCGTCACCGCCTTCGGCTTCGACGGTGGCTGCGGCGTCGAACGCGGCCGGGATCGCATACTCGGCCTTGTACAAGTCAGCCAGATCGAAGACGAATGACCGCTCGTGACCTGTGTGGACGAATCCCAGTCCCGGTGAGCAGCCCAGAGCAACGATGACCGCGTGTGCGACTCCGTACAGGCAGGTGGTCGCTGCCGAGAGGGCTTGGTTGACCAGATCGGAGGCGGCGAAGTCGTTCGGGTTGTAGTCGCGGCGTTGCCACTCGATTCCGGTGCGCTCGGCGTGCTCGCGGTAGACGCGGCGGACGCGGGCGCCCTCACGTCCACGCAGCTGCTGCATGGTCAGTCCGGTGACGTCCTCACCGGGAAACCTCATCTCATACATCTGCCGGGCGACCCGCAGCCGGGTGGTCTGGTTCGACACGGCTGCTGCTTGCGCTTCGAGCAGGCGTGAGCTCCGCGCCAGGGACCGGCCGTGCGCGTAGTAGCGCACTCCGCGCTCCCCCACCCAGACGACGGTGGATCCGCTTTCGGCGAGCAGCATCATCGCCTGGTGGGTGACGCGGGTGCCGGGGCCGAGCAGCAGGGCGCCGATGGCGGCGGCCGGGATGTGGACGACTCCGCGTTCGTCGGTCGAGGTGATCGCGTTGGCATCGCGGTGCACTGTGGCGCGTTCGATGTAGATGAACGACAGGCGATCCCGTGCCCGGACGAGTTCACCGATCCGCGGCGGCCGCGCGCCGGGGATGTCTTTCACGTCGGCGCCAGGGTGAGCAGCCCGCAGCCGTATCCTTTTGCGCGGCCGATCCCACCGACGAGAGCGCCACGCAGCCGCTGCGGGTCGGTGACCCGCAGGGTGCCTTCGAACGTGGCTGTCGACAACGACACCGTGTGGGAGTGGCGTTGGAAGCTGACCGATCTGCGGTCGGTGATGATGACGTCGGGTTCTTTGCTGTCACCGCTGACGCACTGTCCGAGCTCGAATCCGTGATCGGCGGCTTTGCGCTGCAACCATTGCAGTTGGCCGTTGGAGTCGAGGCCGGTGGTACGGCCGCGTTCGGTCGGGTCGTTGCGTGCACGATCCATGGCGCGGCGCACCGGATTGGCGGTGAGCCGGAAGTGCCACTGCTGTCCGGTGGCGAGGCCGTCGAGCAGGTCCCGGTAGTCGCGGGTTGCCCACGTAGTGGTGGTCGGCCAGCCGGCTTGCTCGACGACGTGGGTGAAGTCCGGCCGCGTCGGTGAGACGACGTAGAGGTGAATGGTGTTCTCGGCGCGATCGATTCGCCACAGGACTCGACCGTTCCCGGTCGAATCGGCGTCGTCGATGTGGTCGGTGGGAGGGAAGGAAGTCATCACCGCGGCGTGGGTGATCTGGGCTGAGGTGACGAACAGGCGGGTGCCTTTGCGCGCGGGATTGAGCGGAATTCGCGACAGGTACATCAGGCGCCTCCCAGCGGGGCGAACGGGTCGTGGCGTTTGGTGCCGTCGGGGTTGGTGATCTCGACCGCGCCGGTGACCACGCAACGCCACCCGTATTCGCGGCGTTCGGGATCGAAGGCCACGGGCACGTCGCGGACGCGTTCTTGCAGGGCTTCGTCGGGGTCTCCGGGCAGCAGGTCGCGGTAGATCGGCAGGTGCACCCTGGCGGGTTGCCGTTTGCGATACCAGGATGAGGCCTGCCACGGGGTGCCGGACAACGCGTCGGGCAAGGTCTGGTCGGTGATGTCGCCGATGGCCAGTGGTTCGGTGACCGGGCAGGATCGGCGGCCGAGGTAGAGCGGGAAGGTGGGGGCCCGCAACGCGTCCCGGATCCCTTCCAGGAGCTGACGGTCGCCGTGGATCGCGGCCACGAATACCGCGTCGGCGAGGTAGTAGCGGTAGGACAGAGGGTAGCTTTCGCGGCCGTCGAGGCTGAGCGCGACCTGGAAGTCGCGCACGAGTGTGCCCTGCTGGTCGATGCGGACCCCGAATCCGAGTCGAATCAGTTCGTCTTCGATCGGGTCGCTGCGGCGTCGGCCCTTGGCGGCGCAAATCAGGCCCAGCACCCCGCTTTTGGACGGGTACTGCTGGGTTTCGCGGCGGGTGAACCTGCTCGCCACACCCCAGGACTGCAGGGGCGCAGCGAGTTTGAGCAGCAGAACGCTCACGATGCCACGCCGAGTGCGTCACGCACCTGAGCAGCGACCCGGTCGACCACGGAACTCAACGATGCAGGAGCGGCCAGTTCGGAGAGGACCTCGAGTCCGTTAGCGGCGACGACGACATAGTTGGTTGCTTCGCTGGTGCCGTATGCGGATTCGAGGGCGCGGTAGCGTTCCAGCAGCTGCTTGGCCGCGCCTGCTGATCTGGCGGTGCCCAAGGCGTCGACCGGTGACTCGAACGCGGTAACCAGGTTCACCGGCTGATCGGTGCGCACACTGATCACGACCGCGTCGGGCAGGGTGCGGTTGGCGAAGGTGTTCTGTTTACCGGTGGGCATGCTTCGCACGAACGCGGTCAGGAAGTTCGCGACCGCGACCGCGGTCGCTTCGGCGTCGCCGAGATTCTTTGCGAGCAGTCCGACATTGACGGTGGCGTACCGGTACAGGGTGGAGGAGTTGAACTCGACCACGCCGATCATCCCGGCGCCGGCGTTGTCTTCGGGTGCGCGATCGTCGACAGCGGTGAAGTAGTCGAACTCGTTGTTGACCGAGTGCACACTCAATGCGTGGGCGACCTGGGCGGCGGCGTCGACGTTGAGGTCCGCGGAGTCGGCCACCATGCGACCGAACAGGGCGAAGTCGATGCTGTCGGCGCCGTTGGCGGCAGCTTTGGCCTTCGCCTTGTCCGACACCCCGGTCGTGGCGGTCTCGATCGCCAACTGCGCGAGCCGATCGATCTGCGCCGCACTCAAAAACAGCAGATACTTGGACTGTTCGAGCAGATCGACGGGGTCGGCAGCGCCCTCTTCCTTGCCCTTCTTCTTCGCGGTCGGTTTCTCGAGTTTGATGCCAGCGTCCGCGATCACCTTTGCTGCAGCGGCGGCCGGGTCCTCCACGGCCGTGCCGATGCGTTCGGCGACCAGCTCCACAACCCTTTTGGTGCGCACGCCCAGGGTCGCCGGATCGACCAGTTCACCAAACATCTTGCGGGTGGCGCGTTTCCAGGCCTGGCTCGACACCCTCGCGCGACGCACGCCACCGTAGACCGCGGTCTTGGGGCTGCCGGTGTCGTCGCGGTTGATGTTGGACGGGGGGACGGTCTGCAGGATGTGGACGTCGACGAACATGCGGGTCACTGGTTGTCTCCGGTTTCAGGGGTAGCGGAATCGGTGGTCGATGCGGGATTGCGGTGGTAGTCGCGACCCCACGAGAGCAGAACCTGATCGGCGTATCGACCCGTGTCGAGCTTGTGCAGATCGACCGCGAGGCGGGCATAGTCGAGCGGGATTTCAAATGCACGCAGCTGACCGATCAACCCACGCAGGTGTGTCAATCGTGCGTCGTGGTCCTGGGCGGTGCCGATGACATGGAATCGGGACCGCACCGCGTCTTCGGCACCGGCGGAGGCGCCGAGTCGCCGCACCGCACGTCCCAGGCTGCTGCGGTCACGTCGATGCATCGGCTGGGTACGCGACTGCTGGTGCAGAGCATGCAGTGTCAGGGCGTCATGGATAGCGCGCTCCCATGCCGTCGACGCCCCGGCGCGCTCGTCGACACTCGACGAAGACGGGTCGCGCAGCACATCAGGCATGTCTCCGAGCGTGAGCGCCCACAGCTCGGGCAGCCGACCGGGAGGGGTGCCGATGCCGCGGCGGAGTTTCGCCATGGCTGCCAGTGCGTCGCTCTCCCGGCGGCCGTAGGCAGCTTGGCGTGCCGAAATACTGCGGTGCACATAGTCTTCGAGGGCGTCGACCTTGTCGGTGTAGGTCGGTTGTGTCGAGGTCATGCGGGGTCTCCGTCGTCATGGGTGTGATCGAAGGCGTTTGGCACGGCCTTGCGAAGCTGGGCCCGGTAGATCTGCGAGGCACGTCCGGAGTCGAGCCACCCGGTATCGGTCTGTCGTCCGACCCAGGCGGGCTTGCCAGCCGCGTTCAGGGCGTCGGCAGCGAGTTGGTCGATGATCGGGCGCACGATCCGATGCCAGGCGCGGGTCTCGTCGTCGAAAGTATCGTTGCGTGGATCCAGGCCGGCCAGCCACCGCCGGAACGGTGCTTCCAGCGCGAAGTAGCCTTCTTCGCGGGTCCGAGCCCGCGGCCCGTCCGGGTCGCCCCCGGCTGCGCGTGCCAGATTCGCTGCCAAGCCGCTCAACGCCGAGACTGCTTCGTCGGCGGTGTCGACTGCTCGAACAGCGCACGAGCGCAGTGTGCGGTTGGACAGCAATCCGACACGGAAACCGATGGTGTCGTCGACGACCTCTCCGACGACGGATTGCTGGTTGATGTAGTGCATGCCCACCGCGTGCAAGCGAATCGGATGGGTGGGTTCCAGGACGTCGTCGACCACCAGTCGCTGTGCCCAGTGCACGACACCGGCGGTGATGTCGTAGCCCGCAGTTGGCTCGGGTTTGGCGAGGTCGCCGAGCATCGAGCTCATTCCTCGCCACAGTGACCGTTCCGGATCGTGGGTGCGGGGGTAGTGCCGTGTCTTGCCGCCGGCCTTTTTGGTTTGGATGTCGCTGTAGCGCCAGCTGCTCATCGGTTCGAGCAGGTGCTGGTTGAACGGTTCGATAGGGTCGCCGTTGCACAGCACGACACCGGTGACCTGGTTGTCGTTGGCTACCAACCGGATTCGGCGGCTCTGCCAGGTGGCCAGGTCCGCAGGTCCCGTCGGCAACGGGTCGGCCCGCACGCCGGGGCCGACGGGTTCGCGTTCCCACACCGGGACATCGTCGGGGCGGTAGCGCTGGCCGTTGATGTCGAGCAGTACGAGGTTCAACAGCAGTGTTTCGCGCAGGGTCGCGCCCTCGAGGAATACACCCCCCAACGCTCCGGCGAAGCCGACGCCGATGGGGTAGCCCTTGTTGTTCTTCACCCGCGCGTCACCGACCGCGCCGGTCTTGATGCCGGACGGGTCGAACCCGTGCGCGTGGACCAGCCATCGGGCGGCCTCGGCGAAGTCGATCTGCTGCAGGTGGCGGCCGGCGCGGGTGGTGAAGTATTTGACTCCGTTGGGCACGTCAGCGATGAGCTTGTCCAGCGGCCCGACCCCATCCCCGGCAGCTTTCAACTCTGCGACCTGGAAGAACGGTGCCTGTGGGTCGAGCAGCTCGAAACGTGCCCGGTGTGTGTCGAGATAGGTGTCGATCTCTTCGACCGGCAGGTCCTCGCGCTCCCACAGCGAGGACCACACATCCACGGCCGACCCGGTCCGGGCGGCAATGCTGCGCCGCAGGATCGCCAGCAACACACGCAGGATCGCGAACGATTGGGTGGGTACCTCTCCCACGATGCCGGACAGGTCCGGTGCGCGATGGATGACCTCACGCATGGAGAGCAGTTCGACTGTCGAGGACCGGTCGACGACCTGGATCCAGGGGTCCTCGACAAGGTTCAGTCCTGCTGTTGCCGTCGTCATCGCTGGGTGTCCGTTTCCTTAATCGGTGCCACGTCCAGTCCCCGAGTGGGGTCATAGGTCAGGAGGTGTCCGGCCAACTCGGTGCCGAGGTCCTCGTCCAGTTCCAGAACGAGTTCGCCTGTGAGCCAATGTGATTGCTGCCAGCCCGGATAGAACGTGTCCTCGAGTGTCCGCAGTACTGTGTTCATCCGGTCGTACCGGGTCAGAAAAGCGGGCAGCCGGATGGTGCACTGCGCCAGCGTTTTCGCCAGCCGCGGCTCGGGGCAGTCATCGGTGGGAACGACCCGGCCGCCCACGTCCGGGATGCTCGGCAGCACGCGGACCTCGTCACCGACGCGTTGGACGACGATCGCTTCGATGCTGTCCTCGGCATCGCGAACTTGTGCTTGACCACCGACACCGTCGGCATCGTCTCGAACCCCGGCCACCAGCCAGTCACGGATGGTCGGATTCTCGGTGTGCGGTGAGCCGAGCAGATAGTCACCGGCGCGTTTACGCTGATCGGCCACATGTAGCGCCCACGCGGCCTCGGCTTCTGCGAACACCTCCTCCCAGCCGGCGGGAACAGCGAAACGCTCGGCGTAGGCATCGGCCACCAGGCCAGGAATGTCCGCCGGAACAGTGATCCCCGACGACCGCCTGCCGGTCAGTACCGCAGCCGCACGCAGTAAACGCGCCCGGCCGTAGACCTTTTCACACCCTTTGTCCAGCTTCGGAGGGACGGGCGCCCAGTCCGCGCCGCGGACCCAGCAACGTGGATGGCTCACTCGTGCAGGGCGGCCCGAACGCAGGTGGCGGTGCAGCCGGCCGATCCGCTGCAGAATCAGGTCCACCGGTGCCAGGTCGGTCACCAGCAAATCGACATCGATGTCGAGGGATTGCTCGATCACCTGGGTACCGATGACAACCAACCGCTGGGGCCGATCACCGCTACCCGGAGGACCGAGCAACCTGCGCAACCGGTTCTCATACCGTGCACGATCCACCGACACGAATCGCGAATGCAGCAGCAACACCTCAGCGGCGCCGAACCCGCCCTCCGCGGTCATCACGTCGAACAGGTGCTGGGCACGGGCAACCGTATTACACACCACCCCCGCGGTCCCACCGTCGGTGAGAACCTCCGCCAGCCGACCGGTCAACGCCTCGGCATCGTCATCGATGAAATCGACGTCGATACCGTCGATCGAACGGCCCGACGGCGGCACTGCGCATGACAAACCAGCATGAGGCCAAACCGAGACCGCGGGATAACCCACCGAGCCGGCATCGGCCGACTCTGGCACAGCCGGACGGCCACGCCGATACGCGTCCAGCAGGGCTGCACGCTGCGTCGGCGGTAGCGTCGCGGACAACAACAGCACCGGAACCCGGTAGGCGCCCAGCCATTCCAGGACACGACACAGGTAGGTCGACATGTAGCTGTCAGCGGCGTGAACCTCGTCGATCACCACGACCTTGTTCGCCAAACCCAGATGCCGCAGCATCACATGACGGGTCTTGAGTGCACCTCGCAGGACCTGATCGATCGTGCCGACAACGAAATTGGCCAGCGGCCCCTTCTTACCGACGAACCAGCTATGGGCAAGCACAGCGCTGTCATCGCAGTCCGACCCGATATCGACAAAGCTCTGGCGCTTCAGCTGCGCATACTCCTCGTTCAACGCCGCTTTGCCGTGCGCAAGCACCATGCTGCCGGGCCTTCCCGACACCTCGTCAACCCACTGACGCACCCTCGCGAACATCGCATCCGAGGTCGCCATCGTCGGCAGCGCGATGAAGACCCCACCGGCGCCGAACCTTTCGGCAAGAACTTCGGCGGCGAGCAGCGCGGCTTCGGTCTTTCCCTCCCCCATCGGAGCCTCGACGATCAGCAATCCCGGCTCGGGCAACTCACAGGCGATGCGCAGGCATTCCTCCTGCAGGGGCCGCATCGGATCCTCACGCGCGAACCGCGACCGGAACAACTCCTGCCGGGCAGCGGTCGAATCCGTTGCAGCCCCGGCAGGGGACCAGGCCGCGGGCAAACCCAGCAGTTTCCACGCCTTCGCGGCTTCGAGACTCGACGCCCGCTCACTATCCAGCGGAAACAGATCTTGGTTGCTGGCGATCCAATCGGTCACGATCACCGCCGCCGTCAACAGCACCTGCTGCATGGTCGACAACCGGACCGTGGACCAATCAGCTACCCGATCCGCAGCACCGGTCCGTTCGGTCACGAACTCGATCAGCTCGCTGCGAGCATCAGCCCATTCCTGTCCACCCCACAACGAACGCCCGCCAGTATTGGCGGCCTGGATCTGCCCCACCGTCGGTGGGACACCGTGGTGGCTACCGATCACCACCGCATAGGTCGCTGCCACCCGCTTCGACCAACCCAGTCCGACGAGGAACTTCTCCAGAGCAATCTGCCCGGCCAGCCCGTGCGGCAACACCTTCCGATCCACCGGCACACCCGCTGCCGGCAGACCGTGGTCATGCATCACATCGAACAACTCCGGGACCTGACAGGCGAAACACGGGGTCAGCTTGCCTACGTCGTGCAAGCCCGCGAGCCAGCAGAACAACACCCGCGCATCCACCAGTCCCCCAGGCAGACCATCAGCCAGCAACGACCGAACATGCTGCGGCAACCAGTGATCCCACACCAAACCCGCCACCGCCGCCGAATCAGCCGAATGCCGAAACAGCGACAGACTGCCACCGGCACGATCGCTCTTAGCCCACGCAGACAGCACCGCCGATGAGACCATCGCTCCCCCTTCCGCGAACCCGCCCGACCAACGCGAGAGCCGACCATACCCAAACCCACCGACAACTACTCTCCCCCAGGGGAATTCGTCGGAAATCCGCTACTCGCGCAGCCTGCAACCCCGCGTGCCTACCTATCGGCGCACTGAGCGCCCCAGCAGGCCCCAGACCATAACCGGCCGGCACTCGATCAGCACACCACGCGGGTTGCGTCCTGCAGAGTGGTGTACCAGCGCCGCCTGCGCGGGGAGCACGCTGTACTGCCCCGGACGGTCTAACGCCGGAGGACTCATTCCCGCATGCGCGGGGAGCACGTCGAGCTCCCGTTCAACGACAAGGACATCGCGGGCTCATCCCCGCATGCGCGGGGAGCACTCGGCATCAAGGCTCGGTTCGCGGTCGATGGTGGGCTCATCCCCGCATGCGCGGGGAGCACTCATTCGCTGCCCTTCAGCGACACGCTTGGGCGGGCTCATCCCCGCATGCGCGGGGAGCACCATCGGCATATCTACCTTCGTATGTAGATGACGGGCTCATCCCCGCATGCGCGGGGAGCACGTGCGCGAGGATGTGTGCGCCCGCTGGATTCTGGGCTCATCCCCGCATGCGCGGGGAGCACATCGCCCGCAAGACCACGGTCGGCGCGACCCTGGGCTCATCCCCGCATGCGCGGGGAGCACACTTCCTGACCTGCACCTCTTCGGCGAGATCAGTCGATTTTCATTCACTTTCGGTCGACAATCCGACACGGCGAAGTGATGCGTTGGGTCGCCGTCCAGGACATCACCATGCACTAATGGAGCGACACCACCCTCTCCTGGGTGGAGAGGGCCTCTGGTGGCACGATCGCCCGCATTCGCCGGACACACCAGCGAAACCGGTGGCACAACAGCGACCTACGTGAAGTCCCACCTCCTCGAGGCCCGCCTTCCTTACTGTCGAACACCACCCGCTGCTCTGAGCATCGGGGCTCTGATCTGCTTGCGTGAAGCAGGATCGGCTCGGTAAAGCATTGTGCAACAGCATCTCCCCTCCGCCCGCCGATTCTGAGGAAGACGGTCCGATAAGGACTGAGGGCTCATCCCCGCTTGCGCGGGGGAGCAGCGTAATTCGCCAGCGCAGCGCACTTTTGCGACGGGGACCCGCCTGGACGCCGGAGCTCAGCTAGCTGGTCGGAAGGTGCCATGTCTAGAGCCTCCTGACCAGTCGGCCGCGCAGACGAGCGCGTCTGCGCGGCCGTGGCCTCGTCGAGCCGAGCTGCTACCGCATGGCGTGCTCGCGTCGCGCGGTGTCGGCGTGCCGGGACAGCGGGATATCGAAATGCACCGTTTGGAATCCCTCGCCGGGAGTGCGTGCGTCGTGCACCAGTCGGGCGCAGCTGCACCAGAATTCGAGAGCCCCGGGTGTGCGTGCGTCGGTGTGCAGGTACAGGTCGTCGAATTCCGGTGTGGCGTCGACGTATTCGACCGCCATCGCCACCAGTCGGCGGGCCAGGCCGCGCCGCTGGTGCTCGGGCCGGACGTAGACCCGGAACAGCTGGGCGGTGTGTGGGTCGGGATAGCGCTCGGTCAGCCAGCGCGGGTGTGGTGGGTGGCGCGGTCCCTGGGCGCGAACCGCCGTGGTGGCCACGATGTGTCCGGCGTGTTCGGCTACCCAGAGCCGGTTGAGCGGGTGACGCAGGTAGGCCGACTCGGGATCGATCACGTCGTCGTGGTATTCGGGCAGGTAGCCGATGCCGAAGATGTGGTAGAAGGTGTCGAGCATGACGCTGCGGGCGCCGGCCACGTCGGCGGGCCCGGCCACGCGCACCACGTAGTCCGTGCTCACCGCTGACCGCCCAGGGCGCGGTCGAGAATCTCGAGACCTTCCACGGCGACCGGTCCCGGCCCCGTGTAACCGAAGGGCACCGCGATGATGCGGTTGTCCCGGATCGCGCGCAGTCCGGCGAATTCCGGGCGCGCCTTCAGAGCCGCGGTGGCCGACTCGGGGGTCTGAGTGCCCTGGGTGAGCAGGATGATCACTTCGGGATCGCGTTGGATCAGCGTCTCTGTGTTGGCGTCGAACTGGCGCTTGGCCACATCACCGAAGATGTTGTCCAAGCCGAGCATTCGCATCTGGGTGGCCACCGTGCTGGTGCTGCCGTAGGCGCTGACCTTGGCCCCGTCGCGGGAGATGATGAGGGCGGCAGCGGGTTTCGCCGACGTTCCGGCCGGTTGGTGCTTGGCGGCGACGGCGGCCACTCGGCCACGCAGCTCGGCGGTGGACGCGGTGGCGGCGTCGGCGGTGCCGAACAGCTTGCCGTAGAGCTCGATGTCGGCGAACACGTCGTCGAAAGTGCCCGCGGCGTCGCGGCAGTAGCCGCGGGTGACCAGCAGTGGGATGTTCACCTTCGCCAGGTCGTCGGGGGTGACGGCCGCGCCCTCGTAGCTCACCACCAGGTCAGGCGCCCGGTTGATGATCTCCTCGCGCGCGAGTTCGCCGGTGGGGGCGACGATTTCGATGTTCTTCAGCGCGTCGGCGTACTGCCCGGGGAGGGGGGCGGTCTCGAAGGTGCGGGTGACGATGCGGTCCGCGGCGCCCGCGGCGGCGATAAGCGGGGCGGCGACCGAGCCGACGGTGACGACCCGGCGCGGTGGCGCGGTGAAGGTGACGTCGCGGCCGCAGCTCGAGATGGTCAGCGGGAAGCCGTCGGCGGCCGGGGTGGTAGCGGGCGCGGGGCCCCCGCAGCCGGTGAGGGCGGCGGCGGCGAGCAGGGCGACCGGAAGCGCGGCGCGGCGGTGGCGCAGGAGAAGGGTGGGCACGGGTGTTCCTTTCGAAGGGGAAATCAGGTGGGGGACTGCCGGAATCGCCGGATGAGCACAAGTAGCAGCGGGGCGCCGACCACGGCGGTGACGATGCCCAAGGGCAGCTCGCGCGGCGCGAACGCGGTGCGGGCCACCACATCGGCGGTCACCAGGAACAGCGCGCCGAGCAGCGCCGAGACCGGTAGGAGCTGCCGGTGCGCGGAGCCGACGCACAGCCGCGCCACATGCGGCACGATCAGGCCGACGAACCCGATCGCCCCGGCGACCGCGACCACGGCCCCGACGGCGAGGGCAACGATGCCGAGCACGAGCATCCGGAACCGGACCGGCGACATGCCAAGTGCGCGTGCGGTGTCGTCGCCGGCGGCAAGCACATCGAGGCGGGGTGCCAGCAGCACCAGCGTGGCGACGGTGGCGAGGGTGGCGATGGTCGTCGTCGCCACGCTCGGCCAGGCCGCCGAGCCGAGCGAGCCGAGCAGCCAGAACAGCACCGTGCGTGCACCCTCCTGGTTGTCGGAGGCGAAGATCAGGAAGCTGGTGGCGGCGGAGAACAGGTATCCGATGGTGACGCCGCCGAGCAGCAACCGCAGCGAGGTCATCGCGCCGTTGATGCGCGCGACCGCGAACAGCAGTGCCGTGGCTCCCAGCGCACCGGCGAACGCGCTCGCGGCCAGGGCGCCGGCCGCGACGGAGACCCCGAACAGCAGCGACACCGCGGCACCCGTGGAGGCGCCGGAGGTGACGCCGAGGATATGCGGGTCGGCCAGCACATTGCGCACCAGCGTCTGCAGCACCGCGCCGCTGACGGCCAGCGCGGCGCCGACCAGTGCGCCGAGCAGGACTCGTGGCATACGGACCAACCACACGATGGCGTCCTGCGCCGTTGTCCACTCCGCGGTCGCCGGGAACCCGACAGTGTGGTGCCCGACAATGCGCGCGACCGTCACAGGAGGAACCGACACCGGTCCCAGGCCGGTGGCCAGGACCAGCACGAGCAGCAGCAGGCCGGTGAGACCACCGACCCAGAGCAGGGTGTGCGCGCGGTGTCGGTCGTGGCCGAGATCATCGACGCTCATGCCTGCGCCTCGCTGGCGCTCGGCTCCGGCATGCGCGAGGCGCGCCGGCACATGATTCGCTCACTCCGTTCGCTCATCGCAGCGCCACCTTCTCCTCGGTGCCTGCGCGCGGACCGAACAGCAGCTGCGGCGCACCGAACGCGTCGGCCCGCTGCACGGCGACGCCGTACACGGGTTCGAGGATGTCTGGTGTGAGCACCTCGTCCACCGTGCCCGCCGCGCGGACCCGTCCGTGGTTCAGCAGGACAAGGCGGTCGCAGTAGCGGGCGGCCAGGTTCAGATCGTGCAGGACCACGATCGTTGTCGTGCCGGGCAGGTCACCGACCAGGCCGAGTAGCTCGTGCTGGTAGCCGATATCGAGATGGTTGGTGGGCTCGTCGAGCAGCAGGTGGTCGGCTTGCTGGGCGAGGGCGCGGGCGATCAGCACCCGCTGGCGTTCCCCGCCGGACAGGTGCGCGAACGGCCGCTCGGCCAGATGCCGGGCGCCGACTCGTTCCAGCGCGGCCGCCGCGGTGATCCGGTCCGCCCGCGAAATGCCCTGCACCGCACTGGCCCACGGAGCGCGGCCGAGCAGGACCGATTCCGTGACAGTCATGGGGGTGTCCGCGGAGGATTCCTGAGTGACCACCGCGAGCCGCTCGGCCAGCGCCCGGCCCCGCAGGCCGGCGACGGGGATGTCGTCGACGGTGACCATGCCGGAGGTCGGACGCAGCGCCCGGTAGATCAGCCGCAGCAGCGTGGACTTGCCCGACCCGTTGGGACCGATGAGCCCGACGATGTCACCGGGTTCGGCGACGAGGCCGACGCCGTCGAGTACGACCGCGCCGCCGTAGGCGAATCCGATGTCGCGCACTGTGATCATCGGCCCGCCGCCTCGGCGAATGCCTCGGGGATGCCCTCGGGTGGACCGGGACGCCACGAGCGGTGTACGTCCACCGAAACCGCGAACTGCCTACAGATCCGCTGTGCCGCGACCGTTTTCGCCGCCACCTGGGGGTCGCGCTCGTCGAGCAGGATGCCGGTGGTTGTTCCGCTGTGCGCGACGACCACGCCGAGGGCGCCGATGCGTTCGGCGGCGGCGATGGTGGCTTCCAGGTGCGGACGCTCACGCAGCGGTGCGCTGAGGCGGGCGCTGCGCGTGGACACCGCGCCGATGGTGGCGGCATCACCCCGGGCAACGGCCTCGATGAGTGTGGCGAGCAGCGAGCTGTATTCGCGTGCGACGGCGGGCGGCACGGCAGGCCGGTTCCGGTCGAAGGCGACCGTGTCGACACAGCCGCCCTCGTCACCGGTGACGACGGTCAGCGGCGGCAGTGCGCCGAGGGCGGCCAGCAGGCGGACCTCGCGATGGTAGTAGGCCACCGCCCCCGGATACATGACGCCGTCGGAGGGTTCGATGCCGCGCAAAACGGCCTCGATCTCGGTGGCGGCCAGTGTCCTGCCCTCCGCGTCGGCGACGGCGCGTGCGGTCGCGACCAAGTCGGCGGTGGAGCTGGCCAGGCCCTTGCCCTCGGGCAGGTCGCCGAGCACGGTGAGCACGCCGCCGCGCAGCGCCGCGGATCCGGCGAGCACGGCGGCCGCGACAGCACGCGACTTGGTCTTGTGGGCGGGCACGACGGTCACGTCGTCGCGGCTGGGGTCGGGTTCGAACACGGCCACCGAACCGCGGGTGATCGGCAGGGTGACCAGGAAATCACGCCCGTTCTCGGCGGTGACGCCCTGGAGAAGTTCACCACAACTGCCGAAGGCGGCGCCGACGCCGACGCGGATCGGGACGCTCATCGAGCCTCCCCGCCGCGGGGACGAGCGACCACGTGCAATCGGTCGCCGTCGAGACGGTCGCCGAGTGTTCCGTCACCGGGCCACGCCGGTGTGGTCAGCGGGCCCGGCTGGTCGAACAGGGCCAGCACCTCGAATCCGGCACTGTCGAGCAGGTGACGCAGTTCCTGCGGGAAGAGCAGCCGCCAGGCGGTGTGCTGGGCGACAGGCTCCTCGCAGCCCGGCCAGGTCCACACTCGTTCCCGGCGCAGCAGCTGGGCGGGCAGGTCGACGGTGAGGCGGGTGCGCGAGGTGTAGGTCAGGCCCTCCCATTCGATGTGCCGCTGCGGCTGGTCGTCGAGAAGTTCGCGACGGCCTCGATCGGTCAGCAGAAAGGCGCCGTTGCGCATCTCCAGGACGAGCAGGCCGCCCGGCCGCAGGCAGGCGGCGAAACGGTGCAGTGCGGTGAGCACGTCGGCGGTGTCGTGCAGGTGCAGCAGGGTGCTGCCAAGGCAGGTGAGCACGTCCACCGGGGCCGGGGTGTCGAGGGTGCGCAGGTCGCCGACCACGAATTCGACGGCGGGGCAACGGGTCCGGGCGTAGCGGACCATCTGTTCGGACAGGTCGACGCCGCGCACCCGGTAGCCGAGTTCGGCCAAGCGGGCAGCGTCGCGGCCGGTACCCGAGCCCGCGTCTAGCAGGCTGAGCCGCGGGCCGGTGCCGAAGCGGTCCACCAGGTCGGCGACGAAACGCGCGTTGTCCGCACCCGTGCCGGGGAAGGTGCGCTCGTAGAGGGCGGGGTTGTCGGTGAGCAGGTTCTCGCTGAAGCGGACCGGGCCTGCGGGGGTCATCGGTTGCCTTTCGCGGGGCGCAGCGGCTGCGCCGGGGAAGTCGATACTTCGGGGCCGGGCAGGAGCCGCGCGCGGTGCAGGGTCAGCACCGCGGCGGCCGAGCCGAATCCGAGCGCGGCGCACACCAGGGCGGGCGGCCATCCCAGCGGCCCGCCGCCGTGGTCGACGACCGCGCCGACCAGCGCACCGGCGGCCAATGTGAGCAAGCCTGAAGCCAGATAGAAAGCGCCGTAATAGGTTCCGGTGAGGGTGGGGCCGGAGAAGCGTGGGATGGCCTCGTTCACGAACGGCTGCGCCACCGTCACCCCCAGTGCCAGCACCACCGCGCCGAGCAGGACGGGAGCGATGCGCACGGCGACCTCGGTGACGCCGGTCCCGGCGGGAAGATCTCCTGCCGCCGCCAGAGGTACCGGCAGGAACGCCGCGCCGAGCAAAGCCATTCCGGCGGCCATCATCGGGCCGCGCTCGCCGCGGCGGCCAAGCACCCGGGTCACCGGAACCTGCATGACCACCACCGCGACGGTCTCCACGACGAAGAGGGCGGCGACGGCGGCCGGACCTGCGGCGGCCCCGGCCAGGTCGCGTGCCTGCAGGGTGAACAGCAGGTACAGCTGGCTCTGCAGCGCGAACAATCCGGCCAGCGCCAGCGAGAACGCCCAGAACCGGCGGTCGGTGAACACGGTGGCGAAGTCCGCGCGCAAGGTGGTGCCACTCGGTGGTACGGGCCGGTTCGGCAAGAGCAGCAGCTGCGCCACGGTCAATCCGGCGAACACCGCTGCCGCCGTCAGCGCGGTGATCCGGAAACCCGCTCCCACCAGCACGGTCCCGATCACCGGACCGAGCGCGCATCCGGCGTTGCCGAATACGTTGAACCAGGCGAAGGCTTGCGCCGCGCGGTCCTCGCTGTCACGGGCGATGTAGGCGCGCACGGCCGGGTTGAACAGGGCGCCCGCGAATCCGGTGAGCACCGACCCGGCCAGCACCACCAGCAGCGACCCGCCGATCGCGAACAGCGCGAAACCGACCGCGCGGATGCCCGCGCCCACGATGATCACCCCGCGCGCGCCGAGCCGGTCCGCCGCCGACCCACCGACCAGGAACAAGCCCTGCTGGCTGAGATTGCGCACGCCGAGAACAATGCCGACGACTGTCACCGACAGTGCCAAATCCGTGCGCAGGTAGTCGGCCAGAAACGGCACCAGCATGAAGAACCCGATATTGCCCAGGCACTGATTTGCCAGTAGCAGCCGCACCGACCGCGGGAGACTCCGCAGCTCCGTGAAGGCGCTCACCGGGCCGTTACCACGGTGGTGACGCCCAGACCAGGCCCGGCCGGGGTGCTCAGGACGCCGTCGGCGGCCCCGAGACCGGTCCACGGGTCCTCGGCCAGCAGCAGGTGCCCGTCGAGGTCGACCCAGCGCGCGGCGCCGAGCAGATGCACCGCTGGGGCGATGCCGAGCGAGCTGGCGGCCTGACAGCCGAGCATCACGTCCAGGCCGCGGTCGCGGGCGTGGCCGACCATGGCGAGCGCGGCATCGAGCCCGCCGCATTCGGCGAGTTTGATGTTGATGCCGCCGATCCCGTCCGGCAGCTGGTCCAGGTCGGCGACGGTGCCCGCGTCCTCGTCGGCGATCACCGGCATCGGCGCGGCGGCGGCGACCTCGGCCAGCCACGCCGGCCGACCGGCGGGCACCGGCTGTTCGACGGCGGCGATATCGAGCTCGGCCAGTGTCCGCAGCACCATCACCGCGGTAGCGGCGTCCCAGGCGCCGTTGGGGTCGAGCAGCAGGGTCGCCGACGGGGCGACGGCACGCACCGCGCGGACGCGGGCGATGTCGTCGGCCGGGTCGGGCCCGCCGAGTTTCATCTTCACCACGGAGAACCCGGCGGCGGTCAGTTCGGCGGTGCGGTCACCGGTCTCGGCGACGCTCGTCAGGCCGATCGTGCAGGCGGTCGGTACCCGAACACGATGAGGCAGGTCGAGATATGTGGCAACGGAGACGCCTGCGCGGCGGGCCAGCAGGTCGTGCACCGCGCTGTCGACGGCGCAGACCACCGGCAGCGGGAAGGCGGCGCGCAGGCCGGGCAGGTTCGCGCGAAGTTGTTCGGGCACACCGCAGGCCTCGACCTGGGCGGCCAGTGCGGTGAGCGCGGTGGTGATGCGCGCGGTGTCGAGTCCCAGCCGAGGGCTGGTGACCACTTCGCCCCAGCCTTGGTCTTCCCCGTCGGTCAGACGCACCCACACCGCGTCGCGTCCGGACATGATCGCGCGGGAGATGTGCAGGGGGCGAGCCAGTTCCAAGCGGGTGCTCTGCCAGGTGATCCTCATGCGCCGACCTGCTCGCGACGGGGGTCACGCACCACCGCGCACCGAGCCCAGCCGTGGACCTCCGCAGCATCCGGGGCGGCGAGCTCGTCCGGTTCGGTGGCCGGTATCGCGGTGAGGCCGTGCCGGTGGCACCAGTCGTCGTCGTAGATCGAGCGCAGGTAGCGGTGCGGTCCGTCCGGAAATACCGTGAGGACGCGGGACTCGGGTTCGCGCCGTGCCAGCCAATCCGCGACCAGGGCGGCCGCCCCGGTGCTCCAGCCGCCGGCGACGCCGATCCGTGCGGCCAGCCCGCGGCAGGAGGCCACCGCCTCGGCCGCCCCGACCCAGTGCACCTCGTCGAAGTCGTCGTAGGCCACATTGCGCGGCAGGATGCTGCTGCCGAGGCCGCGCATCAGGCGCGGCCGGTCGGGTTGGCCGAAGATCCGCGACCCGGCCGCGTCCACGCCGACGACCCGCAGATCCGGCCAGCGGGTGCGCAGTACTCGGACAAGTCCCGCGCAGTGCCCGCCCGACCCGATCGCGGCGACCAGGACGTCGACTCGGTCGACTTGGTCGAGTATTTCCTGGCCCATCGCCGTGTAACCGGCCGCGTTGTCGGGGTTGTCGTACTGGTCGGGCCAGTAGGCGTCCGGTGTCGCGGCTACGAGGGCGGCGAGCCGGTCGAGCCGGGCCTGCTGCCATCCACCGTCGGGGTGTGATTCGGTGACGATGTCGAGTCCGACGCCGAAAGCGGTGAACAGGGAGCGCATCTCCGGTTCGAGACCGGCGTCGACCACGAGGGTCACCGGATGGCCGAGCGCTTTGCCCGCCAGAGCGAGGCCCAGCCCCAGTGTGCCGCTGGTGGATTCGATCACCGGCGCACCGGGTGCGAGCTCGCCGCGGGCGCGGGCGGCGGTCAGCATGGAGACCGCGGCGCGTGCTTTCATTCCCGCGACGCTCGCCGCCTCCAGTTTGGCCAGATAGTGGGTGGCGCCGGCGGGGACCGGGATCACGGGAGTACCCCCGACCAAAGCCAGCAGATCCGGTTGGGGTTTCACGCGTCCACCTCGCCGCGGTAGTGGAACAGGGTGCTCGGTCCGCCGTCGAGGGAGAAGAACGGATACGGTTCGGCCGACAGGGCGTATACACCGGCGCCGAGGAACCACGGCAGCACCGCACTGCCGCTCTGGGCGTAGGCGACGAGCGGGAGCGAGCGGTCTCGAGCCTCGGCCGCCAAAGCGTCGAAGGAACCGTTGCCCAGGGTCATCCCGGTCACCAGCATGGCGTCGTAGTCACGGGCGACTCGGTCGAGGTCGCGATGCACCGGTTCGCCCCACTCGGTGGTGCCGCCAGCGAAATCGCAAGGCAGATACGTTATTCCGCGCTCACGCAGCGCGGCGAGCAGCGATCCGACCACGCCGACGACCAGCACGCGGCGGGTGCGCGCAGGCAGCAGCGCCACCACCGCCCGCGCCCGCTGCCGGGATTTCGTCAGACTGTCGCCGGGCTCGATCGCCACCGCACGAGCCATCGCGCCGGCTGCCGCTGGATGCGGGTGCAGGTGCATCAGATAGGCGTCCAGGGCGGCGATGCGCACCGGCAGCAGCGGGTGCCGCAGGAGATCGGCCACGCGGACACCGACACAGTCGTTGAGCAGTTCGTCGTTGTCGGCGGCGGGCTCGACACTGCACGAGCCGACCGCGGCTCCGGTGCGCAGGCCGAGCACGGCATTGTGGTAGCCGCTGCGGCTGCCCCGGTGCCGGGTGTCGTATCGGGTGAGGAAGGCGTTGGAGATCGTGAGGGTCGCCGGGTCGGGGCCGAGACGTCCGTCCGCGGCCCGGGTCAGGAGTTCGGCGACCGATTGCGGGGCGGTGGTCTGCACGGGACTCATCGAGCGACCTCGACCGACAGTTTTTCGATCAACGATTGAGCGAGATCTCCTGCGGCGCCGGAGGATTCGACGGCAACCATGACGTGGCCGAGGTAGTTGTTGTTGTTCGTCGCGGCCTGCACGGTCGCGCCGGGTTCGGCCAGGGTGTGCTCGACGATCCGCGGGTCGTGCGGCCAGTTCTGCGCACCCGACAGCGCGATCAAGGCGCCCGCCTCCTGTGGCACCACGAAAGCGATGGCGGCACTGCCGATTCCGGTGGGCCGCACCGTCAGATCGGGTGTCTGCCCCGCGGCGACCTGTGCGTGGACGGCGGCCAGATCAATGCCGGTGACCCGGCGGACGAGTTCGGTGATGCGGTTGCCCGCCGGGCGCGGGTTCACCTCGATCAAACGTGGACCTTCCGCGGTGAGCATGATCTCGATGTGGGCGACGGTGTCGTCGAGGCCGAGCGCGGAGATCGCGGCGCGGGCCGTGCCGGTGAGGGCTTCGTGTTCAGCCGGGGAGAGCGCGGCGGGGAACATGTGGCCCGCCTCGATGAACGCCGGGGCGCCGGTGAGACGTTTGTCGGTGACGCCGACCACGGTGGTGATGCCGCGGGCGGTCACGGTCTCGACGCTGAATTCCGGTCCGTGAAGGAGCTTTTCGACGAGGACCTGGGGTGAGCGCTCCTGGCCACGGGCATTGCGTGGGAATCCGCCGAGCCTGTCGAGCGCCTCGCGCAGTTGGGCGTCGTCCTCGGCGCGGGTCACGAACATGCCGCCACACAAGTCGACCGGTTTGACCACCACCGGGTAGCCGATGCCCCGCGCCGCCTCGACGGCCTCCTCGGCGCACGTCACCACCGCGAACGCCGGACCAGGAACACCGGCAGCCCCGCACAGTTCCCTGGTGCGGTGCTTCTGGCAGGCCGCGGCGACCGCGTCGCGGCCCGGGCCGGGCAGACCCAAGTCGGCGGCGATCGCCGCCACGGTGGGCAGGTAGTAGTCGCAGGATGACAGCACCCCGTCGAAGCCGAGCACCTCGTGCAGGCGCCGCACGTAGGGCAGCAGCGTGTCCTCGTCATTGGTCTCGGCGGTGAGCACATTGGCCGCGGCGAGCAGCGGATGCGTACCCGGTTTCCCGCGCAGGTAGTGCCCCAGATCGCGGGTCAGGAAGCTGAACGTGTGCCCGCTGTCCCCGATTCCGGCCGGCAGCAGTGTGCTCATCGACCCGACCCAGCTCTCCACCATCAGCAGGTGTCCCAACAGAAGCCTCCAAACGTTGCGCAGATGCTAATGATAACCATTATCCTTAGCTGCACGACAACCCTCGGTTGCGACGCCCTTTGCGGCGTAGCGCGTTTCGTCGTCCGACTTGCGCTAATGATAATCGTTATCAATAGTAAGGTAGCCGACACATCGCTCGGCACCGTCCGACAACGAGGAACATCTCCATGCTGATGAGGACCCTGGCTCTGCCCGCGCTGGCTCTGGCCGCGCTGACCACCGCCACTGCCACCGCGCACGCCACACCGGAATCGCCGGTGTCCTTCACCGCGCACGCCACCGACACCGCCTCGATCGTCGAGATCGATTCCGGTGCACTGACGGTCGAGGATGGGGCGCTGAAGGTGAAGTCGCCGAGCGGGACCGTGATCGCCGCGACGCCGCTGACTTTCAGCATCGACGACTTCCAGTTCCCGATCCGCGCTGACATCGACGGCCGCACCGCCACTCTCACCCCGGAACTGTCCATGGACAAGGCCGTTTACAAGCCGGTCGCACTGCCCTTCGAGGACAAGGCGCCGTGGAAGAACGAATACGATCGGGAGCAGGCAGCCTGGTCCCGGATGACCAGCACCATCAGCATGGGCGCCACCATCGGCACCCTCGTCGGCGGCCTCGCCGGCGGCGCCGCGGGGTGTGTCCTGGGCGGCATCGCCGGCGCCACCGTCGCCTCGGCCACCATCGTCGGCCTCTTCGGCCCGTTCATCCCCGCCGCCGCCATCGGCTGCCTCGGCGGTATCCTCGCCGTCGGCGCCCTCGGCACGCTCGCCGGCCAGATCCTGGTCACCGCCCCGGTCGCCATTGGCGCGGCGATCCAGTACTTCACCACGATCAACTCGGCGTATCCCGCGAAGTGACGATCCTCCGGGTGGCTGGTCACACGACCGGCCACCCGGTCGGCCTTGTGCCGCAGCAACATTCGCGAGCCCGAACCGGGCGAAAACCATCGGTCGCCTCGGCCGCAACGGTTCGGGCCGAATACATCGCACCGGCCGATTGCGTGCTCTTGGTCACCCGGCCGTAATTCGGGAACCATGGCTCATCCGCCACCGACTACCTGTCCGTGATCGAGGGTTGCGGAGGTGTCTGCCGGTGACGGCTACAGGAGCGCAGCTGCGATCGGTACGGGGTGCGGCCATCGTGGTCGCCGCAGGAGCGGTCGTCGTGGCGGTGGGCACGGCGGGGCAGATGCCGTATCTGGCGGCCGGGACGGCATATCCGGGCCTGACGCAAGCCCTGCTGTACGGCGGGCTGCGCACGATCGCGATGGTCGCCGGCGCGGTGGCGCTCGGGGGGCTGGGGTACGTGCTGTGCTGCACGGGGCCCGAGGACACGGGACGAGTGGACGTCGCGGGGTTCGCCGGGTTACGGGTGGTGGAGCGCGCGGCACTGGTGTGGGCGGTGACCGCGGTAGCGCTGATCCCGGTGTCGGCGGCGGATATCGCCGGACTGCCGACCGGCGACGTGCTCAGCGGGGGCGCACTGCCGACCCTGATCGACGCCGGAGAGAAGCCCAAGGCCTGGATCGTGGCCGCGGTGTGCGCGGCGGCGGTGGCGGCGCTGGCGCGGTGGACATTGTCGTGGACCGGTGCGGTCGCGCCGGTGGTGCTCGCCGGGATCGCGGTCCTTGCGCCGGTCGTCGTCGGCAATGCCGGTGAGGGGCCGGGACACGACTACGCGACGGGGGCGGTGGTGCTGTTCCAGCTGGCGATATCGGCGCCGGTGGGTCTGCTGTGGTGTGCGCACTCGCACGCGGGCCGATGGGGTGGGGACCCGTCGGTGGTGCTCGGCCGGGTGCGTGTCCTGACCGGAGTCTGCGGGGTCGTCGCGGTGCTCTCGGGGCTGCTGCTGGTATCGCTGCTCGCACCCCCGGAGACGCTGCCGACGACCGGGTACGGGCGGATTGCGCTGGCGGGGGCCGTATTTCTCGCCGTGGCGGTGGTGGCGGCGTGGCGTGCGCCGGGGAGTATCGCCGCGGGGGCGGCGGCGATCCTGGCGTTGACAATGTTCGGGCTTGCCGGGATGCGGCCGGCGCCGGTGTTCGAGGGCCGGAGCTTCACCGCGCACGAAGCGTTCATCGGGTTCGATGTGACCGTGCCGCCGTCGGCGTGGCAGCTGCTGACGTTTTGGCGGTTCGACATCGTGCTCGGAACCGCCGCCGTGGCGGGGGCGTTGAGCTACGGCGCCGGTGTGATGCGGTTGCGCCGCCGCGGCGACGGGTGGTCGAGGTGGCGGCTGCTGTCGTGGCTGAGCGGCTGCACCGTGTTGCTGGTGGTCACCTCATCAGGTGTCGGGGCCTACGGCTACGCGCTGTTCAGCCTCCACATGATCATCCACATGGTGCTGAATATGGTGGTGCCGGTGCTGCTCGTGCTCGGAGCACCGGTCACGCTACTGCTGCGCGCGCTGCCGCCTGCCGGGCGCGGCGCGCTGCCCGGGCTGCGCGAGGGGGTGCTTGCCGTGCTGCACACCCGGCTGACCGCGGTGCTCGCCCATCCGGGGTTCACCATCCCGGCGTTCGTGGTGTCGTTGTACGGGCTCTACTTCACCCCGGTCTTCGAGAACCTGATCCAGTTCCACTGGGGGCATCTGCTGATGAACGTGCACTTCCTGCTGATCGGCTACCTGTTCTACTGGGCGATCATCGGCATCGACCCGGGCCCGCGGCGGCTGCCGCATCTCGGGCGGCTCGGGATGCTGTTCGCGATCATGCCGTTCCACGCGTTCTTCGGGGTGGCGGTGATGTCGATGACCACGGTCATCGGGGCGCGGTTCTACACCAACCTGCAGTTGCCCTGGGGGATCGATCTGCTCGCCGACCAGCGCTTCGGCGGCGGCATCGCCTGGGTCGCCGGTGAGGTGCCGGTGCTGATCGTGGTGGGCGCGCTGCTGTCGCAGTGGGTCGCGGCCGACCGGCGCACCGCGGTCCGCACCGACCGGAAGGACGACACCTACGGCGATTCCGATCTGGACGCCTACAACGCCATGCTCACCGAACTGTCGCGGACGCGCCGGTGAGGCTCAGCCGCCCGGCCGCACCCGCCGCAACCGCAGGCTGTTGGTAACCACGAAGAACGAGGAGAACGCCATCGCCGCACCCGCGATGAGCGGGTTCAGCCAGCCCAGTGCGGCGACCGGGATGGCGACCACGTTGTAGCCGAACGCCCAGGCCAGGTTGCCGCGGATGGTCCGCAGCGTCGCATGGGCGAGTTCGACCGCGTCCGGGACGGTGGACAAATCGGCCCGGACCAGGATGACATCGGCCGCGGCGATCGCCACATCGGTGCCCGCGCCGATGGCCATGCCGAGGTCAGCGACGGCCAGCGCCGCCCCGTCGTTGATGCCGTCACCGACCATGGCGACGCGGTGCCCATCGGACTGCCACCGCCGGATCCGGGTGACTTTGTCCTCGGGCAGCAGGTCGGCGTGGATGTCGGTGATGCCGATCTCGACGGCCACCGCCCGGGCCGCATGCTCGTTGTCGCCGGTGAGCACGGCCGTGCGCAGGCCGAGCCGGTGCAGCCGCGCGACGGCACCCGCCGCCGATTCCTTGACGGTGTCGGCCACCGCGATCACCGCACACACCTGCCCGTCGACGGCGACGAGCACCGTGGTGCGGCCGCTGCGCGCATGTCCGGCGGCCTGCTCGGTCAGGTCGGTGGGGACGGTGAGGCCCTGATCGGTCATCAGGCGGGTTCGGCCGATCAGCACTTCCCGCTCCCCTACTCGGCCGCGGGCACCTAGTCCGGCCAGCGCCTCGAAATCGGTGACCGGTTCGAGATCGACCACGCCGCGGGCGTGTTCGGTGATCGCGGCGGCTACGGCGTGTTCGGAGGCGGCCTCCACCGAACCGGCCAGGCGGAGGGTCTCGGCGGGATCGGGGGCGTCGACGGCGACGACGCGCATGCGGCCCTCGGTGAGCGTGCCGGTCTTGTCGAAGACGACGAGATCGACGTCGCGGGTCGCCTCGAAGGCCTGATGGCCCTTGACGAAGATGCCCAGTTGCGCACCGCGGCCGGAGGCCACCATGAGGGCGGTGGGAATGGCCAGGCCCAACGCGCACGGGCACGCGATGACCAGCACCGCGATCGCGGCGGACCCGGCGCTGTCGAGGCTGTCCCGCAGCAGCAGGTGCGCGGCGAACGTGGCCGTAGCCAGCGCGAACACCACCGGGACGAAGACCGCCGAGACCCGGTCGGCGACCCGCTGCATCCTTGCCTTGCCCTGCTGGGCCTGCTCGACCAGCCGGATCATGCCGGACAGCGCGGTGTCGGCACCCACGGCCCTCGCCTCGATGACGAGGCGGCCGGTCAGCGCCACGGTGCCGCCGAGCACCTCGGCACCGGCATCTGCCTGGATGGGCAGCGACTCACCGGTCATGGCCGCGGTGTCGATGCCGGAGCTGCCCTCGACCACGACGCCGTCGGCGGCGATCGTCTCGCCCGGACGCACCACGAACCGCTGCCCCGTCCCGAGTTCGGCGGTGGGGACGGTGATCTCACGACCGTCGCGGGTCAGCAGGGTGACCTCGTGGGCGGCCAGTGCCGCCAGCGCGGCCAGGGCGTCACCGGCGGTGCGGCGGGCGCGGGCCTCGAAGTAGCGGCCGGCCAGGACAAAGGCGGTGATACCCGCGGCGGCTTCCAGATAGATCGAGTCGGCGGACCAGATCGCATCCCAAACACCATCCGGGGTGGTGTCGCGGGGCGGAGCGAGATACATCGTCTGCAGTGACCACGCCGTGGCGGTCAGGACTCCGACCGAGACCAGGGTGTCCATGCTGGCCCCGCCGTGGCGGGCGTTGATCAGCGCCCGCCGGTGCAGCGGAGCGGCCGACCACAGCACCACAGGCAGTGCCAGCGCGGTCAGCAGCAGCTGCCAGCCGGGGAATCGGGTACCGGGCAGCACCGCGAACATCATCGACAGGTCGGCCAGCGGGAAGAACGCGATCAGGGCGAGCACCAGCCTGCGGCGGATGTCGGCGACCTCGGCGTCGCCGGAGGCGGACCGGGCGAATGCCGGGCGGTCCGGCGCGGCGGGTTCGGCGGTGTACCCGGCGGCGTTGACCTCCGCGCACAGGGTGTCGGCCGGGACGTCGGCCGCGGCGTCGACGTGGGCGATGCCGGTCGCGTAGTTCACGGTCGCGGTCACCCCGTCGAGCCGGTTCAGCCGACGCTCCACCCGGGTCGAGCAGGCGGCGCACGTCATACCACCGACCGCGAGCCGGATGCGTCGGGTCTCGGGGGCGGTCGCCAGTTCAGCGGGCACGACGGCGGACCTCGGCGCGGGGCAGGACTGCGGGCGGCGGTGGAGGGCAGTACGGCACGTCCACTCAGTCGGACACGCGGCGCCGCTGGTTCCCGGTGGCCGGGGTGATCCCGCCTACACCGGGACCTGATGCGAGAATCACCGGCGTGGAATGCGCGCTCGCCAGGGAAGCGCTGTCGGCACGGCTCGACGGCGAGCAGGAACCGGTCCCGGCGGCCGACCTCGACGCGCACCTCGCTCAGTGCGCCTCCTGCCAGTCGTGGTTCGCGGCGGCGGGTGAGCTGGCCCGACGGACACGGGTGCAGGCGGCGCCGACGATTCCCGACCTGACCACGCAGATCCTCGCCGCGAGCGCCACACCCGAGCGCGGCCGGGCCCGAGGGCTGAACCGGGTGCTGCTGGCCGCGACCGGTGTCGCGCAGCTTGCGGTCGCGGTGGCGCAGGCAGCGGGTATCGACTTCGGTATGACGGCCGCGCACGGTGAACACGCCGCGGCGATGTCGGCACACCTGCTCAACGAGAGCACCGCGTGGACGGCGGCGCTGGGCGTCGGCTTCCTCGTCGCTACGCTCCGGCCCCGGGCCGCCGCCGCGCTGGCACCGGTCGCCGGGGTCTTCGTGGTGGTGCTCGGCTGCTATGTGCTCGCCGACTGGGTCGCCGACCGGGTCACCCCGGCACGGCTGGCCTCTCATTCCCTCGTCGTCCTCGGCGCGGTGTTGCTGTCGTGGATGGCGTGGGACGAACGGGGCGGGGGACGGCAGCGCGGGCCGGTGGCCGGCACCGAAGCCCCCGGGTCCGACGAATCGCCGGGGACTGTCGACCCGGCTGTTTCGGCGCGCGAGTCCGCCGCCTGAGCGGTCCGCGGCGAATTCGCCGCGTCGAGGAATGGCACGCAGGCCGACTGTTGCCGGTGTGAGTCCAAGTCCGGCTTTCGTCCTTCCGGGCGATGGACCGCATCTCCAACGACGGACCTGGCGCACCCGACTGCCGGAATCCGCCGAGCCGAGCGTGTCGGCGAGGCCGTGCCGAGTCCCAGCAGACAGCCCCACCCGGCCGCGGTTCCCGGCGACGGTGCTGTTGGTGCCCGCAGCCGGGCGGATGGCCGGACGATCCCGGCCGGAACGACGGATCGGGCGCGCCTTGCCACCGAGTCCGCTGGGCCTGGCGGGTCAACCCGGGGCGGCGCCGAGTCCGAGCAGGCGGGCGGCTTCGGCGGGAGTGACGCCGGGAACCTGGACCGACCGGTGTGAAGTCCAGTCGCGGGCGAAGCCGGCCAGCTGGATGTCACACCAGCGCAGCACCGCGATGCGCTGTGCGGTGGTGAGACCGGCGTCGGCGGCGACCAGGTCGCGCCACCCGGCGATCGGCTCGGTGGTGAGGCCGCCGCGAGTGGCTGCCGCGAGCACATCGGCGACGGCTACGGGTCCGGGGCCGAACGGATCGAGAACGCGGGGTGTGGCGGTGGGTTCCTCGTCCAGGACACCGACGATGACGGCGGCGAGGTGGTCGGCTCGGGTCATCGGCTCGGCGAGCGTGGTGCGCGGGAGCGACCCCACCGCCACGACCGCGGCGGTGAGATCGTGGAGGAAATCGGCGGCCGCGCCGCGTTCGTCGCCGGGTGTGGGCAGCACCCGGCCCAGACGGACGACCGTGGTGGGGACACCGAATTCGCGGGTCGCGGTGGCGAGCAGATGCTCGGCGACGCTCTTGGTCTGCGCATAGCCGGTGGGCAAGGTGGCCGGGTCCGCCAGGTCACCGCCATGGCCTGCCGCGGTGGCGGTGGAGACCAGTATCATGGCCGCGCCGTGGGTGCGGGCCAGCCGCAACAGCCCGTGCGCCGCAACAACATTCACCTCCCGCAGGCTCGCGTAGGAGCGGACCGCGCTGATCTGCGCGGCGCTGTGCAGGATGTGCCCGATCCCACCGGCCAGTTCCGGGCGGCCTGCGAGGTCGTCGGTGGCGCAGTCGCCGAGCAGTACACGCAGCCGTCCGGTGTCCCAGGCCCGGTCGAATGCGGCCGCGGCCCCGATCGCCGCGCAGCCGACGCGCAACCTGGATCGGGCAGCGGCGAGGGTGTCTGCCCGCACGACCGCGACGATGTCACGGTCGGTGACGCGCAGGGTCTCGGTGAGCAGGTAGGCACCGAGGAAGCCGGTGGCGCCGGTGAGCAGGACACGCCGGGACGGTGACACCGGGACGGGGGCTCCGGCGAGTCCGCTACGCAGGGCGGCGATCTCGTCCGCGAGGTCCGGTCCGGGGCTGGGGCGGGCGGGTGCGAGGGACAGGCGGGCCGCGAGCGATTCGGCGGTGGGTGCGGACAGGATGTCGTCGACCGTCACCGGGCGCCCGGTCGCGGCGGTGAGACGACCGGCAAGGGCGAGGATCTGCATGCTGGTGCCGCCCGCGGCGAAGAAGTCGGCGGCCGGGTCGAGATCGGTCCGGCCCAGGACCTCCGCCAAGATCCGGCGTACGGTCTCCGTGCCGATGTCCCCGGCGCCGATATCCCCGGTGCTGGTGCTCCTGGTCGCGCGGCGGTCGGCCTTGAGGTTGCGGGTGCGCGGCAGGGTGTCGACGGCGGTGATCCGGGCGGGCACCCATGCGGCAGGGAGTTGTCCGGCGAGCTCGGTGCGCAGGTCGTCGAACCAGGCCGCAGGCCGCTCCCCCGTGACGGTGACCAGCGCGGCCAGGGCGTATTCGCCGTGCCGGGTCACCAGCGCGTCACCGACGCCTTGACATCGGCGTAGCAGGTCCTCGATGGTGCCCACCGCGATCCGCGCGCCGCCGATCTTCACGACACCGTCGACGCGGCCGTCGAATTCGAGCACTCCATCGGCGCGCAGCCGCATCCGATCGCCGGTGACGAACGCGCGCACGGTCTCCGTCCCGATGGTGATCTCGCGGAATCCGGCGCTCGCCCCGGCCGGGAGATAGCCGTCGGCCAGCATCGGGCCGTACAGGTGCAAGACACCGGCAGGCACAGTGGCGTCGGCGGGCGCGAGGCCGTCGATCGCCAGGACCGCGCCCGCCCGGGGAAACAGAGTGCCCAGGGAAACGCCCGTCAGATCCTCGCCGGTCAGGTCGATGCTCGCGCACACGACCGCCGCCTCGCTCGGCCCGTAGCTATTGTGCAGGACCGGGCCACCGCCGCGCCGCCACCGGGTGACCGATTCGGCGGAGGCTTCCTCGCCGCCGAGGATTACCTGCCGGACCGAACCTGGCAGTGCCAGCGCGCCCGCGTCGACCGCGCCCACGAGTTCGTGCCAGACGGCGGTGGGCAGATCCAGCACGGTCACCGACTGGTTGTCGGCGACGGCGCACAGCTCCGACGGCGTGCGCGCGCCCTCGGCGAGGACAAGGCACGCGCCCGCCGCCAGGGTCACGAAGATCTCCTCGATGCTCGTGTCGGCATGCAGGGGTCCGTACTGGAGCACCCGGTCGCCGGTGGTCCATCCGTAGCGGATCACCGCGTCGTCGACGAAGGCGGCCAGTGCGCCGCCGCCGACCCGCACCGCCTTCGGGCGGCCCGTTGTCCCCGAGGTGAATACCGCGTACCCGGCGTCGGAGGGTGGCACGGGCCCCGGCGCACGCACCGGCATGGGGACGATCCGATCGGGAACCGGCATCAGGGTCGTACCATCGCCGAGTTCGGCGGCGAGGACCTCGTCACCGGCACCGTGGATCAGGATCGCGGCGCCGAGATCATCGAGCACCGAGCGGATTTCACCCACAGGACGGGACCGATCGAGCACGGCGTGCGCGGCACCGGCCAGATGCGCCGCCAGCACTGTCACGATGTCGGTCGCTCCCCCGGACGGGAGCACAGCCACGAGACCACCGGGACCGGCACCGCCGGCTCGGAGATCCGCGGCGCGCTCGGCCGCGAGGGTGTGGAGTTCACCGCGGGTCAGCATCGGACCGGCTGCTGGTGCCTCCGGGTGTGATCTGCGCTGCCCACCGAGCTCCTGGGACGAACGAGCATATGGGCCACCACCGGTCAGCGCTGGTGCGTCCGGATCGGCGCTGACATGGGCGAACCAGCGTGCGAGAGGGTGCGGCGCGGGGGTGGACTCGGGTCGCTGAATCAGCCGGTAGGTCATGGCGAAGTCGCCGATGCGGCGGTCCGGTTCGGCGGCGGCGGTTTCCACCGCGCGGGTCAGGCCGTCGGCGTGCCCGGCGAGTTCGTCCCGGGTGTAACTGCGCGGGTTGGCGTCGATGGCGAGTTCGGCGGTGCCGTTGCGCAGGTACAGGTTGACCGACAGGTCTTCGACCGGGCCCGCGCCCCGGTTGTCGGCGCGCACCTCGATTCCGGGCAGGCCGAGGTCGTAGTCGAACGGCATGATGTTGACGACCGGGCCGAGCAGGGTGCGGCCGCCGCCGAGCAGGCCGAGGTCGGCGCGCAGGCGCTCGTGCCGGTAGCGGGCGTGCTTGCGGGAGCGGCGCAATGTCGCCCCGATTCGGGCGGCCAGCTCGGCGACGGTCTCCGCCGGGTCGACTCGCACGGGCAGCGCCACCGCGTTGAGGACCATCGCGGGAACCGAGGCGGCGACCGACCCGAGCCGGTTCATCATCGGCACCCCCAGCACCACCTCGGCTTCGCCGGTGCGGCGAGCCAGATAGATCGCGACGGCGGCCAGCACCGATTCCGCGGCGCCGTAGCGGACACCCGCCGGGGGCGCCCAGCGGGTAAGGCCGCGGCGGGCACGCAGTGTCCGGGCCGAGGGGGTGGCCGGGGTGCCGGTGAGAGTGGGCGCGCTGCGCGGCGACAGGGTCCGGTGCCAGTAGGCGGCGGCCTCGGCGTGTGCGCCCGACTCGGGGTAGGCGAGGTCCTCGGCGACCACGTCGGCCAGCCCGCTGTGCGCCGGTGGTGGTGTGGTTGCCTCGGTCAGCCCCCGGTAGTGCTCGGCTACCCGGCGGGCGCACTGGGCGAATCCGTATCCGTCGAGGGAGATATGGTGCGCGCGGTGGTACCAGACCACCCGGTCCGGGGCCAGCGCGAGTATCCGGTGGGCCGTGGTGACGCCCGCGTACGGGTCGCAGGGGGCATCCTGATCGGCGCGCATGATCGCCTCGGCGGCCTCGGCCGGATCGGGCTCGGCGGTCAAGTCGGTCACGATCACCGGCACCAGATCCGCTGGACAGATCCGCTGGACGAGTTCTGTTCCGTTGTCGTGCAACCGGATTCGCTGGGCTTCGGTGTCGGTGATCATCGCGCGCACCGCATCGGCCCACCGCTGGGCATCGATCGCGCCGGTCAGGGTGACCGACTCGGCGAGGATGAACAGACCGTCGCGGGGCCACAGTTTCTGAGCGACGGCGATGCCGTGCTGGGCGGCGGTCAGGGGTAGGTCGGTGGGCATCTCAGGGCACGAGCCTTTCGAACCACACCCCGAGGACCGGCCGTTCGGCCAAGTCCGCGAACCCGATCCGGGCGCCGGCCGCGCGCCAGCGGTCGAGCAGGGTGTTCAGGCGCAGCGAATCCAGGCCCAGGTCGGTCAGATCGACGTCCTCGTCCAGCTCGTCGGGGTCGACGAACAGCACCTCGACGAGGTCGCGCACGATCCGGTCTCGGGTCAGGGGCACGGCACAGTCTCCTTGTCAGCGGCTCCGGCGCGCACGGGCGCACCGGCGACAGCGGCCGCCGCCCAGGTGACGGCGGCGCCGAGAACATAGGCGGCGCCGCAGACCGCCTGCCACAGGGGCCGGGCATAGATGTAGTTCGACTGCTGGACGAACAGCAGCAACTCCACGACGGGCGCGGCCAGCCCGAACAGCCACACTCCCGACAGCAGCCGAGCCCAGCGTTCGTCCCGGACCGGGCCGCGCCGCAGCCACACCAGCATCGGGATCAGCCACACCCACTGGTGGGTCCACCCCAGCGGGAACAGCGCGGCCGCCAACACGGTCGGAACCCACAGCAGTACGGCACGGTCGTCGCGGCGATGGATCAGCGCCGCCACCGCGAGCACGGTCAGCAGCGCGGCCGCCGCCCACCACGGCCACTGCCAGCCGATATCGGAGCCGGTGAACCGGCTCATCGCCGCACGCAGGGACTGGTTGGCCACGGTAGCCACCCCGCCGACCCGTTCGACGGCGGCGAGCACCGATCCGTCCAGCAGGTAGGTGCGGGACGCGTGCGGGTAGGCGATCCAGCCCAGCAGGATCGGCACCACGGCACCGGTCGCCGCCCAGGCGGGGGCGCGGCGGCGTCCGGTGAGCAGCAGCCCCGGCAGAGCCGCCGCGGGCACGATCTTCGCCGCAGCCGCCAGGCCGATCGCGGAGCCAACGGCAGGCCGCGCCGACCACACCCCGACCAGCACCGCTAACAGCAACAACAGGGCCAACTGGCCTTCGTAGAGGCAGTGGCGCACCGGCGCTATCCACAGCAGACCCGCGCTCCACCATGCCGCCGAGCGCAATAGCGCCGGATCGCGCAGCGTTCGCAAGCCGGTGACCAAGCTCAGCGACAACAACACACTGCCCACCAGCGCGACCATGCCGAGCACCGTCCACCCGACCGCGAGCAACGGGAACGGCACCCGGCTCAACGGCGCGAATGCCACCGCCACCCACGGGGGATACAGGAACGGCAGTTCCACCGATCCGTCACCGGTGCGGCTCATCGCGTCATACAGGGCGCCCTCGGCGAGCCAGCCCGGCGCGGACACGAAAACGCGCAGGTCACCCAGGTAGTACTCGGCCGCAGTGATCCTCAGGAACACCGCCATGGCCGCCGTCGACGTCGCAAGAACCGCCCACGGCGCCACGCTCCGCAGGCGGCCCGGCTCAGTTGACGAGACGGTCACGGTCGGTCCAGAACCGCTGACGCAACTCGCGGCGCAGGATCTTGCCGCTCGGGTTTCGGGGGATGGCGTCGACGAACTCGTAGCGGGACGGCACCTTGAATCCGGCCAGCCGCCCGGTCAGGAACCGGGCCAGGTCACGCGTGCCGAGTTCGGTGCCGGGGCGGGCCACCACGAAGGCATGCACCCGCTCGCCCCAACGCTCGTCGGGCGCCCCGACCACGGCACTGTCGTGGACATCGGGGTGGGCGTTGATCGCCTTCTCCACCTCGGCCGGGTACACGTTCTCCCCCGCGACGATGATCAGGTCCTTGACCCGGTCGCGGATTACCAGGAAGCCGTCGGGGTCGAGGTATCCGGCGTCACCGGTGCGCACCCAGCCGTCGGCGTCGAGGGTGGCGTCGGTGGCGTCGGGATCACCGGCGTACTCGAGCATGCGGGCCGGGCTGTGCAGGAACACCTCGCCGGACGCACCCGCGGGCAGCTCGGCGCCGTGCTCGTCGCGGATCTGCACCTGCACCCCGGGGTAGGGGCGACCGGCCGCGTGCAGGCGCTGCTGCCCGGGCCGATGTTCGGCGGGCGGCAGGCAGATCGCGGTGTTGCCGGTCTCGGTGAGGCCGTAGATCTGGGCGAAATCGCAGCCGAAGGTCGCCACCGAGCGGGACAGCAGGTCCGGCCCGATGGGTGACCCGCCGTAGACGATCTTGCGCAGTGAAGCGAAGTCGGCGGACCGTACCCCGGGCTCGGACAGCATCAGCAAGAGCATGGCGGGTACGAAACAGCTGGTCGTCACGCGGTGACTACGAATCGCGGCCACCGCGTCCGGCGCCGTGAACACCGGCAGCACGACATTGGTGACCCCGGCTCCCAGGCCCTGGGCGGCCCACCACAGGCCGCCGATGTGGAACGCGGGCAGCGCCACGAGACTGATGTCGTCGTCGTACCAGTCGATCCAGTCCAGTCCGGCGGCATCCAGCAGGCCGCGCACGGCGAAGAAGGTGCGATGTGCCAGGACCACGCCTTTGGGCCGACCGGTGGTGCCGCTGGTGTACATCTGCACGACCGGGGTGTCGGCGGTGGCGCCGCCATCGGGCATTCGCGCGGCGCCGCGGTCACGCCAGTCGCCGAACCCGTCGACCGGGACGACGAGCCGGTTCCCGAAGTCGCGGCCGGGGTCGTCGGTGATCACGATCCGGGCGCCGCTGTGCTCGACGATGTAGTCCACTTCGTCTGCCGCCAGCCGCCAGTTGACCGGTACGAGCACCGCGCCGATCCGGGCGCAGCCGTAGAGCAGTTCGTAGACGGCGGTGGTGTCCTTCGCGAGGTGCAGCACCCGGTCACCGGGACCGGCGCCCGCCGCACGCAGCGCCGCCGCGACGGCGGCCGAGCGGTCGAGCAGCTGCGCGTAGGTCACCGTGTCCGCGCGGTCGATCAGCGCCGCCCGGTCCGGAGTGCGCGCGGCGTGACCGGCCAGCGCCGCGACGAGGGTGGGAGAGCCGGTCACTGCGCCCGGCCCGCCTCGGGAAAGCCAGGGGGGTCGAGCAGCACGACCTCGATGTCGCCGGACGCGCAGCCTGCTGCGGCGTCGGTGAACTCGATGTGCGACTGCACCGCGAACAGCGGACGGGTCCGGTTGCGGAACTCCACCCGGCCGATGGTGAGCTCCGCGGTGTACGCCCGCGAGCCGATGGGCCTGCGGTAGCGGCTGTCGAATCGAGTGATCAGGATCGCCGGGAGCTGGCGCTCCCAGTAGTCGTCGAGGGTCCAGTTCGCCAGTTCCGGGATCAACCGGTCCCGGATCGCCGCGGCGAGGGTGTAGTAGAAGATCTGATTGAACGAAATGTTGAACTCGACGGCGTTGAAGTGGCCGGTGTCGTCGATGTAGCAGGGCTCGGCGATACCGAACTCCCCGACGCCGACGACCGTGTCACCGCGCCGAGTGGCCCGCGCCTGCTTCAGATAGACAGTGCCCTTGCGGACATAGGGCCGCATCGTCCGGGCGAGCAGGGCGATGTCGTCGGCGGTGGCGTCGAGGATCGCGGAGTCCTCGATCGAATGTCCGGTGGTCATGCTGCGTCCTCCTTGGTCAGGGGGTGCTCGTCGAGCACGGTGACACGGAACGATTCGGTCGCCTCGTTGCCGGGGTTGTGCAGCGCTCGGTGGATGAGCGTGCGGTTGTCCCAGAGCACGAGATCGCCGGGCTCGTAGGACTGGACGAAGATGTTGTCGTGGGCGAACTCCGCGTCGAGCTGGCCGGACGCGGCGAGCAGGTCGGTCAGCAGCGTGGCCGGCAGCGCGTCGCCCGCCGCGTCCTCGAGGGCGTAGGTGAACGCCTCACAGATGTAGAGCACCTTCTCGCCGGTGACCGGATGGACCAGGACGGTTGGCCACCGCTGCGGCGGCGTCTTGCGCTCGACCTCCGCGATGACCTCCCCGAGCGGCCGGAACACGTCGGTCGGCCGGATCTTGACGTAGCGGCGGGAGCTGTGCCGGGCGAAGGTGCCCTCGATCGACGTGCGCAGCCGCGGGTCGAGGCGCTGGTATGCCTGGGCCATGTCGATGAAGTAGGTGCCGCGGCCGACGCTGGGCAGCCGCTGCGGGTAGAAGCAGGTGACGGCGAAGGGTTCGGGCATGAACTGGTAGTCCGAGTGCCAGAACGCGCCGGTCTTGGGGACACCGACCCGGCCGGTTTCGCGATCGAGATTCGAAGAGACGAAGACGAATTCGCTGTCGGGGTGGTGGTACATCGGCTCGTAATAGGCGACCGGCTTGCCGAACTGCGCACCCAGCGCCACGAAGGCGGGCACATCGAGTGCCTGCTGCTTCAGGACGACGATCTTGTCGTGGTAGATGTGCCGCCGGAGCGCGGCGAGATCGTCGGAACTCGCTGTGGCGGGGTCGAAGTCGTGGACTTCGACACCCCGGCGGTCCCCGGTTCGGGTGCCGATCTTCATGTCTGAACCTCTGTCACGCGGTGCGGTTCCCGGTTGTGCGCCCCGGGGAACCGCGGAATTCGTTCGAGCGACCTGCCGGGCCCGCTGTGAGCCGTAGCTGTCGACTGAGATAGTCGGGCGCGGTGGCGATCCGGTTCCCGGACCCCGCGCCGGAGAGTGTCGCGCACGTCACTGTGTGGGTGCGGCGACGAGCGCGGTCTCGATCGCGGTCAGGACCGCGGGTTCGGTGATCATCGACAGGTGTCCACCGGGCACGCTGTGGATGTGCTCCGGCGCCACGCCGAGTTCCTGCCACCGCGGTTCCTGCCCGGGTGCGTCGGCGGTGAGCAGCACGGTCACCGGCACACCGGCGGGTACGCGGATTCGGTGCCCGCGTTGGGCGCGCATTCCCAGCGCCCAGAACACCTGTTTCTGCTGGGCCGGGTGGTAGCGCACCAGCCCGGCGCCCAGCGCGCGGGCCAGGTCCGCGGCCAGGCGCACGGGCCGCGGCAGGCGGTCCGGGGTGGTCTCGGCGAAGCCTTCCTGGCCTTCGGTCCAGCGGTGCAGCGCGGCATCGGCGTCGACGACGGTGTCGAGCAGCACGACCCGCTCGACCCGGCACCCATCGGCGTGCAGCAGCCGGGCCGTCTCGAGCGCGACGATGCCACCGAACGAGTGGCCGACCAGCAAATACGGTCCCGATCCACCACTCGCCGTGAGCTGCCGCCGGTAGCGGCGGGCGGCGCCGCGCACGGTCCACGACACGCGGGCGCGGGAGTGCAGGCCGTGCGCCTGGACCCCGTAGACGGCGAGGTCGGCGGTGCCGGGCCCGGTCAAAGCCGCGACCAGCGGCAGGTACCAGGCCGCCGAGGCACCGGCCCCCGCGAAGCAGTACACCGCCGGAGCGCCGGGCCGCAGTTGCTGGCACGAGGTGTCACCGGACCCGAATTCGCGGCGGTGCCGCCGCAGCACGCGGTCGGCCTGTTCGTCCAGGGTCGGGTCGTCGGCGAAATCCGCCACGGTCAAGGGCTGCACGAGCACGGTGCGGGAGGCGACGATCGTCTCCTCCACGGCCAGCGAGCTCCCGCCGAGGGCGGTGAACGTGTCCCGCGGTCCCGGCTCGGCGCCAAGCACCCGCGACCACAACCCGGCTAGTTCGGCACGGACCGCCGTATGGCCCCGCGCGCGCGGACTTCTCCTCATCACCGATCACCTCCACCTTCAACAGTCGGCGGCGCGCGATCACGAGTTCCCGCCCGACGCTTATCGACGGCACGACCGATCCGTGGTAGCCTGCCGCTGCGCCCCGGCCCGTTCGGCCGTTCTGTCGATCCCCGAGCCTTTCCTCCTTCGCGGTACGCACCGCACGGCTCGAGAGCGATTCCTGGTGGGCGACAACCCTTCCGACGACAACACCGGCGCGCCCGGCCCCGACCACCGACTGGTCGCCGACTCCGGCGCGCTGATGCTGGCCGCGGTCCTCAACGGCGGGCTCGGCCTAGTGTTCTGGGCGGTGGCCGCGCGGTTGCTCCCGGTCGAGGTTGTCGGGCGGTCATCGACCGCGATCATGGCCGCCACGACGATCGGCGCCCTGTCGAACCTGAGCATGGGACCGTTCTTCGAGCGGTTGCTGTCCACCGCGGGCGCCGCCGGGCGCACCCTGATCCTGCGCACCCACCTGGTGGTGGCCGTGCTGGCGGCGGTGCTGGCGGGTGGGTATCTGGTGGCGGCACCCCGCGACTTGTTCACCGACCCGCGCACAGCGGTGATGTTCGTGGTGACCGCGGTGGTCGTCGGGGCGTTCGCGCTGCAGGATTCGATCCTGATCGGCCTGCTGCGGAGCCGGTGGACGGCGCTGAAGAACATCGCGCACGCGGTCGGCAAGCTGATCCTGCTGATCGTGCTCGCGCTGTCGGTCACGCATGCCAGCTCCGTGCTGCTGGCCTGGACCGTCCCCGCGGCCCTCGCCGTCGCCGTGGTGGGTGGTCTGATCGTCACCGGCGGTGGTGGACTGGACCGGTTGTTCGCCGGGGCCGTGCAGCTGCCGCCGACGGCCGCGCTGGTCAGGGAGGGCGCCTCGCTCTACGGCATCGTGCTGGTGAATTCGCTACTGCCGGTGACTGTTCCGCTGCTGGTGGTGCACGCGCTCGGCGTCGCCGACGCGGCCTACTTCGGTGTCGCGTGGACGCTCGTGGCCGGGGTGACGCTGGTGCTGTCGGTGATCAGCGGGCCGTTCGTCGCGCGTGCCGCGGCCGCCGATCCGGCGGAGCTGCCCGCCCTGATCCGCAGGCAGACCCGGCTGCTCGTCGGCGTGGCGGTGGCCGCGGCCGTGGCACTCGGGGTGGTCGCGCCGATCGCGCTGGAGCTGCTCGGCGCCGGATACGCCGACAACGCCCGGCCGCTGCTACTGGCGATGGCGGTGACGCAGGTGCTGTCGGTACCCGGCTACCTGTTCGGTGGGCTGGTCCGGATCAGCCGCAGGCTCGGTTACGCGCTGTGCGTGCAGATCGGCATGGCGCTCGGGGTGATCGGCCTGACCTGGGTGCTGCTGCACCGGCTCGGCCTGGCCGGGGTCGGCGTGGCCTATCTGGTGATGGAGTTCGCCATGATCGCCGCGGTGGCGGTGCCATTGCGGCGGATGCTGGCCGGGATCGGCCGATGCCCGGCGCCAGGGACCCAGGTGCCGGCCCGGTGACCGCGTGTCCCGAGGTGACGGTCCTCATCCCGGCCTACAACGCCGAGCCCTATCTCGCCGAGGCGATCGATTCGGTACTGGCACAAGACTTCCGCGATCTCGAATTGCTGGTGATCGATGACGGTTCCACCGACCGCACGGCTCGTATCGCCACGGGATACACCGATCCGCGCGTCGAAGTGGTGCGCCTGCCCCACGCCGGGGTGGTGGCGGCGGCCAATCACGGTCTCGACCGCGCCCGCGGCCGCTTCGTCGCCCGCTTGGACGCCGATGACGTCATGCGGCCGGGCCGGCTCGCCGCTCAGGTGGCGTTCCTGCACCGCAGGCCGCGGGTGGTCGCCGTGGGCACCGACTACCGTCTGATCGGTGCCGCGCGCGGCCGGGTGCGGATGCCGCGCAGCGACCGCGCCTGCCGCCAGCGATTGTTGCTGAGCAGCTGTTTCGCGCATTCGAGCGTGCTGTTGCGGGCCGAGGCGCTCACCGCGCACGGCGTGCGATACCGGTCCGCGACCGGTGGCCTCGGCGAGGACTACGCCCTGTGGTGCGAGCTCGCCGCGCACGGCGCGTTCGCGAATCTGCCGATCCACGGCCTGGACTACCGCGTCCACAACACCCAGGCCACTCAGGTGCGCTGGGCCGAACTGGTCGACTCCTACTGCGCCATCGCCGCCGACTACGCCCGCAGTGTCAGCCGTGCCCCACTCGACCGCGCCGAACTCGTCGCACTGCTGGCCCCGTCCGACCCGCCGGTCCCCGCGTTCGTGGCCAGAGCTGCCTGGCACGCCCTGCGCCGCGCCCCCGGCCGCGAGACCGCGCGCTTCGTCACCTCGGCCGCGCTCCGCCGCTGGAAGGAGGCCGCCGATGCCCGGCTCCGGCGCTGACCTACCCGGCCTTTCCGGCGACCGGCCCGACCAAGGCAGCGGCGTCCCCGTCCCGTTCAGCGACACCGCGCCTGTCACCGAGGACACGGCTCCCGGCGGCCTCGAACTGTGCGCCGCCGACGGCGCGTGCGGCTGCGCGGACCAGTTCCCTGCGGTCGATGTCGTCATCCCCGTGTTCGACGCCGTGGACCACATCGCCGACTGTGTGGCGTCCCTGGCGTGCCTGACGCCCCGGCCCCGGCGGGTGATCGTGGTCGACGATTGTTCGACCGACGACAGCGGCGTTGTCGCGGTCGCCGCGCTGACCGCCGTCGGTCTCGCGGCGACGCTGATCCGCCAGCCCGAGCGCCGGGGTCCGGGCGCGGCCCGTAACCGGGGGTTGGCCGCGGTGACCGCGCCCCTGGTGTGGTTCGTCGATGCCGACGACACCGTCGCCCCGGATGCCCTGCGCATCCTGCTGTCCGCCCTGGGCCCACACGACTTCGCGGTCTGCCGCACCACGCTGGTCGGCGCGGCGGGGCAGGTGATCGGTGTGGACGAGGCGCCGCCCCCCGCCGCGATGCTCACCGGACCCGAGTACGCGCACCTGCTGATCACCGGCCGGGCCCGCGCCTACGCCCCGACCAAACTGTTCCGCCGGGCCGCACTGCCCGCACGCCCGTGGGACGAGGTGCGACGCTACGAGGACCTGGCCGCGATGGTCGCCCTGGCACTGGCCGCCCGCACGGTTGCCCTTGTGCCCGACGCGCCCTACCACTACCGCAGGCACGGTGGATCGGCGTCGTTGCGCTTCGATCCGGCCAGCTTCGAGCTGCTCGCCATGCCACAGCGGGTGCTGGACCGGATGACCGCCGCGAACGCTGCTCCGGCGCCGGCGGTGGCGGCGGAGTTCGTGCTCCGCGAATCGGTCCTTCCGCTGGCTCATCTCGCGATGCGCGCGGGCCAGGCACCGGACCGGGCGCGGGCGATCGCCGCCGCTCGGGCCCGCATCCGGCGCACCGATCTGATGCTGCTGGCGCGGGCGGGCCGATGGCGGCTCGCGCTCACCGCCGCGGCATTGCGGTTCTGCCCTGTCGGCTACGCACAGATATTGAGGTTCCGATGACGCTCGACGGCTCCGATCCGGCCACCGCGGCGGTGTGCGCGACTTGGCGCGAGGTTCTCGGCGTCACCGACGTCGCTCCCGACGACACCTTCACCGGTCTGGGCGGCACGTCACTGGCGATCGTGGAGGTGCGCGACCTGCTGTTCCATCGCTACGGCGTCCGCCTCGACATCGCCGACCTGGCCGCCGCGACCACCGCGGCGGCGCTCGGTGCGCGGCTCGACGACGCCGGCCGCGCGACGTTCGCCCGCCGCGCCGCCACGGTGACCCCGGTCGGCGCCGACCGGGACGATCAGCCCGCGGTCCGGGTGTTCTGCCTGCCCGGTTCCGGTGGCAGCGCGTGGTCGTTCGTCCCGCTGGCCGCGCGATTGCCGCCGGAGGTGGGGCTGTTCGCGGTGTGCCAGCGCGGTCTGGAGCGGCGCGGCGCGGCGCACTACCGGATGCGGTCGCTCGTGCGCTACGCCACGCGAGCGATCCTGGCGGAGTTCCCCACCGGTCCCTATGTGCTGCTGGGACATTCGATGGGCGGGGTGGCCGCGCTCGAGGTGGCCGAGCGGCTGCGCCGACGGGGTGCGCGGGTACCGCTGGTGGTGCTGCTGGACGCGCCGCTGCCCGCCGCGACCGCGCGGGGGCTGGATGTGCCCGCGCTGGCGCCGGATACCGAGGTCGCGCGCGCGACGCGGTCGGTGGGTCAGCGGATCCGGCTGTACGCGGCGATGGCGACCGCGGGGCTGGTGCGCCGGCCGGTCGGCAGGCAGCAGGAGCTGTTCTACGAGATCGGACTGCGGGTGCAGAACCGGACCCGGCTGCGCGCGCACCCGGGTCCGGCGCTGGTGGTGGCCACCGAGCAGACCGCCCACCAGCTGCCGGGCTGGACGCAGCTGGTGGGCGGGGCGAGTGTGGTGCGGGTGCCGGGCGGCCACATGGACGTGGTTCGTGACGGCCCGGTCCTGGCCGAGGTGGCTCAGCGGATCTCCGAGGCGATCCGCCGGGCGTGACCCAGGGTCTCAGACGTCCCAGACCCGACCGAAGGTGGTGACGGTGTCGCCGGAGTCGCTGACCACGGTGACGTAGGGCTGGATGCTGGCTGGTCCGACCACCCCGGTCACCGTGCCGAGCACGTTGACGATGCTGATCTTGCCGGTGGCGCCGCTGATCTTGCCGGACGCGGCCTCGACCTGCTTCACGCCGGGACCGAACCCGACCTCCATCTCGGCGGTGAGCGACGGGATGAGGCTGCCGTTGAAGCCGAGGCTGGACACGCCGGAGTCGACGTTGAAGCCGAACGACGGGGTGCTATAGCTGACCTTGATCTTGCCGCCGAAAGTGGCCGGGTAGCCGACCAGGTAGCCGATCTTGATAGTGCCGGTGAACTCCTCGGCCTTGTCGCCGATGACGGTGAACTCGGCGACGCCGTCGTGGGTCCATTGGCGGGTCAGCGGGTTGCGGTCCAGCGGGGCCAGGCCGCGGACCACGGTGTCGGACAGAATCGCGCTGATGGTGCGCTGTTTGGCGTCGACCACGACCGACGTGCTGTCCACCGCGGCGGACGCGGTGCCCGCGCCGAAGGAGACCGCGACAGCCGCGGCGATGCCGACGACGGCCAGCCGCCCCCGGCGGACCGGCGAGGACGGAGTGCGTGACTTCATTGTTCCCTCATCTCTTTCTGTCGCTACCGGGTTAGGTCCCGGCAGGTTCTCGGGTCCGGTCAGGCCGGTGCGAGGAGTCCGGAATCGGCGGTGCGGTACCGCCGTGGCAGGGCCGCCATGACACCGGCGGCATACAGCTCGGCCCACCGCGCCACCGGTCCGGCCCCTGGCAGTTCCGCCTGCGCGGGCAGGCCGGGGAAGTCCAGGGACGCGAAAACCGGTGACAGCTCGGCGAATACGTCGCGACGCCGCAGCTGGCCGTGGTCGCCGGGCCGGTAGGCGGGGCTCGGCACCAGCCGATCGGGCATCCAGCTGTGGTCGGCGGTGACGAAACCACCGAACCCGGCCCGGTCGACCACCAGCGCGTTGAGTTCGGTGTCGGCGGGATCGGCCAGTTCGGCGTCGATCTCGTCCTCCCCGACCGCCCACCGGGCGCCGCGCAGCTGCTCCGCGGGTGCCCCCGACACGGAGTAGGCGACCGCGCGCGTACCGGCGCACCGGGTCAGCAACGCCCGGTAGGAAGCGGTGTCGGGCAGGAAGTTCTGCAGGTACCGGTACGACCGGTATGGGTCGCAGCGCAGGACTCCGCTGTCGAGCGCCCACAGCGAGTCGAACAGCGTCCAGCCGTGCGTTCCGGTCACCCGGATCGCCTCGCGCAGGAAGTGAGCCTGGGCGGGGATCTCGGGCAGGCAGGTCGAGGAGAACACACCGTCGAACCAGCCGTCGCGGAACGGCAGGGTCAGCTGGACGTCCAGGCAGATCGGGTCCGCCTCCGGCGTCACGAACCGGCTCACCGCGAGCAGGTTGACCAGCTGTCCGTCGACGCAGACCAGCTGGCCGGGCAGCCGCCCGCTCTGTTCGAGGATGTTCTCGAACATCCCGTGCCCGCCGCACAACGACAGCACTCGGTCACCGATCGGCAGGTGCGCCACCTGCAACGCGGTCGCCGCGGCGCGGGGCGAGTAGAAGCGCTGGGCGTAGAAACTGCTGTCCAGCACCGCCTCCGGGTGGCGTGCGGCGCGGGCGCTCGACCGCCAAGCCCGTACACCGGCCACCCGCCGGTGCGCCCAGGCGGCCGCGGGGTCCGGCAGCAGCTGCCGGAGCCTGCGGCGCACGCCCACGTCGCCGAGCACCCCGTAGTCGGCGTCGGCGGCCAGCGCCGCCGATTCCAGCCGCAGGCCCCGGGTGTGCAGGTCGAGGGCGAACTCCGCGTAGTCGGCGTAACCGTCGATCATCAGCCGGTGCACCAAGGGCGCGTGCCTGCGCAGCCAGCGCAGCAGCCCCTCCACGTCACCGCGCCCGAGGTGCTCGATCGCGGCGGCCTGGATCGGCACGTACGGGGCCAAGCCCTCCTCGTGACCGCCGTAGCCCTTGCCCAAGCCGAGCAGCAGCACGCCGCCGACGATGGGGAAATCGAAACTCTCCGACCGCACGAGCCCGAACTCGATCCGGTCGCCGTCACCGATCGCGCCCTCGGCCAGCCGCAACGGCCCGCCGGTGTAGGGGCACACCAGTGCCTCGATCGTCGCGGCCCGCATCACTGTCCCTCCGGTGCGTACACGCTCACCCAGTCCACCTGGACCTCGGTGCGCGCGGGAGTGCCGACCCACGGGCACGGCGGGGCGCCGTCGGTGACCGCCTTGCGGCAGCCGCCCGCCTGGGCCTGGATACCGAGCCACATCGGCACCGACGGAACCCGGTCGCCTTCCTCGGTGGCCCACACGCGGCCGTCGACCGTGTAGCGAATGACGCCCGGTAGCCATTCGACCCCCAGGGTGTGCCATTCGGTGAAGTCGCCGTCGAGGACCTGCTTGGTCTTCTGCGCGCGGCCCTGCCCATCGGCCCAGTGCAGGAAGGCGTCTACATAGCCGCGGTCACCCCCGAAGCTCTCGGCGAAGTCGATCTCCGGTGGCCATACCTCGTTCTGCGGCCACAGCAGCAGGTGGTAGGTGATCTCGTCGGCCGCGTCGGCCCGGACCCGGACCTCCCACTTGCCGTAACGCTGGGCATGCGGCCACATACCGACACCGCCGGTCACCATGCGGCCGAATTCCTGGTAGCCGGCGAGCACGAGCATGCCGTCGCGCACCAGCGCGTGGTTCGGCAGCCAGAAGCTGTCCGGGTCGCCGCCGGGCACCCCGCTGTACCGGCCCCAATCCGCCTGCGCCAGCTCGTTTCCGGTGAACTCATCGATGAACACCTGACGCCAGCCGGGCAGGTCGCCGCGCGGGGCTGCGACACCGGAGGGGCTGCCGGTGTCACCGGCCGAGCCGGTCACCCGGACGAGGACCAGGCCCAGGGTGACCGAGACAGCGATCGAGGCGACCACCGCGAGCCATCGAAGTGCCCGAGGCAGCCGCTTCACGTGAGCACCCCCATCCGGATCGCGGTGGCGCCGAGACCGAGCACGATCGCGGCGAACACCAGCCCGTGCAGTACCGGCCGCGAGGTGAGCAGCCGGTCCGTGCTGCCGGTGCGCGGCACCGACCGCTCCCGCAGCACCGTCGAGCACCCCAGCAGGGCCAGGGCGATGGCAAACATGACCGCGCCGGCGGGGCCGGTCACGAAGTCCCACAGCATCGGGTCAATTCCTTTCTGCGCGTGCCAGCACCATGGCGTGCGGGGTCCGTTCGACGACGTGGTAGCGGCCCTGGGCGACGAGCTGGTCGCCGAAGCCGTAGAGCCAGCCGTGCGGTGCGCCCCACTGCAGTTCGAGCGCCGACTGCTGGCTGGTGCTGAGCAGGATGTAGTCGGCGTCGAAGGCCTCGACGCATTCGACGGTCCACACCGAGCACAGCCCGCCTTCGGGCCAGACGACCGTGGTCAGGCGCGACATCTTCATCACCCCTTCCCCGTTCGACGGCAGCAGGCTGGTGCCGTCGGGCACGCTGTCCAGCAGTGAGCGGGCGGCGGCCACCAGGTCGGCCGGGTTGCGTTCGAAGGCGGTATTGAGTCCGCGGGTGGTGACACCGAGCAGCGCACCCGCCCACACCGCGCCCGCGAGCGCGATTACCGCGGCACCGCGTGGCAGCCTTCGCGGCAGCAGCCGGTAGGCCCGGACCAGGGTGAGCGCGGCCAGTGGCGCCATGATCGGCAGCGCGTAGAAGAAGCAGCGCAGCACGATCTCACCGCCGTAGCTCTGGCCGACCACCAGCGAGAACGGCGCGGCCAGCAGCACACCGACCGCGAGCGCCGCGCGCCTGCGCCGGTACAGCAGCCAGCCGATCCCCGCCAGTACCGCCAGCCCACCGCTCCACGCGATGCGGACCAGCTGCATGTTCTGGTATTGCTCCGCGCCGGAGAAGCGGTCGCCGAGGCCGGTCTGCAGGGAGGCGCCGACCTTGCCGAAGTCGCCGAGGATGACGTGCAGGTGTCCGGTCCAGTAGTCCGGCGCGCCATAGCTCAGCCACGCCAGGAACACGATGCCGACGGCGATCGGCAGTGCCCGCTGCCGGAGCGATCCGACCGCCGCGAGCAGGGTCAGCGAGACGATCGACAGCACCGGCGTGAGCTGGTGGCTGACCACCGTCGCGGCGAGGATGCCGAACAACACCAGTTCCAGCAGCAGTGCCCGGGTGCGCCCGATCGTCGCAGGCAGTCCGGGAACCCGGATGACCATCGCCGAGAGCCGCTGGGCGAGTGAGCCTTCCAGCGGCGGCAGCGGCGCCGATCGCAGCAGCCACAGCAACGTGGCGACGACACTGCAGTGCATCACGAACGCCACCGCCTGTGGCGCGAAGTAGTCCTGCTGGAACCAGTTGCCGCACACGTAGATCGCCATGGCGATCCAGGCCGTGCGCCGGTTGCCGGTGATGAGGGTGGCGATGGTGAACACGGGCAGTGCGGCGAACGCGGTCAGGATCGCAGGCGCCCACAGCAGCAGCGGCGCGGCATCGTCGAGTCCGGCCAGGTGTACCAGGACCGCGGCGGCGTCGAAGAATCCGGACCAGCTGAACCGCGCGTCCAGGCTCGGTGGCAGCCGGTGCGCGGTGCCGATGTAGTCGATGAAGCCGACATGCACGAACCCGGTGCCCACCACCGGGCTGCCGTCGGCGACGCTGACCAATTGATACAGCAGGCACACCAGCACCGCCACCGCGCCCGCGGCGACCGGCTGGTCGAGCCTGCGCCGCCCGACCGCGATACCGAATGCCAGCGCGACCAGGCCGAGCGCGAGGAACAACCGCCAGCCTGCCACGGCGATCAGGCCGTCCGGCCCGGCGGCGTCGAGGTCGATGACCCGTGTCTCCCACCAACCCAGCGCGGCGGCGACGACCAGGGCGATCACGGCGGCGGTGCGCCATCGATCCCAGCCGCGCGGCCGCGGCCTGCGCCCCGGCCACACGGGCGTGCCGCGGCCGGACCGTATGTACCAGGCAGCCGCGGCCACCGTCACCGCGGTCACCGCCGCGGCGACCGGGACCGGCGCCCACCAGCGAAGGGTGACCTGGGCCAGCGAAGTCAGCAGCCACACCGCCCAGGACGCGCTGATGCCGAGCATGATGGTCACCGCCCGGCTGGGCAGACCGAGCAGCGCGAGCAGCGGCAGCCCGGGCGCCGTCGACATCAGGACCAAGGCGAGTGCCAGGCGCACCGGTCCGCCCGCATCGACGGCCGCCGCCCCGGTGGCCGCCAGCGCGGCACCGGCAGCGCCGGTCACGACCCAGCTGGGCAGTACCGGTGTGGACCGGCCCGGCGGGGCGGTGGTGGGTGGTTCGAGGGTCATCGTGGTCACCGGCGCGGTGCCCCGATCCTGCGAGCCCGGCGGACACTGCGCGCGAGATGCACCGGCCCTGCGGCGTATCCGGCCAGTTCGATCCAGGTGAGCGAGGCCGGGTACTCGGCGGTCTTGCCGCAGTTCTTGTCCGACCCCGGGTCCAGCAGCATGCGGACCCCGCCGGGCAGCACCCGCACCGTCTGCGCCAATTCCCGCGGACCGCGGGTGGCGTGACGGACGACATTGGCGCACATCCCGACCCCGTAGTCGTACATCTGCTTGCGCAGCTGGGCGACGGTGGCCCGGTGGTGATGGCGCACGACCGCCGCGGGCTGATAGACCACGGCGTACTCGGCCAGCACTACTCGGCGGAAGATGTCGAGGTCCTCTCCGCCGCGGGCCGGGGCGCCGGTGCCGAGCGCGGTGTCGAAACCGCCGAGGCCGCACAGTGTTTCCCGCCGCAGCGCCATATTGTTGCCGGAGCCGAATTCACTGCCTGCGATGGGGAACGCGGGCCCGCGCCGCCCGCGCACGGCCAGCGGCTCGTGCTCGCGCAACCGGTCGAGCAGCGTGCTGCCCGCACCCGGCTCCCACACCATCGGCCGGTAGCCGCGCTCGAATCCGCTGCTCTGCTCGAACCACAGGTGGACGGGCAAACCGAGGTCGGCGGGCACGACGAGCCCGGTGACACAGGCGATCTCACATGCGGGATCGGCGTCGAAGACCGCCGCGAGCCGTAGCAGCCAGTCGGGTTCGACCTCGACGTCGTCGTCGGTGAAGGCGACGACATCGCCGACCGCGACATCGAGACCGGTGTTGCGGGCCCAGGACACGCCACGGCGCGCCTCGGCGACGATCCGCAGCCGGGGGTCGTCGAAGCCGGCCAGCGCGCGGCGAGTGGCCCCGGAGGCCGGGTCGTTGTCGACGACGATCACTTCGTGCGCGGGGCGGGCCTGTCCGTGCAGGACCGCGCGGACCGCGGTCGGCAGGGTGTCCGCGCGGCCGAGCGTGCACACCACCACCGACACCGTCGTGTTCCCCACCGGCCAGTCCGGCGCCGGATCCCCGGGCTCGGTTCGCTCGGCGTGGAAGCGGCGTGCGGCCGCCAGTACCTGGGCGGGCAGGTCGCCGTCCGGTTCTGGGATCACCTCGATCTGGCCGAACGGACGACCGTCCGCCCGGACCAGTGCGTGGACCCGGTCGGGCACATTGCCCGGCGCGACCACGGACGGCCCGTGCGTGACGTCCACACACCACACCGGCGCCGAAACGGCCTGCGCCGCGACCGGATCCGCGCTGAACTCACCGTCTCGCAGCAGCAGGCCGCGGGCCCAGCCCGTCACGGCCGCGATCAGCCCGAGCACCGTCCACCAGATCCGGGCCGCCGCGGCGCGATCGCCCCGTGCGAAGGCCAGCGCCTGTCCGGCGACCGCCCGCGGGATCGCCACCAGGGCGTGGTCGGCTTCGGCGGACAACGCGCCGGAGGCGCCTTCGAGCCGCATCAGGGTGGCCTTGGACCCACCTTCGGCGAGACAGCGCCGCACCAGGTAGCGGCCCGTGCAACGATCAGCGGCCACGTGATGGTCGACCGCGGCGCCGGGAATCCGCCGGATACCGCCGCCCGGATTCGCCGCACGCAACCGGATCGCCAGGTCGGTCTCCTCGCAGCCACTCGGGGTGGTCCCCCGGCGGCCGAGCACCGAACGGAAGCCGCCGACCGCGACGACCGCGTCCCGGCGCAGCGCCATGTTCGCGCCGATCGGATTGCGGATCTCGGAGCCGAGGGGCGCCATGCCCGCGTAGTCACAGCCCACGGTCCAGTCGAATTCGGGGGGTAGCCAGGCCGGGCGGGTGCCGTCACCGGGCCATACCGGGAGGACCTCACCGCCGACGGCCAGCAGCTCCGGATCGTCGAATGCCGCAGACAGCCCGGCCAGCCATCCCGGGCGGGGCACCGCGTCGTCGTCGACGAACAACACGGCCTCCGCGCCGTCCGCTGCATCGACACCGGTGTTGCGGGCACCGGAAAGTCCTTGCGCATAACGGTTCTCGACGACGAGCACGCCGGGAAAAGCCGCGGTGGCCCGGATCGCCAGCGCTGGATTGTGATCGACCACGAGGATCACCGGCGCCCCGGCCGGGCGAGCCTGGGCGCATACCTCGGTCACACAGGCCGACAGCAGGTCCCATCGCCGCTCGGTGTAGCAGCAGATCACCACCGCCACCGGGCGCTGCCGACCGCTCATGCCTGCGCCTCGCCGGCGCTCGACTCCGGCATGCGCGACGCGCACTGGCACATGACTCGCTCACTCCGCTCGCTCATGCCCGCACCTCGCCGACGCTCGACACCGGCATGCGCGACGCGCACCGGTACACGACTCGCTCACTCCGCTCGCTCACTCGGCGTCCCCGGCGACCGGCGACCGAAGCTCGACCACCGAACAGCCGGGATCGACGCGGCGCGGCGCGAAATGCGTTGCCGCCGGGGACAGCCGGACACTGCGATCCCGGTCGCGCCACTCCTGCACCAGGGTGCGCAGCACCCGCCGACCGTCCCGCCAGGCATGGAGATTGCTCGGTCCGTGCAGCCGGTGCTTCTCGTGGCTGGGCACCTCGCGGATCACCAGCCCCGCGGCGGCGGCACGGCAGGTGATGACGGTCTCGATCTCGAATCCGTCACCCCAGCGCGGATTCCCGTCCTCCGGACGGTGATCGGGCAGGCCGAGCAGCGGGAGCACATCGCGCCAGAAGGCGTTGTAGCCGTAGCACAGATCGGTGAAGTGCATGCCGAAGAGCCGGTTGGTGAGCCGGGTCAGGCCGGTGTTACCCGCGCGGCGCAGCGCGGTGATGTCCACACTGCCGCCGCCAGGGGCGAACCGGGTGCCCTTGGCGAAATCGGCGCCGGCCAGCAGCGTGGCCACGAACGCATCGATCTCACGGGCATCGGCCGAACCGTCGGCGTCGAACATCACGATCACGTCGCCGGTGGCCGCGGCGAACCCGCAGCCCAGCGCATTGCCCTTGCCCCAGCGAGTCTGGCGCAACCGGATCGCGTCCGGTCGCAGTTCGGCGACCACCGCCATCGACCGGTCCGTCGAGCCGCCGTCGACCACGATCACCTCGTAGGCGTCGGGAATCGTCGGCAGCACCTCACGCAGATTGCGTTCCTCGTTGAGGACCGGGATCACCACCGAGATCCGCGGGCCGTCGGGATCTGCCGAGCGGTCGGTCTCGCCCGGCCTCCTGCCGCGGTTGTGCCCGCGGTACCAGTGGCCGTCATTCGCCATCGGATTTCTCTCTCGACTCCGGGTCGGCTCCCTCGCACCGACTCACCAGACAAGTCGGACGCCGGTCCCAGACGGTTCCCGCGAACCGCCCGGCCGGACGTGCCCTGCGTCACCCCAGCCGGTCGGCCGCGAATCCCGTGCCCGCACCGGCCTTCCGGCTGGCCGGGGGCAGTCCGGTGAGCAGGCACGGCAGTCCCGTAACAGGGTTGTCGACCACCTGGGCGACCACCCCGAACACGTCGAGCAGCAGTGCAGGCGTGAGCGTCGCGGCCGGTTCGCCCGCCGCCACGATCCGGCCGTCGCGCACCACGACGACCCGGTCGGCGTAGGTGAGCGCGTGACTCAGATCGTGAATGGCCAGCACGATGGTGGCCTCCAGTTCGCGCAGCAGTTCCAGCAGCGCCAACTGGGCGTGGATGTCGAGATGATTGGTCGGCTCGTCGAGCAGGATGACCGGCGCCTGCTGCGCAAGTGCCCGCGCCAGCAGTACCCGCTGACGCTCGCCGCCGGACAGTTCGGTGAACGGGCGATCGGCGAAGTCATCCACCCCGACCCGGCGCATCGCGGCGAGCACGATCTCGGTGTCGCGGCGGGAATCCGGTTGCAGGTACCGCTTGTGCGGAGACCGGCCCATGGCCACGATCTCCCCCACCGTGAAATCGGCGGTGGCGCCTTGATGCTGGGTGACCACGGCGCGGATACGGGCCATCTGCCTGGCCGGGGTCCGCCACACGTCGTGGCCGTCGATATGCGCGGCACCGGCGCTCGGCCTGCAGGCCCGGTAGATCGTACGCAGCAGGGTGGACTTGCCCGAGCCGTTGGGCCCGACCAGGGCGGTGATCTCGCCCGGCGCTGCGGTGAAGTCGACGCCGTCGATGATCGTCGTCCCGCCGAACTCGACGCGCAGACCGTCGGCCCGCACCGACGCCCCGGTCATACCGCACCCCCGGACCGGCTGCGCTTGAGCAACCACAGAAAGAAGGGACCGCCCAGCGCGGCGGTGAATATGGTCAGCGGGTACTCGTTGGGCACATCGATGGCCCGGGCCGCCAGGTCGATCAGCACCAGGAACGCGGCGCCGAAGAGAGCCGCGGCGGGCAGTAGCCGCCGGTAGTCCGCGCCGGTCACGGTGCGCACCACATGCGGGATCATCAGCCCGACAAACCCCACGCCGCCCGCGATGGCGACCGAGAGCCCGGTCAGTACCGCCACGATGACGATCAGCTGCACCCGCAGCCGGTTCACGTCGATGCCGAGCGCCACAGCGTCGTCGTCGCCCATCGACAGCGCGTTGAGGCCGCGACCCTGCACCATGAGCCAGAACAGGCAGCCCGCGGCCAGGGCGGCGGGCAATGCCAGGGCGCCCAACTCGGCGCCCGCGACGCTGCCCATCATCCAGAACAGGATGCCCCGGATCTCGGCGGGCTCGGACCGCAGCTGGATCAGGCTGGTCGCGGCGGCGGCGACCTGCCCGACCCCGACACCCGCCAATACGATGCGCGGACCGGTGAACTGGCCGTGCTGGTGGGCGAAGAGCAGCACCAGCACCAGCGCGATCATCGCCCCGGCAAAACCGGCCACCGGCACACCGACATTGCGCAGCCACAGCGCCGACGCCGACGACATCACCGCCACGGCGGCCAGTGCCGCACCCGAAGACACACCCAGCACGAACGGATCGGCCAGCGGGTTGCGCACCATCCCCTGCAGGACCGCGCCCGCCACCGCCAGCGACGCGCCGACGACGGCGGCGGCCAGCACCCGTGGCACCCGCAACTGCCACACGATCATGCCGTCGAGCGCGTTCGGAGCGGCGCCGCTGCCCAGCACGTGGTACCGCAGGGTGGTCCACACCTGGCCGAGCGGCACCGTGACCGAACCTGACGAGATCGCGAGCACGCACGCCGCCACCAGTGCCAGCGCACCTGCCGTGAGCACGAATCCGGTACCGAATCGGCCGGATCCGGCCCACCCGGTGCGCTGGCCGTCAGAAGGCGCCGGGGTGGGCGACGCGGGCGATCTTCTCGATCGCATCCGCGTTCGCAGGCCCGAGGTAGATACCATCGGACACCTTCACATAGGTCTTGGTTTTGGACGCGTTCCACTGCGGGTAGGCGGCGAACAGTTTCGCGGCCTCGGCGTCGAGGTCCTCCCCCGGCCGGTAGGCGCCGACCACCAGCACATCCACCCGCGCGGCGGCCAGCTGTTCGGCGCTGAGGTTGCCGGTCAGGTCCCAGCCACCGTCCGGGAAGCTCGGTTCGCCCCCGGCGGCGCGGACCACCGAGTCGTAGATGGTGCCGGAGAACACCGCGGGCAGCCCGTTGGCGTTCATCACGCTCATGTCCGGAAAGGCGATGAGCATCCGCTTCGGTTCTCGGCCCGCCACTTTCGTCCGCACGGCATCGATCCGCCCGCGCAACTGGCCGGTCAGCTCCGTCGCCCGCTCCGGCACTCCGAACACCTTGCCGATCAAGTCGACGAAGGCCAGCGAGGAGTCGGTGGAGCCCGACCGGTAGGTCTGCTGCTCGGCCGGGGTCACGTCCCTCGGTTTGCCGTAGGCGCAGTTCACCGGGTTGACCAGGGTACGGATTCCGGCCTGGTGCAACATCTCTCGGCTGGCGAACCCGTATTTGGGATCGAAGCCGCCCGACCATGTCGAGACGACCAGGTCCGGACGCATCGCCAGCGCCTGCTCGGCGGGCACATCCGCGGCGGCATTGAGCGTGAGGTCCCCCTTCGGCACGGCGGCGACCTGTTCGGCCATGCCGGGGATGTCGGAGATCCCGTAGTACTGGGTGTTGGCCACGATCCGGTCCTGCAGGCCGAGCGAGACGAACGTCTCCACCTCACCAACCGAGGCGCCCTGCAGGATCAGCACCCGCGACGGCGGACGGTCGAAGGTCTGCTGGTAACCGCAATTGTCGACGGTGACCGGGAAACCCGCCACCGGACCCGAGCCCGGTTGCGCCTGGTCACCGGCCGTCGGGGACCCGCAGGCACCGACCAGTCCGGTGCCCGCGGCCAACAGGCCGCACAGCGCCAGCCGGGAAAGGCTTCGTCTCTTCACGCCGCGTACTCGTCCTCTGCGCTCGCCGGACGACGAACCCGATACGGTCCGTCCGCATCAGGTAGTCGGCGGCGAGGCCCCTGCGGTTCCCGTGGTCCCGGTCACACCTGCGCCGCGAGCGCGGCGCAGGTGCCGGTTGCGGCGAGACAGCGCGGCGACGAACCACGCGGTGCCTATGAGCACCGCCAGCACGAGCTGGGCGAACGGTGGGGCCCACAGGGTTTCGGCGCGCACCACACCGGGTTCGGTGAACGTCACCGGGGTGCCGCCGACATTCGTTGGCAGGAACCCTGCCTGGGCGTCGAAGCGCACTCCCGGCCAGACCGCGGGCAGCTCGATAGCGCCGGTGTAGGACGCGCCCGGCAGCAGCACCACCGTCGGCAGCACGGCCGGGTCGGGCAGCACCCGCCGGCTGTAGAGGCCGGTCAGACCCGCCACGACGCGGCCGGTCACCGTCACTGTGCCGGTGTTGACCACGGTGAAGCCCACCCGCGCGGTGCCGGGGCGGAACGGGTTCAGCGATTCCCGGTAGGTGGCGGTGACCGCGGTGATGTCGATCGCGGCCAGCAGCGGTCCCGACACCCGCAACGGCGCGGGCCGCCACCAGTCGACGCCCGACGGCGGCACACCGTCGGGCCGGATACCGGCCGCGCCGAGCGCGAACGGGTAGTCACCCGGAGTCGCGTCGGCGGGCACGGACACCGTCAGCGGCACCCACTGCGAGGCCACCGGCGCGACGGTCACCTCGGGGACGGCAGGCGTGAGAGTCACCCCGGCCGGTGGTGACGGCGACCAGGCGAGGGTGCCGTCACCGCTGGTCACCAGGCCACCGACGTGCAACCGGACCGTGACCGGACGAGCACAGGCGTTGACGATCTCGATCGAACCGTTCGCCTGCTCGCCGGGCGCGAGTTCGCGACGCCCGTCGGCCAGGGCCGGGTCCTGCAGTGCCCAGCACGGGGCCTCGGCCCGCGCCTGCACCGGGCAGGCCGCCAGCCCCCCGAGCACGGACGCGACGGCCAACAGCACACGCCACCGCAGCGGAACCAGCCTCGACCTCATGCCCGACAGCATGGCGGCCGTCCCGGCCGCGCTCAACTCCCCGCCGCCGCATCGACAGTCCTGCCCGAGCCCGTCCGGCACTGCCGGGAACCACCGGGCAATCGCACCCGACCACTCAGGTATGCGGTGCGAAACAGCTCGGGAAGCGATATCGGCACTGGTCGATGCCGAGCAGATGACGGTTCCGGCGCTACGCCTGGCCGAACATCTCGACGCCTGCCCGGCCTGCCGGTCCTGGCACCGGCTCGCCACCCTGCTGCCGGTGCCACCTCAGCCACCGGCCACCGCACCGGAACTGCCCGAACCCACCGGCATCCACACGATCCCGTATTCCGTCCGGGCTCGGCTCACCGGACACGGTGCGGGCGCGAATCTCGTCCGGCTCGCGCTGGTGGTGGAGGCAGTGCTGCTGACGCTCGGGATCGGCTGGCCTGCTTGGACAATCGTGCTCACCTGTTGCGCCACGATCGCCGCGTCGGTTGTCGCGACCCGGTGGCGCCGCCAGGCCCCGGAATCCGGCGCGGACGCGGGCGCGCTGCCGATCGAGCTGCCGCCCGGAGTCGTTCCCGGCCGATCCCGGCTGCGGCTGATCTCGGGCAGCGAGCCGGAACTCCCTCGATGACCGCCACCGAACCCGGCACCGGTCTCCGGGCGCGTGTCAGGCTGCGCGTCGACGGAATGACCTGCGCTGCCTGCGCCGACCGGGTGCGCCGCGCGCTCGAACGGCGCGCAGGTACTCATGCGGAGGTGAACCTTCTCACAGGCATCGCGGAGATCGACGCACCGGTCACGCACCGGGCGGAGGACTTCTGCCACGCCGTCGAGGCCGCCGGATACACCGCGACACCCGCGACGGTGGCTCCGGTCGGTGTCCGGCCACCCGTCCGGCTCGGCGCCCGCGCGGTGACCGCCGCCATGGCCGCCGCGTCGACCCTCGGGATCGCCGCCCTGCCGGAAACCAGCACACTGCTCCCGGTCCCGCTCCGGCCTTGGCTGATCCTGATCCTCGGCGCGACAGCCGTGCTCGGCGCGGCGGCACCGATCCACGCGGCCGCCTGGCGGGCCGCACGCCGCCGCCGGACGACCATGGACACACTGACCAGCCTGGGACTTCTCGGCACCCTCGGTTACGCCACGGCCGTGGTGTGTGCGGGCGTCACAGGGGCCGGGCACCCGGTGGTGGTGGCGGGGGTGACCGCGATCGCGCTGACCGGACGGCATCTCGAACGCCGGGCCGAACAGCGCGCCGCGGTGGCGCATCGTGATCTCACCGAGCGCACGGCCCGGCGGGCGACAGTCCTGCGCGGGACAGAGCCCACCGATATTCCCGCACGCTTGCTGCGGTCCGGTGATCGCCTGCTGATCGGGCCCGGTGACGCGGTCGCCGCCGACGGCCTGGTACTCGAGGGTGCGGGCAGGGTGGATTCGAGCGCACTCACCGGAACGCCGAGCCGGCTCGCGGTCGGCGCCGGTGACGCCGTGACCACGGGCGGTGTCTTGGTCGACGGGACGATCGTCGTCGAAGTAGCCACCGACGTGGGCGCGACATCACGCCAGGGCACCCTGACCTACCGCAGCGACTTCCAGCAGCTCGCGGACCGGGTCGCCGGGATCTTCGTCCCCGCTGTCCTGATCACCGCCGGGATCACCGTGCTGGGTTGGCTGCTAGCCGGCGCACCGTGGCCCGCTGCGGTCGCCCCCGGGCTGGCGGTGCTGCTGGCGGCCTGCCCGTGCGCGCTCGGCCTGGCCACCCCCATCGCCCTGCAGGCAGCCACCGCCCGCGCCGCCCAGCTCGGGGTGCTCCTCGAGGGGCATCGCGTGCTGGAGCGGGCCGATATAGCCGACAGCGGCGCGGTGGTGGTATTCGACAAGACCGGCACCCTCACCGAACGCATACCCGAGACCACCGCGATCGTCACCGGCCCAGGGATGGGACACGCCGACGTCCTGCGGCTCGCCGCCGCCGTGGAAGCGGCCTCGTCGCACCCGATCGCCACCGCCCTCACCACCGGCTGCCGCACCGCGGGGCTCACGCTGCCCCGCGCCGAACAGATTGTCGAGCGCCCGGGCCTCGGCGTGCTGGGCAGCGTGGCCGGGCAGCGGGTGGCGGTCGGCCGGGCGCGCTGGCTGCGCACGCAAGGTTTCACCGTCAGCGGCACGCTCGGGGACGAGCAGCGCTCGCAGGAACAGGACGGGCACAGTGTGGTTTTCGTCGGAGTGGGCGACCGCGCGGTGGCCATCGTCGCCGTCGCGGAACGAATCCGGCCCAGCGCCGCCCCCGCGGTGGCCGCGCTGCGGCGGCTCGGCCTGCGCCCACTGCTGCTCACCGGCGACAACCCCTACAGCGCGCAGGCCGTCGCCGACCGAACCGGCATCGATGACGTCGTCGCCGAGGTGATGCCCGAGGACAAGGCCGAGATCGTCCGCAGGCTGCAGGCGACAGGTCGACAGGTCGTCGTGGTCGGCGACGGCAGCAACGACCGTCCCGCCCTTGCCGCCGCCGACCTCGGCGTCACCCTCGATGACGGAACCGACGAAGCCGCCGCGATCGCCGACCTGGTGGTCCCCGCGCACGATCTCACCCGCATCCCCGCCGCGATCGGCCTCGCCGACGCCACCGTCGCCACCATCCGCACCGGGCTACGCTGGGCGTTGGGCTACAACCTGATCATCGTCCCGCTCGCCGCGGTTGCCCTGTCACCGCTGGTCGCGGCAGCCGCAATGGCCTGCTCGTCGATCTTCCTCGTCACGCACAGCCTGCGGTTGCGCCGGTACCGGCCACCGGATAACAGCTGGCCCTGAGCATCGGATTCGTGACGCGCCGTGCGCGGATCCGCCGCACTCGGCGCATCGGCACCTAGAGTTCGCGGCACGTTCCGTCGTCGACACCCCCGCCCGAGGAGGACTCCGCGATGCCGTTCGTCCCGTCCCGTACCGCGCTGCGGCGCCTGACCGCCTGCGCCGCCGCCATGGCATTCACGGCGCTGCCCGCCGTTCCCGCCGCGGCCCACGTGACCATGTCCGGCCCCGACGCCACCCGTGGCGGATCGGCCGTGCTGAGTTTCCGGGTCCCCAACGAATCGGCCACCCAGAGCCCCACGGTCGGGCTCACGGTGCGCATACCCGGGGTCACCGCCGTGGACACCGAAACCGTCACCGGTTGGCGCGCCCAGGTCACCCGGCAGTCCGACGGGCAGGCCACCGAGGTCTCCTGGACCGCCGAACCGGGGACCGGCATCGGAGCCGGACAGTACGGCGAATTCTCCGTGCTCGCCAACGGCCTGCCCGATACCGACCAACTGGTCATCCCCGCGGTGCAGACCTACGCCGACGGCGCCGTGGTCCGGTGGGATCAGAACCCGGCGTCGGGGGACCAGGTACCCGAGTTCCCCGCGCCCACCCTCTCGTTGCGCAATGGTGGCGGCGCCACCGCGAACGGTCACGGCGACATCCCCGATCTGACCGCCTCGGCACCCAAGGCCGACGACACCACCGCCCGCTGGCTGGGCGTCATCGGCATCGTGGTGGGTGCGCTCGGCCTGCTGACGGCGGCAGGTGTGGCTCTGCGCTCCCGCACGCACTGACACACCCGGATCGACCCGCGCGACACTACTTCTCGGCCTGACAACCGACGGCTGACCACGGATGCGATGATGTACCCGCCATGATCGATCGCGCCGCCCCCACCGCACCCGCACGGGTCGTGCGGTCGTCGGTCTTCGCGGTGCTCTGTGTGCTGCTCTCGGCGCTCGGGCACGGATACACCTCGGGCCGGGCGTCGTCGCCGTCCACGCTCGCGCTCGCGGTCACTTTCGTCGCCGCGTGCGCGTGGCTGATCACCGGACGCCAGCGCGGCCCGATGACCATCGTCTGCGGGCTCGCCGCTGGACAGGCCTTGCTGCACCTGTGGTTCTCGATCGATCCCGCCTCGGGGCACGCGGCGCATGCCGCCGAGGACCTGCGCCCGACCGGTCCCGGCGCCATGCTCGCCGCGCACGTTCTGGCCGCCGTCGCTTGTGGCCTGTGGCTGTGGTGGGGCGAGCGGACCGCGTTCGCGCTGGTCCGTGCCCTCGTCGCCTGGGTGCGCCCGTTGCTGCGGCTGCTACTGCCCGGCCACGGCGGCGACGGCGTTCCCGTGCGGACCGAGACAACCCGGGCACACGGTCCGCAGGATCCGTTGCGGCACTGCCAGGTACGCCGGGGACCGCCTTCGGTTTTGTTCCGCGTCCCCGAATCCGCCCTCGCATCCTGAATCCGTGGTCACGGCCGCTCCGGCCGTGGCGCCCGGCTCTGTGCCGGGGCGGGTGCCGTCGTGCGCACTTACCACCCAGCTCATAAACCACCGCACGCACCCTCACCGGCGTGCGTTCGCAACCGTGCCGGTCCGGCAGCTCAGTGGGACAGCATCCGCTTCCCACGCAGCAGACCGCCGGTCCGGCTGTTTATCTCCTGGGCAGGGACTGGCTGCGTATCCCGAACAAAGATCCGATATGAAACTGCATAGTTCCGTGCTGCGCCGACGTGGTACGCCCACTTCCATCGATTCGCCGCCAACCAACCCGGACGACGAACTCACGGCCCTCGCGCTGGCGGCCGGTGCGGGTGACCGAAACGCCCTGTCCGAATTCATCCGCCGTACCCAGCCGGATGTGTGGCGGTTCATCGCCCATCTCACCGATGTGCAGTCCGCCGACGATTTGACCCAGGAAACCTATCTGCGGGCATTGGGCAGCCTCCCGCGTTTCGCGGGCCGCTCCAGCGCCCGCACCTGGCTGCTGTCGATCGCGCGGCGAGCAGTCATCGACCGGCTGCGTACCGCGTCGGCCCGGCCGAAGACCGCACCCGGCGCCGACTGGGAGGCGGCGCTGGACCAGCGGCGTGATCGCCGCGCCGGGGAGGTCGGCGAGGAGATGGTCGTCGCCGACATGCTGCGACACCTACCCGACGATCGCCGCGAGGCGTTCGTACTGACCCAGATCCTGGGACTCAGCTACGCCGAAGCCGCCGCGGCCGCGGACTGTCCGGTCGGCACGATCCGCTCCCGGGTGGCCAGGGCCAGGGAAACGATGCTCGAACTCTGGCAGAGCATCGAAGCCGAATCGGCCACGGTCACCGTGCTCCCGCTGCGCGCGCAGCAGGCGCCGGTCGCCACCACGGTGACGGCGCGCGCACAGTGATGCGGCCCTGACCGTTCAGTCGTGCCCCGCCCCCACCGCCTCGGGCCGGGCACGACGACCGGGCCGCTGCCCGAGGAACAGCGTCGCCAGTCCCGGCAGCCGCACCAAGACCTCGTGGATCACCAGCGCACCCGCAACCGCCCCGCCGACCAACACGGCGTATTCGACCGAGACGGGCCAGTCGACCGGCAGCAGGACGGTCGCGAGCCCGAGCAGCAGGACATTGTGGAAGACATAGACGGTCATCGCGGCCGCGGCCAGGTAGCCGGTCACCCGGCTCGGGCCGGGCAGCAGGCGGCGGATCACCGTCAGCAGCACCATCGTCATGCCCGCACCCACGACGGGCACCGCAGCGTGATACAGCAGCCGCGCGGGCACGGCGGCCACCGGTTCCAGCGCCGCGAGCGCACCGGCCGCGACGCACCATGCGATCGCGGCGGGCGCCGAGCAGCAGGTCACCCGGTCGAGCAGGTCCGGCCGCGTGGCGACCACGGCACCGAGCAGGAACGACGGTGCGTGGATGGCCGCCTGCCGCACATCGAGCAGGCCGAACACCGTATCGATCCCGGCGAGCACGGTCGCTGCCCACCCGGACGTCACCACGCACCCCGCCACACCCGCGACGAACGCGACCCGCCACCGGCTTGCACCCGTCCAGGACCCCACACGGCCCAACGCCGCCCACACCCGGTCGGTACCGAACCGCGACACGCCGAGCGCCAGCAGCAGGCCATAGAGGAACAGCACGGTCAGGAACCAGAACTGGAACACCAGCAAGGATGGCTGCCTCAGCAGACCCACCCACCAGCCGAAGGTCTCCCCGGCCGGTCCGGTGGTCCGAGCGACCAGCCACAGCTGGACCGGCCCCAGCACCAGCACACCGATGGCGAACGGCACGAGTAGCCGCTGCGCCCGTTCACCAGTCCACTGCCCCACCGCTTTCCGCGCCACCGCCCGCATCGCGAAGTACCCGGCGACGGCGAAGAACGCGGGCATCCGGAAGGTGTGCACGAATCCCGCGACCGCACCGGCCACCGGCCCCGCCGAATCCGGCCCGTACCAGGGCAGACCACGGTAGACGAAGGCCGCGTGGAAGGGCACGCCCAGCAACATCAGCACCGCCCGCGTGGTGTCGACCCAGGCCATCCTGGCGGACGTTTCGCGCCTCCCCGCAGCAGTACTCATGACGGAAGTAGTCGGCCGCGGCCCTCGGATGGTTCCCGGACTCAGTGCCCACCACTCACATGGCTGGGCCGCGGTCCGGGCGCGACCTGACCGAGCTGATGCCACGGCCCGGTCTGACCGACCAGCCAGGCGATCACGAAAATGCTGGTGAGGACACAGAGGAACTGGGCGATGCGCACGACGGCCTCGACCAGGTCGGCGCCCTTCGCACCGGTCATGCTTCGACCAGTTCGTATCCCGCGTCATCGATCGCGTCCTGGATCGCGTCCACGGCCGTGGCACCGCCACCGCTCACCGTCACCCGGCCCGCGGCGACATCGACATCGACCGTGTCGATACCCGGTAACGCGGTCAACGAGCCCTTGATCGCATCCGCGCAATGTCCGCACGACATACCCGACACGGAGTAGCTGGTTGCACTCATTCGACAAGTCCTTCCCGACATTTCGGACGTGGCCGCTGTTCGCAGGCCCCATCAGGTGAGTCGGCTGTGGCCACCGTCCGGTTCCCGCATCTCTGCCGGATACGCGCGTTGAGGCGTGTTGTGCGAATGAGAATCGTCACACTCGGTGGTGGCGGACTTCGCTAGTGTTACGGGTTCGGCCACGATCGCTAGGCTCGGCTACCCGCACGGCTCGGACGAGCCATCCCACCCCGCTCGCGGCAGATATTTCCGGCACCGATCCCCCGATCCGCCGCACCCCGCAGGACAGGATTCAACGAAATACGTTGCTAGTCGGCGGAATCGATGTGCATCGCGTCCTTCTTCGAAGACGTCCACGCAGGCGATGACGGAGTTCGGCGGATCAGTTGGGGCTCGAAGACCCGAAGGCGACGTGGCGGGGTTCGGATTGTGCGGCTCGGCCAGGCACCCACCCCGGCCGAGCCACCCCAACGGCTAGATCACCAGGCAGGAACTTCCCGCGTTGATCCCAGTGCCCACCGTGAGGACGATGGTTTTCGCGTCGGGGGCCTGGACGACCTGAATGGTGTGGGTACCGGGGGTTTGCGGAGTCCAGTCTGCCGAGTGGGTTTTCACGTCCGGACCATCCGGAGTCGAGCCGAACAAGACACCGTTGTCGTAGAACTTCATACCGGCCGGCGATTTGCTGTTGGCGAGCACCTTGTAGGTGCAGCCGGTGCCGTACCCGTTGCTGAGCCCGCCACCGGCGATCAGGACCTGGGTCCCGATCTCGGCCGACGCCTGCGGCGCGGACATGGCCAAACCGGCAACAGCCGCCACGATCGCGACCGGAACAGAGTTCCGCAGCTTCCCCATAAACTATCGACTCCTCAAGTTACACAGTGGATTTCACCTACACCGCGCCGTGCCGCGACGCCGCGGCGCCACATGCGCGACAGCACTCCATCTTTCAGACCAATCCGCGTCACCACAACCCCAAAAATGGGTTGATAGGATGACTTTGGTGACAGTTCGACGTGTCGAGTGTGGCGAGCACCGCCGCGCGGTCGATGCTGATGGTGCGCTCCTGCACCAGCGCCACCCATTCCTCGGTGTCCTGCTGCCCGCCGCCGGTGGCCGCGGCGTCGCTCGTCCACGAAACCTGTAGCAGCTCAGTAGTTTGCGATAGATCGACTCGACGATCCAGGCTATTCTCGAACTCGGCGACATGGCGGGGCCCGGTACGCCGACGCGGGTGCGGACCTGATCTTCACCGAGGCCCTGCACACCCCGGCCGATTTCGAGAAGTTCCGGGCCGCGGTCTCGATTCCGTTGCTGGCCAACATGACCGAGTTCGGCAAGTCCGAGCTGCTCACGGCCGAGACGCTGGAGTCCATCGGCTACAACGCCGTCATCTACCCGGTGACGACGTTGCGGCTGGCCATGTACGCCGCCGAAGCCGGCCTGCGGGAGATCTTCGAGAAGGGCACGCAAGGCCGGCCTGCTCGACCGGATGCAACACCGCAGCCGCCTGTACGAGCTCCTGCAGTACCGGCGTTACAACGAATTCGATTCCGACATCTTCAATTTCACATTGGGAAGGAACCAATGAGCACCGCATCGCGTAGCGATTCGACGAGGGGTGGTGGTCGGGCGGCGGGCGGGCCGGAGACCGCGATCCCGACCATATGCAAAGGTCTCGCCGGTGTCGTCGTCGACACCACCTCGATCTCCAAGGTGGTGCCGGAAACCAACTCCCTGACCTACCGCGGCTACGCGGTTCAGGATCTGGCGGCGAACTGTAGCTTCGAAGAGGTCGCCTACCTGCTCTGGTATGGCGAACTGCCGAACGATGCTCAGCTCGCCCTTTCGTCCAGCGTGAACGTGCCGCGCGGCGGGCCGATCGCTCGCTTCTCGCACTGATCGCGAAGATGCCCGTGAACTGCCATCCGATGGATGTGGTGCGTACGGCGATCAGCTACCTGGGCGCCGAGGACCCGGCCGAGGACGACAACTCGCCGAAGACCAACCTCGCCAAGGCACTGCGCATGATGGCGGTGCTGCCGACCATCGTGGCCGCCGACCATCGGCGGCGCCGGGGCTTGGATCCGATCGCGCCGCACTCGCACCTGGGTTTCGCGGAGAACTTCCTGAACATGTGCTTCGGCAAGGGTCCCGGCTCCGGAGCTGGTGAAGGCGTTCGAGGTGTCGCTGATCCTCTACGCCGAGCACAGCTTCAACGCCTCGACCTTCGCCGCCCGCGTGGTCACCTCCACGCTGTCGGACATCTACAGCGCGGTCACCGCCGCCATCGGCGCGCTCGAGGGTCCGCTGCACGGCGGGGCGAATGAGGCGGTCATGCACGACATGATCGAGATCGGCGATCCGGCGCTGGCCGAGCAGTGGCTGCGCAATAAGCTGGCCAAGAAGGAAAAGGTCATGGGCTTCGGCCACCGGGTCTACAAGAACGGTGACTCCCGGGTGCCGACCATGAAGAAGGCGTTCCTGGACGTCGCCGCCGTCACCGAAGGCGCCACGTGGGTGCAGATATACGAGATCCTCGAGCGCACCGTGAACGAGGCCACCGGCATCAAGCCGAATCTCGACTTCCCCACCGGCCCGGCGTATTACCTGCTCGGTTTCGATATCGAAGTGTTCACCCCGATCTTCGTGATGAGCCGCATCACGGGCTGGACCGCCCACATCATCGAGCAGGGCGAATCCAATGCCCTTATCCGGCCGCTGAGCGAATACATCGGCGTGCCACAGCGTTCCGTCGTCGCCTGACAGCCCCGGCGCGCGACATTCCGCGACGGCCCGCACTCACACGGCGCGGGCCGTTCCCCGTTCCGGCGACGTATCCGGTCGTCCAGTCCTGAATCAAGAGGTAGCCGCTCCATGTTCTCGAAAGTCCCCGGGAGCAGCGCAGCCGACTCGAAGGCAGTTACGAACTCCGTGAGTCCGGGGATGGCGCCGCCGTTCGCCGACTGGCCATCCGGCTACCTCGTCACTGCCACGCACACAGTAGATCCTCGGGTCCCCAATGGGCAGCGATCGGCAGGTCAACGTCCACCCCGGACCGCGAGACCGCCACCAGCGACGTATCGAATTGCGTACCGGGAACAGCGAGGACGCCGCGGGCTAGGGCGTCGTAATCGTGGCGATCGAACGGCCGATCCTCGAGCCATTTGATCGATCCGACGAAATGTACTGCGCCCGCGACAGGTTCCCGGTCGGCACCGATCAGGTCGAGCTCCGGGTTGTTCTGCCGGTTCCACCAGCCGCCCACCGCTTCGGTCTCAGGCCAGCGGTCATCGGGCAGCAGGCGCAGCAGCGATTCCCGGATCACCGGCTCTACCGCGCGACCGCGCCACGACGTCCACGAACGCTCGATCCGCTCCAACGCCAGATCGCCCCGGCCACGTTCGATGAGCGGAATTCCGCGCTCCAGGAACGCGAGCCAGAACCTCATATAGGAGTCGGCGATGCGGTAACGCTTGTTCTTGCTGTCCGATTTCGTCGACAGCGGCAGATCCGCAGCCACCATCCGCTTGGCCCGCAAGGTATTCAGCAGCGGCGTCAATGTTCCGGCAGGTAATGCGCCCTTGCTGCCCGCGGCGGCGGCGATGGCGCTGTACGTGCGTTCGCCGCTGCCGATCGCCTCCAGCACGGCTCGGGAACGCGACGCCTCGGGGAACTCGCCGAGCAGTGACAGTTCGCCCGCCACCAGCAACGGCGAGAGCGGATTCGCCGTAGCATCGCGCAGGAAGTCCCTGCGGCTCATGCCCGGTCGCCAGGACTGGACGATTTCCGGGAATCCACCGGTCATCAACAATGCGTCTATCGCCTCGGCCGCTGACAGTTCCGTCATAGCCTGCACATCCGCCAGATGCAGCGACCGAACTGTCATCTTCGTCGCTCGCCCGAAGAAGGGACGACCGTGCGACTGCAACGCCTCCATCACCGAGATGTCACTGCCCACCAGCACCAGCAGGACCGGCTTGGCCGAAAGGTGCCGGTCCCACACCGTCTGCAGTGCCCCCTCGAACTCGGAGTCCTGCTCCACCAGCCAGGGCACCTCGTCGATCACGACGATGCTGGCGGCATCATCTGGCAGTGCGATGGCCAATGTCCGCAAGGCCTGGTTCCAATCCGCCGCCGATATCCCCGCGACCAATTCTGCCCGCAACGGCGAATGAGTCAGGACGCCAACGAAATCCGCCCGCTCGGCGACCGGGTTGCGACCCCGTGTCGCCTGGAAGACGACATACGGCAGACCGGAGCGATCACAGAATTCCTGAACCAGACGCGACTTCCCCACACGCCGCCGACCAGTCACGATCACCGCACGCCCCCGAGTCGCACCGGTCCCATCCGTCACGAATTCCAGCTGTCGCCCCAGCAGATCGAGATCTGCCACACGCCCCTTGAACTCCACTCACCCTCCTTCCGCCGCAAAGTTCGCATCTTACTTAGATTCGATCTAAGTAAGATTCTATCTATGTAACTTGAATCACCTTTGCACGACCGACGGAACACCCCAGCCCCGACGCCTGGCTGACCACCACCGCCAACCGCAAGGCCATCGACCGGATCCGGCGCGAGAAATCCTTGCGGCGTTCAGCGCCGTGCACACCTGCGCCCGCGACGTGTGCGACACCGACCGGTCGCAGGTCGTCACCCTCTACACCAGCTCGTCCACCTCGATCCCTCGCCGATCATCGCCCTCAACCCGGCCATCGCGGCCGCCGAGCCCGATGGGCCGCAGTCAGACTCGTGCGCGGCATACGACAAAGCCATCGAGCCGGCGGGCAGCACCGCCGGGACCGCCTACCTGACACCGCCGCGACCAGCTGGGGTAGCGCCCGCGGATCCCGTTCGTAACCCGTGCAACGCAGCGGCCGGCCTCGTGACACCCTGCCGAATACCTGTGCGCATCAACCGCACCCACAGTCCGGAAACCATTGCCCGGCAAGCCGAACCGAGCCAATTTTCGAGCCGATGAAGGAGCAAGGTTGGCGTGGCCAACCACATCGACCAAAGCCTTTATGTAGCCGACTGAACCGTGACACAGGGTTGGCAGATGCCGCCCGACTATGCACCGGGCAGGCGCGTTCCGGTTGGTCGCCGGGGAGTGCCGGATCAGTCGTCGACCTCCCATTCGGCCGGCAACGTCCGGTGTCTCCGCAACGGAGACCCGAGCAATAAGACGATGGGCGTTGCCATCACTGCTACGCCGACCCACAGGGCCACCTGTGCGGACCAGATACCGGCGACGACGCCACCCACCATGGTGCCAAGTGGGGTTGCGCCCTGGGTGACGACTGCGGCGGCGGCGGTGACCCGACTGAGGTAGCGGTTCGGCGTAACTCGGGCACGCAATCCTGCGACGGCGACGGAGCGGCCCACCAGGGCCACTCCGAGCATGATTTCCGCGATGGCGACCAACGCCACGGCTTCCCCTCGAAGGAGCCCGGCCAACGGCAGAAACAGCATCGCAACCGGCGCCAGCGCCGAAAACACCATCGTCATCCTGATCTCACCGATCCGCCTTCGCAGCGGCGGGCATGCCAGCGACGCGATCAAGCCGGCGACGGCACCGACCGCCGACAGAGCACCGAACAGCCATGGTTGGATTGCCAGCGTCTTCAGCAAGAAGTATGCCGTGACGGCCATCATGATCCCGGCTCCGAGATTGTTCAACGCAGTCTGGCCGAGCAGCAATCGCAGCAAGGGTTGGTGTAACACTGTACGTATTCCGTCAGCGACCTCCTTACGGAAGTGTCGCTCGGCCTTGGGGACGGGTGGCGGTTCGGTTGGCTCGATCCGGCGGAGCAACAGCGCCGATAGCAATTGGCAACAGGCGGCGACACCGTACAGAATCGGGGCTGCAACGGATTGCGCCGCAGCTCCGGCGACAGCCGGCGAGATGACACTGATGCTGCTTTCCGAAGTGGTCAGTCGCGCCTTGGCGTCGGCAACCCGCTTCTTCGGGAGGATGAGCGGAAGAACACTCGTGTGGGCGACCCCGAAGAACACACCGGCGATGCTCAGCGCGACTGCCACACCCATCAGCTGAACCACCGTCAGCATGCCGGTCAGATAGGCAATTGGGATGCTGGCGAGAGCGACTGTGTACGCGGCCTCTGCTGCGAGCAGGACTGTCTGCTTGCGTCAACGATCGACCCACACGCCTGCGGGCAGCCCGATCAGTAGATATCCGACCTTTCCGCACATCGCGATAAAGCCCATCTGCAACGGCGAGGCGCCGAGCAGCGTGACCGCGGTGACCGGCAGCGCAAAGCTCGCGATCTCGCCGGCAATGTCGCGACAGCCATTCGCCATCCACAGTCGACGGAAATCCGGCACCTTGAGAACTTCGACTTCGGTGTCGGTGGAAGTGACTGTCATCCATAGCTCCTGTGCACATGTCGAAGAATTCTGAACACGGCGTTGATCACAACAAAATCGGAAATGAGATACACCGGCGTGCGATTGCGCACTGATCATCTACGTAATGGCAAGGGCAAGCATCCACGGAGTTCGCAATGCGGTGGCCAAAGGTCCAGTCGGCGCGTGCTCGACCTGTTCGATCACTTCCCGCCATGCGCCGTCGGGTACCTGGTCCTTGTCTGCTGGCTCCTCAGGTAGCCTGAGAGTCCGGGCTCGCAGTCCCGTCGACCAGCGTCCTGGTCGCGGCCGAGCCATTCGGCCACATACGGCAGATCACCGTTCGACGGATCGTCGTAGTCCGACCGGTTCCCGGCGGGACAGTTGGGAAGCGGAGGGGCGCAGCGCGAACCGACGGAACTTCAAAACCGCATCCACCTGCACAAACACGTAATACCAGCTATCCAGAGGAGAACGCTGGGAGGTGCCGGGAACAGCCGCAGGTGATCCCACATATCGAATCACTGAGCTGCGCCAGCGAAAACGGGTGACCCGCCGGGTCGAGCAGGATTCGGCTCTGACACCCCGGCTGCTTCGGCGGCAACCGAGCCCCGATGCTGAGCGCACGCCGCTCCAATCCAGTGACGGTTGTTCCACTGGTCGGGCCGAAGTGGATAACCGGCAGCCCTTGCCATGCAGGTGGCACATAGCCCGCGACCCGCTGCGCGACGACGGTCAGGCCGGAAGGAACACAAACCCCCGCGCTTTCCTGCTCGTTCCAGAGCAGTCGGCCACCCAATAGATTCAGATAGAAGCTTGCTATCGGTCCGGGATCCCCACAGGCCAGTGATACTCCGACAATGCGACACGGCATCAGCGGAGGCTGACTTCCGCCGACCTCGACAGCTTCGCGGCGAACCGGCCCCCTCGACCGCGTGTACCGATCGGCAGCTGCGCCCGAACCCTGTCTCGACAATTGCGCCGCAGCCCAAATCTCTTGCCATGTACGAAGATTCAGCAACTCGGGGGTTACCGACCCGCGGCGTCGAGCACGATCACAGAGGACCACGAGGACGGGGCGCAGGGTCTCGAAACGGGCAGGCACATTGCGTCCCGACTTCCAATCACTGATGCGCTGCGCGGAAACGGATCGCGATGCGCGCAGCTCCGACTGGCCATTCCGCTGGGCCGCCGCCGCGACTACCCGAAGCGACGGGCTCCCAGCGACATTGTGCAAGTCGGCAAACCGACGGGCGAACTCCTGGCGCGCCGACCCCCCGGGTCCTGGCCGTAGTGCGCCATCCGCTGACATGGATACCATCTGATCTCCCGATACCTTCTGCGCAGTCGGCCCAGCAGGGACGTGAGCCGACCATTCTCCTCGAGATGGTTGGACGCCGTGACCCTCCCGTCGGTTCCATTGAATTGCAGACAATTTCAGGTACCACGTCGGTCGCAACGGACGGCCGCATAGACCGTGCGCCGTCGCCGCTCTCGCCTGCGACCGGCCTTGCCGCGATCAACCCACCGGGGCTTTGAGCCGCTACTTGAAATCTCGTGTGCCGCAATAGTTCCCGCTACCCGATGGACGGCTATGTCTCGCTGCCGATTCGGGCGAAACAGCCAGCTGCGACCAGGAGTTGCCGGATTCTTCACCACCACGGGCGACCTCGTCGCCCAGGCGGGCGAGCAATTGTCCGGACCGGACACTGAATTCCCGGTGCCGAGCTGCGGATATGCCGGAAGTATTTTCTAGCCCATTGTCGCGTTGCAACCCTCCGACTACGCTCCAGTCGAGAGGAGGGGCATGTGCGTATATTCCGATATCGGTTCATGTGAACAGGACCCGAGCAAGACAACAGACGGAATCTTCTGTCTCCTATACGAGGACAAATCCTGAACTCGGCGCAATCGATAGCGCAATGAGCTTCATTCCCGAGAGCTCCGCATTATCGGAGAGCGTTCCAAATCCGAAGAAAGGGGGGTGTATTTCATGAGCTACGACCACATCGAAATAACGTAATGCGCCGGTCGGGCCGAATTTACTCGGCCCGACCCCCATAACCTCCGATAGCTCACCGTATCTATTTCGCAGGAAGAAATGAACACCATCGACTGGAACCCTCTCAGCGCTGATACGATACGTGATCCCTTTGGACGCTATCGGCAGATGATCGAGCAACAACCGATATTCTGGTACAGCCCTCTTCGATCGTGGGTAGTCGTGCGCCACGCCGATTGCCAGGAAGTTCTGCGTAACCACGAGGTGTATGCGCGGGATCGTCGCCGAGTCGGCGTCGACATGCCCGACGACAAGATGAATATTCAGACGCAGGATCCGCCGGAACAACTGGAACTCCGCCAGATTCTCATGCGCACCCTGCATCGACAGGACCTACGCGGCGTCTCTCGACTGGCTCGAAAGCAGCTCGATGAGATCCTTTCCGAAAAGGCAGGCACGGGGCCGTTCGATCTGGTGACCGAGATCGCAGAACCTGTCGCAATCGATCTGGTGAACGCGGTGGTCGGTGTCGACTACTACACCGCGGATTCGTATCGCCCAATTTTCGAGAGCATTACGAAGAGCATGGACAGCGGGCTCGATCCTGCTCGTGCGGCCCGCGGGCGTGCGGCGAGTTCCGAGCTGATAGACGCCGTGCGAGGCTGGGTCACAGCCGACCAGCCGACCGGGATGATTGCGGAGCTGCGGCGGTCCGACAAGATCGACAGTATGGCCGTTTCGTATGTCGCCAACACCATGGCCGGGGTCTACAACGCAGGCTTCAGCACCACCGCCGCGGCCATCACCAGTGCGGTGCTGACGCTTATCCAGAACCCGGACGCACTCGCGCGGCTACGCACTTGCAATTCCTACATAGTCGCGGCACATGAACTGCTTCGCTATATGAGCCCGGCGCAAGCGACGGAACGGGTGTCCGTGCGCGATACCGAAATCGGTGGCCAATCGATCGCACGCGGGGACACCGTCGTCACGCTCATGGCCGCCGCGAATCGGGACCCTGCCGTATTCGATGACCCCGACGTACTTCGACTCGATCGCAACCCGAATCCACATCTCGCATTCGCGTGGGGTCCGCATGTATGTATCGGCGCCCAGTTGGCGGTCACCTGGACTGCCGAATTGCTTCGATGCCTTGCGGAATATCCCGGTTCGATAAGACTGGCCGGAACACCCGAGTACATGAATTCCGCAACGCTGCGGAATCTCACCCGACTGCCGGTCGAACTGGACTGATCATCCGGACCGGACAGCTGAATCGGCAACCCCAGCAGGGTGTTTCACGCCATCGCGAGCAGAATTGGTTGCCGTCGCCGGGCGCGGTCAGCTACGTTGAAGCTGCTCGGCAGCGTTGGGGCCGGAAAGCGAATCAAATGTCGAATCGGGGGAGATCTGCCATGCAGACATTGACACTGTGGGCAATCACGAGGGCAATGGTGACGGCGTGACGGTGGCGGAGTCGCTACGCGCGAATCGGCCGTTCGGCTATTTCCTGGTCGGCCGATCGGTATCGCTGATGGGCAGCGCGATGGCGCCACTCGCGCTGACCTTCGCGGTACTCGGTCAACCCGGCGGCACGCAGGCGCTCGGATATGTGCTTGCGGCACAGATGATTCCGATGGTGTTGATCACCGTTATCGGTGGCGGCATCGCCGACCGGGTTCGACGGAGCACGGTGCTGATGTGGTCCAATTCCTTGTCCGGGCTTACCCAGTGCGCCATCGCGGCAGTGTTGCTGGCCCAGGTTCAGGTGTACTGGATCGTCCCGCTGGCCTGCCTCAACGGAGCGGCGACGGCGTTCACGATGCCCGCGCTGCGCGGAGCACTCGCCGAGCTCGTGACCACCGACCAGCTGATGCGAGCCAATTCGCTGATCAACACCGCGCGCAACATCGCACAGATCGCCGGACCGACCATAGCCGGCGTGATCGTTGCGACCAGCACCGGCGCCATCGCCCTGTTGGTCGACGCCGCTACGTTCTTGTTCGCCGCATGGATGATGCGGCGACTGAACCTCGGCCAGCCACAACGTAGTTCGAAATCCACCTTCGTCGCCGACCTCCGCGAAGGCTGGCGCTACTTCGCCACGAGTCGTTGGCTCTGGACGGTCACGCTGGCCTTCACCCTGATCAACATCATCCAGTCCGGCCTGTGGCAAATTCTCGGACCGATTATCGCGGAGGACACCATCGGCGCCAATGGCTGGGGCATCGTGCTCAGCATCAAAGCGGCCGGGCTGCTGTTGGTCAGCGTCTATCTCGTAACCTACGCGCGCACACGCACATTCGGCCTGGCGCTGGTCGGCATGAGCTTCGCGGCACTGCCGTTGATCACGCTCGGCGTCCGCCCCACGATTCCGGCACTCGCGGTGACCGCATTCGCGGCCGGTCTGGTGTCCGCTTACTTCGGAATCGTCTGGGAGACAACCCTGCAAACCAAGGTGCCCAAGGAGCTCCTGTCCAGAGTGACGTCCTACGACGACCTCGGATCATTCATCGGTATCCCGGTTGCCCGACTCGGCACCGTCGCTCTGGCATCGGTCACCGGCTACTCGACGCTGGCCGTGATCGGCGGCGTCCTTTTCTTCCTGGTCGCGCTCGCGCCACTGAGCATGCGATCGGTTCGCAGCATATGAGGGAGTGGATAAGCAGTGTCAAGAAATAATCATGCGGCCAGACCGCCTCGAGGGCGCTGACGCCATGCACGCACTAGTAATCGGCGTACAACCACCCCTGGTCGAAAGCCTCGTCTCCCGCGGGCATGAGGTCACCCTGATACACGAAGCGGCACAGGCCGCGCGAGTCCGGGACCTCGTTCCACCCGCTGTGCACACGGTGGCGATCGGCTCCGTAACCTCACCCGAGTCGATTCTCGGTGCACTGGCATACCTCGGGATAACGGCGAAGATCGAATGCGTCGTACCGGGCAACGAGGTGGCTGTGGTCCCGTCCGCGATCGTCGGCGAACTGATTGGCGCACGGTCGTTGCCGGTGCGTACCGCGCTGGCCTGCCGCAATAAGGCGGTGCAGAAAGCAACCTGGGCCGACATTGTGCCCACCGCCCGGTGGTCGGTGCTGACGGGCTCCGACGACGATATCCCCGCCCGGCTGCGCGATGCCGACATCGACCTGCCATGTATCGCAAAGCCGCTGGACAAGGGCGGGACGACCGACGTCGGCATGGTCAGTGAGGTCAACGAACTACAGACCAGGCTGGCGGAACTGGCGGCCCCGCTGCTGGTGGAGCAATACCTCGAACCGCCCGAATGGCACCTGGACGGCGTGATCCAATCATCGGAAATCAGCCATTTCATGGTCTCGCAATACTGCAGCCCGGTGCTGGATACCAAACGTGGGATTCCGGTCCAGTCGATGACATATCCGGGTGCGTCGAACGCCGTACTTTACAATGCGGCAAGGGAATTCACACACCGCGCGGTAACCTCGCTCGATCTGACCGACGGGGTTTTCCACCTGGAGGCGTTCGGTCGGGAAGGTGAATTCATTGCGGGTGAGCTCGCCTGTCGGCCCGGCGCGGGCATGATCCCGCAAGTCGGACGGATAGCCCTGGGGATCGACCTGTGGGACGCGGTCGGGCGGCTGGCCACGGACGAGCCCGTCCCGCCCGCCGCGGCGCGATCGCAGGACTATCTGGGCTTCGTCAATCTTCCGTCGGTGGCGGGCGAGGTCAATACCGTCGACATCACCACCTTCACCGAGTTGGACTGGGTAGTCGATGTGGTCGAGCGGCGGGCGGTGGGCGAGATCATGCGCGATATGACCAGGGGCGTCGGGTTCGGCATGGGGTATGTCATGGTGCGAGCAGCCACGCGCGAGGATCTCCGCTCGCGCCTGGACACCGTGACCGACCTGATGCGCACAGCCCAGCGAAATCGTACGGGGATCGAATTGTGATGCGCGTGCTGATAGCCAACGATATCGACGAGAATTTATTTCTTCGTAAAGATACCCGCGCCTGGAGTCAACGCGTGTTCTGGCTCGGCGAACCGGGCGATCTGGTGATCGTTCCGGATACTCCGGACATAGCGTTTGTCGAGCATGTCGGGCTCGTTCGGCAAAAGGATCTCAGTACGGTTCGAGTGTCTGTCGCGCCGCCCGGAAAATACGGCACGAAAATGATTGATATGAGTGCGCTGTGCAATCCCGGATATATCGATACTTTGCGTACGATGCTGCCTTCGGATGACTCTGTCGAGATTGTCCTGCTCTTTCCGAGTATCGCTGCGGCCCGATTCGTCGAGGCACTGGGCAGATCCGCCACGATCGAGGGTCAGGAATTCTTCCGCCAGGGCGGAGCGAATCTGAGCAACAGCAAGGCCGCGTTCCGGGCGCTGGCCACCGGTGTGGTGCCGATTGCCGATGGCGATGTGTGCTTCACCCGTGAGGAGGCACACTGCGCAATCCTGGACCTACTCGCTTCCGGGCGACGAGTGCTCATCAAGAAGGTCCAAGCGGGCGGCGGTGTCGGTAACGAACTGCTATCGGTAGACAGCCCGCTGCCGTCGCATATCGGTGTGCTCACCGCACGCCGGATACCGGATCATTCGAAGCAGTCCGTCCAGGACTATCTCGACGAGCGCTGGCAATGGGCCTCGATGGACGGCCGCCTTCCCGTCGTCGTGGAGGAGTTCCACGATGTTCGAGCGTCGTTCGCCATTGAATATCATCTCACCGACTCCGGTATTACCCTGCTCGGGACGAGCAGACTCGATTACGAGAACAACCGGATCTGCCGCGAGATATTCGGCGATATGCCGTCGTCGCAGCGCTCGTCGGCTGAATTCCGGCACGGCGGTGAGAGCCTCGCGGTCAAGTACCGGCACCTGGGGTATCGCGGGTACATCTGTTTCGACGCTATCGTCACCGAGGCAGGCCAGGTGCTGTTCACGGAGGCCAACGCGCGCACCGCGACGGGTACGCACGTCAACGTGGCGTTCCAGCAATTCCTCGCGGGCGCGACGCCTTCACGACTCGCCCAGGTGGCCTCGGACCGAGGGTGGGGTGCGCTGTCCACAGCAGCGTTTCTGCGGGCCGTTCGAGACCATCACCTGGACTTCGATCCGGATACCGGTCACGGAATCGTGATGATGACACCGCCGCTGAGCGACCGGCCAGGAGGCGGCTTCATGTACCTGATCGGAAGCGCTGACGAGGCCGGCGCAGCGGTATATCAAGAAAAGCTCCTGAAGTGCGTGCCACGAGCCGAGCGCGAGACCGCGCCGGCAACGTCGTAGCGCGGCACCGACGGGGTTGGTTATTCGGGGAGGAATGCAATGAAGATCTGTGGACTCAAGCTGACGCACGATGCGGCGGTGGCGCTGGTGGACGACGGCGATTTGGTCTTCAGTGTAGAAATAGAGAAACTTGCCAACAACGGCAGATACAGCGACATTTCGGACCTATCGATAGTTTCGGAAATCCTGTCGAGTTTTGGTTATACGATATTCGATGTAGATGAATGGGTAATCGACGGTTGGGACGGGGACCGCGGCCGCGACCTGGAGTTGCTGGACGACGGCAGGCCAACGGTAGTCCGGGTCGGGCCCTATCGAGAGACTCCGTCGTTCCCGGTGCTGGAGCCCGCGGTGACCGGAAAAATCACCATCGAGCACACGGCACTCCCCTATACCGGATACAGCCACGCCGCGGGCCATCTGGCATGCACCTACGGCACCAGCCCGTACGCGCATCGAGGTGAACCCTCATTCGTCTTGGTGTGGGACGGCGGACTGTTTCCACGGCTCTACTTCGTCGACCCCGCAACCGGCGTCGACAGCGTCGGCAACCTGTTCCCCCTCATCGGGCATGCGTACGCGATGGCGGCGTTACACTTCGGCCCTTACCAGCAGCTGCCGCAGCGTACCAAGGCCGACGAGCTGTCGATAGCCGGAAAGCTCATGGCGTATATCGCGCTGGGCCGGGCGCGGCAGCCCATCCTCGATTGTCTACGCGAGGTATTTCACGAGATATTCGAAAGCGATCTTCCGGCAGCACGTGAATATCGCCGGACGGTGGGCGGATTCGGCAGCCTGTTCGAGCTTTCCCGACCACCGGTCGACCGCATGTTCGCGACGCTGCGCGAACGTATGCCACCGGACGCATTCTCCGATGAGGACGTGCTCGCGACCGTCCATCTGTTCCTGGAGGAGCTGCTCGTCAGCCGCATCGAGGACGCGGTGCGGCGTCGGGGCGACGGACCCTGGAATCTCTGCTTGGCAGGTGGGTGCGCACTGAATATCAAGTGGAACAGTGCAATGCGGGCGAGCTCGGTATTCGAGTCCGTGTGGATTCCGCCCTTCCCGAACGATTCCGGATCCGCGCTCGGCACCGCGGTGCTCGGCATGTGGCAGCACATGGGTATCCAGCCACTGCGCTGGGACGTGCGCCGCGGCCCGCAACTCGTCACCACCGGTGACATACCTCCGGATTGGTCCGCCAGCCCCATGGGTGTCGCGGAACTCGCCGCCGTGCTGCACCGCGAAGGCGAGCCCGTTGTCGTGCTGGACGGGCGGGCGGAGTTGGGTCCTCGCGCGTTGGGCGGACGAAGCATCATTGCTCCCGCAACCGATCCAGCGATGAAAGACCGCCTCAACGACATCAAGAATCGTGAGCCGTACCGCCCGATCGCGCCGATCTGCCTCGCCGCCGAGGCGCCGAGGATCTTCGATCCCGGAATACCCGATCCGTACATGCTCTTCGATCACACGGTGCGCACCGAGTGGCTCGACCGGGTACCCGCAATCATCCATCTGGACGGCACCGCACGATTGCAGACGGTCGACCCGACCGCTACCCCGTTCCTCGGCGAGCTCCTGACCGAGTACTTCCGTCTGACCGGAATTCCCGTGCTGTGCAACACCAGCGCCAACTTCAATGGCAGCGGATTCTTTCCCGATGTCGCCTCCGCGATGAAGTGGGGAAAGGTCGACCGCATCTGGAGTGCAGGCACCTTGTATCGGCGATCGAGGTAGATGAAATGCAATTGAATGACGAGTTGCTTGCACAGTACGACAGAGATGGTTTCCTGATAGCCGATTTCCGACTCGATTCGGATGAAATTGCTCGCCTCCGTGCGGCATTCGAGATCGACTGTCGTACCAGCGCAGGCCCGCACCGGATCGCCGATGAGCGCGCGGGCCTGGTCAGGGCGCTGTACGCGCCACATCAGCGGCTGCCCGAATACCGGGCCCTCACCGAGGACCCACGCATCCTGACACGGGTGCGCCGCCTGCTGCGCACCGACGACATCTATGTCTATCAATGCAAAATCAACAGCAAGTCGCCGGTCGCCGGTGAAAAGTGGTCGTGGCATCAAGACTTCGCCGCATGGCGTATCGCCGACAACCTGCCGCGACCGCAGCTGACGAACGTTGCGGTATTCCTCGACGACATGACGGAGTTCAACGGTCCGCTGGTGTTCATTCCGGGCTCGCACAAAAACGGCACGATCGACGTCGCGCATAAAACGAGTGAACGATCAGCGCAGCACCTCGATCCCGATGACATTGCCGTGGATACGCCGACGCTCGCCGAGCTCGTGGCGGAATCCGGAATGTACGCACCGAAAGGCCCGGCCGGCACGATCCTCTTCTTCTCTCCGGAGATAGTGCACGGCTCGGCAAACAATATCTCACCGTTTCCACGCCGGTTGTTGATCATCACTTATAACGAGGTGACCAACTTACCCAGGTGGTCGGGAACCGGTAGGCCGGAATACCTCGTCGGTCGGCCTGCTCGGCACCCGCAATTGGATCTGAGCTGAGTTGCGCGCCCGACACCGATGCCACCGTGAACACGATAGGACAGGAACCGCACCTATGACCTTACCCAAGACCGAAACCGATTACCTGATCGTGGGCGCAGGTCCCGCCGGTCTGCAATTGGCTTATTTATTGGAACAGCAGCAGCGCAGCTATGTGGTGCTGGATCAGGGAAACGCTCCGGGAGCCTTCTTCGGCACGTTCCCGCGGCACCGGACGATGATTTCCATCAATAAGCGCCATACCGGAACTTCCGACCCGGAGTTCAACCTCCGAATGGACTGGAACTCGCTGCTGTCGGACGACCGGGATCTGCTGTTCACAAAATATAGCGAACGCTATTTCCCGCCGGCCGACGATATGGTGCGCTATCTCGCCGATTTCGCATCCGTCTGCGGTTTGAACATCGAATTCGGGCGTCGGGTGGTCGACATCGCCAAGGAAGCCAGCGGATTCACGGCGACCGACGAGCACGGCGATACATACACTGCGGCGCGCGTGATCATCGCGACCGGCGTCAGCCTGCCGAACACGCCCGACATTCCGGGAATCGAGTTGGCCGACAGCTACGCGTCCATGTCCACCGATCCCGCTGAGTACATCGACAAGCGAGTCCTGATCGTCGGCAAAGGTAACTCGGCCTTCGAGACAGCGGATAACTTGATGGAGTCCGCTTCGGTCGTTCATATTGCGGGACCGAATCCCATCAAACTCGCCTGGCATACCCACTTCGTGGGTCATCTCCGAGCCGTGAACAACAACTTCTTGGACACCTACCAACTCAAGTCGCAAAACGCGATTCTGGATGCGAAAGTCCTCGGCATCGCCGAGCAGGACGACCGCTACGATGTCGAATTCGCATTCTCCCGCGGCAGTGTACACATCCAATACGATCGAGTGATCATCTGCACCGGATTCCGATTCGACAGCTCCCCTTTCCACGATTCGTGCCGCCCACAATTGACGATCGACGACAGATTCCCGCTGCTGACCCCCGCCTATGAGTCGGTCGATGTCGAAGGCTTGTATTTCGCCGGGACGCTGACCCAGTCATTGGATTTCAAGAAGGGCACCAGCGGTTTCATCCACGGATTCCGGTACGGTGCACGCGCCTTGTTTCGAATTCTGGAAAGCAGGTACCATGGCACCGCGTGGCCATATCGAGAGGTATCGTTGTCCCCTGCCGGATTGACCGCCGCCATCTTGGCTCGCGTCAACCGGTCTTCGGCACTCTGGCAGCAGTTCGGAGTGCTCGCCGACGTCCTGACAGTCCCCGTCGCAGGCATGGCGCGTTACTACGAGGAAATCCCCATCGGCTATCTCGACTCATGGGGCGTCGGGAATTCCGATGACACGCTCGTGGTCACGCTGGAGTACGGTCCCGACGCTGGCGCGCCGTTCGGTGGCACTGTGGTGCTGGCCGACGCTGGACCGATATCCAGCTACCTCCATCCGGTCATCCGCCGATATCGTTCGGGGGAAATCGTCGCCGAACATCACATCGCCAGCGATCTGGAGAACGACTGGAGTAGATCCGGCTACGCCGATCGGCTGCGCAAATTTCTCGCGGACACGGCGGTCGACCGTGTCACGGCATAAGGCTGCCGGCCAGGCCCGGTCAGCGACGTCGACTATTTCGCAACAAATAGGGGAGTTGAAATGCCGTCACATGGCTACGACGTGATCGTGGTAGGCAATGGCGCAATCGGTGGCGCGATTGCCGTCGAACTGTCCCGGCGTGGACATGCGGTGGCGAGAGTGGGAAAGTCCGATCGCCCACTGGCGGCCTCGTCCGCGGCGGGCGCCATGCTCGGATCCTTCGGGGAGGTGACTCGACATACGCTGCGCAGCAAGTACGGGAGGATCAAGCTCGAGAGCGATATCCGAGCCAGTAGCATGTGGCCGACCTGGGACCGCATCCTCTCGGAGACCTCCGGACAGGTCGATTCACTGTATGCCGCGAGCGGAACGGTAGTCCTGCTCAACACGATCGGCACCGGCACCGTGGATACCGGAAACTTCCAGGCCATCCGGGCCGCGTTGGACGAGTACCGCCATTCCTATGAAGAAGTCGATCCGGACAGCCTCGACTGGTACTCGCCGGATCCACTGTCACGAAGTTTGCAGGCGATCTTGATACCGGGTGAACACGCCATCGACGCGAGCCGATTGCTGACGCGGCTCGATCTGGCGTTCAACGCGGTCGGCGGCGCGGTAATCGACGACGATGCCGCGGAAGTGACAACGGTCGGCGGCAAATGCACCGGTGTGCGACTGGAGTCCGGAACCGAGCTCGAAGCCCACTCGGTCATCATTGCCGCGGGCGCACGGTCTTCGACATTGCTCGAAACCCTGCCCGAGCTGCGGCGCCGGATCCCCCCGCTGGTCAGCGGATACGGCGTGTCAGCGCTGGTCGAAACGGCGGACGGGGCCGTGCCGAAACACGTGCTCCGGACGCCCAACCGTGCCTTCGCGTGCGGACTGCACTGCGTTCCGCGCGCCGATGGGACCCTCTACCTCGGCGGCACCAATGTCATCAATGAGCGACCCCGCGCGCACGCCACCATCCGCGACCTGAGCTTCCTGCTGGAATGCAGTGTCAACCAACTGCATTCGAAGATGCCGATGGCGGGCGTGGCGGCCGTTCAGGTCGGAAACCGACCAGTGACGGCAGACGGGTTTCCGCTGCTCGGCCCGGTGGGGCTGGAGGGACTGTTCATGGCGACCGGCACCTACCGGGACGGTTTGCATCAGTCGCCGCTCATCGCCGAGTACCTCGCGGACCTGATCGAATCGAAGTCGAGCAAGTTCGATGCCCTACTCGGAGATTTCGCACCCGAGCGGGCGCCCCTGGCGGCCTCTGATCGCGGCGACGTCGTCAACCGCGCAACGGAGGAACTGCTCGCGGCTGGGTTCGAAACCGACTGGAACGTCAAACCCGAATGGCCCGAACTCATCGAGCAGCATGCCCGCCAGACCTATACGCGACGCGCCGCCGAGCTGCATCCCGCATTCACGCCGCCGCCCGAGCTGCTCGCGAAACTGACACCGTCGATCGAGCGGCAGCTCATCGACTACTACGAAGCGTGGTCGTGACAGCGACGTCTGGTCGGCCCACCTATTGCCCGCATCGTCATTCCGTCAACCATTGCGGTTTTCGTTCCGCATATTCATCTTCGGGGGTCCGCTGTGCCAACGCTCTTGGCGATAACCACGCACTTCTTTCTCCAGGTCGCGATCATCTTGGTGACATATCGCCTGCTCTGGCCGCTATTTCGACGGCTCGGGCAGGTACAGGTCGTCGCGATCATGGTTGCCGGATTCGTGCTGGGCCCATCGGTGCTCGGGTGGGTTTGGCCGCAGGCGCAGCAATGGCTGTTTCCGACCCAGCTGGTCGTAGGCGGGACATCGATGACGCATCCGAATCTGATCGCCATCTATGTGCTGGGTCAGCTCGGGCTGGTGCTGTACATGTTCCTGGTCGGGGCCTCGTTCAAGCTCGACATCCTCGGGTCGCATCTGCGGCAAGCGGGTGCCACCTCGGCGGCTGGCGTAGGGGTTCCGCTGGCGCTCGGTGGTGTAGTCGGCTGGCTGATGGTGTCGAGCGGCGGCTATTTCACCGACAAGGTGGATAACTGGCAGGGCAGTCTGTTCGTCGCGTCGGCGGTGGCGATCACTGCATTCCCGATGCTGGCCTGGATCATCTACGACTCGGGACTGCTGAACACCCGGCTGGGCACCATGTCATTGTCGTGCGCAGCCGTCGACGACGCGTGCGCCTGGGTGTTGCTCGCGACGGTAGTCGCCACCACCAAGGACTCGATGAACGGTGCGCTGCTGGCGGTCGGCGGCGGCCTGGGTTATGTGCTGCTGATGGTTTTCGTCGGACGGCGACTGCTGGCCAAGCTGGAAACCTGGACGCCCCGCATCGACCGAGAGCGCTCCGGCGGAGTGCCCATCGCGCAACTGTGCATCGTCCTCGTGGTGGTACTGCTTGCTGCCTGGTTCACCGATTGGGTCGGCATCTATTCGGTGTTCGGGGCGTTCGTCGCCGGCGCCGTGATGCCGCGTGGGCAGCTGCTCGACACACTACGCGAACGCTTCGAGCCGCTGGTCGCGTATCTGCTCCTCCCCGCGTTCTTCATCTACGCCGGACTCAACACCGAGCTGAGCCTGATCTTCGAGCCGTCGGTGCTGGCAATGGCCGCGCTGGTGCTGATCGTCTCATTCGCCGGAAAATTCGGCGCCATCAGCCTCGTTGCCCGTTGGCAGGGCATGAGCTGGCACGAGGCCGGGGCTATGGGTGCGCTCGCCAATGCGCGCGGGTTGATGGAGCTGATCCTCCTCAATGTCGGCCTGAGCGCGGGCTTGATCACCGCCGAGCTGTACACGATCCTGGCGCTGATGACGATCGTCACCACCTTCGTGGCAACCCCGATCCAACGAGTGTTCGAACGGCGCGCGTCCAGGAGTGGCTATGTCTTCGGACCAACCGGTGCAGAACTGAAGGGTTCCGATACCGTGCCGGGCACGATCGCGGTCTGAGGGACCCGTCTCCATATAACAACTCGAGAAGAGCCCGGTGCAAGGCCCTCAACACGGCCGTGTGGCCGGGTGAACCGTCGACTTATCCGGTTGCAGCGGTTCGTGTTCGGGGTCGGCTGCCTCGTAACGACAACCAGTTGAATCCGCCCAGTTCATATCCTGGGCGTTCAGCCGCCATATCACCGAGGCGGGTTCGATCGGCTCGATGGGCACCATCGACGGCGACAAACCGTTGATCGAATCCTTGTGGAGCAGAATGCAGATCCAGCTCCACGACCGCACGAAGTGGAAGATTCGCGCCGAGCTCGCCAACGCAGATCTCCGAGATTTTCACAACGGATAACGCTGCCACTTCGATCTCGGCTGGCTCACACCGACGTTCGAAAAGGCCGATCGGCACCTACAACCGGTTTCCCGACTGCTCGCAACCGAGGCAGAAACCAACCAGGGGCAGCCCACCGGCCGCACGAAAGTGCGAGGCTAGCACCAGGTTTGAGGTTAACCAGCCTTCAGTGTGTCATGCATCACATTGGGGATCCGTATACGTCTGGCCGACATCTAAATTGTTGTCAGATGGGGCGGCACGATTCCCTCGCGCGTTCGCGACGAGGGCCGACAGATCCTTTCTGACGCGGATCAGTAACAGCAGTCCCGCGCTCATTCGGTGTGCGCGACGAAGGAATGGGGAACCTGATGAAGGTAAATACAGTATTAGCGGGGTCGGCGCTGGCCGCCGCGGCATGCGTCGGATTTCCGGCAGTGGCTCATGCCGAGGTTTTGACATTCGCTCCACATGAACGGACGATCACCACCGAGGACGGCTGGAAGCTTAAGCTCCGCCTGGAGAACGAGGAATGGAATCGTGTTCCCACCACCAATATGACCGGCACCTCTCGTGAAGGCTACGGCGGAATGCGTGCGGTCGTGACACTGGACGGAAAGGGGTCCGCGCTCAAGGGGGTGCAGGTCCAGGTGGGGTATATCATCGGCTGCTTCGCCGATCTCAACAGCGTCACCGCTGGACTGCAGGCCCAAATCGGCCCGCAGGCAAGTATCGAGCCCGGCTTCCCGATCCCGGTAGTGCCCAAAGGCGCACTGAATGCGGCCGTGACCCCGAGCATCCAGGCGTCCATCTCACCGGGGCAGATCAAGGCATATCCGTTGGCACAGAAGAACCTAGAGGCAACGGAAGGCGTGCTCCAGATCAGGGAAGCGCATATGAATATCGATGGCTGCCTCGGACCCGCCCAGGTCCGCGCGTACAGCAGCGTGATCATCGATTCCAAGGTCGTCAAGGACGGAACCACCGTCTATGGCGACACGTTCCCCATCTAGCAGCCGGAGGCTCAGGTGAACAAGCAGCAAATCACTCTGATGGCTGCAGCCGCGGCCGTATTCTCGGGACTCACGATCACCACGGTCTCGGCCGCACCGGGCCCGAATTCCGACCAAGGGCCCACACAGGGTGTCCCCGGTCTGCCCACCTCCACGCCGTCGTCTACCGGCGGCGGCGGGCCGACTACGACAGCGCCACCGACCACGGGACCACCTCCACGCAGTGGCCAGGCCCTGGTGCCACCGGCGGGAATCACCACCCCTCCGACGTCCACCAAGCGTCGACCCGGTGGGGCCAACGGTGTCCTGCCCAGTCTGGCGCAGGAGCCCGGTGGTACCGACGTGCCCGAGGCGCCCTGGGCGCCCTAGCCAGGAACGGAGCCCGGCACCGACCTGGTACGGCAGTGGTAGACGTACGGCGTATCGACGTAGGTGGGTTGGCGTGGAGGGCGACGTCGGTGCTCGGGCCCGTTAGCGATGGATGTATCCCAGCGTGAATGGCGCATCGTCCAGTCGTGGGGCGATCGATTCCCCGCCGAGTGCCTGCCGCAGTATGGCTTGTTCGTCCTGGATAACGTGCATCACGGCGTTGATCAGGGCGAGGTGGGTGAACGCCTGCGGATAGTTGCCCCAGTGCCGGCCGGTTCGGGGGTCGATCTCTTCGGCGTAGAGGCCTAGGGGGCTGGCGTAGCCGAGCAGTTTCTCGCACAGCTGTTTGGCCCGCTTCTTTTCGCCGATCTCCGACAGCGCCGAGACCAGCCAGAACGAGCAGATCGTGAAAGCGCCTTCCTCCCCGGCGAATCCATCGTCGGTTTCACCGACGCGGTAGCGCAAGACGAGGCCGTCCTCGGTCAGCTCGTCGGCAACGGCCAACACGGTGTTGCGTACCCGGTCGTCGTCGGGGGGCAGGAAACGAACCAATGGGATGAGCAGGGTCGAGGCGTCCAGCGCCGTGCCGCCGTAATACTGGGTGAACACCCCCCGAGAGTCGACCGCATGCGTGCATATGTCGGCATGGATTTCGTTGGCGGCCTCTTGCCAGCGATGCGCACGTTCGAGGTCCTGGTGGATGCGGGCCAGCCGAGCGCCGCGATCGGCGGCAACCCAGCACATGACTTTGCTGGAGGTGAAGTGTTGCGGCTTCCCGCGAACTTCCCAGATGCCGTGGTCGGGATCGCGCCAGGCGGTGAGGGCACTTTTGACCGCCCGGCCCAGCATGGGCCAGGCCCGTGCGTCGATTTGATCTTGGTGGCGGGCGTAGAGGTAGACCGAATCCAGCGCCGCACCCCACACATCGTGCTGGCGTTGCCGGTATGCGCCGTTGCCGATGCGAACGGGGCCGGCATTGTCGTAGCCGCGCAGGTGCGGGAGGGTTTGCTCGGTGAGGTCGGTTTCGCCGCCGATGCCGTACACGATCTGCATGTCCCGGGCTTCTTCGGCCAAGTCGAGGATGTACGAGAAGAAGTCGTTCGCCTCCCAGCTGAAGCCCAGTGTGTACAGGCCCCACAGCGCGAAGGCGGAGTCGCGGATCCATGAGTAGCGGTAGTCCCAATTGCGTTCTCCGCCTGGGGTTTCGGGCAACGAAGTGGTGGCGGCGGCAGCGATGGCGCCGGTGGGGGCGAAGGTCAGGCCCTTGAGGGTCAGGGCGCTGCGGGTGAGCTGGGCTGTCCACGGATGGTTCGGAAATCGCCCGTTGGCCAGCCAGTGCCGCCAATGGTGGATCGTCCGTTGCAGCCGTTCATCGGCCTCGCCGAAGGCACGGGGGGCATCGCGACTCCCCCAGGAGAGCGCGCAGAAGCGTGTGTCGCCCGTCTTCAGCAGAGTGCGGGCGACGGCGTGCGTACCTTCCAGCCCCAAGCGCATGTCGGTGCTCAACGTCAGCCGCAGGTCGACCCCGTCGGCACTGGCCTGCGCGAGGTGGTAGCTGTCGAGGTACTCCCAACGAGCGCGATGCGCGCCATAGCCGAAAGCCGGCTGGCAATCGAGCCCGAACTGGATCTGTCCGGTCTCACAGCGCACGGTCCGCAGCAGAATGTGCTCGGCGTCGTAGTCGGTGGGGGCCCGGCGATGGGCGCTGCGACCGGGTGTCTGGTGCCGCCAGGGCCCGACCAGCAGCACATCGCGCACCGTCGCCCACCCTTCGCCGCTGCGCCAGCTCGTCTCCATGACCATCGTGCCAGGGATGTAGCGGCGATCGGTGGGCACCATGAAGTCGGCGGGGGCGAACCGGAACGACCCGGCGGAACGATCCAGTATCGCCGCGAAAACACTCGGGGAGTCCATCCGGGGTAGACACATCCACTCGATGGCTCCGCTGGGGGCGATCAGTGCGGTGACCTCACAGTCGGAGATAAAGCCATAGTCGTCGATGCGCGGGAACGCGGTGAGCCGCGGCGTGCGTTCGATCTCGTCCATGTTTGCTCCATCGTCATCTCGGCGCTGGCAGCTGGCCCGGCGAACCCGCCTTCTTTCTCGACCAGACTGCGATCGGTATCAGGACGTGAGTGATATGGCGCTTCCACTAGCCCACCACCTTGTCGGTGATATCGGCAAGCCCGGCGGACACGTGGCCCGCCGGACCGGCCTCGGTCTCGCGGGCCGCGACGGTTGCTGTCGGGTCGTCGGTACCGCGAGACCCATTCGACCGCGGCCGAGCAGTCTCGGCCCGTGTGGAAATGACCGCGGAGACTCGGCGGAAATGGATCGGCCCACCTCGGCGACGCCACGCCGGTCGCACCGACTCCGACGGCCAGTCGGGTCCGGGAGAAGCGGCGTGGCGATCACACTGTCCTACGCGTTTTGTTCGCCCACGACGTCCAGCACCCAGACGACGCCGAAGCGGTCCCGCACCATCCCGTAGGCGGGCGCCCAACCGGCCGGGCCCATCGGGATCACGACTGTCCCCCCGTCGCAGAGCCCGTCCCAATAGCCGGTGATCTCTTCGACGGTCTCGCCACGCAAGGAGACGAAGAACGAGTTCTCACCCTGGTCGTAGGCCATCCGCGCCGGCACGTCGTAGGCCATGACGTGGAAGCCGTTCTCGGCGAGCACCTGACCCCACATCACGTGGTCGGCCTCCGACTCCTCCTGGACGTTCCCGGCGTCCTTGTAGGTGACGGCGGCGAGGTCGCCACCGAGCACGGATTGATAGAACTCCAGCGCCGAGCGCGCGTCGCCGCGGAAGTTCAGGTGGGTTGTGGTCGTAACCGACAAGGTCTGGTCCTTACCTTCGAACTGATGTCTGACATACGCAACAGTCGCAGGGGAAGTGGCCAGGATGTGTCCTCTTCTTCGGGCAGTATGAGAAATATGCCGAAGACCTCAGCGAGACTGCTGTCGCTGCTGTCGCTATTGCAGGCGCGCCGCGACTGGCCGGGGGCGCTGTTGGCCGAGCGGCTGCGGGTCAGCCCGCGCACCGTGCGCCGCGATGTCGACCGCCTACGCGAGCTGGGCTATCCCATCGCGGCCATCAAAGGCCCCGACGGGGGGTACCGGCTCGGCGCGGGCACGGCACTGCCGCCGCTGTTGTTCGACGACGAGCAGGCCGTCGCCCTGGCCGTGGCACTCCAGATCGCCACGACCGCCGGCGCCGGAATCGAGGAGGACGCGATGCGCGCGCTGAATACGGTCAGGCAGGTCATGCCCGCACGGCTACGCCACCGCATCGACGCCCTCCAGGTGATCGCCGTCGCGCAGCCATCGGCGCCGCAGGCCGACAGCGGCGTGCTGATTGCGCTGAGTGCCGCCATCCGTGCCCGCGAAGTGCTGCGCTTCGACTACCCGTCCGCCTCCCGTCCGGAGGCGGACGACGACGGCACCCCGGCCCCTCCACGCCGGGTGGAGCCCCACCACCTCGTCACCCGGGGCGGGCGCTGGTACCTCGTCGCCTTCGACCTCGACCGCGCCGACTGGCGCACCTACCGCGCCGACCGGATCACTCCACGGACCCCCACGGGCCCTGCGTTCGTCCCCCGCGAGTTACCCGGAGGCGACGTGGCCGCCTTCGTGACCAGCAGGTTCCACGGTTCCGACGGCACCGGTGACTGGCCCTGCCGTGGCGAGGTGATCCTGCACCTCCCCGCCGCCGCAGTGGCGCCGTACATCCGCGACGGGGTCGTCGAGGAACTCGGCCCGGACCGCTGCCGCGTCACCCTCGGTTCATGGTCATGGCCCGGCCTGGCCACCGCCATCGGCAGGTTCGACGCCGACATCGAGATCATCGGTCCGCACGAACTCGAAGCCGCCTTCGCGCACCTGGCCCGCCGCTACGCCAATGCCACGGCGACGCACCCGCCGAACCAATGAGCAACGTGCGTCGACCACGGTCCACTCCGAGGAAGGTCCCCAGCGCCGCGACTGCGGTCCAGATCGCTGCCGTGGTCAATCCGGAATTCGCTGCAATATCAGCGATACTGATACCTGCTCCAACGCCACAGATCAGCTCACCGATCGCCCTGGCTAGACCGAGAAGGAAATTGCCACAAATCGCAAGTATTCCGACATAAAACGCGAGGCCTCCCACCGCGGCATCCATCATTGCGCTCCTAGCCTTCTCCGCGATCTCAGAAAATGTTGCCGCAGCGCCACTCTGGCTCGCGCATGTCTGCATGTATGAGGTTCGCGCCGCACCTTCCCATTTTCGAAGTGCCTCAACATTGTTGGGATCGAGCGCTTGCTTGACCCCAAGAGCACCATCCCGAACATCCGCCCAGTCTTTGCTCCGCAGATACATTTCATACGGCGCGCGTTGGCCGCCGACACGGACAGCATGCTCTTCTATGGAATCGACATATACCCCCCAGTCGCGTAGCCGCCGCCTACCGGGCGGACGCGACCACCCTCTCTGGCCTCGTTCGGTTTGTCAAACGCGTTGACCTGAAGCTTCTATATGAAAGCCATTGCGTACGCGCCGACTTCGGCCACGAAGCCCCACGGGGGGCCCGTTCCAGAGCCACGCAATTTATATACTATCGCCCGATGTTCATGGCGATGTTGCCTAATGCGCTGCGGTGCAGCAGTTTTCGAGTTCGCACACGTATGGCTCCTCAGGTGGCGAAGCTCCATCGCTGAGATGTCCGCCCACGTTCGGTGCCGATATGGAGGACGCTGGCTGGTCGGCGACGACTCGCGGTCCAGCGGGGTTCGCAGAGGATGTTGTGAACTGGCCGATTCGTACCAGCCGTCGTGACCGAACGTCTCGCGCCAACCCCGGGGCGGGTGTGTCGATGCCGTCGTCATGTTGCGGGCTAGGGGGAACGGTCGGTTATAGTCGCCAGGGACGATCATGGCAGTTCATAGGAAGTGGGGGTGGCCATGCGGGCGAACGCGTGTGCGCTGCTGATGTCGGGGGCATCGATCGGTGTATCCACGGTGACGGTCGGTGGGTCGTCGAGGAATGACAGGTCAGGGCCGAGTTCGGCGACGAGCTGACGCACGACACTCGGACACTGATCCATCGATACCCCGAACTTCGCACTACCGGAACGGATTTCACCCGCATGGCCTGGACTTGGGACCTCGATACCTTCGCCGCTCTCTGGTTCAACGAAGGAAACGATCGGATGCCCTCGCCGCTGCGTTACCGCAGCCGCTTCGCCACCCTCGACGAACTCGAAGCCCACCAATCCGCCGTCCGCGCCGGCTACCGCGGTGAGGAACGCACACGCATCGACTTGCTCGTCCATACCGTCGCGTCTTGCGATATGCGTTTCGAAATTATCTGCAGCACAGTCTCTTACAAAGGCAGTGACGGCAAGACACCCAAACATCGCCGTATGGTCGGCGCCCGCAACGCCCACTACGCCGCACTGCTGCACCAAACCGGCACCCACGACGAGTTCGGCGACATCCATGCCCGCCTCGTGGACCCCGATCAACTGCCGGCCGCTCTCGCCGGCGCCCTCCCACCCTGCAAACCAGGGTCCCAACCTCGGGCCACATTCCACGTCGACGAGCTCAAACCCAGCACCGGTTACAAGGTCGACAACGCCCGCAACAGCTCGCGTGAGCGCTTCGACCGCCTGGCCCGCCGCCCCGCGGACGGCGGAGGCCAAGCGATTCTTCGCCTCGGCACCTTCCATGCCCAACCCAACCGCCACCGCGCCCTGCAGTGGTACGACATCACAGGCGATGGCCGCTACGTCGAACACCGCGACCACACATACCTCGACATCCGACCCGGCACACCGCAAGACCTCACTGCCACCTTCGCGAGCTGGATGGACCAAGCCATGCAACAGCTCCGCGCACGAGAAGCAGACGCCTGGTACTAACGCGCAGGTCGTGCGCTGACGTTCTGACCGGACGCAAAACCTCGAGGTCTGCAGTCGTATGCACGACCTGGGTCCGGCGGGCCGCGACAAGTGCGACCACCCGCCACATCTGGGTGTGCCGGATCGGTGGCTGACGTCCAGTGCGGCAGAGTCCGTCCTAGTCAGTTCGTCTGGTGAGCTGATCGTTCTGGCGAGGCTCGAGGTCAACGCCGAGACGGACGAGGTCATTGCGAACTTCGGTCGAAAGGGTTCCGTGGCGGTGTTCTCTGCGGCGGCTGTTGAGCCAGCTCCCTAGGTGGAAACCGTCGGGGGTGCTGTAGGTCCGGGGAACGTTAGCCGTTCCGTTCTCGTTCCGGTAGGCACTGAGTGCGTCGAGTGCAGCGTTCCACCTGGTCTGCTGAGGATTCCAGTCGACACCGAGGTCGGTAAGCTGCTGTTCACGCTCGGAGCTCAGTCGCCCGCTGGTCCGCTCCCCGCGGCGAGACATCAGCCAGCGACCGAGACGGAACCCGTCTGCAGTGACGTATTTACCTGGCACGTCCACATGGCCGTTCTCGGAGCGGTAGAAGCGGAGTGCGTCGAGTCCACGTTGGAATTGGGTGTCGAATGGCCGCCATGTGATGCCGAGCGTTTCGAGTTGTTGGATCCGTTCGGGTCGGAGGGTGCCATCATCGAAGTTGCTTCGGCAGTGCTGTAGCCATTTGCCGAGGTAACGGCCGTCTGGGGAGCGGTATGTGCTGGGAATGTCGAGGTGGCCGTGTTGAGTATGGAATGCGCGAGCGGCGGCGAGGTTGTCCTCCCACTGGGAGTCGTGCTTGGGGTCGCGGCGCCGGCGGTTGGCTGGATCAACACCTAACACATGTAACTGCTGGATTTGCTCGTCGGGGAGTCTGCCGTCCCGGTGTCGGCGGCGTTGGGCAGCCAGCCAGGGGCCGAGTTGATAGCCGTCGCCGGTGATGTAAGTGTGGGGCACTTCAGCTGTGCCGTGCCGCTGGCGGTAGGCACTGAGCTCGGCAATGCCGCGCTCGAATCCCCTGAGCGGGTAGGGATTCAGGGGCACTTCCAGCTCAGTGAGCTGGTTGATTTCAGCGGCGGTGAGCCGGTCATTTCGGTGGTAGGTGCGGATGGCCTTCAGCCAGTCCCCTAGCGCGAATCCGTCGGGAGTTCGGTAATCGGCGAGAACACGGGCATGCCCATGCTCTCGGACGAATTCAGTCAGGTGGGCCAGGCCAACCGACCAGCGCTCGCGTCTGCGTCGGCCAGTGGGTTGCGGGCTGAGATCGACGCCGAGTGCGCGGAGGTCGGCGATCTGGATGTCTGTCAGTTCCCCACGGTGATAGCCGCGACGGCACTGCAGGACGAAACTCGCTAAGGACCGGTACCCATTAGGGGTGACGTAGGTTTTGGGTGGGTTCGCGTGCCCGTGGATGCGGACGAATTCCCTGAGATCTTGGAGACGTTGAGGCCAATTGTGCCAGCGCCGGTGTCCGGGTCGTCGGCGCTCCCAACGGACGCCGAGTGCGGCCAGTCTGGCGGCTCGGTCAGCAGGCAGAGTTCCGGCGCGGTAGCTGTTGCGGCTCGCCGAAAGCCATTGCCCCAGGGGTCGCCCCTCACTGGTCCGGTATGTGGTGGGAATGTCGGCATGACCATGCTCGGCGTGGTACTCGAGGAGTGCGCCGTAGCTCTCCCACCACGATGACGTTGTGGCTTCCACAGTGCGCACCATGATCGACTCGCAGAACTCGTCACCGACTCTGGCGGGCGTGCTGTTGACGTGCAGCCACTCCGCTGGCGGCTCGGCGACGGGGCGGTCATCTGTGCGGCGCAACCGGTTTTGGCGTCGTTGGTCAAGGTAGTCGGCGATGCGTTCGTCGTGCGCTCGCAAGGCTCGCACCACTCGCCATACTGTGTCGAACTCCGACCCGTCCAAAGCTGTTGCGGGGTTTTCGCCTTCGGTAAGAAAGATCGGGACAATGATCGTGGCGATCTTGCCCGTATCGTCGCCACGGCGGAGCGCACGTCCGACCGCTTGCACCACGTCCGTCGCGGAATCCCGTGGATCGGCGAACATCACCGCGTCCAACGCCGGCACATCAACCCCCTCCGCCAGTACCCGCGCGTTCGACACCACCACCGTCGCATCACCTGGATTTTGCAACCGCTCCAACACCCGACTGCGATGCCGGACAGTCATCTCGCCGCTGACCCACGTCGCATACACCGGCCAGCCTGGACGCTGGTCGTCGGGCAGAGCGCTGATCGTTGCCCGAAGTCCAGTCGCGAACTTCTCCGCCGCCGCAACTCGCCCGTGATAGGTGATCACCCGCCGCAACTGGTAGTCACGAACCGCTTTGGCCAGCGCAATCTGCATCGCCAACGTCCGAGCAGGCACCGCGCGCCCATTCATGTTCACGAGGCGCTCACCGGCGGTAAGTTCCGCAACCTCGGCGTCGGAGACTGTCACCACTGCGACCCGATAATCAGCGAGCAACCCTGAGTCGATCGCGGTCGCGAACGGAAGATGAAACACCTGCGGCCCAAACACCTTCGGGTCATCCATCGAAACCGTGTCGACACCGCCTACAGTCATGATCCGCGGCGTCGCCGTCAAATACAGCCTGCGTGTTGCGGGTAGCCACCGGTTCTCGTGTACTCGGGCCCACGTCCCCTTCAACCCGGCGGTGCGGTGTGCCTCATCGATCACGATGAGATCCCACGAACCGAGCTGATGGTCGGCGTGTGCCGCTGTCAGCACTGGCACGCTGGCGTAGGTGGCGAACACCGTCACCCGACCCGGCCGAGTGGCAACCGCCTCGGCGAGCTGTTCGGGGTCGGTGGTCACCGGGGTATGGAGATAGCTCAATTCGGCCCGAACCTTGGTTGCAGCGTCGGTGGCATGGCGATCACTGCACACCGCGACAATCACCCCTGCCGCCACATCCAGATGTGCGGCGTACGAGAGAGCAGTCTGCGCCAGCAGCTCCAAGGTCGGCACCAAGACCAGTACCCGCCCGTCCGGGACCAGCCGCAGCGAACACTCCGCACCGATCACGGTCTTGCCTGTACCGCACGCTGCAACAGCCGTTGCGCGGCCCCGCTCCTCGAGCTCCCCGCACACCTGCTCGACTGCCTCGACCTGATGGCGCCACAAACTGTGCTCCACCACGCCTGGCCCTCCCCGTCGATCTCGAGCTGGAACCAAAGAAGGCTAAACCGCTCGGCGGCGTCAGGTCCAACTGTGGCACCTACCGATGACGCAAGAGCCTCGAGGACTCTCAGTTCTGCGCCCTTGATACGGTGTGCTCACGATCTCGGCACAACGATCGACTGAACGGATCCGGCGTATACGCTGGGGGGTGGGGGCATTCACGTGCGAAGCACACCGCAAGAAAGTGCGCCGAAGCTATTCTGCCGACGCTATGGACCAGATCCAGCGTGGCTTCAACACCATCACCACCGCCGATCTTCGTGTCGAATCCTCAGTGGAACAGCCAGATCCGCCACTACCCCTGGCTCATCGCGCAAATATCGCATCCTCGGCGTCCGGAATGCTCATGAAGCGACGGCCTTGATCGAGGCTTCCAGCAATGGGGATCGCGGGCCGATCCGCCCACATCCGTGCCGATCCGCGCACATATCCACGCCTCGTAAACGCCCTGTCCCTGTACAAACCCGCCAGTCAGCGCCCCGCGCTCGTCCACCGGCAGGACCTGACTCCAATCTACCGACATCGCTGGCGAATCGGCCGGGCGAGAACACAATCGCCCACCCTCGCAAGGATTTTCATCCCAGGTGATGGAACCGGTTCAGGGCACGGCGCGTCTAATCATCAAGTGGGCAGGATTCCAGCCACCGCGCCGACGTTTGCGGTGTGCACACCAACAACGACCAGCGATAGGAAGGTTCAACGAGTTGGCAGAGATACTCAGCGTAGACATCGATGTGTTGGATAAGGCCGTTCAGTCTCTGCGCAACGCCGAGCATGTACTCAGTGACGCCATGAAGGCGATGGCGAAGGGTGGCCATGGGGACATCGGTACGACAGTGCTCAACAACGCAACCGACACATTCCAGCAGAGCTGGAAGTTCGGGATCGAGCGCATCGGCGAATCAGCGAAGGTGACAGGCGACGGTATCTCAGCGGCTTGTGACGCCTACAAACAGCTGGACGAGCAGTTCGCGAAAGCACTCGAGCAGGCGAAGGCCACTGTCGACAGCCAGTCGCAACCGCAGTAACCGAACCCAACGACTTAGGACGCGGCGTGAGCCAGAATTCGAATCCGTACCCCAACCTGGGTTTCAATCCGGTACCGGGAACTCCCACCGACGTGGCGGGGCTGCGTGGACAGGTCAACTCGGCCTACGACGGCGTGAAGGAAACCAACCAACTTCTCACTCGTCTGAGGAACAGCAACGACGACGTGTGGAAAGGGGACGCCGGCAATGCCTTCAGAGCAAATTTCGATGCCACGCTTGCACAAGACCTCGGTCTGGCACAGGCATCGCTCGAGAAAGCTGTCGGCCTGATCGATGAGTGGCATACCAACCTGGTCAGCTTCCAGGAGACCGCCAAAGCGTTGGAAGCCGAGGCGGCCGAGGCCCGCAACCAGCACACGCAGGCATCCGCAACACTCGAGCGAGCCCAGGCAAACCCGGATCTGAAGCTTGCGAACGTCTTCTTTACCGATCAAGCCGAGTTGCAGGCCGCACAGACACGTCTCGATGCCGCGACTGCGCAGGTACGAACGGCAAGCACCGCCGTTGACGAATGGCAAGGAAAGATCAACTCGATCATCCAGCGGGCACGGGATCTGGAAGAAACACACACCAACCTTGCCAAACGGATTGCCAGCGAACTGGAGACGGCCGCCAAAGCCGCGCCCAGCGCACCCGATAAAAGCATTTGGGACACTCTGGTTGATGGCATCAAAAGCATCGGCCAATGGATCAAGGATCACAAGGATCAGATTCATGATGTATTGGCTGGCATCTCGGCAGTTACGGGACTTATTGCACTGCTGACTCCGCCACCGGTCAGCGCCATCTTCGGCGGCATAGCCCTGATCGCCGGTGCGGGCGCGCTGGCTATGAACTTTTTGGATGCGGACGTCCGTAACTCCTTCTCCAATCTCATGGATGGTGACTGGAATTCCGAGGATCTAGGTGCGGCCAAGAAGCTGCTCGGAACAGTTGGTGTCGATTCCCTCGCCGTTATACCCGGCGCTGGCGGACTGATCAAGGGTGGCTTGGCAGCGAAGGGTGGAGGTAGCTTTATTTCGGCGTTCGCCGAGGGAGCGGGAGGGCCGGGCATCGTGTCCAAAATCGCCGACTGGGGTTTGACGACCAATATACCCAAGATAGGTACATCCATCTTGCCTGGTGAAGGCAAGGTTATCTTGTCGGAATTGGGCGAGGCCAGCAAGTTTTCGACAGGTACCACAGCGGCTGGTATCGAGACCGTTTCGCGTGCGGCAAAGGCTGGCCTAGGCTTGTTCGGTATCGGAGAGGTCATGGGCGGTAGCTGAAGTGACAGTTAATGTGTGGATTCCCAATGGATATATGGCCATGCCGCTGACCGACATCGAAAGCCGTATGGTATTGATGGATTCTCTGGTTGACGAAATGGAATCCTCGGACACGAAGCGCCTCGCTCAAACAGTATTACCCGCGATAGGCGTACTTTTCGCAGAATTAGCCGCAAAGGGTGCTTGCTATTGTGGAGTTGGCTACCATCTATCCTTGGATGGCAGTCTGATAACTTCATGCCTGACAGTCAGCGTTTGCGATCTCGGCGCAAACAAGATGAATCCCCGGCTTCTTCTGAAGGAAATCGTTGATTCCCGCGGCGAGGCGAGAGAAAGCGGCCAGACCGAGGTCCTGCAGATAGATGGACGGTCGATGCTATTCGCAGAGAAGATATCAGAACTTCCGACGCCGCAGCTTCCCGGCGCATCCGTTGCCAGCACCGAAACCGAGACCTATCAGCTCGAAGCAATTGTGCCCACAGCCGACGGGGATGCATTCGCCGCCATCGAGCTGTCCACTCCCTTCGTCGAGCACGGGCCCCAGTTCAGAAAGATGATCGTGGATATGGCGCGGTCGATCCAGATCGAACCGGGCGCTAATCGGCAGCTGGAATTCCGACCGTCTTCGCTGAATTTGTGAGGCTTGCGATGAACAACCCGAGACAGCCTGCCATTTCCGTCCCGGCAACGCAGGAAGCGGCAAACAAGGGCACCGCATTACCATGGATGGCATTTGTTGCCGGCATAATCAGCATGCCAGCCTGTGTCATATCCATAAACCTGACAGACCCCGGTCACAGTGAGGCTATCAAGAAGGCTGCCGGGTTTGGCATGATGGTCTGTGTGGTGGTTTTCTGTTTGGGTATTCTCGGAGCGTGCATGGCGTGGCTCAAGGGTCGTGTCCGTAAAATTCTGCGTTCGCACCCCTGGGAAGTCTGGCAAATCGCCTACGAAACCAACGGCCGGTTCGAATGGGTAGTGCTGTTGGACAGCAATGGCGTTCCTGTCTCGAAACTAATAGTCAGCAGCTGGGCCCACCAACTCGGAACGGTAGTCAACGGCAGCACTACCACCGCATGGTTTGCGGGGGACCCGTTGAAGCGTGGAGTGGTCTCATCTATCGGCGGCGGTCAACCACGGTACGCATATGCCGACGGCGGTCGCCAGCCTCGTCAGGCGTCCGAGTGAGCCGTTGATTCGGGCGAGTCGTCGGAAGTATTGGCTTCCGCCTCGGTGAGGCCAATACCTCCGTGTCAGGCTCGGCGCGACGATCTGTATGAGTCCAGAGATTTCGGTCCGGTGACTCCGTCGCCGGGCGGCCCTGGGCGACGGAACTGAGCTTGCTAGCGGCGCCAGATGTCAGGTCCGCGATACCCGAGGTCTGGGTCGTAATCATCGTCGTCGGTGGGTACGACGTAGTCGTTGACTTTTCGGGCTGCTCTGGAGCGAGCTATCGCTTCGTTGATCGGTAGAACTTCCGCGCTGGCCTGTCGGGCGGCTATGGAGCGCGCAATGGCTTCGCGTTCCTTGGCTTCGCGCTGTGCGCGAGCCTCCGCCTCGACGCGCTCCCGTTGAGCGCGCTCCGCAGCCTGCCGTTCATCCTCCTCGGCTTCGAGTCGAGCATTTTCCTCGGCTTCGAGTCGAGCCCGCTCTTCCTGCTTGGCCTCAATAGCAGCCGCCAACTCGTGGCCATTATGTCCGCGCATGCTGCGCTGGAGCTCTTCGAACTCGTCGCGAAGCTGCATGACTCCCCGCCGATGCTCTTCAACGATGCACTGGAATTCGTACGTGTAATCCACAGCGCCTTCACTCCTCGCTCAGCTGGTTCATAGCGGCCCGGCCTCGGCCAGTTCCGCACCCGTATCGGGGGCATTCACAACTTTCGCCGGCTCGCCCGCTGTCGGCTTCTCCTCCGGCTTCTTGACAGGCGCGGGCGTCCCCGTGGCCGGAATGCCGGTGCTCGTCCCCGGCGCCGACTGGTCAGCGGCGGGCTTTTCTTCCTTCTTCTCGTTGTCGACGATGGTTGGATTGCCGTTCGCGTCCAGCTTCACGCTGTATTCATGTTTGTTGCCGTCCGCGCCGGTCTCCGTCAACTTCGGCTGGCCGTCCGCACCAACCTCGAGCGAGTATTTCTTGCCGTTCAACTCGAAGGTGGCGGCCTTCTTGCTCTCGTCCTTCTTGTCGTCTTCCTTCTTGTCGTCGTCTTTCTTGTCGTCTTCCTTCTTGTCATCACCCGACAGGTCTTCGATGGCTTCGGTGATGGCAGTGGTCAGCGTGGATACGCCGGTCGTGGCGGCTGTGGCCAGGGAACTCGCCGCCGTTTGCAGCGAAGTTGCCAGCGTGGAAGCCAGGCCGGAGAGCGCTGTATCCGAGGACGACGGGGTACTGCTGGTCGGAGTCCCGGTCGACGGCGTTCCCGACGTCGGAGTGCCG
>NZ_JBFAHV010000006.1:0-211432 GCF_040654375.1 Nocardia sp. NPDC050710 | reverse complement strand
ACCGGTCGACGGCGTTCCCGACGTCGGAGTACCGGTCGACGGCGTTCCCGACGTCGGAGTACCGGTCGACGGCGTTCCCGACGTCGGAGTACCGGTCGACGGCGTTCCCGACGTCGGAGTACCGGTCGGGATCTGAGTTTCCGCTGGCATTGGATACGCTGTCGTATCCAATTTATTGAGCGCGGTGATCAACGTATCGTAGGTGTCTTGAACAGACTTTTCCGTTTTCGAACATAAGTCGTTGAAGCCGGAAACTCTGCCTTCGACATGCGGCATGAAATGCTTGGTGAGCCACTCTATTGCCTCCTTACCCTCTTTGGAAGTCGGATAGTGCTCGGCCTCATCTAAATAGATGTCGATTTTCTTTCGCCCGACACCGGTTGTTCGATCTGGAATATCCGGGAGGTCCGGATGCCAATAGTCTTTGACGGCTTGAGCTTTTTCTCGGACGATTTTCCGCAATGTGGTTGCCGCACCGGTCAGCGCCGTCGAAATCGCTAGGGCTTCCGCGTGGTCATCGGTTGCCCTTTTGATCTGCGCATCCAGGCTCGCGAATGCCGCGTCGCCAGCCTGCCCCTTCCATACCGCGGGCAACGCTGTGCGCTGCGCACCCTGTTTGGTCAACTCTTCTTGCGTCGTGGTGACCGCTTTGGACACCGCGGCGGCCATCTGATCCAGCGCCTTGATGTCCATGCCACGTTCGACATCATATTTCGGGTAGAACGATTTGTAGTCGAGAGCGGCGATATCATCCTTAGCGAAATACATGAGGTGGAGTATCGTGTCACATCTGGCGTATCTCGGCAGATACTCCTCGAAATACATCAAGCCAGTTGCGCCATCACTCAAGATATCGTCTGCATTTGCATCCGAGGCGGCTGTTAATTCGGTTCCTTCAGCCATTCGTCATACTCCGAACTCGAAATCGACCATCAGAGATTGACCCCCGCTGCGGTGATCTTCTTGACGTTGGAGTTATCCACGGCCGCGTAGGACGTGGCGCTGGTGGTGTACACCCCACCGGACTTGTCGATCGCTGTCTGCCAGTTCTTCAGCCAGGTCGCGACGTGGCCCCAGCCTTCGGAGACCTTCGTGCCCTTCTCCGCATACGCCCGACCGGCCTGCGCAGGCCCGAACTTCAGACTCTCCACCTGCGCCTTTTGACCGCCGATGGCGGTAGCCGACGTCTTCAGATTGTTGCCCATCTTCTGCAGCGCAGTCGTATCCACCTCGACGTAATTGGTCGCCATAGATGCCCTCCCTCCCAGCTAGCGCCCACCCTGATCTCAGGGTGGATCTGGCGGCCGAGGCGCCGCCCTACCTTCTTCGACGCACTGGGCGAGGATCCGGTTCCCTCGAATACGAGTCGGCCGATCCCAGATTGCCTACGCGGAAATCTACTACGCATGGAGTCTCGATCTGGACCGAGCGCGAAGTCCGTTGTCTCATTGTGGGTTTCGTGCACCGCCGTCGATCAGCGGCGCCTTCCGAACACAAATCGACATGTCCGGCATCAAACGGCCGGGCGCGGGAAGACCAACTCCCGCAACGGAACACCCAACACGCGCTCGTTCGACCGCGCTGTACCCAGCCGAACGAGCATCATGGATAGGTCAGTCGCTACGGGGTTGCGGTGGCGGCGGTACCAAGTGACCACCGATTACGCCATCGGGCACGGTGAACGGCATATCCCCGATCAGTTCATCCGTGTTCTGGGCGTTGATCAGGTAGTCGGGAATCGAATGATCCGAATCATCATCCGACTTACCTCGCCCGGCACCCGCGCCCATACCGGGCATGCCTGCCATCCCGTTGCGGCCGGTGCCCGCAGCCTTGCTGCTGGCCGAAGTGCCAGTGGCAGTAGCCGTCCCCGGGGTGCCGGACACCGACTTACCGGCGCCGGGCGTACCCGACTTCGGCGTACCCGAACCAGGTGTGCCTGACCTAGGCGTGCCCGTTGTCGGCGTGCCGGTCTTCGGCGTGGCCGACGCCGGAGTCGTCGGTGTCGCCGTCGTCGGAGTTCCTGTCGTCGGCGTCCCCGTGGTTGGGGTCCCCGCCGTCGGAGTAGCACTCTGGGGAGTGGTCGAGGGAGTATTGGTATTGGTGTTCTGTGGGTTCGTCGAGGCCGGGTTCGTCGAGGCCGGGTTCTCCGTCGTCGGGGTGCTCGGCGTCGGAGTGGTGCCCTCCGGGTTCGTCCCGGTCGGTTTCACCGTTGGGGTCGGCGTCGTCCCATCACCCAGCGAGTTCGTCGAGCTCACCGGATCCTTGGGCGTCGGCAGCACCGGCACTTGCGTATCGGCGGCGGCGACCTTGTCGACGAAGTTGTCTTTGACGTACTGCTGGGCGGAGGCTTCGGCATCGGATTCGGGGTTGCCATCGAACCAGTCACCGGGATTCCACCAGCTCTGCGGGTCGCTGACAACGTCGGGCATGCCGTTCTTGGTCCTGGTGACCGCGGCGGCGACGTCATCGACACGGGAGCTCATCGCCTGCAACGCGGGGGTGAAGTTCAAGGCGTCGGTGGCGTAGTTGGCGATCGATTGCCGCGCGGCCTGTGCTGCCGTGCCGTCCCAAGCGGATTCGCTGGACCTTTTGATCCGGGCCGCGAACAGTGCGACGCTGTCGTTCCAGCCGGTGGCGATCTTCGCGTAGTCGTCCTTGGCCGCGTTGGCTTCGGTCGGGTTCAGTGGCTGAAATGCGTCCCGGAGTTCCTCGTGCGATTTACCCCACGGATTGTCCGTGACGCACTTCTTCTTGATCTCGGAGTCCTCGTAATTGACCGTCACGCTCTACTTCTTCCCCTGGAAGCCCTGCGGGAGGGTTTCGATCAGCTCATTGTATCGAGACGCGAAATCAGCATCAGCCTGCTGGTAACGCTGCGCGATCTGCTTGTGCAGTTCCTGGATCGAATCGATGATGTCGTAGTGGCGCTGCAGAATCGCGTGCACATTGTTGCCAGCCGAGTCACCGGCAGCCTTGGCCCGGAACCGTGACACCAGAACCTTGCTGGACTGGATCCAGTTACCCGGATCCTCACCCACACCCCACGTCTCACGCTCAGAGATTCCTTGAGCGATGGCCTGGAGTCTCACGATTTCGTTCTTCATCGCTTCGCAGTCGCGGTCGATGTAGACGAACTCTTCAGCGTTGACGCGGACGGTATCGTTGAACTTTACCGTCAGCTGCCCATTCTTGGCCGCGTCGATGAGGTCCTGCATCGGCTTGCTCATGACGTGAATCCCTCCCCCAGAGTAGAAACTTCAATCCGCACTGACGCTTACACCCCCGCCGGGATCAACGGCACAACCTTCTCCGCCAAGGCCAACGCGATATCACACGAGTACCGGTTACCGGTCTTCTTGCGGGACGCCGGGTTATCGACCTTGAACTCCAGACTGCCGCCCTGCATTTGGGCGTTCAGTGTGCAGGTCGTCTTATTTGTCGAGTCCTGCGATTGATGAGTGAGCAAGGCTGTGCGGCCAGCCACGGCAACTTCACGCTGGTCCGGGAACTGTTTGGCGCGGACCATGTCCAGGGTGAGGTTGGTGGTGCTGATGGTCGCGGAGTATCCATCCGATACCACCCAAATGCAGCCGCGCCACTTGACCTTGCCACGAACCATATCGTCGTGGGAGGTCGCGCCGTCATTCCGGTGCAGACCTTCCGAATCCAGGACCGCTTGTGGAATGTCAGTGCAGGGTTTGAACCCGCTGGGCACATCCTCGGCGATGGGCAAACCGGTAGCCGAGGCACTAATGGATTTCGCAGCCGAGTCGTTCCCGGTCGATGACTCACACCCGGCAACCAGCAGCACAGCACTCAGCCCCACCGCACCGACGAATGCCACTTTCCGCGTGATGCTCATTCAGCCCCTGCGCCGGTGTCCGACCTGCATTGCACAGGGTCCGGACCGGCTCCTCCGCCCCCGCTGGTTTGCTGATGACCGTACCGGCCGGTAGACCAACGTCGCAACCCCTCGCCCACCCTCGCGGAGGGGCAGATCCGCAGCCAAGTCCCCTGTTACAGATTCGCAAATATCTGTTGGATATCGGCGCCGTGTGCGAGTTCACTCGAACGGTCATGGCCGCCTTGCCATCGCCCATGGATAGGCGCATTCGAGGGGGTCGCGCGCCGCAACCAGCTCCCGGAGGGGCGGGTGGTGGTGCTCCCGGTGTGACGCGTCGCGTGGATGGGCATGGCGATGGTGGCGTCGGGATAGGTGCGAACGAACTTCTCAGACCTACGCCACCTTTGCGCGAGAACTGCTCGGTCGAGCGTCAGTCGGTGATCTCCCGATATCCGCTCTTCTGTTTGGCGGCAATCGTTTTCGCCGCCTGAGCCGCGGCTTTGGCGGGGTCGCCGTGACGCTTGGCGCTGATGGTCCCCACCGTGCCTGCCTTCCCGTGCCGGGTGGCGATGATGTCGAGGCCCGGATCGGTGGTGATCTCCCAGAACTTGGTGCCGTTCGAACCGGTCGCCTCGAAGTACCGGCGGGTGAGATCGGGGCCGCGTCGATGGCCGCCGAAGAGCATCGTGGTTTCGGGTGCCGCCTGTTCGAGGTGGTTGGCGAATCGGCTCAGGAACGAGGTGGCGATGATCCATGGCAGGGACCGCTCCCACCACGACTCGGCCGGATGTCGATCCACGTGGGCGAAGACCCTGCCGTCGGAATTCGGTGCCACATCGGAGAATACGGTGTCGACCGTGCCGTCGAGGCCGACGACGAGTGCGCTCATGGCCGACAGGACGGGCTCCCACTGCTGGCGGTTCGCACCGCGCAGGGTGGCCGCGTGTTCCTCCCCGAGTTCCCGCATGCGCGGCCTCTCCCGCAAGACCTCGCCGGGGCCGAGCAGACGCAGACCAGCGCCGCCGATACGCCATTCGGCGTGGCCGATGTGCTGCCACAGCCTGCGCAGGCTGTCGGGTAGGGGTGTGCCGAGTTCCGCTTCCAGCGCGTCGATATCCTCCGGCGCGGCGGGTGGGCCGACTTCTACCGCGAACCCGGCCAGACCGGGCGAGTGAGTGGTGAATCCCTGGGCCGCGAGATATTCCGCGATCTCGCCGAGAGCGGTGACATGCCAGGCGGTGTCCTGAGTGTCGTCGCGGATGCGCGCGTGAACCCATTCGGAGACGGTCAGTTCCTCGCGCACCCGATGGCCGTTCCAGGTCACCGACTCCAGACAGGACAGTGCCGCGCCGTCGCGATACAGCTCCAGCTCCCGACGCTCATGGTCCGCCGCGGCCGCCGGGTCCACCGCGAACCGGGGCCGGTCGAAGGCCATGAGGCGCTCGTTCTCGGCGTCGGGCTGGTGGAAGGTGCGCATGATCGCGGCCCGGCCAGGCAGGTACCACGGGTCGGATTCGGTGTACTTCGCGGCCACGCAGGTGGCTTTCATTCGGGCGAAGGCGTTTTCGGCGGCGGCGAGATCGGGGAAGGTGAGGCCGATCGTGTCGAGGCGGCCGTTGTTCACGCCCCACCGGTACACGATGCGGTCGAGATAGCGCACCAGTTCGACGAATTCGTTGCGCGAGCTCGCCCACAGCAGCGCGCGCTCGGATTGCTCGTCCACTTCGCCCAGGAAATCCCGCATGCCGTGATAGCCGATCCGGCTCGGCCGGAAGGGGGTGTCACAGATGCCGAAACCGTCGAAGGCGTGGAGATCGCCCTCCGAGTCGAGGAACCACACCTCGCCCGTGGTCCGGTCGCCGAGCAGGCGCAGTCGCAGGGTGGTGCCCGCCAGGGTGCCGAGGTCGACATCACTGATCCTGGTGAGTGGTCGCCCTGCCGCGCGTGCCTGCTCGCCCTTGTCGATCAGGGCGCGCCGCGCCGCATCGGCGTCTCCCGACAGCACTTCGGCCATGCGGGCGCGCAGGTCGTCGGCGTCGAGCGGATCGGTCCAGTCCCGTCCACGGGACAGCATGTCGGGTTCGACAGCGTCCACCGCGATGGATTCCCTCCTCGCGTTCGCGGTTCGGACCAGGTCGTACTCATCGACTTCCAAGGCCGCCACGATGCCGACGGTGAGCGCGTACTTGAACACCCGCTGGTCGATCTCGTCCGACGGTATCGGCCAGTCGCTGATCTCGCGCAGCAGTTCGATTTTGGGCCACCGCGGCTTGACGTGATCGGCGAGGGCGTTGGCGTAGTGCGCCGCGGCTCGGGCATCGCGCCGATCGCGCAAGCGCCGCATGGCATCCCGGTGCACCTCGGCCGAGAAGATCTCGCCGAGTGCGTTTCCCATCCGCCAGATGCTGCGTCGTTCGGTGAACAGCCGCTCGATCAGCGCCGTCCGCGCCGCATCGGAATTCAGGTTCCGCACCGCGGAATACAGGTTGGCGACCACATCCTCGAGCTGACCGTCCATCGTCTGCCGGTGGCTGAGTACCGGACTGTTCGCGCGGTCGGATTCGGCATAGCGGCGTCCGTAGTCGTCGAGCGCCGCGATGAGATAGTCCTGTGCGCCCGGATGCGCGAACCGGTACAGCTGATGGCCCGCCGCGTTGCGCGCGGCGATTCCGGGATGCGTCAGTACGGTATCGATCATGGCGGCGGCGGCTCGCACGGCCTGCTCCGGCGACGCCCGCCGCAGTACAGACTGTTCCTTGCTCGAATCGAACAGCTGCTGCCACAGCGCCTCGATCGTGCTGGCCGGTGCGGGCAATGCGGCCAGCCGCATCAGCGCGTCGAAGACCGGCGGATGGTGCGCCACCGGGGCCAGTGCGAGGCATGCGGCCTTCTTCAGATCGTCGTTGTGCATTCCGCCGAGGATGTCGGAGGCATCCGGCTCGGGAGTGTGTTCGAGCAGCCGGATGAGCACGGGGACGAGGGCGCTGTCCACGGAGTCCGGCCGCAGCCCCTGGACCACGCCGGCGCGGGCATTGGCGGGCAGCTGCTGGAGACCGCTCGCGGCCAGTTCGGCGCGATCGGGTCGCGCGCCGTCGAGAATGGTGCGCAGCGCCCATTCGATCACTTCGGCGGGCGATTCTTCGATGTCCGCCCGTTGCAGAATGCGTTGTGCGACAATCTCGCTCAGCTCGCTGTCGATATCGGCCAGGATCGCGGCGTGCTCGCCATCCGCCTCTTGTAGCCGCGCCAGGTAGACCGACGAAGTCTCGGCGTCGGCCCAGCGGCGGTCGAGCTCCGCACGGGGCAGCACAGGTTCGGCTCCGCACAGTTCGTGGGCCCGCCGCAGGGCGGTCAGGCACGGTCTGCTGTACGGGTCCTTGACGAGCAGTTCCTCCGCCGCGTCGGCGAGCGCCGCGCCGTCGCGCACCAGCGACATTGCCGTGGACATCGCCCACACCCGGGTCGCCCAGGCGCTGGTGGACGCGGGCAGCAGACGCATGACGGTGTCGGCGGACGGGCTGTGGTCGCGGCCCGCCCGCCGATCGGCATCGGCGCGCAGCAGAACCGTGCCCGTCGTGACGGGCATGCGATCGAGGGCGGCACTCACTTGCTCGGTGGTGAGCTCTCCACTGTTCAGGCCATGGATGATCCAGCTCGCCCGCTCCAGCGGCAGGTGCTCCGGGGCCATCTCCATGGCGGTGAGCGCGGCCCGCGCCTCGTCATCGGAAGCGACGAATTGCCGCAGCAGTGAGCGGCGGATGCGGAAACCCGATACGACGGGCACATCACCGTCGATCGCCAGCCCGCCGACGGCCTCGACGAAGGCGTCCAGCAGTTCGGGACGTTCCGGGGTTCGGGCGATCTCGTCGAGTACGCGGGCACGGTCACCGTCCTGCGCGAGCAGACTCGTGTGCAGTAGCCAATACACCGCCAGATGCGGATCCTGGTGCAGCAGCGGCAATTCCACGTCCAGCCGCTTCTCGGCGTCGATAGCGCTCCACAGGTTCACGAAATGCCCGGCTGCGCTGGAGGCCAGATCCTCGGCCGACTGCATGGGCTGTCCCTCGCGCAGCAGCGGCCGAGCCAGCAGCCACATCAGCCATTGATAGCGCTGCGCCAGTTCGGCGCTGGTCGGGGTCGGCCCGGTATCCGCGGCGGGTGACGGCGAGCGGAAGGAGTCGCGAATATCGAATTTCGAACGCTCGTCCTCGTCATTCGCCTCGGCGCGCTCGAGCTCCTCCCGGTAGGCCAGCCAGTCGTCGAAGGAGTCGAACCACAGTGCCAGTTCTCGGGTTTCGTGATCCTGCCACCACACCCGGCCGGTGCCGCGCAGATCCAGCAGCGTGTAATCGTCCCCTTCGTCGTCGATGACGACGAAACCGCTCAGCGATTTGTCGATCGCCCCGAAGTACGGGTAGTTGATCGCCAGATGGGCGTCGACGAGCGAACCACGATCGCCCACCCAGTACTCGAGCAGGTGATCGTCGATGGCATCGGCAATGGGAACGGGAACGGGAACGCCGAAGTAGCGGCTGGCGGGCAGGTGCAGGGCCATGGATTCTTCCTGGTATCGAAATGCGCTGTGCCGGTGAGAAGGACGGCTCGCGTCCAAGGGCGGCTGGAACCGACGATGGCGCAAACCCTCCAGACGAACGATCGTTGGTCCGGGACGCTACTGCACGGCTGCGACAAGTACGGCAGCCACCGATCCCGCCTCTCGATGCACGCGGGTCTATCTCGGATTCGACTTTCGGGATTGATCGACCGACGACCACCTATCGGGCGCCATACTGTCGGTCCAGCGGCCTTGCCGCCGATCACCACACCGGCCCCGCTTTCCGTCGCGCACTATGCGCAGCCGCCGTACCGATTCCGTTGGATCGACCCTCGAAGCGGAACGCAACACCAGCCGGATGTTCGGCGAACTGCCGGACACCGACGCCGTGGCCGACGGGATCCCCCAGGGTCACACTCGCGACCGAACGGTCGCCCGACGCTCAATTATCGGACCCGAGGTCTGTAATAGGCATGGAAATGAGACCCACCGTACGAAATGACCCCCGCCCCAGGACAGAAGTAGTTGAATACTAGTGCAATTATCGGCGAGATAGCGCATTCTGTGTTATATGGGTCGGGTCGGTGCTCGCAATTGATGACGTACATCGGATTGGGAACGGCGCATCATGTCCATGTCATACGGGCAACAGGTGCTGCGAAACGGGTCGTACTCGGCAGCAGGCGAGCGTGCGCAGCAGCAGTCAGCCGGTGGTGCCACTCTGTCCCACCGGATCGGCCATGGGAGTTGGCGCGAGATTCCACTCGATTTCGACGCGCCGAGTGTGACGATCGGGCGGTCGGAGGCGGCCGACATCACGGTGAAGGCCGACGCGACCGTTTCGCGTCTGCACGCCATCATCGAACGCGTGGGCGGTTGCTGGATCGTCATCGACAATGGCCTGTCGACGAACGGGACCTTCGTCAACGGCGAACGTATCGGTGGGTTCCGGAAACTCAACACCGGCGATTCGGTTCGCCTCGGGCAATCGGTGTTCGTCTTCACCGACGACCACCCATCCGACGATGAGAAAACGATTGTCCAGGTCAGCCTGCCGACCCGCAATGCGCTGACCGACGCGCAGTACCTGATTCTCGAGGCGCTGTGCCGCCCGTACGACATGCAGGCTACGTTCACCTACCCCGCGTCGAACTGGCAAATCGCACACGAACTGTGTCTGAGCGTCGCCACGGTCAAGACCCACATGCGAGCACTATTCAAAATATTCAACGTCGAAGCCCTGCCACCGAATCAGAAACGCGTGTTTCTGGTCGAACGTGCCATCGAGAGCGGCGTCATTGTCAATCACGATCGGGTTGGGCTCCGGCACGAAGTGCGGTGATGCGTTCGCGGTCCCCTCACCGCGGTGCAGGGCAACAACTCCTTTCGGTCGATACGGTGTCCAGCTAGATCGGGTGGTAACCCGCTCCGATGCCACCGCGTGCGTTGATGTCATCCATGATGGCGGCCATATTCCCGCCGAGCTGGGGGCCGAGGCACGGCACCCTGAGGTATCCGTTGACCATGCCGGCCAGCGTTGTTCCGACTACGACCGGCGCGCCGGAGTCACCGGGAAGGACACATATCTGCGTCCAGGCCCAGTTATTGGTCTGGAACACATCTCCATAGGCCAGTCCGCAGGTCTGGCCTGTTGTATAGCCTTCCTTGCAGGCGATCTCCGGGAACCGCACCGGACCACCCAACGCGGTAATCGTCGTATTACCCACGCGGTTCACGGGTATGACCTTGTCCGGATCGAACACGATGACGGCGTAGTCCATCTCCGGATTCGTGTAGGCGAAGGTGCCGACGACGCCTGCGTCGCGGTTGGCCTCGGCAACGACCTCGGTACCCGCCTCACCGCAGTGAGCTGCGGTGAGGCCGACCAGCCGACCGGCCGCATCGTGCCCGATCGTGGTGAGTGTGCATACGCCCCGGTCGTCGACGACGATGCCGGAGCCGCCACCCAGCACCGCTGGGCTTGCGGCATGCACAGTGCCTACTTGCGCCCCGACAAGTGTTATGCCTGCTGCTAGTGCAGCGACGGTCCCCGCAAGTTTCCTGAACATGTCCCATCCAATCGCTGGAGCCGCAACGATCCCGTGCGGCGCGAATAACGTCGGCACGTTCCTTGACGGGGCCTATCGGCACGGCAGCGTCAGGCCTCGTCGCTATGCGTTCTTCGGCGTGGAGACTGGTCCGAGGTGAAATTGTGGTGACAACCAACTATGACAGGTCACCACCGATCCGGGGTGTGATCAGCGGCGTCTTCGGCATTGTCACGTGCCGCCGAACGGTCAGACCAGGCAGATGCCCGTTCCGAAGGGGAAGATCGGCGGGATGAAGCAGACCCACCACAGGAAGGGGTTCCACCACAGGAAGGCAGGCTCGACCTGTGCGGGAACTTGATCGGAGGCGGGCGCCACTTGGACCGGCGCGGGGTTCTCGACCGGGGCCGCGGTAGCTACACCTGAGCCGAGGGCGATCATAGGTGCGAGCGCTGCAACTGCGACAGCTGCGCGAATTTTCTTCGTGGTCATGTTCTTTCCTTCAAATGAGTGCTTCCGGGACACCCTCGTCCAGAAGGCTTCCCGCATCTGAACACCACCAACTCTCCTCGTAGAATGCGCGGAAGATCATCCTCCCGCGGGTTGGAAACACTCAGACCTCGGGTGGGACCGGTGGGCGTCGCCAATTACCTCGCGCGCTGGGGTCAACGGGTCGGTCCACGGGGTGAAGGGACTTCGCAGTGAGTGAATACGACGTCTTCCTCGCCGATTGTCCCGCCCGCACGACGCTGGCCCTGATCGCCGACACCTGGTCCGTGGTGGTGATCTTCGGGCTCAGCGACGGACCGCAACGCTACGGTGAACTGCGGGACCGCATCGGGGGCATCAGTAAGAAGATGCTGACGCAGACACTGCGCAAGCTGGAGTCGTCACGGTTGGTCGAGCGCCGTGTCCTGGCCACCGCGCCGGCCGGGATGGAGTACACGCTCACCCCGCTCGGGAAGAGCCTGCTGGAGCCTGTGTCGCTGCTGGCGCGCTGGGCCGAGGAACACGGCGAGGAACTGGTATCCGGGCTGGAATGCTGACATGTCGTGGGGCACCGCCGGGTTCCCCACAGCCTCTTAGCTTTGGAGCGCATGAGAATCGCAATCTTCGGAGCCGGCGCTATGGCCGAGGCACTGGGCGCCAAGTGGGCAGCACGCGGGCACGACCTGATGATCGCCGGACGGTCTCCCGAGAAGGCCGCGGCCTTGGCCGATCGTCTGGACGTACGCTCGGGCAGCTTCGCACAGGCGGCGCGGCACGCCGATGCCGCTCTGATCGCCGTGCTGTATCAGGGGATGGAATACACCCTCGAGCACATCGGGGACGGCTTGCGCGGCAAGCCCGTCATCGACTGCAACAACCCGGTCGAAACCGAGGGATTCACCCTCGTCACCCCGCCCGGCGAGTCGATGGCACGCCAGATCGCGAAGGCGACCGGCGGACACGTGGTCAAAGCCTTCAACCTCTGCCACGCCGATGTATGGCGCATGCCGTCGATGACTTTCGACGGCCGTCCGCTCACCGTGCCCTATTGCGGCGACGATCCGACCGCCCTGCGCGTGGCCGGACAACTCATCGAGGACACCGGCGGGGTTCCCCTACCGACCGGCGATCTGCGGCATGCGCACTACCTCGAGGCGAGTGCCGCGATCATCATCGCCCAACTGTTCGGCGGCCTTCCCACCCGTACGGTGTTCAACCTGGTCGACGACCAGGCACCGGCGACGCGGTGACTGCACCGCTCAGTAGTCGCAGAGCCGAATCCAGTCGCCCGCATCGCGGCCGAGGTACCGGTTGTCCCGGAAGAAGAGGCCGGCGCCGTCGATATAGGGAACGGCGATGTCGTACTTGCCCTTCCGGTACATCACATGCGACCGGTCCCAGTCGTAATACGGCGCGTTGTCCATATCGTCGAGGAAGCCGTAGAAGTAGAAGTAGTTGTAGTGGTCGTCGAGCTTGCCGCCGTCGAAGGACACCTTCAGCCGCGTCCGCGCCCGGAACCTGCCGTACCCGCTGACATTCCCCTCGCAACTGCCCGACACCTCGTACTTGGGAGAGGCCTGTGCCGCGGCGGGCGACACCACCGCGGGAACACCGACCACGAGCATCGCCAGCAGCATCGAGCTCACCAGAATCTTCTTCATTTCCCACCCGTTTCGCCTTGGAGCACAACGCTCACCGACGTTAGTCGCCCGGCGATGGCACATCATCACACCGCCCGGGATCGCCCCAGCTCACGGGCGTGAGGTCGGTGTCCGGTCCGGACATCGGCGTGAGTTCACCACGCGCCGTGCGTGTTCCGGAGGAGGGCGGAGCCGCACGGCGCGCGCCGGTATGTCACCCGTCGAGGAGGTGGGGAAGTCCGGCGCGGAAGCGATCGGCGTCGATACGTTTGGCGGCGTCGAAGACCGGCAGTGAGACCAGTGGGAATACCGGTACCCGTGGCGCGGGGTCGTCGGCGGCGTCGAGGATGCCGTTGGCGGCGGCGCGACCGGATTCATTGGCGCCTTCCATGGTGGCCAGGTCGATGTGGCTGCGGACGTGATCGCCGCCGAAGAACAGGTTGGGAATCGCGCAGCGGGCGTCGGGGCGGTGGTCGTAGGAGCCGACGGTATTGACCAGCAGCGGTGTCTCGTTGTGGATGGCGCCGCTGGACCAGCTGACCCGGATAAGAGCCAACTGCTGATCCGCATGGCCGACCTCGCCACCACCGACCTGTTCGACGCCGCGGAACAGTGGTGGGGCGCCGAACACACCGACCGCAAAGCGGGCGTGGTCGTCGCCATCCGAGCCATGATCGCGGGCTTTCGCCGCCACCGATATCTTTTGCTGGCCCTCAGCGAGGTCTCCGCCTACGACCGAGAGGTCGGGGCCTACTGGCGCGCCCGCGTCGCCACCTTCGCCGATATGGTGCGCGCACGTCTCGACTCCGACCGCACCGCGGGCCGTGTCAGCCCGGATCTCGACCCACCCGCCACCGCCCTCGTCCTCACCTCCATGGTCGAACGCACTATCGCCGTGGCGTTCTCGGCGAACACCGGAATCAGCGATCAGGAACTCGCCGAGGCGCTCGGACGGGCGATCTGGCTGATCGTGTACGGGGATGCGCCGCAAGGAGAATGAGCGCAGGAGGTCGGACGTACGGCCGCCGCGGCGTTCGCCCGGGTGCTGATCGCGAGACAGCTACGTCGACTTGCTAACCTGCCGAGAATCGGGCGTCAGACACATGATTCGCGTGACTGGAGGCGAAACAGTAAGCGTGCGAACCCTCTACGTCGTCACACATCCGGAATCCACACACCACGTCGACGGGCTGGTGGGCGGATGGTTCGACTCGCCACTCACGCCAGCGGGTTTACGCGATGCGGCGTCCATCGCCGCGGCCCTGCGGGCAAGGATCCCCGAGCGGGCCGAGGTGGAGCTCTATTCGTCGGATCTACAACGCGCCGAGCAGGCCGCCCTCGTCATCGGCGAACTGCTGCACGTGCGGCCCGTCCTCGATCCGAGACTGCGCGAGAAGTCCTACGGCGAGGCCGAAGGCAGGCCGCAGGAATGGCTGCGGCAGCGGTTCGTCCCTCCACCCGCCGCCGGAGAACGAATGCGACACGATGAAGGTGTGCCGGGGGCCGAGACCATGGCGGTCTTCGCGCGGCGCGTCTACGCGGCGATAGGCGACATTCTGCGGCAGGACCGCGAACACCAGATCGTCGTAACCCACGGCGGCGCAATAACATTCGCCGTGGCTTCGTGGACCGAGTTACCGATCGAATCGCTCGGGTACGCCCGATTCCACGCCGCCCCTGGAAGCATCACCGAACTCCGCGAGGACGACTACTTCCACAACCGCCAGGTCTTCGGCCTCGGCGATACCCGTCATCTCGGCTCGGGCGGCGCAACCTCGTAGCCCGAACGATCCTGCGACCTCCAGGCACGAAAAAGCCCCACACCCGCTGGGGTGCAGGGCTTTCGGTTGCATCGATCAGATCGTGCGGACGTCCTGGGCCTGCGGCCCCTTCTGTCCCTGGCCGATCTCGAACTCCACGCGCTGTCCTTCTTCGAGGGACTTGAATCCCGAGCCGGACACGGCGGAGTAATGAACGAAGACGTCAGGGCCGCCACCGTCTTGCGCGATAAAGCCGAAGCCCTTTTCGCTGTTAAACCACTTCACACTGCCTTGAGCCATTTTCTTACTTCATCTTTTCTGTAGATGAGCCGAGCGAATCACATCGACACCCGATCTCACCCGACAACCATGCCACGGATCGGCGGCAATTCCGTGATCTGTGAGCTAAACAACATACAACGGGGAGGCCGACCGACGACCCGGCCGACCCCGCGACATCCGGATCCTCGATACCGGGTCAGGCAGGCCGCACATCCCCACCGGGCGTGCCCTGTGCGTCGATATCGGATCCGGTCGTCCGCTGCCTGTGGGCTCGTTTACCGCGGGCGATCTCGGTGGCCAGTGCGTCGAGCGGCTGCGCGAACCGCGCGAGCGGATCGGACAGATGGGCCAGCCAGGATATCGCCGCCTCCAGGGCCTCGGGGTCGAGGGCATAGACCCGACGGGTCCCTTCCGCGCGCACGCTCACCAGCCCGGCGTCGCGCAGCACCTTGAGGTGTTGCGAGACGGCGGGCTGGGATATAGGCGTATGCCGCTGCACGACGTCGACGATCGCACCGGCGGACTGCTCACCGGTCGACATCAACTCGAGAATCCCCCGCCGGACCGGGTCACCGAGAGCCTCGAAAATCCTCGCCGCGGAGACTGCCATCAGGACTCGGCGCCGCCCTCGGACGCACCGGTGTAGAACGCGATGGTCCGCTTCGCGGCCGCGTGCGCGGCCGCCGGGTCGTCACCGTCCTCGGTGGCCGCCACCGCCCATCCGGCCGCCGCCGTCCGGACGAAGATGTGGCCCTCGGGCGTGGTCGGGAAGGCCAACCCCGCCTCCGGGTCGACCGCCGCGCCACTGGACAGGTGCAAGCCCAGACCCATCAGGGCGAGATCCCAGCCGACGCCGACCGCCCCGGGTCCGAACTGCGACCACATCTCGGGGTCGATGTGCGCCTCGTGCGCCAGCTCCAGCAGGGTGCCTTCGGCCGCGGGCGTGAGGCTGACCTCCAGCCACGACACCTGCGGACCCATTTCCCAGGTCACCGCGAACCGCTTGGGTTCCTCGCACTGTTCGACGACACCGTTCGCATTGCCCTCGAGCTGGTAGCGGCCACCGACCCGCAGCTCACCACTGACCGGCAGGAACCAGCGCGGGATCCGCTCGGCGTTGGTCAGCGCGTCCCAGAGATCGGCCTGGTCCGTCGGATAGATGCGTTGAGCGACCGCGATCCGGGTCGGCGCTCCGTCGCGAGAGCCGGTGCGGACCTCGCGGGTCACGAGCCCGGCGATCGCGGCCGGATCGGTCAGTAGAGTCATGCCATCCTCCTTAATATAAGAATGAACTTATATTAGCCGACCGGTCGCGGTCTCCGGCAGACCGGTGGGATATCGATCGAATGAGCCGGTCGCCGCGGTCATCGGGCGGGCGATTCATCCACCCGATGACCAGCAGCCGCGGCCGGAGAACCGATGGTCGATCAGACCAGGGAGAGCTGCCGATCGTCCTCGTCGCGAGTCGCCGCCGAGCCGGTCGGGCGAAGGCGGACCGGGAGGGTGGCGAGACCGCGGATCAGCAGACTCTTACGCCAGATCAACTCGGATTCCGCCGCATTCAGCGACATCTCCGGAATCCGGGCGAGCAGGCGGCTGAGGGCGATGGTTGCTTCCATGCGGGCCAGCGCGGCGCCGAGGCAGTAGTGCAGGCCGTGGCCGAAGGCCAGGTGCCGATTGTCGGCACGACCGGCATCGATGCGCTCCGGTTCGCTGAAACGCCGCGGGTCGCGGTTGACGGCGCCCAGGGAAATCATGATGAATTCGCCCGCATCGATGTACCGGCCACCGAGGGTGATCGGCGCGGTGGTGAAGCGGGCCGTGGCCAAGTGCACCGGACCCTGATACCGCAGGATCTCCTCGACATAGGCCGGGATGGCCTCGGGGTTCACCCGCAACCGCTCGGCGGCTTCCGGGTCGCGCAGCAACTCGAGCACCGCGTTACCGATCAGATTGACCGTCGTCTCGTGTCCGGCGGCCAGCAACAGCAGCAGCATCGAAATAAGCTCTTGCTGATCGAGCCGGTCGTCGTCGTCCTTGGCGACGATCAATTCCGAAAGCAGATCATCACCGGGATTATCGGTGCGTACGGCGATCAATTCGTTCAGATAGGTGAAGAAACTAATGCCCGCGCTGGTGCGTTCCTCGATCGGCGCCGAATCATTGACGACGACGGCGGTCCACGATCGGAACGCGTCCTTATCGTCTTCCGGCACGCCGAGCAGTTCGCAGATCACCGCGATCGGCAGCGGGAAGGCGTAACTGTCCAGCAGATCGACGGTTTCGCGGGTGCTCATCTCGTCGAGCAGATCGTCGGCGATGGTGGTGATCCGGGGACCGAGATCACGGATGGCGCGGCCGGCGAATGCCTTCGTCACCAGGCGGCGCAGCCGGGTGTGCTGCGGCGGATCGGAGAAGAGCATGTTGTCGGTGATGGCGCCGTTGAACTGATCCACCCCGCCGTTCTTGGCCAGCACCGCCTGCCCCTCAGGCGACCCGATCTTCTTGCTGATGTTCGGCTCGACGAAGGCCTGCTTGGCCACCTCTTGATCGACGACCATCCAGCAGAGCACACCATCGAGCCTGATCCGGTGGATGGGCCCGGTGCGCCGCAGCACCCGGTAGACGGCGTGCGGATCCTGGTAGAACTCGTCGGTCAGCTCGACGATCTCCGGTTCGGCCGTCACGAGCGACGACCGTCCGTCGATGCGAGCACGGGTGCATCCGAATAGCTCACTTGCCAAAGTCCTTTCGACGTTCGAATGGTTTCCGACTTCCACCCGAGCCGCGGCGGGGACAGTCGCCCGCCTACCGATCGCGGAATGCATGTCCATCGAATTCATCAGGTGGGTATCGAGGAGGCTCGAGCAGTTTCGATCGCTGGTGAACCAGGGAGAGCCGGTAACCGAAGAATTTCGGTTACGACCGCCAGAATGACCGCATAACCGGGCAATCCCGCGAGCTTTGTCCACGGCACAGTCGTCCCGTGTGGATGCTTGGACGAAAAAGGCTGGTGTGGGTGCTAATTGGACACTAACACCGGCCACTGCCGAGGCCGTGTACCGGTACACCTTAACGACGCGGATCCCGGTGCGGGTCGTGGACTCGCGCTACCGCAGCGAATCCGCCCGTGGCGCGGCGACGGCGGTATCGTCCCCGGCCGGTCCGGGCCACGGCTGCGGTGGCGAGCCGCGATCGATCAGCAACGCGACGTGCAGACGCGACTGGCATTCGAGCTTGATCATCACCTGCCGAAGGTGGTTGACCACGGTCCATTCGGCGATCCCGAGCCTGCTGGCGATCATACGGTTCGTCATGCCGGTCGCGACCAATCGGGCGACCTCCCGTTGCCGGTTCGTCAGCAGCGCGAGCGCGTCGCCCGGCCGGGCCACCTCGATCGGCACCGACAGCGTGTAGGCGATCGCCTCCGATACGGTCAGGCCGGAGGACTCCCGGACTATCTCGCAAAATATCTTGTCGCCCAGCGCATTCCGGTATTGGGAAAGGTGGACGCCGTCCGACTGCGGCACACCGTGCAGGTCACGCAGACGCCGGGTCGCCACCGAGAGGGTCGCGGCCGACCGCAGATACGCCGAACCGGCCGCGTCGTAGGCGCGGGCACACCCCTCCAATGCGGCGAACGTCTCGAGCAGGCGGGTCGAGGATTCGGGACTCTGCACGACCGCGTGACACAGTTGCAGCGCCCGATCCGCCCGGTCCACACCGAGGTACAGGTGAGCCAGCCCGGTGAGCGCGGCCAAGCGCCAGGCAGACTTGTCGAGTCGCAGGATTCGCTGATGCACCCGCGACAGGGCCTCATCGTCACCGTCGGGCCGCTCGGCGATCATCAGCATGGCCATCGCGATGCCGATCGGCTCGGCATGCCCCGCGTACAGCGATGCGGTCTGGTTCAATGCCGATCCCAGCAGATCTTCGGCGCGAGCGAGGTTGCCGACCCTGCGATGCGCCTCCCCCAGTGTCGCCGCGACCCGGCCCGCCCCTACGGCGTCGCCGATCTCGCGGAACTCCCCGCCCGCTTCGGTCAGCAGAGCAATGGCACGGGCCGGACGGCCGGACCGCAGCGCCCATCGCCCGAGCAATTCCATCCCGCGCGGCCGGGCGGCCTCGATATCGGGGGTCGGCTCGGCCGTGGTGTCCAGCACGCGAGTCACTATCGATTCGGCGTCGGTCAGGCATCCGTGCTGGATCCACACGTCTTCCAGATCGGCCGCCACGCTGACCGCACGCGCCGGCTCCCCCGTCTCGATGAGATAGCGAATCGTCGCGAGCAGGTCGGCTGTGCGCCCCGCCGCGACGTCCAACGCCACCCCGCGATGCGCGGAACTGGCCAGCCACCGCGCGACGGTCGCGGCGAGGTCGCAGAACCGATCCACCTGCTCACGCCGGATCCGCCGGTTGATCGCCCGATCCGCGTGCAGCAGCCTGTGACAGTAGGCGCGGACCGTGGCGAACAACTCGTAGACGTAGTCCCCCGATTCGGTCACCGTCTGACGCAGCAGGCTGTGCCCGACCAGGGTTGCCAGCGCGTCCTCGGTACTCGCCGGATGCGCGGCGCCGATCAACAGGCAGGCGGTGTCGCGGTCGACCGCCGATTCGCACAGCGACATGCGCAGCAGCAGATCGATGGCGGCGCCGTCGATATCGTCGAGTCGCCAGGCGACCGCGTCGTGCACGGTTCGGTGCCGCGGCGGTATATCGATGAATGGTGCGGGCGTCAGATCGGCGCCCGTCTCGATGAGCTCCAGCGTCCGCATCGGGCCGGTGCGGGTGATGGTCACCGCGGCCAATTCCAAGGCGAGGGGTATGCCGCCGAGCGCCCTGGCGATCTCGTCGAATACCAGTCGATCGTCGACCGCCGTACTGCCGCGGTAGAGCCGTTCGACGCTGTTGACGAGCAGTTCCAGCGCGGGCGACGAATCCGGCTGTCCCTGATCGGCATTCGACCAGGTCCGCAACGGATGTACGCAGACCACACATTCGCGATAGAGATTGAAGGTCACCCGTCCGGTCGCCAGGACGACCAGGTTCGGGCATCGATCCAGCAGCCGGGCAACGTCACGCGCGATACGACCGGCGACCGGATCACAGTTATCCAGCAGCAAATGGACTGGGTGTGTGCTGATGCGCGCCTGTAGCGCCTCGAACGCGGTCTCGGCGGCGGTGATTCGGCAGTTCTCGGATCCATCGGATTCGGCGACCACACCGGCCAGCACCATGCGCCAGCATTCGGCGGGGGCGGTGACTCCTGCGAGATCGGTCCGCACTACGAGGTCGTCACCGAACTCGTTGGTCGACAATGCTTCCCGGGCCAACCGGCTCTTGCCGACGCCCGCGGTTCCGGTCAGGGTCAGTAACCGGATCCGGGAATCGGCCAGTAGTCGGCGCACTTCCCGTACTTCGGAATCACGTCCGATCAGCGCGGGAATCCGATGGTTGGTGATGGATATGCCTACGGCTACGGCAGCGGAGTTGGCTTGCAATCGACAGTCTTCAGCCATAATTACCACGCTCAGAGCAAGTCAGTGGAAGCCCAGCAGACTCGAAACCCCGCACCGCGCCGTACCAGGGGCCGGCCTCCCCGGAAGCAACCAACCCGAGAACGTCTCTGTCCTTCTGCAGCGACCATACCAACTCGGGCCGGATCGCAGGCTAATTCCGAGAAACCCTTGGCGACAAGGTGATCGGTGCTCAGCGGGCGCGCGCGGCGGCAGGGAATTCGCCGGTGTCGCGGGCCGCGCGCGTCGCCGAGCCCGGGATGATCACCGTGAGCGGCTGTGCTCACCGCCGGTGTGGCCCGCCAGTAGTTGACCGAACGGGGTGACGGCGCCGAGCGAGTTACCCGAGTGGCGATGCCGGGGTGCGGTATCCCGCAGGAACCCCTGCACGCCGATCGGTGCGGCGACGATCAGCGTGGCGAGCTCGGCGGCGGCGCGGTGGATGCGTTCGGTGAGACCGGTGGATCCGAAATCCGCCGTGGCGGCGAAGACTCCGGTCGGCACGATGACGGCCCGCAGGTAGGTGAACAGCGGACGCATCGCATGGTCGAGCATCAGCGCGTGCCGCTCGGTGCCCGCGGTGGCGGCGATCAGCACCGGCATGCCATTGAGCGCGTCGGTGTCGAGGACATCGATGAACGTCTTGAACAAACCGCCGTAACTGCCCCCGAAAACCGGGGTGACGGCGATGACGCCGTCGGCGGCGGAGACCTTCTCCCGCGCCGCGGCGACCGTGGGCGTCGGCAGACCGCCGGTGATCATGGTGGTGGCGAGATCACTTGCCAATTCCCGTAGTTCGATCACCTCGAATTCGACGCTCTCGCCGCGCCCGCCGACCGCCGCCGAGACGGCGGCGGCGAGCTGGTCGGCGAGCAGTCGCGTCGACGACGGTTGCGACAGCCCCGCGGTGAGAACAACAACGGTGCGGCTCATGTACTTATCCTCGATTCGATTCGGCGCTCACCCGATCACGGGCCGGTTCCACCAGGTGGTGCGGCGCGTCGGGGCCGGCGGCGACCAGGGCGGGGTGGGTGGGCGGGTCACTCGGTACATGTGCGGGGCGGCGCGCCTCGAATTCCTTGCGCAGCACCGGAACCACCTCGCGGCCCAGGATGTCGAGCTGATCCAGCACCACCTCGAGCGGCAGCCCGGCGTGGTCCATCAGGAACAGCTGACGCTGGTAGTCGCCGACGTAATCGGCGAAACCGAGGGTGCGCTCGATGACCTGTTCGGGTGTGCCCACGGTCAGCGGGGTCAGCTCGGTGAAGTCCTCGAGCGAGGGCCCGTGCCCGTACACCGGGGCGTTGTCGAAGTACGGCCGGAAGAAGTTCTTCGCCGCCGCCTCCGTCTCGGCCATGAACACCTGGCCGCCCAGTCCGACAATGGCCTGGTCGGCGGCGCCGTGGCCGTAGTACTCGAAGCGCTGCCGGTACAGCCGCACCATCTGCTCGGTGTGTTCCTTATTCCAGAAGATGTTGTTGTGGAAGAAGCCGTCACCGTAGTAGGCGGCCTGCTCGGCGATCTCCGGGGAACGGATCGAACCGTGCCAGACGAACGGCGGCGTGCCCTCCAGCGGCGCGGGCGTCGCGGTGAAACCCTGCAGCGGGGTACGGAACTTGCCTTCCCAATCGACGCGCCGCTCCCGCCACAGCTTGCGCAGCAGGTGATAGTTCTCGACGGCCAGCGGGAGTCCGTCGCGGATGTCCTTGCCGAACCACGGATAGACCGGTCCGGTGTTGCCGCGGCCGAGCATCAGGTCCATCCGGCCGTCGGACAGATGTTGCAGCATGGCGAAGTCCTCGGCGATCTTCACCGGATCGTTCGTCGTGATCAGCGTCGTCGACGTGGACAGGATCAGTCGCTCGGTGCGGGCCGCGAGGTAGCCGAGCATGGTGGTCGGTGACGACGGGACGAATGGGGGGTTGTGGTGCTCACCGGTCGCGAATACGTCGAGACCGACCTCTTCGGCCTTCTCCCCGATCGCGATCATCGACTTGATCCGCTCGGCTTCGCTCGGCGTCCGACCCGTCACCGGGTCTGGCGTGAGATCACCGACGGTGAAGATTCCGAACTGCACGGGCCCTCCTCGGCTCGATATCAACTTTGTTGATGTGGCAACCAAAGGAACAGCGGACCCGCCCCCGGTATTCCGACACCGCGCGCGCCGCCCAACGATCTCGGCGGGCGGTCCTGGGGGCGCTGTATTTTCAAACAGGTGAGCAAGTTGGTGGGCCGGCCGTTTCGACGCGTCGGACATGTGGATCGGGCGGTCAGCGGCGCCGTAGCGCGGATTCCGGTGTCGGGGGTCGACCGCGGCATGCAGCGGCTGACCAAGGCGGCGAATCACAGCGTGCTCTGGGGAAGTATCGCGCTGCTGCTCGCGGCCCGGCAGGGTGCGACGCGGCGGGCCGCGTTGCGCGGCACCGTATCGGTCGCGGGGGCGAGCCTGACCGTCAACCTGGTGCTCAAGTCGCTGATCGCGCGCCGCAGGCCGGCGGCGGAACTGCTGCCCACCGAGCGCAGGCTGATCAAGTTCCCGACGTCCTCATCCTTCCCGTCCGGCCACAGCGCGAGCGCCGCCGCGTTCGCCACGGCGGTCGCGATGGAGAGCCCGAGCGCCGGATTGCTGATCGCGCCGCTGGCCGCGACGGTCGCCTACTCCCGGGTGCACACCGGGGTGCACTGGAGCTCGGACGTATTCGTCGGCGCGGCCGTCGGGGCCGGGGTGGCCCTGGCAACCCGCCGCTGGTGGCCGGTGCGCGAATCCGATGAGGCGGCGGCCGTCCCGGTCCGCGATGTGCCCGTGCTCGTCGAAGGCAAAGGGCTTGTGGTGCTGGTCAATCCGGTGTCCGGTGGTCCCGGATACGACCCGACCCCCGACGTCGCCGCAGCCCTGCCCGCGGCCACCGTATTGCGTACCGAACCGGGTCGCGACTGCGTCGAACAGTTGACGCAGGCGCTGGCCGACGCCCACGGGCAGACGCTCGCGGTGGGCGCGGCGGGCGGTGACGGCACCATCGCGGCGGCGGCCACCGTGGCATTGCGGCACGGGCTGCCGCTGGTCGTCATTCCCACCGGCACACTGAACCATTTCGCCCGCGACCTGGGGGTGTACGACCTGCGCGAGGTGGTCGACGCGACCGGCGCGGGCGAGGCGGTGGCGGTCGATATCGCGACAGTGGAGCTCGAGGCCGCGGACGGCACGCGCACCCACTATCTGATCAACACCGCCAGCCTGGGCGCCTACCCGGATCTGGTGCGATTGCGCGAGCAATGGCAAGGGCGGTGGGGCAAATGGCCCGCCTTCGCCGCCGCCCTGTTCGTCACGTTGCGCCGGGCACAGCCGATCCGCATCCGCATCGACGAACAGTGGCACGACGTGTGGTTCGTCTTCGTGGGCAACGGCCCGTATCACCCGCACGGCGCGGTGCCCGCCTTCCGCTCCCGGCTGGACTCCAGGCTGCTCGATGTGCGCTGGCTCCGCGCCGATCTGCGGTTCTCCCGAACCCGCGCGGCGGTGGCCCTGCTACTGGCCGCGATCGGGCACAGCAAGGTGTACCACGAGAAGCAGGTGCCCGAGTTCATCGTGCACCTGGACGCCCCGGAGCCGGTCGCCGCCGACGGCGAGGTGCTCGGCGAGACACACCGGTTGCGCTTTGCGGTGGCGGGCCAGGTCGCGGCCTACCGCCGCGATGAGGAGAATCCGCGCTGGGCGACCCGGGACCGGCCGCACCACCGCGGATCACTGACGATGCTCGGGGTGTTCGCGCGCCGGACACGCTGACGGCCGCGCCCCGAATCCGGCTGCACCGCAACCGATCACCCCGCCCGGCGAACAGCCGCGCCCGATTCCGGCGTGATCAGCGTCCGACTTTGCGGGACAGGTACTCCGGATAGCGAGCACCCGCGAAGGCGGCGGGTGCGGCGGCATCAACTCGACTTCGGAATCCATGGGCGATTGATAGCGTCGGATCGTGCCGCCCCACCCGACCGTCGAAGCCGGATCCACCCTCCCGATCCAGCGGGTGCGGGCGATCGTCGAGCCCGGCATCGAGGACATCGCGGCCGAACTGGCCATGAGTCCGCAGACGCTGCGCCGCCGGCTCCGGGACGAGGGCAATACCTCGCCGCGCGAAATCCGCGAACAGATCCTGCGCGACGCCGCCATCTCCAGCCTGGTGCGCGGCGAGGAGACCGTCACCGCGCTGTCCCGGCGGCTCGGCTTCTCCGAACCCAGCGCGTTCTCCCGGGCCTTTCGCCGATGGACGGGCAGCCCACCGGGCTCCTACCAGTCTTAGCGAGCGATCCGGTCAACGGTTCGAGCGCAGCGGTCATTGGCCGCGGCCCACCCCCGCCTTACGGTCACAGCGGATCTGTATCAGAACAGAGGAGTTCACTCGTGGCCCTGCACCGTTCGTCGTGGATGGACGAGGACCTGGACGCGCTGGCCGACCTGGCACGCCGGTTCTTCGAGAAGGAATGTGCCCCGAACGAGGAGCGGTGGGGCCGCCAGCACCACATCGACCGCGAGGTCTGGAACAGGGCGGGGGAACTCGGATTGCTGTGCCTGAGCATCCCCGAGGAGTACGGCGGCGGCGGTGGCACCTTCGCGCACGAGTCCGTCGTGCTCACCGAACAGGTCCGCGGTCTGGCGCCCAGTCTGGGCAACCCGGTGCACAGCGGAATCGTCGCGCACTACGTTCTCGCCTACGGCACCGAGGAGCAGAAGCGGGCCTGGCTGCCGAAGATGGCCTCCGGCGAAATCGTGGGCGCGATCGCGATGACCGAACCGGGCACCGGCTCGGATCTGCAGAGCATCACAACCAGGGCGGTCAAGGAGGGTGACGATACATCATCAGCGGCGCCAAGACCTTCATCACCAACGGCTACCTGGCCGACCTGGTGATCGTCGCGGTCAAGACCGGCGAGGGCAAGGGCGCCGAAAGCGTCTCGCTCATCGCGGTGGAGACCGACCGGGACGGCTTCCGGCGCGGGCGCAACCTGGAGAAGATCGGCCAGCACGGGCAGGACACCTGCGAACTGTTCTTCGACGAGGTGCGGGTGCCGCAGTCGAATCTGCTCGGTGGCGCCGAGGGACTCGGCTTCATCCAGCTGATGCAGCAGCTGCCCCAAGAGCGATTGATCCTCGGCGTCATCGCCGCCGCCGGCGGCTACGGCTACATGGTCGAGTACCCGATCTCGCGGTTCTACGCGGATGCCCGCATCCAGAAGATCTACGGCGGCACCAACGAGATCATGAAGTTGATCATCGGCCGCAGCCTCTGAGTCGGCGCGGTTCCCGGTCGGCCCGGCATCATATGGTTTGCGCCGCTTCTGCTTCGACCATTGCCTGGAGGAATCCGGCGGGGATATCGGGCCATTCGGGATGCCAGCGGTCCGCGAGCTGGTCGGCGCGCAGGGCGACCAGGGTCGCCACCACGTGCGGGCCGCCGTCGAGCAGGTAGCGGACCGAGCCGAGTTCGGCGCACTGCGCCACCACCATCGCCAGCAATGTCTTCGCGGCGTCGATGCGGCCCGCGGCGGCCAGGCAGGCGATCAGCAGGCGGCGCGCCTTCAGCAATTCCCGTGGGCGATGGACCGATTCGAGTCGGTCCACCCATTCCTGCGCCCAGGTGCGGGCCAGTTCGGTGCGCTCCGGGGAGTTCTCGGCGAGCAACAGCCGGATGGCGGTGAATTCCTCGTACAGCACGGTGATTTCGTCGATCGGGTCGGTCGGGGTGCGGCGGTGGGCGTACTCGACCACCGGCAGCGGCCCGAATTCGGGATGCGGCGGCAAACCGAGACGCAAGCGTTCGTTCTCCACCTCGGCCAGCAGCCGCGGCAGCGACATCGAATGTGCCACGCGGGCACCCTCGTTCAGTCGGCGAATGGCCGCGGCCCGGTCCCCGCGCAGCGCCTTGATGCGGGCCCCGACCACGTAGCGGGCCAGCTTGAAGTCGACGACACCGGCATCGGGTCCGAGTTTGTAGCCCTCATCGAGTAGGCGTTCGGCCTCCGCGATCTCGCCACGTTCGTAGAGCAATTCACCCAGCAGGGATCCGGCCAGCCGAGCACCGTAGGAGTGGCTGCCGCCGGACTGCTTGGCGACCTTCATTGCCCGGCGGAAGTAGTCCTGCGCCCTGGTGATGTCGAGTTGCAGGCTGGCGGCCAGACCGAGGAAGCACAACCCGATGACACGGTTGTAGAACCCCTTGTTCCGCCGCATATATGGTGCGGCCCACTCCTGAATGCGCACCGCCTCGTCGAAGTCGTAGCGGTAGCCCGCGGCGAAGCTGGCCACATTCGCCCCGATCGCCACCACGTATGGAGACAGTTCATCCGCGAGGTAGAAGCACGGCGCGAGCATGTCCTCGACACGGTCGAGCAGGTCCGCCCGCACGGTCACCACGGCGCGCACCACACCCGCTTCGGCGCGCAGGAGCGCCTCGACGTCGGTGTCCAGATCACCGCTATCGAGGTTCATCTCCGCCATCCGCAGCGCGTGCCGGGCCGGACCCGCCCGGTGCAGCAGGATATTGGCCCAAGCCAGATCCAGTTGCAGCCGCGGGTGGGTTTCGATGGTGGTAGCGGGCAGTTTGTTGACCAGGCCGATGAGGCTGGCGAACTGTCCGTACTCGAGCAGCGTCATACCGTCCTGCTCGACGATCTCGACCGCCTGTCGCTCGTCCCCGGCCAGCAGCGCGTGGTCGACCGCCTCGCTGACGTAGCTGCGATCGGCGAACCACCGCGACGCCGTTCGATGCAGTTCGTGGATTCGTTCGGGCCGGTCCCGCTCGAGGCGCTGCCGCAGGAAATCCTGGAACAGATGGTGATAGCGGAACCAATGTCCGTCAGCGAGCTTGCGCAGGAACAGATCCTGGTGCTCGATCTGCTCGAGCATCGCTTGCCCGTCCGCCACGCCGGTCAGCGCCTCGGCGAGTTCCCCGCAGGTCCGCTCGGAGATCGACGTCGCCACCATGAAGTCGAGCGTCCCGGGTTCCAGCGTATCCAGCACGTTCTCGACCAGGAATTCGCTGATGGCGTGATGGCGGCCGGTCAGATGGCTGATCAGTGCACTGGGGTCGTCGCTGCCGCGCATCGACAGCGCCGCCAGTTGCAGGGCCGCGACCCAACCTTCGGTCGATTCGGTGAGGTCCTCGATATCGCTGCGATCCAGCTCCAGCCCGCCCAGCTCGACGAGCAGGGTGTAGACCTCGTCGACTTCGAAACGGAGGTCGGAGGGACCGATTTCGACCAGATCGTCGCGTGCCCGCGTCGAACTCATCGGCAGCCCGGTCTGACTGCGACTGGTCACCACGACATGCAGGGTCGGGCTACAGCCTTCGATCAGATAGCGCAGGGCCCGGGTGGTCGCGGGGTCGGTGGCGCGATGCCAGTCGTCGATGACTACCACCAATTGTTCACCGCGCCGGTCGATATCGTTGATCAGCGAGGTCAGCACGTACCGTTCGGCCTCGTCGCCGTGCTCCTCCAGCAGCACGCCCAATTCCCGTGCGAGCGACGGCTGTACCGCGCGAATGGCATCAATCAGATGCGACAGGAACCAGACCACATTGTTGTCGTCCTGGTCGACGGTCAACCATGCCACCGCGACGCCCTCGGCGGTCAGCGTCTGGCACCACTGGGCGGCCAGCGTCGTCTTGCCGAAACCGGTGGGGCCGTGGATGACCGCGAGCCTGCGGCCGCATCCGTGCCGCAGCAGCTCGATCAACCGGGGCCGCTCGACGAGAGCGCGGGTGGCCACCGGGGGCCGCAATCGGGTCGCGGCCACGGGCGGGGTCGTGGTCTGCGTCGTATGCCATCCCGGGGTGCGCCGGTGCCCGGTCGGCGTCGTGGACGCTCGATGTCCCGTGGGCTCCGCGGCGGGCAGCGGGATCGGCATATCGTCGGTGGCCAGTCCGTGCCGATCCTGGATCTCGCGCAACAGGTTTCCGAATTCGGCCGCGCTGGACGGTCGTTCGGCGGGCTCGCGGGACATCGCAGCCTCGATCACCTCGGTCACGTCGGAGGGCAGTCCCGACACGCCCAGGTCCGGTGTGGGCTGCTTGGTGATGCGCAGGAACTGCGCCACCAACTGCTCGCCGCTGCGGCGCTCGAAGACCGCGTGACCGGTGCTGGCGCAGAACAGCGTCGAGGCCAGGCTGTAGACGTCGGAGGTGACGTCCGGGGCATGCCCCTGGAGCACCTCCGGCGCGGTGTAGGCCGGTGAACCGGTGATCGTGCCCGCGGTCGTCTCGAACCCGCCGACCAGCCGCGCGATACCGAAATCGGCCAGCTGCGGCTCGCCGTACTCGGTCAGCAGGATATTGCCGGGTTTCACATCCCGGTGCAGCATCCCGCGTCGATGGGCGGTCTCCAGGGCGCCGGCGATCTTCACCCCGATATGCAGCGCCTCCTGCCAGCCGACCGGGCCGTGCTCGTGGATCTCGGCATCCAGCGAACCGTGCGAGTGGTACGGCATGACGATGTAGGGTCGGCCGCCCGCGGTGGATCCCACCTCGAAAACGCTCACGATATTCGGGTGACCGGACAGCTTGCCCATGGCGAGCTGTTCTCGGACGAATCGTTCCAGGTTCTCCGCCTCGAGATCGGCCGTCAGCACTTTGATCGCCACCGTGCGCTCCAGGGCGGCCTGGAAACAGCGGTACACCACACCGAATCCGCCGCGGCCGATCTCCGTGGCATCGGTGAATCCGGCAGCGTCGAGTTCCGCCGCGAAACCTTCGGCCAGATCACGCTGCGTGGAGAACGGATCGATTTGCGCCACGGCGACCTCGAAAACGACAACCGGCCAGATACCTCGAGCATATGCCCGTCCCGCCGAACGTGCGCGTGCCCAACCGCGTGCCGCTGGGCGTGTCGTGAACGCCCGGAAAAGCGGGCCGGAACCTCGGTGCGACGAAGTTGCGCGCCGTCATGCGGTGGCTCGATCCGGCCGAGCACCCGGTGATCACCATCCGGCCCGGGACCGGTGGGCTCGTCGCCCGGGAGCGGCGGCGGCCGATCACTATCCTGGTCGGGGTGAGCCCACTTCCTACCCCGCTGGTGACGGTCGTGCCGGATCTGGATTCGGTGACGACGATCGGTCACGAGGACGATCCGTCCGATGCCGGGCTGACGCGCGGGCAGATGGAATCGGTGTGGGCGTCGGTGCTGGCGTGGTACCGGATGGGGACCACGCCCGCGATACAGATCTGCCTGCGACGCGGCGGGAAGATCGTCCTGAACCGCGCGATCGGCCACGGCTGGGGCAACGCCCCCACCGACCCGCCGGAGGCGGAGAAGGTGCCGGTGACCACGGATACGCCGTTCTGTGGGTTCTCCACCGCCAAGGGCGTCTCGGCGGCGCTGATGTTCATGCTGATCGAGCAAGGCGCGTTCGCGCTGGAAGATCCGGTCTGCGAATACATTCCGGAATTCGCGGCCAACGGCAAAGAGCGGATCACGATCGGTCAGGTGTTGTCGCACTCCGCGGGCGTGCCGTTCGTCACCGGCGAGTACCGGGGGTTCGACTTGGTGGTCGACGACGAACTCGCGGTGCGAGCCCTGGCCGATCTGGTCCCGAGCTGGCCGCCCGGCCGATTCCGCGTCTATCACGCGTTGACGAGCGGGCTGATCCAACGGCTCTTGGTGCAGCGGGCGACCGGTTTGCGGATGCGCGATCAGCTGCGCGATCAGGTGCTGGAGCCGCTGGGGTTCCGGTGGACGAATTTCGGGGTGCGACCCGAGGATGTCGACAAGATCGTCCCCAGCGTGAAGGTCGGTCCCGGCCCGTCTCGAATGTGGAACTTCCTGGCACGCAAGGCACTGGGCGGCGGCATGTCCGGATCGACCTCAACGGCCGCCCAGCGCGCCTTCCTCACCGCGGAGCTGCCCTCCGGAAATCTCGTCACCACGGCGTACGAACTGTCCCGCTTCTACGAAATACTCGCGCGCGGAGGCGAATTGGACGGTATCCGGATCATTCAGCCGGATACCTTGCGCCGAGCGGTGCAGCCCGCTGATTGGCTGCCCGGGCTCGCCGGACGGGTCAGCCGGGCGGGCTACGAACTCGGCGGCAGGCGCTCGAAATTCGGCCGCGACACCGGAACCCACTTCGGGCGCAGCGGCCTGACCACCCAGTACGGCTGGGCCGACCCGGCCCGCGGCCTCTCGGGCGCGATCCTCACCAGCGGCAAGGCGACCGCGGATACCGCACGCCCGTGGCGGCTGTGCGCCCAGATCTCCGGCACCGTCGGCCGCCTGGACCCCTGACGAGGCGGCCATCGGCGGTGACCGGCCCTGCCGCACGGGTTTCGGCATAGGGTCGGGGCATGACGAGCAATCCGTTCTTCGAGCCGAGCACGCTCGCGTATCAACTGCCGCCGTTCGCGGAGATCCGCGAGGAGCATTATCTGCCCGCATTCGAGCGCGGCATGGCCGAGCAGCTGGCCGGGGTCGCGGCGATCACCGCGGGCGATGCGGAGCCGACCTTCGCCGATACCGTGGTGGCGCTGGAGCGTTCGGGTGCCGTACTGACCCGGGTATCGAATGTCTTCTTCAATATCACGTCCTCGGACTCGACCGAGGGCACGGATGCGATCGAGGCCGAGATCGCGCCGAAGCTGGCGGCGCACCGGGACGCCATATACCTCGATGCCGCACTGTTCGCCCGGATCGAAGCGCTGCACCGGCGCCGCGACGACCTCGACCTGGACGCGGAGGAGCTGCGACTACTCGACCAGTACCGAAGGCGGTTCATCCGGGCGGGCGCCCGGCTGGACCCCGCCGGGCAGACCCGGTTGCGCGAGCTCAACGCGGAATTGGCCGCCGCGGCCACCGAATTCGGCCAGAACCTGTTGGCGGCGACCAATGCCGCCGCACTGGTCCTGGAACGGGAGGACGAGCTGGCCGGGCTCGGGCCCGCCGCAGTGGCCGCGGCGGCCGAGAATGCCAGGTCGCTGGGCCACGACGGGGCGTGGGCGCTGCGCTTACAGAATGTGTCCAACCAGCCCGTACTCGCCGAACTGGCCGATCGGGAGGTACGGCAGCGGGTGATGGCGGCCTCGCTGGGACGCGGATTCGGCGCGGACGGCCGCAACAGCGGACTCGCGGTGCGGATCGCCGCGCTGCGAGCCGAGCGGGCGACGCTGCTCGGCTACCCGGATCACGCGGCATACGCGGTGGAGGACCAGACCGCCAAAACCGCCGAGGCGGTCGAGGAGATGCTCGGACGGCTCGTCGCACCGGCGGTGGCCAATGCCGAACGGGAGGCGGACGAACTCGCGGCGGCCATGCGCGCGGCCACGCGGTCGGATGCGGAACTGCGCTCCTGGGACTGGCAATTCTGGTCGGAAAAGGTTCGGGCCGAACAGTTCTCGGTGGACGCGGAGGCGCTGCGCCCGTATTTCGAGCTGGAGCGCGTGCTGCGCGACGGGGTGTTCTACGCCGCCGAGCAGGTCTACGGGATCACCCTGCGGGAGCGCGAGGATCTGGTCGGATACCACCCCGAGGTCCGCGTATTCGAGGTGTTCGACGCCGACGGGGCGGCGCTGGGACTGTTCCTCGGTGACTTCTTCGCCAGGCCCTCCAAGCGCGGCGGGGCCTGGATGAACGAACTGGTCAGCCAGTCCCGGCTGCTGGGGACACGGCCGGTGGTGGTCAACAATCTCAATATCGCCGAACCCGCGGCGGGTGAGCCCGCACTGCTGACCTGGGACAACGTCCGGACGCTCTTCCACGAATTCGGCCACGCCCTGCACGGGCTGTTCTCGGACGTGCGGTATCCGTTCTTCGCCGGTACCGAGGTGCCGCGCGACTTCGTGGAGTTCCCGTCGCAGGTGAACGAGGTCTGGATGGCCCGGCCCGAGGTGCTGGCCAACTACGCCAGACATGTGCGCACCGGCGAGCCGATGCCCGCCGAACTGACCGAGCGCATGGCCGCGGCCGAGCGGTTCGGCACCGGCTTCCGCACCGTCGAGTACCTGGGTGCGGCGCTGCTGGATTGGGCGTGGCACCGGGTGCCGGGGGCCGAGGCGCTGGCCGGCGCCGATGCCGAATCGTTCGAGGAGGAGGCGCTGCGCAAGGCTGGTGTCGCCCTGGCGGCGATTCCGCCCAGGTACCGGACGGGTTATTTCGCGCACATCTTCTCGGGCGGGTACGCGGCGGGCTACTACTCCTACATCTGGAGCGAGGTGCTCGATGCCGACACCGTCGAGTGGTTCGAGGACGGCGCCGCCTCGATCCGCGACAAGGGCGAGGTGTTCCGGCGCGAATTACTGTCGCGTGGCGGGTCGGTGGACCCGCTCGAGGCCTTCGAAGCCTTCCGGGGGCGGGCCCCGGAAATCCAGCCGCTGCTGGCCCGGCGAGGTCTGACCGGCTGACCCGGGGAATTTTCTTCCTTGCCTTGACGTCGACGTCAATGTCTAGCATCGGCGTGGTCGGAGGGACCGGGAATGCATATCGGAGAGTTGGCCCAGCGCGCGGCGACCACCACCCGCGCGCTGCGCTATTACGAGTCGCGCGGACTGCTGGCCGCGCATCGCGACGACAGCGGCTACCGGATCTATACCGAGGACGATCTGCGCGTGCTCCGACAGATCCGGACGCTGCAGGACTGCGGATTCGAACTGGAGGACATCCGGCCGTTCGTGGAGTGCCTGCGGGCCGGAAACCCCACCGGTGACTCCTGCGCCGCCTCCTCGGAGGTCTACCGCCGCAAACTGGCCGAGATCGATGACCGCATCGCACGGCTGCGGGACGTGCGGGAATGGATTCACACCCGACTGGATCACCCCGGCGTCGTGGTCGCGGATCGGCCGGACCTCCCGCCGCCCCGCTGCGAATTGGCGCCGAGCGGCATCCACCTCACGGCGTAGCGCGCCACGCCGTTCGATTCCGGCGTGGCGCGTGCAACACACGATGCCATTCGGTGCTCGGGCGGGTGACGCGTTAACTTATTCGGGTGATGAGGGATTCCCTAGCGACAACGGCAGGAGCATGGCGAGCGGTTGACGGCACGGCGGTGCCGTTCCGGGAAGCTACCGTGGCATGGGCGCTGGCAGCGCATGCGGAACTGGCCGAAACCGCTACCGGCTATGGACATTTCATCACCGTCAACGAATTGGCCGAGCGGGTGCAGGAGACCTCCGGCGTACATACCGAGGCGCCGACGCGCACCTGGATGGACGCCATCCTGCGCAAGGTGGCCCGGCGCTGTCACAGCGCGGGCGAACCGCCGCTGACCGCGCTGTGCGTGCGACAGAACCAGACCGTCGGCGACACCTACCGCTATGTGCTCGAGCTCGCGGGGCTGCCGATCCCGGACGACCTCGAACTGCACGCCGCCTACGCTCGCTGGCAGTGCTACCAGCATTTCGGGGCCGGTATGCCCGCCGATGGCGGCATACCGCCGCTCACCCCCAAGGTGGCCGCCCGGCGCCGTGTGAGCACCGCCACCACCGCCGCGGCCCAGCCCGAGCCCGAACCGCAGGCGACCCGTGCGCGGATGTGCGGCCAGTGCTTCATTCAGCTGCCCGCGAGCGGAATCTGCCACTACTGCGGGTAATCCGGGATCAGTCGGGCCGCCACGCCGGGGCGGTCGTTGCAATGCCGGTGACCGTTACCCAGGCTTAGCAGCCATGTCCGCCACGTGCCCCACCTGCTCCTGGCCCTCGCCCATGCCCGTGTCATCACACGGCTCCGTCCGCTACCTCCGCTGCGTCTGTGGAACGTGGCTCGCGGCACACCGCGGCGGGGTGAGCCTGGTGGCCGGACGAGCCACCTGCACCGGACCGGCGGCCGAGCATCTCGAGCTGATTCCGCTACCAGAGGAGTAATCCGCCCGACTCCTCCCCTCGAAGTACCTGCTACGCAATGCCTTACGCGATCCGCCAGGTCTCGTCGACCGCCTCCGGTTCGGCGAATCCGCCCGCGCTGAGAGCCATCGCGGAGTTGAGGAACGACACCAGCAGCGAGTTGAGTACGCAACCCGCCTTCTCTTTCTCCTTCCTCAGCGGGGCGCGGTCCGCCCCGCGCCTGCTCGGGTGTCGATCGCCGCGAAGAAGCCGGCGACGATCTGGGCGATCTGGTCGCGCAGGTCACCGAGCCCGTCGTCGCCCGCTTGCGGGCCGGTCGACGGCCGGGCCAGGATCAGGTGCAGCACCGCGAAAACGCTTCGCCCCGCCAACAGGGCGGGTCGCCGGGCCCGCGCGGCGTCGACGCCGCGCTCCCCCGCCGCCGCGACGAGCCGCTCGGCGATCATCGACTCCAGCCGCGCGACCAGGACCAGCCCTTCCGTCCGGTACTTCTCGGCCGGCGCGCCGAATAACAGTTCACGTTGGTACGCCACGCCGTTCTCGACGTGCCGCTGGACCGCCTCGACGGTCGGCCCGACCATGCCGAGTACCGCCGCGATGGGATCGCGCCGCGCATGCGCGTCCCGTTCGCCGCGATCGAGCGCCGCCCGGAAGTCCTCGTTGTTGACCATCAGCAGTAGCTCGCCCTTGGACGCCGCATAGCGGAACAGCGTCCCGGCGGCGACATCCGCGCGATCGGAGATCTCCGAGCGAACTCTCAGCTACCGGACGCGCACACAGAGTCGGGTCGAATCGTCGGTACGATATGCGGTGATCATGAGCGGCAATATCACGCGGCCGGACCGAGCCACCGCAACGAGGGAAGCCATCCTGTCGGCAGCCGAACGGCTCTTCGCCGAATACGGCGTCGTCGCGATCTCGAATCGTCAGGTGAGCGAGGCCGCGGGTCAGGGCAACAATGCGGCCGTCGGCTACCACTTCGGCACCAAGACCGATCTGGTGCGGGCGATCGTGCGCAAACACACCGCACCGATCGAGGCACATCGGATGCGGCTGCTGGCCGAGCATCACGACTCGACGCTGCTACCGGACTGGATTTCCTGCCTGGTCCGACCCGTCACCGAGCACTTCGCCGACCTCGGATCCCCCAGCTGGTTCGCGCGGTTCGGCGCGCAGGTGATGACCGATCCGACACTGCGCCCCATCATGTACGAGGAGTCGCTGACCTCACCGTCGCTGCTGCGCACCATCGAGGGCATGAACCGCTGTTTGCCCGACCTGCCGCCGCACGTCCGCCGGGAACGCAACGATATGGGACGTCATCTGATTGTCCACGTATGCGCCGAATTCGAGCGCGCACTCGCCGACGGAACCCCGGAACCACGCGCGAACTGGCACGAATGCGGGACCGGACTCATCGACGCCATCGTCGGTATGTGGCAGGCGCCGGTCACCCGTTGAGACCGCCCTTTCGCTGACACGCCGTGTCACCTACATCGGAACGAAGGTAACTCCTGGTTTGCTGACTCCTGAGCCATCCGCGCGAAAGGAGTAATTCCGATGTCGCGACTCATCCTCGCCGCCTCGGCCACCGCGTGCGCCCTGTGCCTGTGCGCCGCTCCCGCCGCGGCCACAACCACGCAATCCGATATCCCCGTCACGCCCACGGCCGGGCTCATCGCCACCCTGGCACGCAGCAGCGTCAAAGTGGTGGCACTGACCATCGTCCCCGCCCACCAGTTCCAGTCCTTCGACAACATCATCACCCGCGAAAGCGGATGGGACGTCTTCGCCGTCAACCCGGCCAGCGGCGCCTATGGCCTCGGCCAGGCCTTGCCGCCGGAGAAGATGGGCACCCACGGGCCCGACTGGCTGTTCAACCCGGTGACCCAGATCCGCTGGACCTACGACTATATGAATGCCCGCTACGGCAGCCCGGACCGCGCGTGGGCCTTCTGGCAGATACACCACTGGTACTGACCCAATTGCCCTGCGCCGCACGGCACTACCCTCGACCGCGCGGAAACTCCTACGCTCAGAGCGTAATCGGCGCAGCGCCGGGCGGCCGGGATCGTACGCTCGAATCATGACCGAGCATCCGAAGCTGCACGCGATTCCCGGGGGACGTGACGACCGGCCGCGGCGCCAGGAATCGCAGACTCCGCCGGAGCCACTGTGGCGCGTGGTGCTGGGCGAAAGGTTGCGCGAACTGCGGCGCGAGCAGGACGAGACACTCGTCGAAACGGCCGGACGGGCGGGCATTTCGCCGCAGTACCTGTCCGAAGTGGAGCGCGGGCGCAAGGAGCCGTCCAGCGAGATGATCGCCGCGCTGGCCGGTGCACTCGGCACCACACTCGGCGACCTCACCGAACAGGTCGCGGATGAACTGCGCGCACAGCGCAGGCGCGCCCAGGCCAGGCACTCCGGCGCCGCGCGCACACTCATGCTCGCGGCCTAGCCGACGAGGGTCAGCCGCGCGGCCCGAGCACGTGGTCGGCCAGACCATAGTCGACCGCTGCCCGCGCGGTGAAGACCCGATCCCGGTCGGTATCGTGGCGCAGCCGCTCCGGCGTCTGCCCGGTGTGCCTGGCCAGGATGGATTCGATCTCCGCGCGCATTCGCACCAGTTCGTCGGCCTGGATGATCAGGTCGGGAATCGCGCCTTGGCCGCGAGCGGCGGGCTGGTGCAGCACCACCCTGGCGTGCGGCAGCATCGCGCGACGGCCGGGTGCGCCACCGGCCAGCAAAACCGCGCCGACCGCGATGGCCTGGCCGACGCAGGTGGTCTGCACGGGAGCCGAGATGTGCTGCATGGTGTCGTAGACGGCGAGCATCGAGGGCAGATCACCGCCCTCGCAATTGATGTACAGGTCGATCTCCTGCTCGGAACTCTCCGACTCCAGATGCAGCAGCTGCGCGATCAGCGCATTGGCGACCCCCGAATCGATCGGGGTACCGAGGTAGACGATCCGCTCGGCGAGCAGATGCGAGTAGATGTCGGTGATCCGCTCACCGCCACGCGGATGCTGGGCGATGACATTGGGAATGGTGTAGGTACTCATGCCGAAATTCCGATCCGCTGTCGCTGGGAGACGATCTGCCCGAACGAGCCGACGATGTGGTCGATGAAGCCGTATTCCTTGGCCTGCGCGGCGGTGAACCAGCGGTCGTGCAGCGAATCCTCGTAGATCCGGTCGAAGGGCTGGCCGGTGTCCTCGGCGATGATGCCGAGCACCGTATCCACGGTGTAGCGAAGGTCGTCGGCCTGGACCTCGACCTCGACCGTACTGCCGCCGATACCGGCCGAACCCTGATGCATCAGGATCCTGGCGTGCGGTAGTGCGAACCGTTTACCCGGACTGCCTGAGGAGAGCAGGAATTGCCCCGCACTGCACGCCAATCCGAGAGCCACCGTGGATACCTCGCACGGTATCAATCGCATGACATCGCGGATGGCGAGCATCGCGGCACCGATCCGCCCGGCGAGTGGATCCACAGCGAAATGCCGGTTTCGGCGTCCTCCGCGGCGAGGGTGAGCAGCTGGGTCATCAGCAGCGTCCCATTGTCGTCGTCGAGCGGACCGTCGAGCACCAATACCCGGCGCCCGAGCAGTTGCTCCCTGGCGCGCCAGCTGAACATCGGGGTCTTGTCGTCGTGAGCCATGCCTCCACCGTGCCCCCATCGGCACCGCGAAGTCGCCCCACGCTGCTCTGAGCGGATCTGCCCACAGCAGCGCTGTCGACCGGCATCCGGGACGGCCGGACAGCCGCTATCCGCAGACGGCGCCGCCGGAAGCCGATCCCACCAACTTGGTGTACTTGGCGAGTACACCGCGGGTGTAGCGCGGAGGCAGCGGTTGCCAGTCGGCTCGGCGCGCCGCCAACTCGCGCTCGTCGACGTGCACGTCGAGGGTTCCGTCGGCCACGTTCAGGGTGATGCGGTCGCCGTCGCGGACGAAGGCGATCGGCCCGCCGTCGACCGCCTCCGGCGCCACGTGCCCGACGCACAGGCCGGTGGTGCCGCCGGAGAAGCGGCCGTCGGTCAACAGCAGGACGTCCTTGCCGAGCCCTGCCCCCTTGATCGCGGCGGTGATGGCGAGCATTTCGCGCATGCCGGGACCGCCCTTGGGGCCCTCGTAGCGGATCACCACCACGTCACCGCCGGTGATGATGCCGTCTTCCAACGCGTCCAGCGCCGCTCGTTCCCGTTCGAAAACCCGTGCGGTACCGGTGAATACGCTCGAATCGAAGCCCGCGGACTTGACCACCGCGCCACCGGGCGCGAGCGATCCGCGCAGGATCGTGATGCCACCGGTCGGATGGATCGGCGAGGTCATGGCGCGCAGCACCTTTCCGTCCGGATCCGGCGGCGCGATCGACGCGAGATTCTCCGCCACCGTCTTTCCGGTCACGGTGAGGCAATCACCGTGCAGCAGACCGGCATCCAGCAGCGCCTTCATGATCACCGGTACGCCGCCGATCCGGTCGACATCGGTCATCACATAGCTGCCGAACGGTTTCACGTCGGCCAGATGCGGCACCCTCGCACCGACCCGCGCGAAGTCGTCGAGGGTCAACTCGACCTCCGCCTCGTGCGCGATCGCCAACAGGTGCAGCACGGCATTGGTGGAGCCGCCGAACGCCATCACCACGGCGATCGCATTCTCGAAGGCCTCGCGGGTGAGGATGTCGCGGGCGGTGATGCCGCGGCGCAGCAGTTCGACCACGGCCAGTCCGCTGCGGCGTGCGAAGCCGTCGCGCCTGCGGTCCGTGGCCGGCGGCGCCGCGCTGCCCGGCAGCGACATGCCGAGCGCCTCGGCGGCGCTCGCCATGGTGTTCGCGGTGTACATGCCGCCGCACGCGCCCTCGCCGGGACAGATCGCACGTTCGATGGCGTCGACGTCCTCGCGCGACATCAGTCCGCGCGCACAGGCCCCGACCGCTTCGAAGGCATCGATGATGGTGACCTCGCGCTCGGTCCCGTCGGACAGCTTGGCGATGCCGGGCAGGATCGACCCCGCGTAGAGGAAAACGCTGGCCAAGTCGAGCCGGGCGGCCGCCATCAACATGCCGGGCAGCGATTTGTCGCAGCCCGCCAGCAATACCGAACCGTCGAGCCGCTCGGCCTGCATCACCGTCTCGACGCTATCCGCGATCACCTCGCGCGAAACCAAGGAGAAGTGCATACCCTCATGGCCCATCGAGATGCCGTCGGAGACCGAGATGGTGCCGAACTCGAGCGGATAGCCCCCGCCCTCGAAGACGCCGTCCTTACACGCCTTGGCCAACCGGTCCAGCGACAGATTGCACGGCGTGATCTCGTTCCACGAGGAGGCGACGCCGATCTGGGACTTGGCGAAATCGGCGTCGCCCATCCCGACCGCGCGCAGCATCCCGCGCGCGGCGGTCTTCTCCAGTCCGTCGGTCACATCGCGGCTGCGCGGCTTGATATCCGCATCGGCCTCGGTTCGGTTCGTCATGCAGATCTCCTCTCCCCTGGGTCAGCGCGGGCCTCGGACATACCGTCGAGCAGCGTCCGATCTGCAACGTACCCCGGTTCGCCGGGCGCCCGGCGCTACGACGCCGAACCGACCGTCGGACGCGGTGCGCCGCGGGAGGTATCGGGGCGGATATGCCGGGGTGGTAGCGCCGATTCCGGTCCGAACGGATTACCCGGCGCGCCGGGGTCGAACTATCGGCGAACGATCCAGCGCCACCACCGTGACCGGCGGCGGCGTGCGGCCGGTTCGGTGGAACGCGGCGCATCGGTGGTGAGGGCGGATTGTTGCCCCTTCGGCGGCGCCGGTACGCGCTCGGCCCGCCACCGCGCGACGACCTCGTCGGCGTCGACCGGGGCGATCGGCACGCGCGGACCCTCGGGGAGCCGCAACCACTCGACGATGCGCATGTTCAACTCGGCGCAGGCCCCGCGCACCTCCGCCTCGGTGTCGAAATCACGCACCAGTTCCGGCAGTCGTTCGGTATCGCGGCGCAGCAGCAGCGACGCTGGGAGCATGACATCGCTGCTCACGCCCTCGCGGCGCAGATAGCCGCGCAACCACCAGTTCTCGTCGACCGGAGCGCCCGCCCCGGGAATCGGCTCGCCCGCGCCCCGGAGGTTGTCGAACTCACCGCGTTCGGTGGCCTCGCGTATCTGCTTGTCGATCCACGATTCGAAGGTGCTGCCCGCCGGCTTCCGCTCGGTCATGGCCGACGGTCTCAGTCGTGGGCGTGGATCCGCGCTTGCACCTCGGGGCGGCGCAGCGGCGGCACGGTCTTCGGGGGCACCTTGCGGTCCGGGAGTTGGGCGAGCAGCCGGCTCGTGGCGGCCGCGATCTCGGCGACGGCGGCATCCACGGCCGGGCGGGTCGCGGCGGAGATACTGGACAGGCCGCCGACCTTGCGGACGTACTGCAGGGCCGCGGCATCGACTTCCTCGGGGGTCGCCGCGGGCTCCAACCCGCGCAGGGCGGTGATATTTCGGCACATACTTCGAGGCTAGCGCGGCGGTCACGACCCCGCGACGGGGTCAGCGGACCCGCAGCACCGTCAACCGCCATCCGTGTGCCGGGGTGCAGACGATGCGCGCCGCGAGCGCCAGGTGGCGCGAGCCGCGCTGATATCGAGCGCAGATCTCCGCGGTCGCGGCATCCACCATGACCACATCCACCCGGGCCAGCACCGCGACACCGAGTCCGCGGGCCGGGACGAGGTCGCCGCTGACCAGCGTTCGCATCGCGGCGACCACCGAGGGTTGCGCGACAGCCGCCAATTGTCCGACCGGCCTGCGATGGTCGAGTACCTCCAGCACGATCCGCAGCGACCGTTCGGCGAATCTCCGTGCGTCCGAATAGGCGTGGCCGGCCGCGGGGGCGGGCCGTACGGGCTCGGTCCGGACCGGACGGCGCGACCGGGACGCCTCGGCGCGGCACGGCACCGCCCGGGGCGACGCCGCGGACTTTCGCATGCGCTCGTACCCGCCGCTACCGCGCAGCGGCGGTTCGAAATTCGGTACCGATGACAATGCCCTGTGGCATTCGGCCATCCCGTGCTCCCCCTCACCCCGGACCCGGCCCGCGACCGGATCTGACCACCCCGTGAATTCCCGCCGATTCTGCGGTGCGGCCCCCGGAGCGGCCCGAGTAGTCGACTACCTGTTTCGACCAGGCACGTTGGTGATGACGAAGATCACCGCGGCCGAGCCCGCGGCTACCGCCGGATCGTCGTTTCCGGGCTTGCCGTGACGTCGACGTCAAGGTTTAGCGTCGTCATCGGGCTGGAAAATGTCTCGCCCACAATGGATATCGGGAGACCCCATGATTCAGACAGACGCCGTTGTCACGGTGACGGATGCGAGCTTCGCCGTGGAGGTCCTCGAGGCCGAGCGGCCGGTGCTCGTCGACTTCACCGCGAGCTGGTGCCCGCCGTGCCGGATGATCGCGCCGGTGTTGGCGGAGATCGCCGCGGAGGAGGGTGAGCGACTGAAGGTCGTGACACTGGATGTCGACGAGAATCCGGCGACCGCGTCGGCCTACAGCGTGCTGTCCATGCCGACGCTCATGGTCTTTCGCGGCGGCGAACCGGTGAAATCCATGGTCGGCGCCCGTGCCAAGCGACGCCTGCTCCAGGACCTCGCCGACGTACTCTGACGCTCAATCCTTGCGCGCGACACCGCCGTAAGCACCCGACTGCCACGGGTGCTCGCCCACATCGGCCGGATTCTCGGGGCGCCACAGGGGCAGGTGGACCAGGCCGGGGTCGACCAGGGACCAGCCGTCGAAATAGGTGGTGATCTCTTCCTTGGCGCGCAGCACGATTTCGGTGGAGGTGCGGCCGGACAGTTTCTGCGCCTCGAGAACCTCGGCAGGCTGCCCGTCGGCGGTGGCGTGGGTGATCGCCAGATAGCTACCGGGGACGACCGCATCCCGCAGCCGCGCCACGCAACCGGCGGGATCGGCGTCGTCGGCGACGAAATGCAGTACCCCGAGCAGGAGTACGGCGACCGGCTTCTCGAAGTCGATCAGGCCGGTCACCTGAGGATCGTTCAGGATGGCGTCGGGCTGGGCGGCGTCGGCGTGGATCACCGCCGTATTCGGGTTGCCATCGAGGATGGCGCTGCTGTGCGCGACCGCGACCGGGTCGATGTCGACGTAAACCACCCGCGCCGAAGGGTTTCCGGACTGCGCGACCTCGTGCACATTGCCGACGGTCGGGATGCCGGAGCCGATGTCGAGGAACTGGGTGATCCCGGCGTCGACGAGGAACCGCACGCAGCGGCGCAGCAGTTCCCGATTGGCGCGCATGGTCTCCGCGATATTCGGGGTGAAAGCCGCGATCTGCTGCGCCAGTTGACGATCGATCTCGAAGTTGTGCATGCCGCCGACGAAGTAGTCGTACACCCGCGACGCACTGGGTCGATCCAGGTCGATTCCCTCAGGAGCCCAACTCGGTCTGGTCATGGATCCCGAAATCCTTTCGCACCGCCCCTATTTCGCCGACACCGCGCGTCGGCGTCAGCATGGTATCCCAGCGCCGAGCGTGATGGGTGGTGTCCACTAGTATGGCTACCCATGGGTTGGGACGCCGGGCCCGGACCAGATCCGGATGGCCCGCACGCCGACCTCGCCGGACGCTGGGCGGCAGCACTCCGTGAGGGGGCCCGTGATCACATCGTGCCGATGAGTGCGGCCGAAGCACGCCTGCTGCTGTCGGAGCTGGTCGCCGAACTCGACGATGCCGCGGAACGCACGCCGCTGCCCACCGATCGGATCGCCGCTGTCGGCGCCCGGCTGGCCCGTTCGCATTTCGTCGGTAACGAGGTGCTCGGACGCAGCATCGCCGTACTCGGCGCGCATTTCTCCGCGTCCGGCAGGGTGGTGGAACTGCTCGGCGCCTTCGCCACCGGCTATCTGCGGGCGTTCCGCCGCTGGCTGCTGACCGAACAGGAGAGTGTCCGGGCCGCTGAGATCGCCGCCCGCCGGGCCGCCGAGGAGCAGCTGCGCACCAGCGAGGCTCGGCTGCGGGCCGTATTCGCCCAGGCCGGGATCGGTACCGGCCTGTCGGATATGGCCGGACGGATCATCGAGGTCAATACCGCGTTCGCGCATATGCTCGGCTACGAGCCCGCCGATATGTGCACACTCTCGGTCACCGATCTCAGCCATCCCGACGACCCTCCCGGCATGTGGGAGCTCTACAGTGCGCTGCTGCGCGGCGAACACGACAATGTCCAACTGGAGAAGGCGTATCCGCATCGCGACGGACACGCGGTGTGGACCAATCTCAATGTCTCGCTGATCCGCGACGAGCACGGCGATCCGCAGTACACCTTGGTTCTGGTGGAGGACATCTCCGAGCGGCGCGCACTACGCCAGCGGCTGCACTACCGCGCCCACCACGACGAGCTCACCGGCCTGCCGAACCGGTCCCGCTTCATCGACGCGCTGACCGTCGCATTCGCCGACCCCACCGCCCGGGTCGGGCTCTGCTACCTCGACCTCGACCATTTCAAGAGCGTCAACGACACCTTCGGACACGCGGCGGGCGACGAACTGCTGATACAGGCCGCCGTCCGCCTGCGTGCCTGCACCGCGCGGCCCAGCGATCTGGTGGCCCGGATGGGCGGCGACGAATTCGTCATCCTGGTGCCACACGCAATCGGCCCGGGGGCGGTGGCCGAATTGGCCCGTACCGTACTCGACGCGCTGGCCCGGCCGTTCGACGTCCAGGGCCACCACCTCACCGTCTCCGCCAGCATCGGGGTGATCGAGGACCGCACCGCGCACGCCACCGCCGACGAATTCCTCCAGGCCGCCGACACCACCATGTACTGGGCCAAGGCCGCGGGGCGCGATCGGTTCGCGGTATTCGACGCCGATCGCGGCAGGCACGAGCACACCCGGGCCGAGCTGTCGGCCGCCATGCCCGCCTCGTTCACCCGCGGTGAGTTCTTCCTCGACTATCAGCCCATCGTCGCGCTCCCCGATCGGCGGCTGGTCGCGGTCGAGGCGCTGGTGCGCTGGCGGCACCCGGATCTGGGCATCCTGCCTCCGGCCCGGTTCGTCGATCTCGCCGAGGACAACGGTCATATCGATGCGCTCGGCGCACTGGTGCTGGAACTGGCCTGCCGTGACAGCAGGCGTTGGCACGACCGCTTTCCCGGCCGCACGCCGACCGTCAGCGTCAATGTCTCCGCCAGCGAGGTGGCGGATCCGGGCTGGCTGGATCGCGTGCAACGCATCATCGCCGACACGGGTGTGCCGCCGGAGCACCTACAACTCGAACTGACCGAGCGCACCTTCATGCAGACCACCGGGCGTCCGCTGGATGCCCTACGAACCCTGGCCGATACCGGAGTCCGTATCGCCATCGACGATTTCGGAACCGGCTACTCCAATCTCGCCTATCTCGGCCAACTACCACTGCACGTCGTCAAGCTGGCGGGCCCGTTCATTCAGCGCATCCGCACCCCGGATACCCCGAGTCGCACCGATCTGGTGGTCCTCGAAACCATCATCGACCTCACCCACGCGCTCGGCCTCACCGTCACCGCCGAATGCGTCGAGACTCCGTACCAGGCCGAGTGCCTGCACGATCTGGGCTGCGACAGCGCCCAGGGCTGGCACTTCCACCGGCCCATGCCCGCCCACCAGATCACCGAACTCCTCGCCGCGTCCGAGGTCGACCCGGTCCATTAGTACAGTGCGGGGCCTATCTCGATATGCAGTCCGCCGGGGCCGTCGGCGACCGATCGCACCGTCCAGATCCGCTCCGGCACCACCGTCCCCGCGCTCGTGGTGTATCCGGCGACCTCGAGCACCTGCTGCCCACGCGCATCGTGTGCGACGGCGGCATCGGTGATCGACCCGTCGGCGAAGAGCACCTGATACTCGTCGGCCGAATCATCCACGCCGACAATGACTCCGGGAAACAGATGGGAATAGTCGACCGTCATCCGGCCCGGCGGGCCGGAACCCGCGCGATGCTGTGCCATGGACCCGCTCCTCCTCGTCGCCGAGCCGACAGACCCCATACCTCCCACAGCAGGGCGGCGACAAGGCCCGAAGCAACTCAACAGATACCATGATCCGGCCCCGGATATCGGCGGATCGCACCGGTTCGCGAATCCGGTTCTCGCACCGAACGCGTCGCCCGGAAACCCGCACGCTGGGCATATCTCCGCACCCGCCGCCGCGCACGGTGGCAGCGACAACACGGCGCGCATCCCGCGTCACCGGTTGCCAGCCCATAACCCGAAAGGGTGGCTCCCATGGTCGCGATCGGTGTCGAAAATATCCCTGGGCATGGGGTGGCGTGCGCTGGCATGCTGACGAGGTGGACACCGGGGAGATCACGATCGACTTCGCACCCGAGCTGGCGCTATTTGTGGGTGCGGCGCGCCGGGGTGTGCGGTCGGCCGCGCGGGTCGACGGCGTGTCGACCCTCGGGCATGTGGTGGAGTCGCTGGGGGTGCCACTCACCGAGGTCGGCGCACTGAGGGTGGACGGACACGCGGTGGATCCGTCGCATGTTCCGGCCGCCGGGGAGACCGTCTCGGTGCGTGCGGTGCCGCGACCGCAACGCCACACCGAACCGCTGCGGTTTCTGCTGGATATCCATCTCGGGACGCTGGCGCGGCGGCTGCGGCTGCTCGGTATCGACGCCGCGTACGAGAATCCCGATATCGGCGACGCGGCACTGGCCACCCGGTCCGCGACCGAGCGCCGGGTGCTGCTCTCGCGCGATCGCGGACTGCTGCGGCGGCGCGAGATCTTCGCGGGCGCCTATATCTACAGCCACCGTCCCGCCGATCAGCTCGACGATGTGCTGTCCCGCTTCGCACCGCGGCTGGCGCCGTGGACCAGGTGCACCGCCTGCAACGGCGTGCTGCGGACGGCGGATAAGGAGTCGATGCGCGGGCAACTGCCGGACAGCACCGAGCAGACCTACGACACCTTCGCGCAGTGCGTCGAGTGCGGGCAGGCGTATTGGAAGGGGGCGCACCACGCGCGCCTCGACGAGATCGTGGCGCGCGCCACGGCGAAGTTCGGAGCCTGACCGACCGGTCTGTTTCCGTTCTGGAAAATACTTCTGCCGCAACGCATTCCGGACAACAGGATGTCCTCGATCTGTCCGGGCCCGCCGCCACGAATACCGACTGATCGCAGTTTTCTCCGATCACGCGTCGGTCCAGAGGAGGGTGGAGCGCTGCCATGGCTCAGGAACTGATCATTTCCCTCGTCGCCGCGGCCCTGGCGATGACCGTATTCGTGGCCGGGGACCGGGTGCGCCCGGAATCCTGGCGACAGACCGGGGACGAGGCCGCGGGCACCCTGGTACTCGACCTGATCAAGACATTCTTCACGGCCGTAGTCGCTTTCGTGGTGGTGATCAGCTGGCAGCAGTACCAGAACGCGCGCAACCACACCATCGCAGAGTCCAAGGCGCTCGTCGACACCTATTGGGCGGCGCACGCCATGCCCGCTCCCGAGAAACTCCGAATCCAGGGCCTGGTACGGGATTACACCGAGCAGGTGGTGGGGACCGAATGGGCGGTGATGGATCGCGACGGACGGCTCAGCCCGGATACACAGAAATCCCTGGACCAGCTCCGCGATGCCGTGGCCATGCTGAGCTCCCCCGATGCGAATGTCTCCGAACTGCGCGCGGAGGCCATGGCCGGCCTGGACCGGGTGGCGCAGGCCCGCCAGGACCGCGCCCTGGATACGCGCGAGGGGCTGCCCGGATTCCTCTATGTCGCACTGATTTTCGGTACGCTGCTACTTCTGCTCAGCCCGGTGCTCTCCGGTGTCCGGGTGACGCGGCGCAGCGTACTGATGACCGGACTGCTCGGCGTCGTGGTCGGGTCCGCGCTGCTGCAGATCCACAATCTCGATCATCCGTTCTCCGGCGGCAATATCGTCTCGAGGGATGCCTTCGACCTCGCGCTGGCCCGCTTCGAGCAGATCAGTTAGCGACGGCGCGGATGAGATCGGGCATATCACGCAGCAGGGCAGGGGTATTCGCGGTGCTCTCGCTGGCCGCCGTGGGCGCGGGCGCACCCGCGACCGCCGATCCGACATTGCCGATCACCCCGGGCGATATCGTGTCCGGCAGTGCGATCCGGGTGGATCCCGGGCTCGCGACCGGCAGTTCCGGGCTCGGCATCCCGCTGAGCCTCGAACCGGCGCCTTCGATGCGAGGATTCGCCGGAACCGGCGGCGCCGCCGTCGAACCCGCCGCGCCGATCGAGGCGGCGATCCCGGATCCGGTGGCGGCGAGCCCGGCCGAGGCCCTGGGGCTCGACACCGGCAGCGTCGCCACCGCGTGCACCGGCAGCGCGGTCATCGGAAGCGCGGCGATCCTGCTCGGAATGGCAACCGGCAGCGGATCGATCGGACCTGCTCTGATCGGTCCGGGCTCCAGCGGATCCGGCCCGGGCAGCGCCGCGGTCGGCAGCGCCGCGACCGGCAGCGCCATCCTGACCTGCCTGCTCTTACTTCCCGGCCCGCCCGCGCCCGCACCCGGCATCCCACTCCGACTCGGCCCGCCCCCGGAGCCCGCACCGGCGGTCGTCCTCGCGCCGCCGGAGCCCGCCGCCGAACCCGCCCCGCGGGCCGAAATCCCCTTCGTCGCCATGCCACCACGGATCAGAGAGGCGGAACCCATCGAACCGGTGGCGGATCTCGTCGCCTGGAACCTGTTGGAACTGGTGACCGTTCTGGTCGTCACGGTCATCGCTGCCTTCCGCGGCGGTCGGACACCGGGCAGCGGCGATCGATCCGAAAGGCGTACGGACACAGCCTGACCGGGACAGAACGCCCGCCTCAGGAGAGTTTGCTGGGCGCGATCCTCCCATGAATGGCGAACAGCGCGACCGCGATATAGCATCGGCCCGCTCCTCACATTGCACAAGGCGGGACAGAACGTGACCAGTGGTATTCAGCGCGCCGCCTCGTCGCGCCGAGTTCGGCCGCGCCGAATGGCGACAGCGCAGGCGCCGACGCTCGCGATGTTGCTGACCGCGGCCGCGGAGTCGAATCCGGATGGGGTCGCGGCGTGTTGCGGCGAGGACACGCTCACCTATCGCGCGCTCGACGCGCGGTCCTCCCAGCTGGCCCGGATGCTGCTGGCGCAGGGCGCCGGGCCCGAGAATGCCGTCGCGATCGCCTTGCCGCGGTCGATCGATTCGGTGCTCGCGGTCTGGGCGGTGGCGAAGACGGGCGCCGCCTTCGTGCCGATCGACCCCGGATTTCCGCAGCCCCGCATCGAATTCCAGGTTCGCGACTGCGGCGCCCGGATCGGCCTGACGCACCGCGATCATCGGTCGACCCTCCCCGGCGACGTGCGCTGGTACGCCCTGGACGACCCCGAATCGGACGCCCTGGTGTCGGCCGAACCGGCCAACCCACTGTCCTATCTCGATCAGGCCGCGCCGGTGCGAATGTCGAATCCGGCCTACATCATCTACACCTCCGGGTCGACCGGTACGCCCAAAGGTGTGGCGGTCACCCACGCCGGGCTGGCCGGCCTGTGCGCCGAACAGATCGCGCGATATGCGCTCACCCACACCGCGCGCACCCTGCATTTCGCCTCGCCGAGTTTCGACGCCTCGATACTCGAACTGCTACTGGCCGTCGGCGCGGCCGCGACCATGGTGATCGCGCCCCCCACCCTCTACGGCGGCGCGGAGCTGGCCACGCTGCTGGCCGAACACGAGATCACCCACGCCTTTCTGACGCCGTCGGCCCTCGCCTCCATCGAACCGGCGGGTCTGGACGCGCTGCGCGTGGTCATTGTCGGAGGCGAACCCTGTCCCCCGGCCCTGGTGCGACGCTGGGCATTCGGCGGACGCGGCTTCCACAATGCCTACGGGCCCACCGAATCCACGATCGTGGCCACCATCAGCGCCTCGCTGACAACCCAGGCACCGGTGACCATCGGGACGGCGGTACCGGGTCTGCGCTGCCAGGTGCTCGATTCGCGGCTACGCCTGGTCGGGGTGGGTGTGGCGGGTGAGCTCTATCTTTCGGGTCCGGCGGTCGCCCGGGGCTATCAGGGCCGTCCGGGGCTGACAGCGCAGCGCTTCGTGGCCGATCCCCACGGCACACCCGGCACCCGGATGTATCGCACCGGCGATCTGGTCCGATGGGGCGCCGCGGGCGAACTCGAATACCTCGGGCGCGGCGACGACCAGGTCAAGATTCGCGGCTTCCGTATCGAACTCGGGGAGATCGACACCGCGCTGGCCGCGCTGCCCGGAATCCGGTCGGCCGTCACCGTCGACCGGAAGACCGTCGTGGGCGAGACCGAACTCGCGGCCTTCGTCGAGGCCGAGCCCGGCAGTGCGCCGGAGCCCGCCGAACTCGCGCACGCGATGGCGGGACGGCTACCCCGGTTCATGCTGCCGAGCTCGATCACCGTCATCGACCGGATACCGCTGACCCCGACCGGCAAGACCGACCGGGCGGCACTGCGCGCCCGGGTGACCGAACAGCAGACCTCGCGACGACTATCCGGTCTCGGCGAGGAACTCGTCGCTGCCGTCTTCGCCCATGTACTCGGCCGGGAGCTGGTCGGCGCGGATTCCGATTTCTTTGCGGCCGGGGGCAATTCGATTCTCGCCACCCAGGTCGCGGCGCGCCTGAGCGAGACCTGCCGATTGCGGATTCCGGCCCGGCTGGTGTTCGACCATCCCACCGTCGCCACGCTGGCGAAGGCCATCCAGTCCCAGCGGTTCGACAGCGCCCGCCCGGCGCTGCTGGCCCGCACGCGCCCCGGACGAATCCCCCTGTCCCCGGCGCAATTGCGGTTCTGGCTGCGCAACCAGTTCGACACCGACTCCGCGGTGGACAATATCGGCTTCGCGATGCGCGTCTCCGACACAGAACTCGACGTGGCGGCATTGCGCGCGGCGTTCGCCGACACCGTGGCACGGCACGAGGCGTTGCGCACCCGGTATCCCGCCGATGCCGATGGACCCCGCCAGCAGGTGCTCGATACCGACAGTGTGGTAGGCGAATTCGCCATCGAGGAGGTGCCCGCCGAGGCGGTCGAGTCCCGGGTACGCGAGATATTGCGCCGCGGCTTCGACGTGGCTGCCGAAGTGCCGCTGCGCATCCGGCTGCTGCGCACCGAGGGCGGGTACGTGCTGGCCTTCACGGTGCACCACATCTGCGCGGACGGCTCGTCACTGGCTCCGCTGGCCGTCGACATCGCCACCGCCTACGCCGCGCGCAGTTCGGGCGCGGCACCGGGCTGGCGTCCGTTGGATGTGCAGTACGCCGACTACGCCCTCTGGCAGCAAGAGGTTCTCGGCGACCGCGCCGATCCGAATTCGCCACTGTCGCGGCAACTCGACTACTGGACACGGGAATTGGCCGGGTTGCCCGATGAGCTCGATCTGCCCGCCGATCGGCCACGGCCCGCCACGGCATCGCTGCGCGGCGCGGCCGCGCAGCGGACGACCTCCGCGCCCCTGCACCGCGACCTTCTCGCCGTCGCGCGGGGGCATAAGGCGACGCTGTTCATGGTGATGCGGACCGCGCTGGCGGTACTGCTCGCCCGGCTCTCCGGGACCACCGATATCGCCATCGGCGTGCCGATGACCAATCGCGCCGAACCCGCGCTGGACCATCTCGTCGGAATGTTCGTCAACACCACGGTGTCCCGGACCCGGATCGACCCGGCGGAAAGTTTCGCGGAGTTGCTCACCCGGACCAGGGAGCGCGACCTCGCGAATTTCGCGCACGCCGAGGCGCCGTTCGAGCACATCGTGGATGCCGTCGACCCGGTGCGCTCGCCGGGGCGTCATCCGCTGTACCAGGTCGGTTTCGCCTTCCAGAACTTCGCCCAGGCCAGTCTCGAACTACCCGGGCTGAGCTTCTCCTTCGTCGATGTCGATGCCACAACGGCCAAGACCGACCTGCATATCGTGGTGGTGGATACGATCGGCGTCGACGGCAGTCCGGGGCCGATCGCCATCCGGTTCTGTTATGCCACCGACCTTTTCGACGAGGAGACGGTGCAGCGGTTCCTCGACTGTTATCTGCGCGTACTGCACGAAGTGGCGGCGGATCCCACGGTCACGGTCGGCGATATCGATATCGTCGACCCGGCCGAGCAGCGGCGGATCCGGACCTGGTCCACCGGACCCGAACGCGGGGTCGCGACGGAGACGCTGAACGCCGCATTGGGACGGCACGCCAGTACGACACCGGATGCGGTCGCCGTGATCCGCGGCGCGGATTCGGTGACCTACGCGCAGCTCTACCGCCGCGGAAATCGACTGGCCCGCTGGCTCATCGCGCAGGGCGTCGGCCCGGAGACGGTGGTCGCGGTGGCGATGCGCCGCTCCATCGACCAAGTGGTGGCGCTCTGCGCCATCGTGGCGGCGGGCGGTTGCTGGGTGCCGATCGATCCCGACCATCCTGGCGACCGCATCCGATATGTGGTGGAAGCCGCCGCACCGCGCTGCGTGCTCACCACCGTCGCGGACGCGTTCGCGGTCACCGCCGCGCATCCGATCGACACCCTGGACCTGACGCCGTTCAGCCCGGAACCGGTGCTCGACGCCGAACGCCGCGCACCACTGTGCGGGGCCAACCCGGCCTACGTCATCTACACCTCCGGTTCCACGGGTCGCCCGAAAGGCGTTGCGGTCAGCCACGATGCGATCGTCAACCAGCTGGCGTGGATGCAGGACCGCTACCGGGTCGACGCCGCGGACCGCTACCTGCAGAAGACCCCGGCGACATTCGACGTATCGCTGTGGGGGTACTTCCTGCCGCTGCGCGCGGGGGCCACGATGATATTGGCCGGGCCGGACGAACACCGAGATCCGGCGGCGCTGGGCCGGTTGATCGCCGAACACCGAATCACCCTCACCGATTTCGTGCCGTCCATGCTCTCGGTCTTCGCGACACATGCCTCCGCCGCCGAACTCGCCTCGCTGCGTGCGATTTTCGTGATCGGCGAGGCGCTGCCGCCGGAGACCGCGCGGGCATTCGGTGCGGTCTGCGCCGCCGAGGTGCACAACCTGTACGGTCCGACCGAGGCCGCGGTGAGCATTACCGAGCATCATGCGCGGGCCGCCGACCAGGTCGCGGCCGCGGTGCCGATCGGTGTGCCGGAATGGAACTCCCGATGCTTCGTCCTGGACGAGCGCCTGCGCTCGGTGCCGATCGGCGCGGTCGGCGAGCTCTATCTGGCGGGTATCCAGCTCGCTCGCGGCTACCACGGAGCGCCCGGGCTCACCGCCGGTCGCTTCGTCGCGAATCCGCTCGACGACACCGGTGCGCGGATGTACCGCACCGGTGATCTGGTGCGCTGGAACCCCCGCGGCACATTGGATTACCTCGGGCGCACCGACTTCCAGGTGAAGGTGCGTGGACATCGGATCGAACTGGGCGAAATCGAAACCGCACTGCTCGCCGATCCCGACGTCGGCCAGGCGGCGGTGGCGGTACAACCGTCCGAGGGCGGGGTCCGGCTGGTCGGCTATGTGGTGCCCGCGCCCGGCGCCTCGGTCGATCCGGATGCGTTGCGGCGCTCGGTTTCCCGGGTGCTGCCGGGATATATGGTGCCCGCGGCGGTGATGTCTCTGACATCCTTTCCCGTCAATACCAGTGGCAAACTCGATCGGAAGGCCTTGCCACGGCCGGTATTCGCCGCGCGTGAGGGAGCCGCACCGTCGACGCCGCTCGAACGCGCGATCGCCGAGGTCTTCGCCGAGGTGCTCACCGTATCCCCGATCGGGGTCGAGGACGACTTCTTCGAGCTCGGTGGCTCCTCGCTGATGGCCTTCACGCTGCACCAACGGCTCTCGGCCCGGCTCGGGCGCGATGTGCCCATGTCCGCGCTGCTCGCCACCCCCACGGTCGGCGCGCTCGCCGCATCGTTCGCCGGGTCGGCGGCACCGGTCCGCGACACCGCCGCGGCCGCCGACGCCGTCCTGGAACCCGAGATCGCCCCCGGTGACACCACGCCGATCCACACCGGACCGGTGCGCGAGGTCCTGCTGACCGGTGCGACCGGTTTCCTCGGCGCACATCTGCTCCGGGAACTGCTGGACCACACCGACGCCCGGGTGTGGTGTCTGGTCCGTGCGGCGGGCGTGGACGCCGGGACCAATCGGATCCGCCGCGCACTGACCCGGTACCGGCTGTGGGATGCCGCGACGGCCGACCGGATCGTCGCCGTCCCCGGCGATCTCGCCGCACCGCGGTTGGGATTATCCGACGCCGATCACGATCATCTCGCCTCGACCATCGACGCGATCTATCACAACGGCGCGCGCGTCAATCACGTCGACCCGTATGCCCGGCTGCGTGCCGCCAATGTCGAGAGCACCAGGGAGGTGCTGCGGCTCGCGTCGACCCGCCGGATCAAGGCGGTGCATTTCATCTCCACCATCGGCGCCACCGTCGGCACCCAGCCGGTCGACGGGCCCATCGCGGAGACGCTGCGGCTGCGCGCCGATCAACTGCCCGACAATGGCTATGCCCAATCCAAGTGGGCCGCAGAAGAATTGGTCCGGCAGGCGGGCGCGCGCGGTATTCCCGTCGGCATCTATCGCCCGGGGACCATCTGCGGTGATCCCCGCGCCGGCGTGAACAGCGCCGACGACTCGTTCTGGAATATGATTCGCGCCGCCGCGATCCTCGGCATGGCGCCCGAGATCGGCGACGCGACCGTCTCGCTGGTTCCCGTGAGCTATGTGGCCCGCGCGATCGTCGAGATCGCCGCGACCGAACCGTCCGCGGCGGTGTATCACCTGGTCAATCGGATCCCGGTGCCGGTAAACGAGGTCTTCGACAGCCTGCGCGAACACGGCTTGCCCGTGGCGATCGAACCGCTGGAGGTCGTCTCCGCCGCGCTGGACCGGGAATCCCGGTTGCGCAACGCCGCGGGCGACGACTCCCTGGTCCGCGCCGCGCTGCTCAGCGCGAACTACGCCGGGCTCGCCGCCGACCTCGACTGGTCCGATTCCGACGCCAGAGAAGCGCTGCGCGGCACCACCATCGAGTGCCCGACGGTGGACCGCCCGGCACTCGACGCCTACATCAGGGAGTTCCTGGTATCCGGATTCCTCCCGGCGAACTGAGCGGTCCCGACACCGAGTTCACTGCGGCTCAGTGCAACCGATAGCGGCTGGTGGGGATGAGGTCGAGATCACGGTCCGCGCCGAAGGTGGCGACGCTGCGCATCATGCGTTCGATGCGGCGGTTCAGCTCCTCGGGGGCGCCGCCGCTGCCGTAGAAGGCGTGCGGATCGGCCAGTGCCTCGATCGGGAACTGTTCCTCGACGATCGCTGCGATCTCGGGCGCGCCCACGGTGGCGGGGGCGAGGACCCGATTCTGGACATAGCCGAAGGTGGCCTGGGTTTCGATGGCGACGGGAGTGTGATGGGTGCGCCAGCACTCGAGCCATTCGTCGTAGGGCTGGGATTCGGGGCGACGCAGGAAGGCGATATTCGCCAGGCCGGGGGTGCGTTCCCCGACCGGGAGCGCGGGGAGTTCGAGCAGCACGCGTTCCTCGACCTGCCAGCCCGCGCTGCGCGCCGCCGCCGACCCGACCGCCTCGATCACCGCTGCCGGATCGCGATCGGCGGGCAGCCAGACGCTCACCACCGCCTGGATCGGGTCGTCGAAGGTGGTGAGCCGCAACATGGCCGAGGCGACGGCGGCATCGGAGACATTCACCTGTAGTCGCCGCGCACCGGCCGCGACACATCGGGCGGTGAACCCGGGGTCCAGTAGGTCGCGGACGCCCCAGAGCGCGAAGACGAGCTTTGTCGAAGCCACCGAACCACCCTCGTTCTGTAACAGGTTTCAGTTTGTTCGCGCAGCGTAAATCGCCATATCCCGGCGGTCAACGATCCATCCCGGAGAACGAGCTATTGACGATAGGGTGCGCCCGCCGCGCCGGCGGCCGCGGTGAACGCCTGCCTGATCTGCGGCCAGAACAACGTGTCGACGCAGGAGTACTGCGGAAAGAAGCCGTTGCAGCCCCCGTCACCGCGCGGTCCGATCTCGATCACCAGCGCGGCGACACCCAGCGCGCCGTACGCCTGGTCCAAACTCGTGCCAGAGACCGGGTAACCGACGGTCTCCTCCGGGGTGCCCGTGCCGAAGCCGGGCGGCGCGATCCGGTCGGCGAGGCGGCGCAACTGCGCGCCGTCCTCGGGCCCGGTCACCGCGGGGGTGAGGACATAGTTGCCGTAGGAGTGCAGGTCGATGATCAGGCCGGAGGCGGTATCGGGCACTTCGACAGGATCGGAACCATCGCGCTGATCGGCGAAGATATTCGACATCAATCCTTCGAGTGCCCGGGTCTCCGGCTCCGAGGTGGGATGTGCGCCGCGATAGTCGCTATCGCACGGCTCGGCGCTGGAACCCGGCTCACCCCACCGTTCGGTGAAGTTCCGTTCCAGATCGACGCCCCGTTCGTAGTAGCGTGCCTCCTCCGTATCGTCCAGACAGGACTCTGGCGGCGCATCGAGATTTTTGCGCTGGAATCCCGGCTGGTCCCCGCCGGATGACACCACGTCGACGCCGTCGGGGTTGGCCACCGGGACGATCCAGACCTCGGTCTCGTCCAGGATCGCGGTCGCCACGGGATCCACGCCGTAGCCGTCGGCGAGATAGTCGATCCAGCGCCACATCAGTTCCCCGGTCGCGAGCTCCCTGGCGTGAATCTGGGCGATCAGCAACAACTTCGGTTTGCTCGACGCCTTCGACATGACACACCCGGCCGGTCGGAACAACCCGAGCCCCACCTTCGCGACCGCCTTCACCTGCGAACCGGCACCCGGTTCGACACCGGTCAGACAGAGCGCCCGCAGCGGATGGCCACCGCGTCCCTGGGTCGCCAACCAGGACTCGCCGATGCCGTAGGCCGTCGCGATTCCCGGGTAGGCCCGGCCCACAGTGTCGACGTGCCGGAGCATATCCGCCGCCGTGTGATACCCGCCGTAATAGGTCGGCCCGTACACCGTGCAGATCGGCCCGGAGCACACCAGCGGTTCCTCCGCGACCGCGCTACCCGCGCCGACGGCGACCAGCAGCCACCCCACCACCGCGGCGACCCACCCGCGCGAAACCCACATCGTCGTCCTCCCCTCCCGTGGATGCCAGGATACCCGGCCGCGAAAGTCCGCCCCGGCGTTCACAATCCGCGCACGCCCGTCAGGACTGCTCGTTCAGCGCGGGAGGCCGCCAACTACCGTCGAGGACCGAGAGTTCGGGCGCGTACAGGCGCATGGTGAGGGAGAACGGACCCGAGGCCGGGATGGGCAGCCAATTGCCGGTCGGTACGTCGGCGCCGGGATCGTCGTGCTGGACCGCGATCTCCACCGACCCGTCGGGTTCCGCGACCACCGGAACCTGATGTCCGACGGCGTAGATATCCGCCGGGTTGTCGATCAGGAAGCTGTCGGCATCGTAGGCGGTGATGGACCAGAACGCGCCGACCGGCGGCAATTGTCCCGGCGCGAAACGAATTCGGAACCGACGTGGTGTGCCGTTGACATCGGCATTGCCGAAGATGGTCGGATATACGGCATCCCGGGGCAGATTGGCGCCGAGCCCACGCAGTGCGACACTGGCGCGGACCAAATAGTCGGTGCCGTAAGCGCCGACATCGACGGCGAACTGCCAGCCGTTCTCGTCCTGGATCTTCGCATCGACGAAGGCGGCGATCCTGCGCTGAGCCTCGGCGGCGGCCGCGTCGAGAGTGTCCGCGGGCTGATTCACGGTGCCGCCCGGGGCTACACCGATGGTCGCGAAACGCTTCATCGCGGGCGCGTCCTCCGGCGCGGGCGGATCGGCGGCCATCAGCGCGTTCATCTTGGCGAAGAAGGTCGAACCGTCCATCGCCGCGACCTGCGCGGTCGGCGAGACCGACTTGTCCGACGGCGGTGCGGCGGCGGTCGGCTCGAGTGGACCATTGTTCCATCGGCTCACCGGTACCAACCTCATCTGCCGTTGTATGGCCAGGACCTTGTCGACATCGTCCTGACCGTCGACCTGGATCCGACCGATCAGCCACGCGATATTCGTCGGCATCGACAGCTGGATGGTGTTCGCGGGCAGCGCACCGGACCATCCCGGGCCCGTGATGACATAGGTATACGGCGGGGTCGCCGCGCCCGCCCGGGTCTGCGGTTCGATGCTGCTCGGATCATGACGGGTATTGCTCCACGCGTCCAAGATCTGCATCAGCCAGTACCGCCCGGCCTCCATCGCGGGCACCTGGAGCACCATGGGCTCGGCCCTCAGATCCAGCCAGGCCTGCGAGTAGAGGGTGTCCAGGTTCAGCCGGACCACTTGGCGGTCGTCCGGGGTGGGCAGCGAAGTCGCGTGATCGAAGGTATTGGCCGGGGCCGCCGTTGCCCGGGTCGCATCCATCAGCACCAGCGGATATCCGAATACGTAGGCGTCGGTGGCTATCGACTTCGCGTCGTCGGCGTCGGCAGGTGGGCTGGGAGTAGTGGCCGAACCGTCACCGTCCGAAGCGCATGCGGTGGTCACCAGTACCGAGACCGTCAGCGCCGCCAGCGCGAGTAGCGACCCGTTCCTCGGGCGTCCACGTCTGCCGAAGACCATCGGCTCTCCTTCGCTCGGTTCGAAGACCTGGGGAACACCACGCACAACCGGCCTGTCGGTACGCGCCCTGATCCGACCGTATGGGCCGGATTTCGGCCCGTCCTCACACATTCCGGATGAGGTGCACGCGCGACGCCGCGCCGGAGTGCGTCACATACCGACCGGTTGCCTCGTGAGGCTCACCGCATTCGGCACGCGATTGTGTTCCGGATTACTCCGCCGTAACATGCATCTGAGACCGGCAAGTGTCACATCATGGGGTGGGCGCCGGCACCGGGAATTCGAGTGAGGAGACCTCGACGATGGGGTTCGGTACAGCGATGCGCTGGATCGCGGCAATCGGCTGCCGCCCTCCGACCGGATCTACTTCAGCCCGGACCTACTTCAGCGTGGAGCGCAATGCCCGCGCGAACGCATTGTCCTGACAGCTCTTCCGCGCAGAAAGTGCCCGTATGAAGTTCCGCCGTAGTACCTGGATGGGTGGATTCGCTGCCACCGTGCTCCTCACCCTGTCGCTGGCATCACCCCTGGCCGCCGCGCAACCCGAGACGACATGCGCCGAGCCGGGGATGGGCGCGGTTTTCGAACGCCGGGACGCGGACGCGGTCGGCATGGATCCGGCCGCGGTCAGCGACGCGATCGAGTTCGGCGCGAGCACCGGCGGCTACGCCGTGCAGATCTACCGGCACGGATGCCTGGTCGGCGAGCGCACCTCGACCGGGAATGTTCCGATGCCCCTGGCCAGCGGCAGCAAAGGGGTCGCCGCGGTCGCGGTGGGGCGGGCGGTCTCGCTGGGCTACTTCGGCGTGGACGATCGACTGGGGCGGTTCTTCCCGCAGGCCGATCCGGCGCATGCGGCGCTGACCGTGCGGCAGGTGCTGACCCAGACCACCGGCCTACACTTCAGCTGGCCCGCGGATATCGCCGGGATCTACACCGACGAGGTATCGCAGAACCTCAACGCTCCCTTCGATTACGAACCGGGCACCACCTTCCAATACGCACAAGCGGTGCTCGCGCTGCTACCGAAGATCATCGAGATCAGCACCGGCATCGACTTCCAGGAGTTCGTACAGCGAGAACTGATGGGGCCCTTGGGCATCGACCGCGACCAATGGGTGTGGCTGCGCGACCGCAGCGGCAACACCGCGGTCAACGGCGGGCTCGCCATGCGGCCGAGCGATCTCGCGCGGATCGGGCAACTACTGCTGCAACAGGGCCGCTGGCGGGACGAGCAGCTCATCGACGCCGACTATCTGCGGCAGGCGGTCGAACCGACCGAGGCCAACGGCGGCTACGGATTCCTGATGTGGCTCAACGCGGGTGACACCTATCGCGGAGTTAATGTTCCTGTCCCCCAGCACTATTCGCATTCAGTCTTCGTCGGCTCGCCGCGCGATATGTACGCCTTCTCCGGAGCGCTCGGCCAGTTCGTCGCGGTGGTGCCGAGCCGGGATCTGGTGATCGTGCGGTTGGGCATACCCAGCCGCGTCGACCCGAGCAATATCACCGGGTTGCTGACCGGCACCTCCAATCCGGATAACAAGGAGTACTTCCGGAGGGTCAATGCGGCGGTCGAGGATATGGCCGACGAACCGTTCGCCGACCCGTATGCCGTCACCGATCCCACCGTCCCGCTCGTCCGGAACCCGGAAGACCTCGCCGAACTCGCCGACCCGCTGAACGCCGCCGCCATCCTGCTCGGTGTCGGCCCCTACGCCTCGACGAATTGCAATGTGCTCTGGTGCAATGGAAAACCGGTGCCCGTCGACGTATTCCGGCTGCTCCTGGATGTGGGCGGCCAGGTGGCGGCCGCGGTGCAAGCCCTCGGCGACAGCCCGCGATAACAGGTCCGCCGATTTCCCACGTGCCGGGTCCGGGTTTCGAGTAGCCCCCTCCGACAACTCGAACCCACAGACCCGGACGCGACATTCGGCCCGCTCGCGGAACGGCGAGCGAGCCTTCGCCGTTCGGCCACGTTGCCGAACGGCGAAGGTCTCATCCCTGGCCCAGGGAGTACAGCGGCACCAACGTGCAGGGTGGCGGCACCGGATGTGCGGGGTCGAGGGCATTGCCGATCAATGCGACCGCGGTCGGTGAATACGGCTGGGCGAAGTGCTGGGAGAAGTCCGTCGGGCAGATGTCGTCGATGTACTGCGTGGTCGTATTCACCGCACCGTCCGGCGCTCGCATGCCACCGAAGAAGCCGATTTCGTCGGCGCGGCCGGTGATCTGGGTGTACCGGATATTCGGCCGCAGCACCTGCGCGGCGACGACCGACCACGGATCCAGGAAGTTGAGACCGAGCGGCGGTACCAACCCGTTGTAGAGGATCGCGTCGTACAGCGGCTTCGGAATCACCTCGCTCGCCACCGCCGCCACATCCACCGGCAGCCCGGTCATGGTGTAGGGCGAGGAGAGCAGCACCACCTGATCGACCTTGTCCTCGCCGCCGGTTTCGTTGACGAAGTACCGCGCGACCAGACCCCCTTGGGAATGTGCGACCAGGTCCACCTTCGACGCACCGGTCGCGGCGAGCACTCGATCGACCAGCGCGCCGAGCTCGGACGCCGACATCGGCATCGGATCCATGCCGTTCAGACCCGGCGGGACCCGGTACATCGAGCGTCCGTAGTTCAGCGTGAAGACACAGAACCCGTGGTTATACAGGTACGGCGCGAGCGCGGTCCAGTTCACCGCGGCGGAGAGGAAGGTCGAGCCGACCAGCACCACCGGCTCCGGATGCTCGACGGAGGCTGTACAGGAGTAGTCGTTGGCACCGGAAACCGCACCGTCCCAATCGGTATGCGCGATCTGCAGCATGCGGTCGTTGCCGTAGTACACCGGCAGTTCCGCCGTGGCGGCGGACCCGCATCCGAATATCACGGCAATGGCGGTGACCATCAGCACTGGTAGCGAAAGAGACTTCATCAGGGACCTTCACATGACGCTGGACGTTCCGGGCGACACGCTAACATGAACATGATTCAGGTTCATATACATCACCGATATTTCCGACCCCGTGGAAAGATGTATGCCGTGCCCTCCGAAGTACCGCTACGCCGCCGCGAACCGATCCAGCGCCGCAGCCGCGAACGCGTCGAGCAGATCTTGCAGGCGGCCCGGGAGTTGCTGGATGAAGGCGGCCCCGCCGCGGTGACCACCCGCGCCCTGGCCGCGCGCGCCGGGGTTCCGGTTGCCACGCTGTACCAGTACTTCGCCAATCGCGAAGCGGTGCTGCAAGAACTGACCCTGCGCAGCGTCGGCCAGATGGATGAGCAACTGTCCGGAAAGCTGGCCGGCATCGAAGCGAAAACCCTCGCCGAGGCGGTGGATCAGATCGTCGCCCTACATCACGCGCTGTATCGCGCGCACCCGGAAATGGTGACGATGTACTACTCACGCCGTGAATCCGGCCAATTCCCGGACGGTTATGAACATCGAATGCGGCTGGCGGGCATGGTGCACGCACTGCTGCTGGATCGCGGGCTGCTGCGCCAGGGAACCGACCGGCTCGTCACCGAGGTGGCCGTCGAACTCGGCGATCGAATCCTCGAATTGGCGTATCGCCGCTCACCCGAGGGTGATCCGACGATTCTCGCGCAGGCTCGAGTGGCGATAACGCGCTATCTGGCGGCGTACGCGCCCGCTGTCAGCGCTTGAAATCGCCCTCCAGCCGGTTGCGGGAACCGGGGTGGATCAATCGGGCGGCGCTCACCAGTCCGTGTTCGGACCAGGTGCGCCTGCGGATCAGCAGACACGGCTCGCCGCGATCGATCTGTAGCAGCCCGCATTCCTCCGGACTGCCGAGCACCGCCTCGACGACGTGCTCGCCGCGCACCAGCGGAGCCACCCGGCTCAGGTAGTCGTTCGGGGTCACCGCGGCGAAGTCCTGCTCTAGATATCCGGGCGCCTCGGTCGGGTTCACGAATCGGTCCTCGACCTGGATGGGGATGTCGTCCTCGTAATGCACGAGCACCGAGTGGAAGGCGCGCGGCCCGATCGCCTCCCGCACGAAGGCCTTGGCCTGCTCGGTCGATTCCTCGCGCACCAGAATCACCTCGGTGCGATGCCGGTGCCCGCACTGCTGGATCTCATCGGCGATGTTCTTGACCTCGAACAGCGGTGAGGACGTCTTGGTGCTGGCGACGAAGGTGCCGACCCCCATCATTCGCACGATCAGCCCCTCGGCGGTGAGTTCACGCATGGCCCGGTTGATCGTCATCCGCGACAGTCCCAGCGCGGTGACGAACTGGTTCTCCGACGGCAATTGGTCGCCCTCGGACCAGCGCCCGGACCGGATCTGGGCGGCCACCAGGTTCTTCACCCGCTCATAGGCGGGCGCCGACGAGCCGCCGACCTCGTCGTACAGCGCGGCGAGTGCTGCGTCCCCGTCGATCATCGCCATCCTTTGCACCCGTCTGTTCGGCCACCGCAGTCTAGCGACCGGAATCGGCCGCCGAGCGGCGCGAATCGAGTTGCCGCGCCACCGAACTCACCCTCTCGTCGATGAACTCCACTCTTGACAGATTTGTATATACAGGAATATACAACTTCCGGACGCAGATTGCGATCCAGCGCACACTCGCCGCCGGTCGTGTTCCGGGCCACGACGCCACCCGGACCGACCGGCAGCGGGCCGCATCCATCGCCGACTGGCCGCTGAATGCCCTGGTCAACACGGCCTCCGGCGCGTCCTGGGTGTCGATCCACCACGGCGGCGGCGTCGGTATGGGCCGATCCATCCACGCCGGTCAGGTGTGCATCGCCAATGGCACTGATTGCGCCTGGAATGTCACAGCCCTGACCTGCTACGGGCTCGGTATCGTCGTCCAGATCCCCTTCCTGGCGCAGAAGTTGTATACCGGTCCGGTCACCGACCTGCTCGGCGGCGCGGATATCTCGTGGATCGTCGGCATCCTGTTCACGGCGGCGATCTACTACCCGCTCGCCGCGCGCACCAGCAACCCGCCCGCCGCCATGATCTATCCGGCACACACCGAGATGGTCGACTCGCGGGCATGAACCAGCGAGGACATACCGTGCCCGACAGCGGTTCCCGGACCACCGTCCTGACGAATATCGGCACCCTCGTCACCAACGACCCGACCCTGGGCGATGGCCCGCTCGGGCTGCGCGACGACGCCACGATCGTCTTCGACGGCGGGGTGGTCGCCTGGGTCGGCGATGCGGCCCACGCACCCGCCGCCGATCACCGGGTCGACCTCGGCGGCCGGGCGGTGCTGCCCGGTTTCGTGGAAAGCCATTCGCACCTGGTCTTCGCCGGGGAACGCGCGGAGGAATTCGCGGCCAGAATGTCCGGCGAGAAGTACGCGGCGGGCGGTATCCGCACCACCATCGCGGCCACCCGGGCCGCCACCGACGAGCAACTCGCGGACAATATGCGCCGGTTGCTCGCCGAGGCGCTGCGCTCGGGCAGCACCACGGTGGAGTGCAAGACCGGATATGGCCAGACCACCCCGGACGAACTGCGCAGCGCCCAGGTGGCGGGCCGGTTCACCGACGAGGTGACCCTGCTTGCGGCGCATGTGCCGCCACCGGAGTACGCGGGGCGGGCCGACGACTACGTCGCGATGGTATGCGAGGAGATGATCGATGCCTGTGCGCCGCACGCGAAATGGATCGATGTCTTCTGTGAGCGCGGCGCCTTCGATCGGGAGCAGGCGCACGCCGTGCTCAGCGCGGGTATCGCGAAAGGGCTGGTGCCGCGAGTGCACGGCAATCAGCTCGGCCACGGTCCCGGCGTTCAGCTGGCGGTCGAATTGGGCGCGGCCTCGGTCGACCACGTCACCTACATCTCGCCCGCGGATATCGATGCCCTCGCGGGCAGTTCGACGGTGGCGACGCTGCTGCCCGGAGCCGACTTCTGCACGCGCAACAGCTATCCCGACGCGCGGGCGCTGCTGGACGCGGGCGTCACCGTGGCATTGGGGGCGGACTGCAATCCCGGCACCTGCTACACCACCAGCCTGCCGTTCTGTATCGCGCTCGCGGTGCGGGAATCGCGGATGACCCCGGCCGAGGCGGTGTGGGCGGCGACCGCGGGCGGCGCGCGGGCGCTGCGGCGCACCGATGTCGGGTGGCTCGGCATCGGGGCCAGTGCCGACGCCATCTCCCTCGACGCGCCGTCGTACCTGCATCTGGCCTATCGGCCGGGGGTGGCGCTGGTGCGCGAGGTGTGGAAGGACGGCCGCCTCGCCGTCGATCCGGAACCGAACGCGGAGGGAATGCGGTGACCGATCTGATCGCGCCGCCACCGTGGACCGGACGATCCGACGGCAGCGGCCTCGAACATCTGCGCTGGCATCACGTCGTGCGGCCGTACGAACCGGACAATGTCGCCGAAAATGGTTGTGTCGTTATCGGTTTCGCCAGTGACGAAGGGGTGCGCCGCAACCGGGGCCGCCCCGGGGCCGCCGCCGGGCCCGATGCCTTGCGGGCGGCGTTGGCCGGGCTGGCCCTGGACCGCGCGCGTTCGATCGAGGACGCGGGCACCCTCGCCGTCACCGCCGGCGAACTGGAGGCCGGACAGGCGGCGCTCGGCCGCACCGTCGCGGCGGCCATGGACGCGCACCGCCTGCCGGTGGTGCTCGGCGGCGGCCACGAAGTCGCCTACGGCACCTATCTCGGCGTCGCCGCCTCGCGGCTGCGGCAGGGCCGACCCCGGCTCGGAATCCTCAACCTGGACGCGCATTTCGACCTCAGGGGCGACCCGATCCCGAGTTCGGGCACACCGTTCCGGCAGATCGCGGCGGCCGAGCGGACCGCGGGCACCACCCACCGCTACGACGTGCTCGGCATCAGTCAGCCGAGTAATACGACGGCCCTGTTCGACACGGCACGGCAACTCGGCGTCCGCTACCTCCTCGACGAGCACTGCGGCAGCTCCGACCGCGACCGCGTGGATGTTTTCGTGACCGACGTCCTGGACGCCGTTGACCTGGTGTATCTGACCATCGACCTCGATGTACTGCCCGCGTCCGTCGCCCCCGGCGTCAGCGCCCCCGCAGCCTTCGGTGTGCCGATGGAAATCATCCAGCGGGTCTGCGACCGAGTCACCGTCAGCGGCAAACTGGCCGCCGTCGACGTCGCCGAACTCAACCCCGCCTTCGACATCGACAACCGCACCGCCCGCACCGCCGCCCGACTCATCCACCGCATCGTCGTCGGACACGTACCGCCCGTGCCAACGACGTGAGGGCATGCTTCGCGACCCGAGCCGCCATTCACGGCGCAATGTCTCATATCAACGAGTCGAGAGAAGATACAATGGCATATCCATCTCGAGCGTGAGTATCGGCAGGTCAGGTGAAGATAGATGGTTCCCGAATACTGGTAACTGGAGCTGCTGGATTCATAGGCTCACAGCTGACCGAGAAGTTAGTCCGGTTGGGTGCCACGGTAACCGCAGTTGACAATTTGCAAACGGGCAGAATTGAAAACTTGAATGACTGCCTGAGTGATATCGAATTCATCGAGCTGGATATTCGCGACTTCGAAGGCGTCCAGCGTCACGGCAGGCATCGAGATGCTATCGTGAACCTCGCCGCAAATGCATCGGTACCGAAGTCTATAGACAGCCCGAAAGCAGACTTCGATATCAATGCCGGGGGCATGGTAAGCATCCTGGAGACGGCCCGACTATGTGGTATAAGACACGTCGTTCAAGCGTCATCCGCAGCCGTTTACGGCCTACCCGAATACCTACCGATCGACGAGAAACACCCACTCAGACCAGTCTCTCCGTACGGAGCTTCGAAATTATCTGCTGAAATACTAGGCAACACCTTCGAAGCCACATACCATCAAACCTTCTCGCCATTGAGAATATTCAACGCATATGGTGGGCGCCAGCGTAAGCATGTGATCTACGATCTCTTGAGTCAGATACCGGCACCACAACGCACTATCCGGATGATGGGACATAGGGACCATATACGTGACTTCATCCATGTAGACGATGTGACGAACTCATTCATCGCATTGATAGAACATCTCGATAATTCTGGAATAGTATGCAATTCCGGAACCGGGAGACCGACCAGAATTTCGGAACTTGTGGAAATTGCGTTACGATCCTCTGGAATCAGCGACCACCGAGTCGAGTTCACGAATCGAAGTTGGCCGGGCGACGTGCCCAGCCTGCTATCCGATACATCCCGAATGAATGGAATTCTCGGAATCAACGCCGGGACCACAATAGAGAAAGGAATTGCAGCACTGGTGAACGATCGTCAAAAGTTCACAACAGTTACATAGCGAGCGGATCGAGTTCGAAACGGGGCTACGAAAAATCCAGCCTCGTTCCGGTAGATTTCAGATGCTCGAACTGCTTCATCAGTGGAACCAATAGAGCAAACTTCTCGTCTGCCCGCTCCATGACATACAGGGGAGCATGGGATGCCGAGCGATCCGATGGATAGTAGCCGATGTACCCAATTTTTCCGTCGATGATCAGCATATGCCATATGGGAAAGGAATCGTACGTATAGAGCTCCAACCGAAGCTCCGGCTGTTTGGTCTTGAGATCACGAAAGCGGGCAATCGAGGCATTGATGTCATTAACCCATATCGAAGGCTCCTCCCCTTCATCTCGAGCCTTCAACTGCAGGTTGTCCGAATCAGGATCAAGTATCAAAAAGGTCACTTGGACACGATTCAGACTCGCCGCAATCAATGCGTCCCGGAATACGCTTTGATTGCTCCACAAAATCTTATGTGAAATCCCCAGAACACTAACCGAAGATTTCGCTCCGCGAATGGCATCGATCTCATCCTGCTCACTGGCAGCGTTGCGACTCTCGTACAGCTCCCTGATCGACGCCAGTTGTACTGCAACCCGCCCGCGCCTCGGACGAAATCGAAGAGCGAAGGTTATGAGCACTGCCGCGATAATTGCGGATATCAGCACTGTTGCAACCAGACTGGCCTGCACAAGCTTCGTAACAACAGCAGTGAGAATAATTGCGGCAGTTGGGACAAGAGCACCCGAGATCAGGCGCTGCTTCAGATCTGGGTCCATGTTAAGATTCTTCTCCAAGAATTCTATCAATGACAGGCCCGAGCAAATGCAGTTGATCGAAATCGATCGAACCATCGCCCGGAAGATCAATTTCCGCACTGTTCAACCGACGGCCAGTACGAACCCAAACGGTTTTCATACCGACCCGCTTCGCTCCCGCTATATCCCGATATGGATCATTTCCAACCATAACAACATCCGATGCCGACATTCCTGTCTCGAATAGAAGCCTTTCGAATATCCTGGGATCAGGCTTAAGAACACCGACCTCTTCACTGATCACAATAGGATCGAATAGTTCGATAATACCCATGCGATATAGTGTCAGTATCTGGTCGTCGATGGATCCATCCGAAACTATAGCGAGCCGATGTTTGGCACGCATATCTTTCAACATTTGCGTCAGATCACTTTTTGGCTCAATGGCTCGCAGCACCGTATCCCGATATACCGATAGCGCAAAGTAGAGCGAAGACCTGCCCGAAAGTTCGATGCTGTCCAACGTTCGCTTCATAATCTCCATCGGCTTGGAGAACAAATGGTTTACAGCAGGTCCGGATATAGACTTCTCAACACTCGCGTACGCGTCGAGGAAATCCGATCGTGAACCTATGAGGTGACGCTCGACCAGCGCATCTGTTGTGGACTGAAGCGCGCGGTCTTGGATCCCATCCACGTCAATCAGGGTGTTGCCGATGTCGAAGGCAACAGTGAAGGATTGCGCCATACGTGCGAATGCTACCGATGGCCTTCCAGGCGGACACCAGCTTTGGGAGCAACGCCCTAGAATCTCGGCCTCTCATCGACTTTGGCGCAGGCATCCCCCGATCGAATCGTAAAGGAGCCTGAACAGCTGGCGACGTCGATTGTAGGCGACGGCAGGGATCATTCCGAGCACTCCAGACAACCATCACCACTGACTGCCACAAGGTTCGCGAGTGGCCAGTGCGTCTCATTCGCCAAAGGACGCGGTCAGTCCACGGTCGGCTCAGGCTTCGATTCTGCGCTCGGCCGAGGCCGGTTCAGAGCATACTCATCACTGTGAACATTGCTATCTCCGGGTACACCGCAGCCGGAAAAACAACCCATGCCCGACTTTTGGCGAAGGAATTAGGCTATGAGATCGTGTGGGCATCCGGAATTCTACTGGAACGACTAGGGTTCGACAGCACCGACGAGAGTCGACTCTGGTTCAATAGAGGAGCCGAGATAGCCCGCCGGCGAGAACTGCACAAAGACGTCGATATCGAGCTCGATCGGTATCTGGCGGAGCGTGTTCGCGATGGTGTCGACCAGATATTCGATGCGCGATTCCTACCGTGGATGTCCGATTCAAAATGCATTCGAGTGTGGGTCGAGTCCGATCTACCTTCGCGAGCAAGAAAGTGCCACGCCTCGCTGGGGAACGAATCATCGCCAGTTCAACAATGCGCGATAAGCATCTACCAGAAGGATTCCGTTGATATCGCCCGGATTGCCCGAGTGTGCGACTCTGTATTCGGTCCGGACCGAACCCTGTTCGACGTCATAATCGACAATTCCAGCCTGACTGCGACATCCGATAGGACCGCTGCGGCCGATGGCATTGCTCGCTGCCATCGGTACCTTTCCGCTGCCGTCGCATCCGTCATCGACGGCAACACCACAGTGCTGGCGAGCCTCGAAGATGCGGATCCGACAGAGTTTCACGACGTCGTGCGGTACGTCCGCGCGTAGATCCTGTACACGAGAATCCCACGGCTGCAAAGTGATCTGTGCGCGTCTTCGGGTTGCCGGTTGTACGAATCAGACGCCGGTAGCGAAATGGTGCCGCCAGGACGGCGGATTCCCACGATCGATGCACGAGGTGATATCGATAACCGCGCAGCCGCCCTGCACTGAGGATCCCCGGGACCGGACGCGCGGGGCGCGTTCTCAGGCGTTGATCGCGGCAGCGCGTCCGCGATAGGCGCGGGGCGGGCCGCCGGTCCAGCGCCGGAAGGCGTGGGTGAAGGCGGCGGTTTCGGCATAGCCGACGCGTTCGGCGATTTCGGCCACCGAGAGGTGGGTTTCGTCGAGGAGTTGCTCGGCGACCTGGCGGCGGACGTCATCGAGTAGCGCCCGGTAGGACAGACCCTCTTCGATGAGGCGGCGACGCAGGGTACGCGGGGTCATGAACAGCGCGGCAGCCACCTGGTCGCCGGTCGGCGGACGGGCGGGGTTGCCCAGCAACAGATTTCGCACCTGACCTGCCACGCCGGTCGCGCCCTGGCGTTCGAGCAGTTCGCGGCACTGCTGTTCGGCCATCGCGGCGGTATGCGGTTCGGCCAGCGGTAGGGGGTCCGCGATACGCGCGATGTCGAACGAGGCGGCGTACCGACCGGCGCGGTACCTCGGCGACGCTCCGAGCAGCGCCCGAATCCCTTCCGGTGCTGCGGGATTCGGCATGGCATAGGGCAGGTCGATGCGCCGGAAGGTCGCCGAGGGTCCGACCAGTTCGCGGTAGAGGGCGGCGGTGACACCGATATCGCGCTCGGCGACGAAGCGGCGCACCGGTTCCGGCGCGGGCTCGGGGTCGACGACCAGGCTCAGGATCGCACCCTCCTCGTGCGCGGTGATGCGGCAGAAGGAGAACGACAGATCCAGGTAGCGCAGGCCCAGGTCGATGGCGTCGCCCAGGGTGCGACTGCTGATCAGTGCGTAGCCCCAGATGCCGTGGGTGGTGACGTGGTACCGAACGCCCGCCGCGATCCCGAGCCCAGGGCGGTCGTCGAGAGCCTCGACGATATTCGCGATGACCACCAGTTCCTGGTCGGGGGATACGACAAGATCGGCGTCGGCCAGCCGCTGCGGGCGCAGACCCGAGCGGCGCAGGCACGCCTGGGCGGACATGCCGTACTCGGCGGCGAACTCCACCAGTAGTCGCACACTCGGCGCCCGGCGTGTCGTTGCCGCGGACCCGGCCATGAGATACCTTCCGATGAACCCTGCATTCGTGGCCGAATCTATCAAATTTCTGTCCGCTGCCACCCTGGGTTCGGCATACCGCCCGGTCGTACATTGGTCGAATGCACGTGACGCGAGTCACGCCAGATCGATGAGGAGACGTGAGTGGCCGAGCAGGATTCCTTCGACTACGTGATCGTCGGCGCGGGTAGCGCGGGCTGCGTTCTTGCCAATCGGTTGAGCGCGGATTCGAAGGTCTCGGTGTTGCTGCTGGAGGCGGGCGGCGCCGACGATGCGGACGAGATCCACATTCCGGCGGCGTTCTCCAGTCTGTTCAAGACCAAATGGGACTGGAACTACGAGACCACCGAGCAGAAGCATATGGACGGCCGGAAAGCGTTCTGGCCGCGTATGAAAGCACTCGGCGGCTGCTCATCGATGAACGCGATGATCTACATCCGCGGCAATAGGGTGGACTACGACGGCTGGCGCGACAACTACGGCGCGACGGGCTGGGGTTACGACGATGTGCTGCCGTACTTCGTGCGCTCGGAGACCAACACCCGGTTCACCGGCGTGCACCACGGCGACAACGGCCCGCTGCACGTCGAGGATCGGCGCTACACGCACGAACTCACCGATGCCTGGGTGCAGGCGGCGGTCAGCAACGGGCTCAAGCCCAACGACGACTTCAACGGCGACTCCCAGGAGGGCGCCGGCCGATACCAGGTGACCTGCAAGAAGGGACACCGCTGGTCGACGGCCGACGGATACCTGCGTCCAGTACTCGACCGGCCGAATCTCACGGTGCGCACGCACGCGTTCGCCACCAAGGTGCTGCTGCGCGGAACCCGAGCCATGGGCGTGAGCTATCGGCGCGACGGCGTCGAACACATCGCCTACGCGGAGCGGGAAGTGCTGCTGTCCGGCGGCTCGATCAATTCGCCACAGCTGCTGATGCTTTCGGGTATCGGCCCGGCGGCGCAGCTGCGCGAGTTCGGCATCGATGTAGCCGCGGATCTGCCCGGTGTCGGCGAGAATCTGCACGACCACCCGGTGGTCCCGATGCTCTGGTACACCAAGGGCACCTCGGATCTGTCCGACTATGTGAACCCGGGCCGGTTGGTGCAGTGGCAGCTGACCGGTCGCGGTCCGCTCGCCTCCAATGTCGGTGAGGGCGGCGCGTTCTTCGCCTCCCGCGAGGGGCTGGCCGCGCCCGATATCCAGATCCACGTAGCGCCGACCGGCTTCTACGACAACGGATTCCGTGAACCGATCGCGCCGATGTTCACCGCGGGCGTCACCCTGGTGCATATCGCCAGCCGCGGCAGGCTGCGGCTGCGCTCGGCCGATCCGGCCTGGAAGCCGGAGTTGGATCCCGGATACTTCTCCGATCCGATCGATATGCGCGCCACCATCGCCGGAGCCCGCCGCACCATCGATATCGCGACGGAGTCGTCCATCGGCCGGTATCTCGACCGGCCGTTCATCCCGGCCCGCACCGCGGGCGTCACCGACGACGACCTCGCCGACCACATCCGGAAATGGGCCCAGACCCTGTACCACCCGGTCAGCACGTGTGCCATGGGCGTGGGCGAGCACGCGGTGGTCGATCCGCAGTTGCGGGTCAACGGGTTCGAGGCCCTGCGCGTGGTGGACGCGTCGGTCATGCCGGAGATCGTCCGCGGCAATACCAACGCGGCCACCGTCATGATCGCCGAGAAGGCCGCAGACCTGGTCCTCGGCCGCACCGCCTAGATCCGAAATACCCACTAGGAGAAGTGAAATGACCGCAATCTCGGAGCAGACCTCGGCGCCGACCTTCGACTCGCTCGACCCGTCCACCGGCGATATCGTCGGCACCTACTCGGTGCACGACGCCGACCATGTCGACGCGGTGGTGGCCAAGGCGAAGGAAGCCGCGGATTGGTGGGGCGGTCTCGGTTTCGCCGAGCGCGGCAAGCGATTGCGCGCCTGGGCCGGTGTGCTGACCCGCCGGATCAACCAGCTCGCCGATGTGGTGCATGCGGAGACCGGCAAGCCGCATTCGGATGCGACGCTCGAGGTCGCACTGGTGCTCGATCACATCGCCTGGGCCGCCAAACACGCGCCGAAGGTGCTGGGCCGCAAGCGGGTATCGTCCGGGCTGGTGATGTCGGATCACTCCGCGTCGGTGGAATATCTGCCGCTGGGCGTGATCGGCGTGATCGGTCCGTGGAACTATCCGGTCTTCACCCCGCTCGGTTCCATCACCTACGCGTTGGCGGCGGGCAATGCGGTGGTCTTCAAGCCGAGTGAATACACCCCCGGGGTCGGCGCATGGCTGGTCGACGCGTTCGCCCAGGTGGTGCCGGAACAGCCGGTGCTGCAATTGATCACCGGCTTCGGTCCCACCGGTGAGGCGCTGTGCCGGTCCGGGGTGGACAAGATCGCCTTCACCGGCTCGCCCGGTACCGGCCGAAAGATCATGCACGCCTGCGCCGACACCCTGACACCGGTGGTGATCGAGGGCGGCGGCAAGGATGCGCTGCTGGTCGATGCCGATGCCGATATCGCCAAGGCCGCCGACGCGGCGGTCTGGGGCGGACTGGCCAACGCGGGTCAGACCTGCGTCGGCGTGGAGCGGGTCTACGTGCACGAACAGGTCTACGACGCATTCGTGAAGAAGGTCACCGATCTGGTCGAGCCGCTGCGGGCGGGCTCGGACGCGTCCGCGAAGATCGGCCCGATGACCATGCCCAGCCAGCCCGAGGTGGTGCGCCGCCACATCGCCGACGCACTCGAGCGCGGCGGTCGCGCCATTATCGGCGGACTCGGCGCGGTCGGCGAACGCTTCGTGCAGCCAACGGTTCTCGTCGACGTACCGCGGGACTCGCTCGCCAATACCGACGAGACCTTCGGCCCGACACTGACCGTCGCCAGGGTCGCCAGTATGGACGAGGCCGTGGAGCTGGCCAACGATTCGAAGTACGGTCTCGGCGCCACCGTCTTCTCGAAGAAGCGCGGCAAGGAACTCGCCCGGCGCATCCGTTCCGGGATGACCGCGGTGAACTCGGTGATCGCCTTCGCCGCCATCCCGTCGCTGCCCTTCGGCGGTATCGGTGAGTCCGGCTTCGGCCGCATCCACGGCCCCGACGGCCTGCGCGAATTCACCTACGCCAAGGCCGTCGCCAGCCGGCGCATGCCGGGCCTGATGAACCTCACCAGCTTCGCCAGGACCGCGTCCAACGACAAGACCCTCACCACGCTGGCGAATCTGCTGCACGGACGCGGCTGACCCGTCGGCCATCCGCCCCGATCCGGTCGTACCGGATCGGGGCTTCGGGTGTTCCAGAAGGCGGCGACCGAGCCCGGAACGCCGATCGGCCGGACGCTCAGTCCCCTTGGATCGCCAGCAGTTCCGCGCTCATGACGCGCAACGCCTCATCGATGCCGGGGCGAGCGCGTAACTGCGGGATGAGCGCGATGTCGTTGATCATCGTCTGCGCGGCCTGCACCCGGATACGTGCGCTGATCGGGTCCCAGCCGGGGTGTACTTCGGTGGCCAGGTGCACCCACTCCGCGATATAGGTGTGCTGCGAGGATCGAGCGCGGTGCCGGTCCGTCTCGGGCAGATGCGCGGTCTCCGAGACCAGCAGCTGGATCAGGTCCGGATTCTCCAGAACGAACCGGGTGTAGCTCGCGACGAGCCGACGCAGCCCGTCGCGGGCGTCGGCCGCCTGGGCGAATACCCGATTCATATCCATCCGCAGCCACTCGTCGCCGCGGTACATGACCGCGGCCAGAATGTCGGTCTTGGCCGTGAAGTGGTTGTACAGGCTCGGGCCCGCGATGCCGACGGCCGCGCCGATATCGTCCATGCTGACCCCGGCGAACCCGTTGCGGGCGAACAGCCGGGTAGCCTCGGCGAGAACGGCTTCGCGCCGGGACTGAGTCGCCAGCGGACGGCCGGATTCCCCGGCGGACGCGGGGGCCGGCAGCACGATCGGGGCGTCGACGATATCGGCGATGAGTTCGCTGAGCAGGGCGGTGAATCCCGGCTCCGGCAGCGAAAGGCTGTGGAACGAGACACTGTTCGCGGTCGCCAGCGCGCACCATGGCAGGAGCTGGGCCTCGGCGACGCCCAGCTCGGCACGGCGTTCCCGGATCAGCTCGGTCATCCGAGTGCCGACGCGTTTGGTCTGGGTGCGCAGCTCCGCCCTGCGCTCCGGGGTGAGGTGACGCGCCTCGCGCTGCCAGAGCACCCCGACGCGGCGGTGCGCCAGGGTGACGGCGGCCAACCGGTCGGCGATATCGTCGGGGGTGGCCACGGCCAGCACCGCGTCCAGCGTGCGCACCGCGTCCGCCACGACGGTGAACAGCAGATCCTGCTTGCCGCGGAAATGCCGGTACAGCGCCGACGGCCCGATGGCCACCGCCTCTGCGACCTCGCCCATGCCGACCTTGGCATAGCCCTTGCGGTAGAAGAGGTCGGCGGCCGCCCGCACGATCAGCTGTCGCCGATTCGCGGGTCGGGTCCCGCGAGCCGGGCTGCGCAGCGCTTGCCCGTCCGTCACACCGACCATCTCCTCCTCCGATCCTCGCCCCGGTAATGAGCGATCATTCTCTCATTACCCGGAAACGAGCAGGCCTAGATGTTGAAGCCACCGATGCTGCCCGCGATCCGCGCCGCCTACGAAGGACTCGTTGCGGTGATCCACTGCGGGGACGGGCCGACGCCCGAGGGCACGGTCTCCTATGAGGAACTCATCGTGGGGGCCGACCCGATCCCCGACGCCCGTCGCGGCGGCGGCGAACTGGCCGGACTGTTCTACACCGGTGGCACCACGGGCTTTCCCAAGGGCGTCATGCTCAGCCACACCAATCTGTTCGCTTCGTCGCTCGGGTCGATCGCCAGCGGCTACCTCTTCAGCCCCGGCGGCCGATACCTGCACGCCGCGCCCATGTTCCACCTCGCGGACCTGGCTGGCTGGCCGAGGTCGCACTCGGCGGCACGCACGTCATGATCCCCGCCTTCGATCCGGTGGCGACGATGCGAGCGATCGAAACCCACCGGGTGACCGACGCACTGCTGGTTCCGGTGATGATCCAGATGCTCGTCGACCACCCCGAGGTCGCCGAGCACGACCTGTCGAGTGTGCAGCGGATCATGTACGGCGCCGCACCGATCGCCCAGGCGGTCTTGGAACGCGCCATGAAGGCCTTCCCGAACGCGGGTTTGACCCAGGCCTATGGCATGACCGAATTGGCCCCGGTCGCCACGCTGCTCGGCCCGGCCGACCACGCCGGTGGACTACTCCGGTCGGCCGGACGGGGCGCCCCGCATGCCGAGGTGCGCATCGTGGACGCCGACGACAATGAGGTGCCGCGCGGCACTGTCGGCGAAATCGCGGTGCAGGGCGACCATGTCATGCTCGGTTACTGGAACCGGCCCGAGGAGACCGCGGCCGCGATCCGCGACGGCTGGATGCACACCGGCGACGGCGGGTACATGGACGAGCAGGGCTATGTGTACGTGGTCGACCGGATCAAGGACATGATCGTCAGCGGCGGCGAGAACGTCTACTCCGCCGAGGTCGAGAATGCCGTCGCCGCACACCCCAGCGTCGCCGCCTGCGCGGTCATCGGGGTGCCGGATCGGGAGTGGGGCGAACGCGTACACGCCGTGATCGTCTGTCTGCCGGGCACTTCGGTGACCGTCGAGGAGATCCGCGACCACGCCAAAACCCTGATCGCGGGCTACAAAGCGCCGCGCACCATCGAAGTGGTCGACAGTCTGCCGGTCTCCGGCGCGGGCAAGATCCGCAAGCGCGAACTGCGCGAGCCGTACTGGGCAGACGCCGACCGCCAAGTGCACTGAGCGCCGCGACGTGAGTCGCCCGCGATCAGTCGGACAACCCGGCCGCGCGCCGGTGCAGGGCTCGGACCTGTTCTTCGAGCTCTGGAACGGGACCGATCACCGATACTCCCGGCGCGACGGTGGTGATGGGCAGCGGACGGAAAACGGCGGGGGCCACGCTCATTTCGGCCAGCCAGCCCGACAGTTGCGACGACGTGCTGGCGACGACGATCCGTCCCAGGCCCACCAGCGCGTGCCCGACCGCGCACATCGGGCAGTGCTCGCCCGAGGTGTACACCGTCGCGGCGGCCCGCGCGTCCGGCTCCAGGTGCTCCTGCGCCCACCGAGCCAATGCGATCTCCGGATGGGCCAGCTGATCACCGGCGGTCACCACCCGGTTCCGATCCTCGGCCAGGACGGTGCCGTCCGCGGCGACCAGCACCGACCCGAACGGATGATCACCCGCCGCGACCGCCTCCGCGGCGAGGTCGATACAGCGCCGCAGATGCCGCAGATCGGATTCGCCCAGCCGCACCGCGTCGGCTACGTGCTCGATCTCCACTCACCACTCCGTTCGCCGGTCGACAGCGTCGGCTCGACAGTAGAGGCAGATAGGGGCACCGTCCGGCCGCCTCGCCGGTGCGTCGACCGGCACTCAGAACAGCGTCATCGGCTCGGTCGGTACTGGTTCGGGCAGCGGCTCCAGCTCCGGGACCAGGGCGCGCACCTCGTCGTGGAAGCGGCGCGCCAGCGGTAGGGCGCTCGCATTGTCAGGGGTGTGCAGGAATATGGTCGGCGAGCGACCCTCGCGCAGCCAGGCCGTGACGACGTCGAGCCACGGTCGCCAGCCCGCGACGGTGCGTTCGAGGTCGTCGCGTCCGTGGTAGCGGAGGATCGGGAATTCGGTGAGCGCCCGGGTGCGGCGCGGCAACCGAGGCTTCTTCGACCACGCCTCCTGTTCCGCGGCGCTGGCCGGCAGGCCGTCGAAAAGCAGTGTGGTGTCGAAGGTTACCCATTCCGCGCCGACCCGGCCGAGCACCCGCTCCAGCTGCTGGGCGGCCCGCTCGTCCTCGAAGAACGCCGGATGGCGCACCTCCACCGCGGACCGGCCCGCATTCGGCAGTCGCCGCAGGAACCCGGCCAGTGCCCCGAGTTCGTTAGGCCCGAACGAGGCGGGCAGCTGCACCCACCAGGCATGCACCCGCGGCCCCAGCGGTTCCATCGCCCCCAGGAACGCCCGCAGTTCGGCATCGATCTCGATCAGCCTGCGCTCGTGGGTGATCGGCTTGGGCAGCTTCACCAGGAACCGGAAATCCGGAGCGGTCTGCGCCGCCCAGGATTGCACGGTCTTCGGCGACGGCGTCGCGTAGAACGTCGTATTCCCTTCCACCGCATTGCACGATCCGGCGTACACCCGCAGCGCCTCCCCCGGTGACAGCTGCCCCTCCTGCCAGGCAGCATGACGCCACATCGCACATCCCACGTGAAGCCGCATACCGGCGACGCTAGCGCACGGCCGTGAATGCTATCGGCAGGTGCGACGGCCCAGGGTGGTCATGACACGGGCCGACAGATCCGGCCAGGGCGGGCGACGGAACAGGGTCGCCATAATCATCACCACGGCCGCCAGGCCGATGAATTCACCCATCAGCGCCACCCGGGTGGCATCGACGGCGGGCGTCCACTCGGCCTTGCCGTCGCGGATGGCGAAAACTCCGAGCGGAGTAGCCATGACGGCACCCGCTTCCGCGCTGCCGCTGCCGCTGACCCGGGCTGCGGTGACAATCGTTGTGCCATCGGCGGTTTCGTACGGATCACCGAAGACGCGGACGCCGCCGGAATCCGGCCGCACCTGCTCCACGAGTTCTCGGAATGTCATATATGCCCCCTCGGCCGATCAGTGAAGTAGTCCATCGATACTCGCACGCGCTGGAACCGATGACCACGACTCGACTACATGTGGGTGCCGCCGTCGACGCGGATTTCGGTGCCGGTGATGAAGGCGCCGTCGTCGGAGGCGAGCATCGCGACCACGCCCGCGACGGTATCCGGCGAGGCGAAGCCCTGGCCGAGGGCCGGAATCAACTTGCTGAACAGGGTGAAGTCCGCGTCGGCGGGCAGGCCGGGTCCGCGGCTGTCGGTCATATCGCTGGAGATCGAGCCCGGCGCCACCGCCACCGCCCGAAGACCCTGACCGAGTTGACGCCGAGCACGGATCCGCTGCGGCTGCGTCTCACCGCGGCAGCCGCCGCCGGAGCGATCCGGATCGCCCTCGAACAGTGGGCCGCAGACCCCACCGTCGACTCTCCCGCCGACCTGGCGATCCGATGTATGCGCGAATTCGGCGCGGGCTTGTCGAGGTGAGTGGCGGTCCGCCACCACGAGAATCCGACCGGTTAGCGGCTGCGGGAACGCGGCACGCCCACCTTCGTCGTGGTCGAGGCGGCGCGGGCACAGATCACCCCGATCCCGGCCTGAGCTCGGGCGGCCCTACTCGGATGGCGGGCCTTGCAGCGGCGCCGGATCGGGTTCGACAGCACGGCGGCGCAGCAGGAGCAAACCACCCATGCAGCCGAGCGTGATCAGCACCGCGGCACCGCCCGGCACCGCGTTGTCCAAGTCCAGTTTCGGGTCGGTACTGAACACCCGGCCCCGCATTGCGACGACCACTCCGGGAACCACCAGCGTGGCGATCGAGAGCATGAGGCTCGGGCTGTGGCTCGGCATGGCAGAGGTGAAGCAGTAGCCGGTGAGCACCACGAGCATCAGCGTCGCGGTCCCCGCCGCGCCGGGGACCGACGTATGCGGGCCTGCGGCCAGTGCCGTGAAGACGCCGAGCGCCACGAGCGCGATCATTCCGATCATCGGCGAGGGCCGCCGTAGCCCCAACCACAGCCCAACCACATTGACCGCCATGAGCACTGGAATATGCCACAGCTCGCCCGGAACCAGCGCGATCGCGGCGCCCACCGCGGCGAGCGCGACGCACATCAGCAGCAATATCCCGTCATGGCCCGGCAGCAGCAGGGCGGTCACGAACGCCGCGGCCACCGTCACCGCGGCGACCAGGAGCACATCGCCGCCTGCGTTGCCGTGCTGCACCAGCCACTCCGAGCTCAGCACCGGCACCGACATACCGACGACCGCGGCGAGAATCGGCCGCAACGGCAGCTCGACGGTGAACATCGAGTATCGGCGCCCGGCTCGGTTGCGTACCGTGAACCACCCGAGTAGCGCGGTCGCGGGCCAGATCAGCCACAGCGGCGGCGAGTCGACGACGAACCAGACGACCGGCGAATACCGGATCGGTTCGCCGGCCTCGCTCGACGACACGCTCATGTCACCGACCACGATGCTGGTGAGGGCACCGAGCACGAAGGCGAGGGTGAGCGGCGGGCGCACCGCGGCGGCCGCCACCAACCCACCCAATAGCATGCCGCCCGCCAGTGAATCGATGTAGTTCAAGGTGGTCAGCGGTGCCATCTCGGAGAAACTGCGCCCGACCAGTTGGTTCAGCAACAGCACCACCGCGCCGCACAGCGCCGACGCCCACGGCACCACCATCGACTCCGCGGTGCTCGCGAAGACCGCGACGACCACCGCCGCAACGCACCCGATGGCGGTGGAGCGCGGCATACTGGTCGCCAGCATTTGGATCTGCAAGGTCGACGTGCCGTGCGCCCAGGCCAGCATGATCGGCGTGGTGAGCGCCAGCCCGCCGATCACGGCCGAGATAAAGGCCGTGACCAGTTCGACGAGCCCGGTGCTGTGGCGCACCTGCCCAAACTAACCGACCCAAGATCGTTTACCGATCATTTGCGCAGGAAATCGGCTACTTTCTCACACCGCTCCATCGTCGGTGACACCGGCCCGGTCGTATTCCACTGCGCGTCCGGCAAGGACCGCACCGGGTTCATCGTGGCGCCGGTGCCGACCGCGCTCGACGACTCCGAGGCGCCGAAGCTCGCCGACTTCGCGCCGCCGAGAGGGCGACGGCGCGGCTCACCGCGGATCGGCGAACGGCGGTGCAGTGTCATTCCGGCAGCGGTACTCCGAGCACCTCCGCACCGATGACACCGGCGAGTACCTCGGTCGAGTAGGCCATCAGCTGGCCCGCCTCGGCATCGCGCAGATGTCGTTGGATCGGTGAGGTTTTCAGGTAGCCCGAGGCGCCGCCGACCCGGACGCCCAGCTGGGCGACATCCACCGCGACCTTGTTCGCCAGATATTTCGCCCGGGACAGATTCGGGAAGAAGCTCGGCAGAGCGTTATCGGCTTCCCAGAGCGCGCGTTCGTAGAGCGCGTGCGCTGCCGCCAACCGAATCTGCACATCGGCCACCTCGTGCTGCACCCATTGCTGGTGCGACAGCGGCGCACCCAGGATCACGCGGGACCGGGCGTGCTCGACCAGCGCCGCCAGCGCCGCGTCGGCGATGCCGAGCGAGATCGCGGGCAGCCCGGCCGGAATGACCGCGAAATCACCCGGTCCCGGCCGCCGCCCGCGATACTCCGCGCGCAGCACGGTCCGCTCGAAGGCCAGCAGCTGGCTGCGAGTTGCTCTCAGCCCCAATGTGTCCCAGATCGGAATGACGGTCACGGTGTCGTCCGGCACCACGCCGAAGAAGGTCGGCACGCCGTCGACGAGCGCGTTCACGAGCAGGTAGTCGGCGATTTCGCTGCCGGAGACGAAGCGCTTGGCGCCGGTCAGCGCCCAGCCGCCGTCCACCGCGACGGCCTCCTGTTGCGGGTTCAGAAACCGGTTCCCACTGGCGGGTTCGGAGAGTGCGTTCGCAAACCGCTTGCCCACGAGGAACTCCTCGGCGAAGTACGCGCCGAGCGTGTCGAAGGTGATCTCCGCGAGCGCCACCCCCGAGCCCGCGTGCATGGTCCAGATCGTCGCGGTCGACGGATCGGCCGCGGCCAGCGCGCAAACCAGCCGGCCGAATACCGAATAGCTCAGTCCGAGACCGCCGACCCGCTCGGGCAATACCGCCCGATCGAGATCCGCGTCGTGCAGCGCGTCCAGATGCCCGACGGCGATCTCGGCCCGCTCGTCGTAGTCTCCCGCCACGGCGCCGAACCCGTCGGCCAGTTCGAGCACCCTGTCGAACACCTTGCGCTCGGCATCGCGGACCGGAACCAGGAATTGCACAGTGGTCACGAAATACTCCCTGCTCGAACGGGATTCGATACCGCCGCAACGGCGGCTGCCGACCAGGGTACGCAGCGGCTGCGCCGAAAACCGGCATTCGGCACCACGTAGGTCAGCGCAGCAATCCGAGCAGGGTGCGCCGCACGGCCGCCGACGCCTCGGCTTCGGACCGGCCGAGCCGCTCGACCAGGTGCTGCCGGAACGGCCAGCCGAGGGTGGCATCGACGGTGTCGAGCAGTTCCTCATCGCCGTCCACCTCCGGTGCGAAGCTTCGCCGCAGGGACTCACGAATGCGCCTGTCGGTCAATCGCATTCGTATATCCATGGCGGGCAGCACCTGCGATCCCAGCAGGCCGAGCACCCGAGGGTGGCGCTGGAGCGCGAAAATTGCCGCACTCTGCCGGACCGCGGATTCGACGCGCTGCTCCAGGGGCAGCTCGGGCGACACCGTTTCGATCAGCGACTCCACCGCCTCGGACTGCCGATCCACGGCCGCGATCGTCAGATCGTCGCGCCCGGGGAAGTGCACGAATATGCTCCGCTCGGAGGTGGCCGCGCGCGCGGCGATGTCCTTCGTCGTCGGCGCGAACTGCCCCGCCTTCAGCAGTTCCAGCAGCGCGTCGATGATCGCGTTGCGGGTCTGCTCCGGATTGCGCCGCCGCCGGACCCTGTCCTCAGCCATGGGCCGATACGATCACAGACCACGTCCGGCCGGTCGCGGCGACTCCGGATTGATCGTCGCCTCGGCGAGGCAGTTCGTCGCCGTGAAGGCCGCTGCCCGCCTTGTATCCCGGCGAACCCCCACCGACTGTTCGGGCCGTCCCTCGGGTTTGCCGAAGCGAAGCCGGCACCGGTATTCGCGGCCGCGGCCATCCGGCATCAGCACCGGGCGGCCCCTCGGCACGGAGACCGGTAACCCGCGCACGACGAGGGCTTCGGGTGATCGGAACCTCATCCGGGGCGATGGCCGGATGGTGTCGAAGCTTACTCATCGTTGGCAACACTCTCCGTATGCGAAAGATTTGCTGCATCAGCGTAGTCGATCGCCCACGGAATCGCCCATTGAGCCACAACCCGCGACTTCTCCACCTTTAGGCGGCCAACCCCGGAGTCGCTATTGCAGAGAGACTGCAATAGCAAGTATCCTCGGAATATCGGCTAACAATTGGCAACACAGCTGGCCGGACGATCGAATCGAGACAGGAGTGCGGCGAATGGTCGGACGCGACGGCGGAAACGACATCGGCAACCCGGGTACCGGCCCGAAGGTATCCCGGCGCGGCGTCTTCGGAGCCGGTGCGGCGGCACTGGCGGCCGCGGGTGTCGGCGTCGGCCTCGCCGGCCGCGGATCCGACGACGAGATCAATCCGTCTGCGACCGCAACCGATCCGACCGATCACATCCTGGCGGCGAATAAGCAGATCAGCGCGACGATGCCATTCTCGGACACCACCGATTTCGCGGACGCCGACCGTGGGTTCCTCGCCGCGCTGGAGCCGGGCACCGTCACCGACGTCACCGGAAAGGTGGTGTGGGACACCGAGTCCTACGGCTTCCTGCGAGAACCCTGCCCGCTGTCGGTGAATCCGAGCCTGTGGCGGCACTCGCAGCTGACGGTGAAGCAGGGGCTCTACGAAATCGCGCCGGGTTTCTACCAGATACGCGGTCTCGACCTGTCCAATATGACGCTGATCGAGGGCGATACCGGCGTCATCGTCATCGACCCGCTGATCTCCGTGGAAACCGCGGCCGCTGGACTCGAGCTGTATCGCAAGCATCGTGGTCCACGACCGGTGACCGGACTGATCTATTCGCACTCGCACATCGACCATTTCGGCGGCACCCTCGGCGTCACCACCCGGGAGGATGTCGCCGCGGGCCGCTGCCCGGTACTCGCACCGTCCGGTTTCCTGGAACACGCGGTGTCGGAGAATATCTACGCGGGCACCGCGATGGCGCGGCGCGCGGCCTACATGTACGGCGCCGCACTCCCGCGCGGTCCGAAGGGTCAGGTCGGTGCCGGTCTGGGTCAGACCACCTCGGTCGGCACCGTCACCCTGCTCGACCCGACGGTGAATATCACCCACACCGGGCAGCAGGAGACCGTCGACGGCGTCCGGATGGAGTTCCAGATGACGCCGGGCACCGAGGCGCCCTCGGAAATGAATTTCTATTTTCCCGACCGCCGCATCCTGTGTATGGCAGAGAACGCCACGCACACCATGCACAACATCCTCACGCTGCGCGGTGCGCTGGTCCGGGATCCGCATATCTGGTCGAAATACCTCACCGAGTCGATCAACCGCTACGGCCGCAATGCCGACCTGGTCTTCTCCTCGCACCACTGGCCGCTCTGGGGCACCGATCGGATCGTGGAATTCCTTTCGGTACAACGCGATCTGTACGGCTACCTCAACGACCAGACGCTGCGCCTGCTCAACCAGGGCTACGTCGGCGCCGAGATCGCCGAGATGATCCAACTGCCGCCCGCGCTCACCGCACACTGGTCGACGCACGGCTACTACGGATCGGTCAGCCACAACGTCAAGGCGATCTACCAGCGCTATATGGGCTGGTTCGACGGGAACCCCGCGCACCTGTGGGAACATCCGCCGGTGGAGAACGCCAAACGCCACGTCGAGGCCATGGGCGGCGCGAGCGAGGTGCTGAAGAAGGCGCAGCGGGCATACGACGCCGGAGATTTCCGCTGGGTCGTGCAGATGGTCGACTACGTGATCTTCGCCGATCCGTCCGATATCAAGGCGAAGCATTTGCAGGCCAGCGCTTTCGAACAGCTCGCCTACGGCGCCGAGAACGCCACCTGGCGCAACTTCTACCTCAGCGGCGCCCACGAATTACGCAACGGCTCGTTCGGTACGCCCGCCGCGGCGACCTCGTCCGGCCTGCTCGCCGCGCTGACCGTGGATCAGGCCTTCGACGCGATGTCACTGCGGATCAAAGGCCCCGAGGCGTGGGATACCACGCTCGTCACCGACTGGCGTTTCCGCGACGAGGCCGACCGGGTGCATCGCAGCGAGCTCCGCAATGGCGTACTGATCCACTACGACCGCACACCCGGCGACGGACTGCCCGCTCCCGACGCCACCATCACCCTCACCCGCGACGCGCTGGCCCGTACCTTCCTGGCGGGCGGTGATCTGAAGGCGGCGGTGCTGAAGGGTGACATCACGGTCGACGGCAATGCCGCCGCGCTGGCCCAGCTGCGCCCGCTCTTCGACAAGCCGGACCCCGATTTCGCCATAGTCACCCCGTAGCGGCGTCTCGCCCCGCGCGCCTCGGTCAGGATTCCCCGCGCCGTGTGTGCGGCAGCGCGGCAGCCGGGCCGACCGGCGCCACGCGACGGGTCATGAGCGTTCCCGCGGAGTAGGCGATCGGAAGCATGATGGTGCCGTAGACACCGGCGGGTACCGCCATCCGGACGTCGTCGAGGACGCTGATGGCGATGGTCATCGCCAGCGTGCTGTTGTGGATGCCGATCTCCATCGAGCACGCGACGGCCTGGGCGCGCGGCACACCCACGGCCTTCGGCACCCAGTAGCCGATGCTCAAGCTCGCGACAGCGAGCGACAGTGCGACAAGACCGATATCGAGCAGGTAGTCGAGGATATTCGCGCGCTCGGCGAATATCGCCGCCAGCGTGACCAGGACCAGGAACACGACCGAGACGATGCGGACCGGGCGATCCATCCGCCGCGCGAATCCCGGTGCGTAGTGCCGCGCCAGCATGCCCGCGGTAACCGGGATCAGCACGATCGCGAACACTTGGAGCACCTTGGTGAGCTGCAGCCCGAGTTGGTCCTGTCCGGTCGGCGCGAAATAGCCGAGCGCGAAGTTGCACAAAAGTGGAAGGGTGATCACGGCGAGTACCGAGTTCACCGCCGTCAGCGTCACATTCAACGCCACATCGCCGCGGAACAGGTGACTGAGTAGATTCGCCGTCGCCCCGCCCGGCGAGGCCGCGAGCAGCATCACCCCGACCGCCAGTGGTGGCTGCACATCGACGAGCACCACCAGCCCGAAGGCGATCGCGGGCAGCACGATCAATTGACAGGTCAGCGCCACCAGCACCGCCTTCGGATACCGGACAACCCTGGCGAAATCATCGACGGTGAGCGCAAGACCGAGTCCGAACATGATGAGCGCCAACACAATCGGTAGCGCAACGGTGACCTGCCAGCCGGCCATCAGTGACACCTCGCCATCTCGTTGCCGCGGCTTCGCTCCGGTCGGCGGCCGAACGCAGCAATGTGATCCACCCTAGCTCGGTGTGACACGCCCCCTCCCCCTTCTTCGAGTTCCCCGGCTGTCGGGCCGATCACGATTCGCGCCCGACTGCCCGAGCAGGACGTTACACTCATTTACAGGCCAGTTCTCCTTTCAAATATTCGAATTGACCACGGACGCAGGATTTCTCGGCACATGGTCGAATGTCCTGTTCCGATAACGTTGGGAGGCAGGGTGATCCAACGCAGCACTAGCGCGCGGGCCACCGTGTCGCCCCCGGACCAACACCGGAGGTGCTGGATGATCGAGGGTTCGTACGCGGCCGAGGCGGGGGATACCGCCGATCCTCGCCATCGTGCGGCCCCCGACGGGCCCGCCGGCAGATTGCCCGCCAACCGAATGTGGACTGTTTCCGCGGTGGTCGTGGCGGGCGACGACCTGAGTCCCCGGCACGGGGTGGTGGCCGCCGCCGACCTGGGTGACGCGGCCGAGCAACTCTGCGAATACCTACCCGAGACCCGGCCGGACGACGGCGACTACTACCTGGTCGCCCGGGAGGTCCCGCTGATGGCGCGCGGGCCTCGCAGCGGCGGGCAATATCCGCGCCGCACCTGGGTCAGCCCGATCGAACGCGACGACGACACCGGGCAGACCACCTACGGGCGCTGGACGGTGGCCGATGAGCATCCACACTTCCGCGGGCACAGTTCACGAAACCTCAACTGACGCCGACGGTACACCGCCGGATCAGGCCGAGCGGCGAATCCGATGCTCGGCGACGTGCACGCGATTCGAGCACCGCGTCGAGCAGAAGCGGCGACGTCCGTTGCGAGAGGTGTCCACGAACACCAGCCCGCAACCCGCCCGCGCACACCGCCCGATCCGGCTGGGATCCTCGCAGAACAGCGCCGCCAATCCCGCCGCCGTGTAGGCCTTGACCCGTTCGTCGATCGGTGCGTCGGCGCGCGCATAGTGCAGGTGCGGTTCACGACCGTCGTGGGTGGAGATATAGGGCTGCCCGGTGGTCTCGGCCAGCAGTTCGTTGAGCAGTTCGACGGTGGGGTTATCGAAGGCCGCGCCCAACCGCGCGATCCACCGGCGCAGTTCGGTGCGCTGATGGGCGTCGAGCGGGCCGAGGGGTTTGTAACCGGAGTCCGCGATCACCTCCAGCAGATCGCCATCCGGCGGCGCGTTCACCAGCCGGGCGGCCAGTTCGGCCGCCGCTCCACCGTAAGGGTTGAAATGCATTGAGCCATTACATCAGGGTAGAAGCATGATCACCACCTGCCCTTCCTGCGCCTGGCCCGCACCCACCCTGGTTTCGTCGCACGGCTCCGTCCACTACCTGCGCTGCGTCTGCGGCCAATGGCTGGTCAGCGATAACGGAACCGTGGTGGCACGGGCGGGCAGCAGCAGCCTCGTCACCGGCGACGCACCCTAGATCCGGTAGCACGGACCTCGCGGCGGCCGGTTGCCCCCGCCGGACTTGTTGCGGTACATGGCCGTATCGACCGAGTGCATGAGTTCATCCACGGCGGCGGGCCGATCCTGGACGAAGACCGTGCCGATGCTGGCGCCGACGACGACCGGATGCCCGGCCACCTCGATCGGCGCCGCCAGGGTCGTGTGCAGACGCCGCGATATCGCCGACAGTTGGTGTTCGCCTTTACATTTCTCGATGAGCACGATGAATTCGTCACCACCGATGCGGGCCGCGAGACCGCCGATGGACTCGACCGTCGCCCGCAGCCGTTGCGCGACATCGTGCAGCACCCGGTCCCCGACGGTATGGCCCCATTCGTCATTGACCGCCTTGAATCCGTCGAGATCCAGATAGCAGACACCCAGCGGCGCAGTCGCATTCGACAGGCGATCGAAGAACAACACCCGATTCGGCAGTCCGGTGAGACTGTCGTGATTCGCGTCGTGCCAGAGCCGATCGGCGAGCTGCTTGCGTTCGGTGACATCGACGGCGACGCCGATCAGGAATCGGATCCGTCCCGCGCTGTCGCGCACCGCGGACATCGAGAGGTCGATATAGGCCAGTCCGCCGTCCGGGCGCACATATTCGGTCTCCACCCGGAAACGGTCGATCTCACCCGCGAGCATGCGCTGCAACTGCTCGAAGGCATATCCGATATTCACCGGCCCGAGCAACTCGGCCACCGACCGGCCCGGCATGGTTTCGGCAGGGATGCCGAGCATTTCAGCGAACGCGGCGTTCACATCGAGCACCTCACCGCGGGTATTCAGCGTGCCGATGCCGATCGACGCGCCCGCGAAAACCGCCTGGAACCGAGCCTCCGACAGTTGCCGCCGCGCCTCGGCCTGCTGCGCGGCCGCCAACGCCGCCCCCATCGTGGTTTCCTGTTCGCCGAGCGCGGCCGCGCGCAACGCACCGGTGAAACCGGCGGCGAACTCGGCCGCGACCAGCACCGCCCGATCGCGGACCGACTCGTAGTCGGCGTCGGAGCGGTCCGGGCAGATCAGCTCCACCATGTCGTGGCAGATCACCGCGATCGATCTGCTGACCGCGACCGGGTCCCGATAGTTCGCGGCCACCAGCACGATCGCGGCCTCGTTCGCCACGCGCAGATCGGCGGTCCCCCGCACCGCCGCTGCCAGGATCTCACCGAGTTCGGCCAGCAGCCCCTCGATCTGTGTTCGCGTGAGTGTCGGGGCTACCACGCCGTCCAGCGCATCGGCCCATCGAACCGCCAGCTCCCGCACACCCACTCGGCAGCCCCCTACCGCTTCCCTGCCCCGCTCAGTCCTTCCGGCCGACCCCCGCGAGCCCGAGCGAACGCCCCGGCTCCTCGTGCCGGTCGCGTTCGGATTCCGGCCGCCACAACGGCAGCTCGACCACCCCGGGTTCCACCAGGTCCCACCCATCGAACATAGCGGCGATCGTGTCGAGCGGGCGGAAGTGGATGCCGATCCGGTTCTGGCTGGCCGCATTCGCGCCGAGCCGGTCGGCGTCCTCGGGCCGGAGCTCGGAGGTCAGGTGCGAGATCGCGATGTAGCTGCCCGGCGCGACGGCGGCGTGCAGTTCGGCGACCATATCGGCCGGCCGGTCCGCATCCGACAGCAGATGCAGCACCGCCACCAGCAGCACACCGACCGGCTGTTCGAAGTCGATCAACCCGTTCTCGCGCACCTTCGCCAGCAACTCCGCGGGCTTGCGCAGGTCCGCCTCGATCGCCGCGGCCCGCTCGTTGCCGTGCAGGATCGCCTTGGCGTGCGCGACCGCGACCGGATCGATATCGGCGTAGAGCACCGTGATCTCCGGGTCGATGCGCTGCGCGATTTCGTGCACATTGCCCGCGGTGGGGATGCCCGATCCGATATCGAGGAACTGCCGAATCCCCGAATCCACCAGGAACCGCACCGCCCGGCGCAGGAAGGCCCGGTTGCTCAGCGCCAGCCGCGGCAGGTCGGGCACCAGCTGTTTGCCCATCTCGGCGGCCTTGCGGTCGATCTCGAAGTTGTGCGAGCCGCCCAGCAGGGCGTCATACATCCGCGCCGGGCTCGCCTGCTGCATATCCACGCTCTCGGGCGCCCACGCCGGCCTGTCCATCCGAAAAACCCCTTGCCTACTCGACGCGGTACCGCCCAGCCACGGTGCGCGTTCGGGCCGCCCGGACACGGGCCGGCCCGCGCCATCCGGATGCGGTGGTGTCGATCACCCGAAAGGTGCATCCGCATAGTAGTCGGGCCGGTGAATCCCGATGCACCACACTCGATCACGAATTCGCGCCGAATCCGCGCGGGCCCGTGCCCGAGAACGCGCACCCGTCGCAATAAATGCAGACATGCGCATGTCTGCACAGTAGGCTACGCTGTGCAGCGAGAGCCGGACGAACGAGAGGGCATCGAGTTATGGGAGATCAGTGCGTGTCGCCGAAGCAGCCCGCGGAACGCGTGACCGCCGCGGCCGAGCACGATCATGCGGCCGAGCACGATCAATCCCATGATCACAGCCGTTCCGGCGATCACGGTCACCATCACGACCACGGCGTGTCCGCCGACTCGGACCCGCGCTGGCTGACCATCGCGCTCGGACTGATCGTCACCTTCATGGCCGCCGAGGTGATCGTCGGCATCCTGGCGCATTCGCTCGCCCTGATCTCCGATGCGGCGCATATGCTCACCGACGCGGCGTCCATCGTGCTCGCGCTGATCGCGATCCGGCTGGCCAAGCGACCCGCGCGTGGCCAGTACACCTACGGATTCAAACGGGCGGAGATCCTCTCGGCCCAGGCCAACGGCATCACCCTGCTGCTGCTTGCCGCCTGGTTCATCTACGAGGGCATCGACCGGCTCATCGATCCGCCGGATGTCGCGGGCCCGCTGGTGTTGATTACCGCGCTGGTCGGCATCGTCGTCAATATCGCCGCCGCGTGGAGCATCAGCCGCGCCAATCGGACCAGCCTGAATGTCGAGGGCGCCTTCCAGCACATCCTCAACGACCTCTACGCCTTCATCGGCACCGCCATCGCGGGCGCCGTGGTCTGGCTGGCCGGCTACCCGCGCGCGGACGCCATCGCCGCGCTGGTCGTCGCCGCGCTGATGCTGAAGGCGGGCTGGTCGCTGGTCCGCGAATCCGGCCGGATCTTCCTCGAAGCCGCCCCGGCCCACCTCGACCCGGACGCCATCGGCACGCGCATTGTGGCGATCGCGCAGGTGGCCGAGGTACACGACCTGCACGTCTGGCTGATCACCTCGGGCCAGCCCTCGCTCTCGGCCCATATCCTGGTCGCCGACGGCGCCGACTGCCACGCGGTCCGCTCGACCATCGAGCGGGCGCTGCACGACGAATTCGGCCTGGAACACACCACCCTCCAGGTGGATCACGTCGGCGACGTCGACCTGCCGCGCACCGATGTGCACTGCGCCGAAGCGCACGGCCCGGTACACCGCGCCTGATCCGCGTCAGGCGGAGTCGGTGGCGCGGGTGCGAGGAGGTGCGCCAAATGCGATTCGACAATCGTGACGTCGGCAGCGGATAGGGCAGGTCGTCAGGCCATTGAATATCCAGGATCCAGGTGCGGCATCAACTCGTCGACAACACCACTTCGATCGCAGATTCGATGTCCTTGATCAGCTGGCTCCAGCTCGGCAATTCATTGATCGGCCCTGAGCAATCGAGTCGCTGTAAGAGTTGACGACGATGCTCGTTGAAACGCTTGGCAACTTGCTCGCGTCGCCGCCCGGTGCTATCAGCGGCTGTGAGGAGACATTGCTGTAGAAGCAGCTTGGGATCAGCAACAGATTCCAGCCTTCGACGCGATGGCAAGCCGAGGTCCTTTCGACCCTTCGGATTTCCAGCTACGCGGCGGATTGCATCTTCATCCAGCAAGAGCCAAGCCTCGGTCATTCGAACCGGAATCACAGGTACCGCAACGGCTCTGGCGGCGACAGATGTAGTAGCGCCAACAATCTCGTTTCGCCGATGCTCTGGGCCTGCGCCATCGGCATCACGATGTACAACGACGACATCCACCGGACCGTCCACAAGATCCAAGCCAGCGCGCACTCTCGACTCGACGTCCTTGGGTACCTTGCCTAGCAAGGCATAGTCCGGCTTGCTCAAACGGACATCCATACCACGCTCGATGAACAGGGTTTCGACGATCTCTGCCAGCGGCAGATCGGAAGTGCCCTCGCAGACGAACAGACCCGAATAAACCTGCCTGCTCATCCTGCGATATCCAACGGCAACCGAAGCTGTGCACCGGCTGGCGCAGCAAGGTAGGGCACAAAATCCGCCTTCGACGCGACGATCGCACCTGGAGCAGCGCGCCAAGTATTTCTGAAAGGCAAAAGCGATAGTGCTGTTGTCACAGTTCCATCTGATGCCCGATATGGCCTGGTCTCTGCCAACAACAAATCAGCAGGCTCGCAGAGTTGGACTACCCCCGGCGAATGCGTGTTGATAATCACCTGTCTGAAAGGATTCTCGGGACCAGGCACCGCCTTCGGATCGACGGCCAAGTCATGCACCAGTTGGACCATCGCGGGAAGATTCGCCGGGTGAATGCCGTTCTCCGGCTCTTCCATACAAACGAGGCCGGTGAACGTAGGATCCTCGAGCAGTACGCAGAGGGCCAGGAAACGCAGTGTGCCCTCGGACAGCGCTCGAGCAGGAAGCTGGAGTCCGCTGCGTTCGCGCAGAAAGAGCGTGAATACCTCGCGGACCCTATCGGGTTCGACCCTCAAGCTTTCCACGTCGACGCCGGAAAGATCGGACAGCCGGTCAGCGACCTGAGCGTAAACAGCCTCGGATTCCGGATGTTCGGCTCCGGGAGGTGCTTCACTGGCGATCCGATAGAGGGTGGCAGCGAGATGTCGTCCGTTCGTCTCCATCGATCGAGGATCTGAGAACCCGTCAGGTGCCCGCAGTGCCGATGGCTCCAAGGCGAGTCGGTGCCAGCTCTGCATTTCCCGGCGAGCCGCCAGGATAGTCGGATAGTCGTTGGTGGTGACGGTGCTGAGGACAGTCCTTCCGGCCCTTCCAGCGCCCCTCGGCTGCGGCTTTCCGAAGCTTCCTCCGTCGCCGTGGACATTGATGACCGTCGCGCCATCGCGCTCTCCGGTTGAGAGAAAAGCGCCGCCCCGTCGTTGACCGAGCACAACCGTGTTGCGAAAATTCCTCGCACTGTGCGGAAAACGCAGATGCTTGGGGGCATCTCCGCGGTTGATATGACGAAGCTCCTCACGGTGCAACGAAAGCCTGCCGACGCTGCTGTCGCCCTCTGGCGCAGAATAGCCGAGCTCCAGCTCGTAGCGCAGGAAGGTGGTTGTCGGCACAGCAGGCGCGCCGAGATCATCTTCTACCTCGGCTGGCACGATCATTTCAGCAGCAAACCAAATATGCCTCTCGTGGTCCCGGTATCCGTCCCAGAAGAGGTCTCGCGGGTCACCCCCCCGCATCCCCGACGCGCTTCGCACCCGTTGTGATGCCTCGAAGAGCGGATCGGTCGCCAGATAGGAGAGAAACTCAATTGCGTCGAACACGTTCGACTTGCCCATCCCATTTGCCCCTGCGATGCAGGTGAAGGGGCCAAAATCCACCTGAACGTCCAAGAGGTTCTTGAAGCCCCGAATCTCCAGCCTGGTGAGCATGACCGTCAGGTTACCGAGTCCAGCGTCGTCGGACACGACCAATACCCGACGACGGGCGTGTTCGGCCGCACCCAATACTGACACACAGCCGATCACGCAATGTTGCCCAGCGGCAATGGGAGACACCGGACGACGAATTCCGCTGAAGCACAGCATATGCAGTTCGTCACGTCCGCGGCGTAGACCTCCAGCTCTCAGGTGCTCCTGCGCCGAAGCGTACGGCCCGGTACACCGCGCCTGATCATCGTCAGGCGGAGTCGGTGCAGCCGCGGGTGACAGTTTGGAGCGGATCGGTAAAAAGATCGGCGAAGGCGAGTTCGGCTGCGCCGATCAGGGTGGCGTCAGCGGCGAGAGCGCTGGTGCGCAGGCGCACCCGTTCGCGGACCGCGAGCAGACCGTTCACGGCGAGCCTGCTGCGCACCTGGGCGGCCGCGGCCAGGTAGATCTCGCGGAGCACGCCGCCGAAGACGACCATCGATGGGTTGAAGATATTGACCAGGTTGGCGACGCCGTAGCCGAGCCATTCGCCGACCTGGTGCAGAGCCTCGCGGGCCCGGACGTCGCCGCGCGCGGCGGCATCCACGATCGCCTCGACCACCATCCGCCCGGGCGGATCGGTCCGCCCGGCCACCGCGATCAGCGCGAGCTCACCGGCCTCGGCCTCCAGACAACCGCGTGAGCCGCAGGCACACGGCCGCCCACCCGGATTGACGACCATATGCCCGATCTCGCCGCCGTAGCCGCCCTCACCGCCGAGCACCTCGCCGCCCATGATGATGCCGCCGCCGATGCCGACATCGCCGTGCAGGTAGATCAGATCCGCCGAGTCGGCGCCGACCCCGCGTTCCCGTTCGGCGAGTGCGCCCAGATTGGCGTTATTGCCCACCCGTACCCGCAGGCCGATGCCGAGCGCGGTGGTGAGGTCGGCCCCGAACGGCACATCGACCCAGCCGATATTCGGCCCGTATCGGACAACGCCGTCCTCCTCCCGGACCATGCCGCAGAAGGCGACGCCGACCCCGACGCACGTCGCACCGGGCGCCGCCCGGCGAATCATGGTGTGCGCCATGGTGGCCAGGGCCGCGATAACGTCATCCGGGTCGAAGGCGCCGCCCACGCGGGCGGCTTCGGTGCGGTCGAGGACCGCGCCGCCGAGTCCGATCCTGGCCGCCGCCAACCGATCCGCGCCGACGTCGAGCGCGACCACGTAGACCCGCTCCGTTTCGGGACGCACCACCAGGGAAGGTCTGCCCGCCTTGCCGGTCTGGCCCGGCAGTTCCTCGGTGACCAGACCGGCGGCCACCAGATCGGTGGTGAGGGCCAGAATGGTGCTGCGATTCAAGCCCATTCGCTCGGCGAGTATCGCGCGCGAGAGCGGGCCGTCGCGGTGCACGTGCCGCAGGAGCACAGCGAGGTTGCGTCGCCGGATCTCCTCCGGGGAGGGAGCTCCCCCGCCCACTGGTTGCGCCGTGTCCCTCCGCATTCACCGTCCTCGCCGAGGCTAGCCGTGTAATCGAGCGCGCTTGCGTGCCAGGGCGTCCACGCCCGCCGCCAAGAGCAGCACGAATCCTGTCACAACGAATTTCGTGCCCGCGCTGTAGCCCATCAGACCCATCCCGTTGTCGATCGCCGCCACCACCGCGGCGCCGAGCACCGCGTCGAGCATCCGGCCGCGCCCGCCGAACAGACTGGTGCCGCCGATCACCGCGGCGCCGACCGCGGTGAGCAGCACATCGCTGCCGCCGGTATTCGGGTCGACGGAGTTGGCGCGCGAGGCTGCGATGAGCCCGCCGACGGCCGCCATGGTCGAGCAGAGCATAAAGGCGCTGATCCGAATGCAATCCACCTTGATACCCGCGCGCCTGGCAGCTTCGGCATTACCGCCGATCGCGTAGATGTGCCGACCGAAACCGGTGCGGTTCAGGACAAAAGTCCAGACCAGCAGGAGCGCCACGATGAGCGGTAGCACGATCGGCATACCCACCAGCGAGTTCACCGCCGGATTGCGGCTGCGCTCGCTGTTCAGGATCAGCACCGCGGCCCCGGCCACCACTGCCACCACCGTGATTCGCAGTGCGATCACCGGCGTCGTCTCCCCGGTCAGCCCGAGTTCGGTGCGGGCCCGGAGTTTCCGGAACTGGATGATCGCGAACCCCACCACGAGCATCGCGTACATGACCCAGCCGAGCGCTGGCGCCACGTTCTTATTCGCGATCGCGACAATGGTGTCATCGGTGATCGAGATATTGCGCCCGTTATCCATGATTTTCAGCGCGACGCCCTGGAGCGCGAGGAAGGCCGCCAGGGTGACCACGAAGGACGGGACCCCGATGCGCACCACGATCACACCGATCGTCAGCCCGATCGCCGCACCGGTGAGCAGCGAGGCCGCCACCGCCGCGTACCAGGGCCAGCCCTTATCGGTGAGCAGCACCGCGAGCACCGCCGCACAGACCCCGCTGGTGAAGCCCGCCGACAGATCGATCTCGCCCAGCAGCAGCACGAAGATCAGGCCCATCGCGATCACCGCGATGGCGGCGCCCTGGGTCAGCAGATTCGCGAAGTTGGCCTCGGTCAGGAAAACCGGGCGGGCGGCCCAGAAGATCACCGACAGCACGATCAGCGCGATCACCGAGGGCAGCGCGCCCATATCGCCGCCGCGGACCCGTTCCACATAGGAGCCGACCAGCTCGGTCACCGGTGCGCTCATCCCACGGCTCCGTTCGGGTGGGTGCCGAGTTCTCCGGAGCGGCCCGCGGTGATCAGCTCGACGACCTGCGCGTGTGTCACATCGGAGGTCCGCACCTGCGCCGCCGTCCGGCCCAGATAGAGGGCGGCGATCCGATCGGAGATCGCGAAGACATCGTTCATATTGTGCGAAATCAGCACCACCGCGAGGCCCTTGTCGGCCAGCGTGCGCACCAGCTCCAGCACCTGCTGGGTCTGCGCCACACCCAGCGCGGCGGTCGGCTCGTCCAGAATCACCACCTTGCTGTTCCACAGCACCGCCTTGGCGATCGCGACGGTTTGCCGCTGGCCGCCCGACAGTCTCGATACCCGTTGCCGCACCGACTTCACGGTCCGTACCGACAGGCCGGCCAACGTCTTTCCGGCCAGTTCCTCCATGACGTATTCGTCCAGCACGATCCCGCGACGCCGCTCGCGGCCCAGGAACATGTTCTGCACGATGTCGAGGTTGTCGCAGAGTGCGAGATCCTGATACACGATCTCGATACCGAGTGCGGCGGCCTCGCGCGGGTGGTGCACCTGGACGGGTGCGCCCTCGAAGAGGAATTCGCCCGCATCGATCGGATGGGTGCCGCCGATGCATTTGACGAGCGTCGACTTTCCGGCGCCGTTATCGCCGACCAATGCCGTCACCTCCCCCGCGTGGGCTTCGAAGGCGACCTGGTGCAGCACCTGAACGGCACCGAAACTTTTGTCTATGCCCCGTAATTCGATCACTGGGGTATCGGTCATGGGTACAGCTCCCGGACAGCGGGCCCCTTCCGCGGGCCCCTCATCGAACCGCGGAAGGGGCCGGTGGATATCAGATTCCGTTGTCCGCGCACAGCTTGGCGAACTCACCCGTGCACAGCTCGCTCTTGGTGACGTAGCCGTCGGCGACCACATCCTTCACCTCGGCCCGGTAGATCGGCTTCGGTTCCAGCAGCACCGCGGCCACCTCCGCATTGGATTCCGGATCCCGCACCGTGCCGTTGGTGACACCCGGCTCACCCTTGGTCAGTGCGATCGCCAGCCGCGCCGCCGCGTCGGATTCCTGCTTGATCGCCTTGTAGATGGTCAGGCACTGATCGCCCGCCAGCACATTCTGCAAGCCCTGCACGGTCGCGTCCTGACCGGTGACCGGGATCTGGCCGTTCAGCTTCTGTTTGCGCAGCACCGCGATCGCGGCATTGCCGAGCCCGTCATTGGCCGCGACCACCCCGCCGAGGTTGGGCGTCGCGGTCAGCATCTGTTCGAAGATGGTGCCCGCCTTGGTGTTATCCCATTCCGGTACCGCCTGATCCGGGCCCTTCACATATTCGCCGGAATCGAATCTGGGCTTCAGTGCGCCGTCGTAGCCATTGCGGAACAGGGTGGCGTTATTGTCGGTCGGGCCGCCGTTCAGGTATGCCACAACGGGTTTGACCGCTTTCTTCTCGGTCAGGCATGCGGCCAGCCCCTCGCCTTGCAGCTGCCCGACCTTGGTGTTGTCGAACGATACGTAGTACTGCGCGCCGCCGCCCAGCGTGAGCCGGTCGTAGTCGATCACGGTCACGCCCTGGGCACGCGCCTTCTGGATCACCGCCCTGCCGGTTCCGCTGTCCAGATTCGTGATCAGCAGGACGCGCACGCCGTTGGTGATCATCTGATCCGCGATGGTCTGGAATGCGCCCTTATCTCCCTGCGCGTTCTGGATATCGGCCTTCACTCCGGCCGCGTCGAACGCCTCCCGCAGGTACTTCCGATCCGCGGTCTCCCAGCGCGCGGAGGTTTTGCTATCCGGCAGGATCACCCCGATCTGCGCACCGCCGGAACCCTTGTCGTCGTCTCCGCACGCGGTCAGCATGCCGAGCAGAGCGGTGGAAACGGCGATGACGGTGAGAATGCCCTTGCGCATGGTGGGCCTTTCGTGGAACCGCCCGGGTGGATCGGCGGTCAATCGAATGTTGTTCGATACAACATATTCGACGACGCGGTGCGGCACAGGCGATTCCGGGAAGTCGATCGGCCACCCACATAACAATCCCGGCACACCCGGTCGCCATGCGCCGGGCCGGTTTTCACCTGCGCGCTGTCAGGACCGCGCTCGTATGGGTTATCCAGCGTCGTGGAAGACCAAGCCGAGGGTGTGGCGCGAGCCGCTGCGCACCGTCGAGACCCCGTGCCGCATGGGCGCCACCGACCAACCCCGCGTACTCGCCACCGGCCGGTCCCTGGTCGTGAAGATCAACCCGCATCCCCGCGGAATCGTCGTCACCGAGGCGCGCGACTGCGCCCGTGGCCGCTGCTCGACCAGGACGAACTCCCCGCCGGTGTAGTCCACCCCCGGCGTATCCAATCCGATGACGACCTGTAGCGGAAAGACCATGTCCCCGAAGACATCCCGATGCAGCGCATTCCAATCACCGGCGCCGTACTTCAGCAGGATCTGGGCCGACTCACCCTGGCCTGCCGCATGGCACATCACGATCCACTCGTCCAATGTGTCCGGCCAGGGCGCGGGACGGCCGAGTTTGCCCGCCCAGTCGCGCGCGATCGGCAGCAATCGCGGATAGAAGGCCGCCCGCAATTCCCGTACGGGCTCGGGCAATTCGTGGGTGAAATACCGATATCGCCCGGACCCGAACCGATAGCGCGCCATATCGACGGTCGACCGGAATCGCTCGACCTGGTCGAAACAGCCCGCTATCTCGGCGCATTCCTCGGCATCGAGCAACGGTCCCGTCATTGCACCGCCGTATGTACCGAGTTCCCCGGCCAGGGCCGCCCAATCCTGGCCGCCGACACGCACATCCACCGTCTCGGCCGATTGCACACCGTCGATCACGGCCGGACTCCTCCGCATGACCATCACCTCCTCCCGGAATCCACCGTCGCTCAGGACGCCAGCAGAACGCCCTCGAGCTCGAGCAGCCGCTGCTTGCGCTCCCGCCCGCCCGCGTACCCGGTCAATGCCCCACCGGCCCCGATCACCCGGTGGCAGGGTCGAACGATCAGCAGCGGATTCGCCCCGATGGCCGCGGCGACCGCCCGCACCCGCTCCCGCGGCAGCCCCGCCTGCGCCGCCACTTCGCCGTAGCTCGCGGTGGTGCCGTATGGGATGCCATCCAGCACGTCCCACACCCGTCGCTGAAAATCGCTGCCGCCGGCGCGCAACTCCAGATCGAACTCCGTCGACTCCCCCGCGAAGTACGACCGCAGCTGCGCGATCACCGTGGCGAACGCGTCCGAATCCGCGACCCACTCCGCGCGCACCACGACCGCACCGCGCTGTCCGGTCATCGATACCGACGCCAGCGCGACCCCATGCCCGGCACGCTCCCCCACCAACAGCAATTCACCCACCGGGCTGTCTACCCGCGCGTATACGGTCATCACCGGCTCCTCTCGCCGATCTCGTTCAGTGGTCCATCCCCAATCTGCCCCGCCCCGACCGCCATGACCGGCGGAATTCGGACATGAGCGTGATCCCATGTCAGGTCGGTTTGACCTTCGAGTTACCTGAAGGCCCATGCTGGCCGGGTGACCGATTCCGAGACCGACGAGTTGATCACCATTGGCGCGGTGGCGCGGGCCAGTGGGTTGACGGCGAGCGCACTGCGGTTCTACGACGACTGCGGGTTGCTGGCACCGGACCGAGTCGACGAGGCGACCGGATATCGGTACTACGCGCGCGCCCAGTGCGAACAGGCGGTGCTGATTCGGCGGTTGCGCGGGGTCGGGGTGCCGCTGGAGACGATCTCCGGGATCCTGTCCGGTGACCGGCGGCAGGCCGAGCAGTTGTTGGACGACCACGTGCGCGAACTGACGACACGGGCGCGGGCGGCAGCGCGGGTCGCGGTGGAGGTCAAACGGACGCTCGGCGCACGGCGTCCGACCGTCACACTGTGCGGAGCGGTACTCGCGCAGGCCATCGATCAGGTGGTGGGCGCGGCGGCGCGGGATCGGGCGATACCGGTGCTGGCCGGGGTGTCGGTCGAGGTGAACCCGGGCTCGGTGACACTCACGGCGACCGATCGGTACAGGCTGACGACGCGGACCCTGGTGCCGGACCGGCAGGACGGCGGCACGTGGGCGACGATACTCGAGGCGGACGACCTCGCGGGGCTGAGCACGTGGGCACGGGATATCGCCGAGATCAGCGTGGCGCACGCGGGCGACGGCATGGTATTCGCGGGTGACGGTATCGAAAGACGTTGCGCGGCAATCGCGGAGATCTTCCCCGACTATCGCGCGATGCTCGCCGATCTGGCACCGGTGGTGACCCGAGTCATGGTCCGGCGGGCCGCGCTGCTCGAATCGCTGGAGGCGGACGGGGATCCACTGGTCTGCACGATCGATCTGCGGGGGATCTCGGTATCGGCTCGGAGCCGTGAAGCGCGTCGAATCTCTGCCGCCACAACGGGTCCCGGCATCGACATCGCCTTCTCCGCCACCACGCTTCGTCCGGCGATCGCCGATGCGCTCGGCCCCGACATCATGCTCGATATCTCCGCGGCGGATCGACCGATCGTGGTCCGCTCCGCGACCGACGGCGATCTGACCACCCTGGTGATGCCGACGGCCATCCCGAAAACCCTCCAAAGACAGGAACACTCATGACCGGTGACGCGACGATGAACGCCATTACCGAGGCGGTCGCCCTCGGCCACGCGGGCCACCGGGACGCCGCGCGCTCAGCGCTCGGCGAGCTCTGGACATCCCTCGGCCCGCATGGCGATCCGCTGCACCGATGCACCCTCGCCCACTATCTGGCCGATCTGCAAGAGGATGCCGCCCAGGCGCTGGCCTGGGATATCCGGGCCATCGACGCGGCCGACGCGGTATCGAACGAGCGTGCCGAGCAATATGATCCGGCGCTGGATGTGCGCGGCTTCTACCCGTCACTGCATCTGAACCTGGCGGACAACTACCGGCGTCTTGCCTCGTTCGACGCCGCGCAACGCGAGGTCGATGCCGCCCGCGCCACGCTGCACACCCTGGGCGAGGACGGCTACGGCACGACCATCCGCACCGCACTGGACGGAGTCGAAGCGGCCATTCGCGCACGGAATACGCGATCACGCGAATCCGCACCGCACTGAGGCGGGAACCACGACGCCCGATGCTGCGTCTAGTTCGGTATGACCAGAAATACGCCTCGGGTCCCCGAGGTGCCACGCAACGGTGTTCACGTCGATGAGGAAAGCTCCGGCGGCTGGGGCGAATTCGCGGCTCGGTTGTGTGCGCACCCGGGCTGCGCCGGGCCCGCCGATGTGCTGTACGCGGTGCGGCACGGTCAGAGCACCACCAACGCCGGATTGCGCCCCGCGACCGTCGCCGAGGCCGACGATATGGCCATCGGCCTGACGGAATTGGGCCGACGACAGGCCACCGCCGTCGGCCGGTGGCTGGTCACGCTCGAGCCGGACGCGGCACCCGACCTGGTGCTGTGTTCGCCCTATCTGCGCGCCGTGCAGACCTGGCGGTTGGCCGCACGGGAACTCCGGGTGGCGGGACGGCCGCTGCCCTGCCACGACATCGACGTGCGCCTGTATGACCGATACCGCGGCGATTTCTCACATCTGCCCGCGACGGTGGTGCGGGAGCGCTTTCCGGAGGAGTACACGAAGGAGCAAGCCGATCCACTCGGCTATCGGCCGCCCGGCGGGGAGTCGTTTCGCGATGTCGCCCAACGGTTGCGCGGCGTGGTGGCGCGGATCGAGGGTGACCGCAGGCATCGGAGGGTGCTGATCGTGGCGCACGACGCGGTGGTGCTGTTCCTGCGTCAGCTTCTCGAAAAGCTCACCGACACCGAGATTCTCGCGATCACCGCGGCCGGACTGGTGGGCAATGCGTCGGTCACCCAGTGGGAGCGGGATGCGCGCGGCTATCGACTTCTCGCCTACGACGAGCGGGCGCACCTGCCGCGGTGATTCGCCGCGGGCATCCGTGCCGCCGCGGCACCGCACGCTAGTGAGCGCCGACCAAGTGGCCGATGAGTTCGCCCATCGTACGGTCGCTGGGCGCAAAGGGTTGGTGGCAGACGCGATCCGATATTCCGCCGACGCGATGCCGGATCTCGGCGGCGACCTCGGCGGATGTGCCGCGGGCCGCGATGGTCGACAGCATTTCGTCGTCGATCAGCCCGGCCATCTCGCGCCAGCGCCCCTGTTTCGACAGTGCGTTCAACTCCGGTTGCAGCTCACCCCATCCGTGGAGTTCGAGCACCGGGCGATAGGCTGGCGTGGAACCGGTCGACGCCGAATCGTTTTCGATCTGCGGCCGGATCTGGGTGCCTAGACCCAGGGCGAAGCGTCCGGAACTCAGCAGCTGTAGATCATTCGCCTGGTGTGCGAGATGAATCGGATTGCGCGGGAACGCGTTCCAATTCGGGCAAGATAGCATGCTCGCCGACAAGATCCGACGGAAACTCACAGCGATCAAACAGCGTGAGCGGGCACGATTGTCGACGTGCGCGTATTGGTGGTCGAGGACGAACAACTGCTGGCCGATGCGATCGCGGGCGGGCTGCGCAGGCATGCGATGGCGGTCGACGTGGTCTATGACGGTGGCGCGGCGCTGGAACGCGCTACCGTCAACGAGTACGACGTGATCGTGCTCGACCGCGACCTGCCGACCCTCCCCGGTGACACGGTGTGCAGCACATTGACGGCCTCCGGCAGCGACTCCCGGATCCTGATGCTCACGGCGGCGACCGCGGTCAGCGAGCGGGTCGCCGGACTGGGGCTCGGTGCCGACGACTATCTGACCAAACCGTTCGCCTTCGCCGAATTGGTCGCCCGCATCCAGGCGCTCGGACGACGGGCCCGGCCCGCACCGCCCCCGGTACTCGAGCGCGCCGGCATCCGCCTCGACCCGCACCGCTGCACCGTCACCCGCGACGGCGTCCCTATCTCACTGTCGCGCAAGGAGTTCGCCGTACTCGAGGAGTTGCTGCGGGCCGCGGGCGGCGTGGTCTCGGCCGAGCATCTGCTGGAGAAGGCATGGGACGAGAACACCGATCCGTTCACCGGCGTGGTGCGGTACACGATCATGATGCTGCGCCGGAAACTGGGCGATCCGCCGGTCGTGGAGACCGAGGCGGGCGTGGGGTACTGCATCCGATGAGGCGGCGGCAGTCGACGATCCGGCTCCGGCTCACCCTGCTGTATGCCGGGGCGTTCTTCCTCGCCGGTGCGGTGCTGATCGGGTTGATGTATTTCTATCTGAACCAGTCGCTGGAGCGGCGTTCCGGTATCGGGGCGCAACGCATGGTCCGGGAGTTCCTTGCCCAGTCGGGTGCACGCGATCGCCAGGACCTGTACGACGTCGTGGCTGCCCAGGCCGAGCGGAATCGGCGCGAGACCCTGGAGGCAATGCTCGTATGGTCGCTGGCCTCGCTGGGGGCGGTCGGCATCGCCGCGGGAGGACTCGGCTGGGCGCTGGCCGGGCGGGCACTGTCGCCCTTGCAGCGGATCACCGCGACGGCCCGCCGGGTCGCGGATCGCAGCCTGCACGAACGGATCGACCTGCACGGGCCGGACGACGAAATCAAGGATCTGGCAGATACTTTCGACGCGATGCTGGAGCGGTTGGATCGCGCCTTCGACGGTCAGCGCCGGTTCGTCGCCAATGCCTCGCACGAGTTGCGCACCCCGTTGACGATCAACCGGACGCTCATCGAAGTCGCACTGGACGACCCCGATGCGCCCGAGTCGACGCGCCGGCTCGGCGCCACCCTGCTCGAGGTCAACCACCGGCACGAACGCCTCATCGACGGACTGCTCGTGCTGGCGGGTAGCGAGCAGCGCCTGTCCACGAATGTCCGGGTCGATCTCGCGGATGCCGCCCGGCACGCCATCGCCGTCGCGGGTGCCGCGAGCGAGCCCGCCGGGATCGAGATCCGCGCCGATATCGGTGCCGCGGCGGTCTCCGGTGATGCGCTGCTGCTGGAACGCCTCGCCCAGAACCTGCTCGACAATGCCGTGCGCTACAACCATCCCGGGCGGGGCTGGATCGCGGTGCGGGTGGACACCGTGGACGGGACCGCCAGGCTCACGGTCGAGAACACCGGACCGGCGGTCCCGCCCTTCGAGGTCGACGGACTCTTCGAACCGTTCCGCAGGCTGGCCGCCGCGGAACGGATCGTCGACCGTCCCGGCAGCGGCCGCGGCGCGGGGCTCGGCCTATCGATCGTCCGCTCGGTGGCACACGCCCATCACGGCACGGTGCGGGCGACGGCGCGGGCCGAGGGCGGGCTCACCGTGACCGTCGTCATGCCCGTCGCCCGCGGCGACGCCCGCCGATCCGGTCAGTAGTTGTGGCAGGTATTCGCGACCGCCGCCAACTTCTCGAATTTCGCCCGCGCCTCGGGCGAATTCCGTTTCTCCTCGATCTTGTCCCGTGCCCCCGGGCGTTCGTCCAATCGCTGCTCGAGGCGCTGCTTACGCTGTTCGACCGGCAGCGCCAGGAACTCCTGTAGCTTCGCCTTGCGCTCCGGGTTGGCATCCAGGCGCGCCGCGAACTCGGGCGCCTCGGCATGCAGCGCCGCATCGACCTGGGCGAACGTGCAAGTGGTCTCGATCAATCCGGGGCCAGAGCCCGGCTGCGCCGACGCGGTACCAGGACCGAGCAGGGCCGCGGCGGCCGCCAGAGCGCCGAGCGCGATGGCCGCGCGGGTGATTCCGATTCGAATCCGTGCCATATCGAGTGGCCTTTCGGTGGGAGGTTCGGGTCCTTCGATGACCCGGACCCAGTCCACCAGCCGGGGCGTTTGCCCGGCGCTAGGAAAGGTCCGAACAGCACTGTCGGCGCCCGGGGTACCGGACGCCGACAGTGCGGCCGAGCTCAGAGCTTTTCGGGGTTCCAGGTCGATACCGCCCAGATCACCACGATGCTGAGCGCGATGATCAGGACCGACCACCACGGGTAGTAGGGCAGCGAGAGGAAGTTCGCCACGATCGCCAGTGCCGCGATGACGATGGCCGCGACCTTGCCCCAGGTGGTGCCGGTCATCAGGCCCAGGGCACAGACGATCAGGACCGCGCCGAGGACGATGTGGATCCAGCCCCAGGTGGTGGTGTCGAACTGGTAGATGTACTCCGGTCCGACGATGAACAGCTCATCTTCGGCGACCGCCGAAATGCCCTCGAGGATCTGCAAGATGCCGACCGTCAGGAGCAGGACCGCGGCACCGATGGCGGTGCCCGCGGCGATACCCTGACGGACCGGGTGTTCGGTGGACGGTGGCTGAGTCATGTTCTTATCCCTTCCGCGACGAAGAACCTGGGTTCAATCACAGCCGCAGGGGACCACTGATTTCCTCACCCGCTACGGGTGATCAATGGTCTGTTCGGGTGGCGGCGCGGCGTCCGGATCCCGCACCTTCTCGCTGATCAAGATATTCATCCAGCGGGTGGCCGGGTCGATATCCAGTAGCAGCGCCTTGACCAGCAGTGTCAGCGGAACGGCCAGGAGGGCGCCGAGTGCCCCGATCACCCAGGCCCAGATCACCAGCGACAGGAACGTCACGGTGACATTCAGTCCGACCGCGTCACCGACGAATTTGGGCTGGATAATCGACTGGATCACGAAGTTGATCACGCTGTAGAGCACGATCACCCAGGCCATCAGGGCGGGTCCGCCCTCCAACAGGGCCAGCAGCGCGGGCGGAATCAGCCCGATGACGAAGCCGATATTCGGGATGTAGTTGGTGATGAACGACAGCAGCGCCCACAGCACCGGCAACGGCACCCCGAGCAGCCACAGCGCGGCGCCGTCGATGACCGCGACGATCAGGCCGAAGACCGTGGAGATCACCAGGTACTTGCGCGTACCTGTGGCGAAGGTGTTCAACGCGAACGCGATATCCGGCCGTGCTCGCCCGACGATATCCAGCTTCCGGCCGATCGTCATGCCGTCGAAGGCCATGAACAGCAGCAACGCCAGCACGAAGAACAGGTTGGAGAAGACACCGAGCAGCCCGCCCAGCGCGTTCTCCAGCGCGTCAACCAGCTTGCCCATATCGAGCCCGCTCAGCATGTTGTGGATCTGCTCGGTGTTCACCCCGGCACCGGCCAGGGCATCGCGCAGACCGTTGAGCAGGTCATCGAGCCGGTCGGCGTACTGAGGCAGTTCGGAGGCGAGCTGCGCGACCGAAACCACCAAGAGGCCGATCATGCCGACTACGATCACCAGCACCCCGACGCAGGCGCCCGCCATGCCGACCCAGGCGGGCCAGCCGCGCCGCTGCGCCCAGTTCTGGATCGGCTGCACGGCGATGGTCAGCATCAGCGCCAGGAATACCGGCCCGAGCAGCCCGGCCGCACCCTTCATACCCGCGATCGCGACCACGCCGCCCGCCGCGGCGAGCAGCACGATCAGACCTCGAGGAATCGCCCACGGGGTCGGCGCGGGCGTCGGTGACGACCCGGTGGGTGCCGACGGCGGTGTGCGCGATCGCATCGGCCCTCTTCTCTGATCGGCCAGCGTGCCAGGCCATGGACATGCCTTCGTTTCGACGGTAAAGCGCGAACAGGGTGCTGACCTCACCCGATTCGGATGAGTAGCTAACTGTTTGCCTTCCGCAAATGAGGCCGTTCGGTCGGTATGCTCAACTGGCCGGGACGGCCGGCAGGTGGTGAGGCAGCACGGTCCAGGAGGCTAGGGTGGGCTCTTCACGGCGACTCCAACTGGCGCGCAGCTCTGCGATTCCCGCTGGTGATGCCGTGGAACCGAATGAGATACCCGCACCGTTGTTCACACCACTCGTCCTGCGAGACATCAACACCCGCATTGGCCAAGCCGCGGCACCGGATGCCGGACGTACCGTTCTGATGTGTTCGCCTGCGGGTAGCGGAAAAACAGTAGTCGCGGCCGACTGGTTGCGGCGGCACCTGCGCACGCATCCGGAGACCCGGGTCTGCTGGCTCACCGTCACCGAAACGCTGGATAACGCGGCGCGGCTGTGGGCGGCGGTGCGCGCGGGCCTCGGCCTGCCGGTCGAACGGGACGGGAACTTCACCGACCCGATGGGCGCCGCCATCGATCTGGTCCGCGAACTGGCGAATCTGCCGACGGTGCTCGTACTCGACGACGCCCACCTGCTCACCGACCCACTCGCACTGGCGGGCCTGGAGCACTACCTGAAACACGCTCCCGCACCGGCGATGACGATCGTGACCGGACGCTACGAGCCTCCACTGCGCTGGCATGCCCTCGATATGGCGGGTCGTCTGATCCGGCTCGGCGCCCCGGAATTGGCCTTCGACGCCGAACATATCGCGGCGGTCTTCGTCGAACACGGGTGCCCGCTCGACGATGCGGAAGTGACCTCGATCCAGCAGTTGACCCGTGGCTGGGCGGCATTGGTGCGCATCGCCGCGATCTATACGGCCATGCACGGCCCGGACCGGAGCGCGGCGCTGGCCATGCTGGCGCACGCGCCACATCCGATCTCCGACTTCCTGGTCGGCGAGCTGATCGAGGCGCTCGACGCCGGGGTGCGCGAATTCCTGCTCTGCACCTGCGTTCCCGATTGCTTCACCGACGCGCTGGCCGAGGAATTGGCGGGCGCGACGGCGCCCAGGATGCTGGACGACCTGGCACGGATCAACTTTCCGGTCCAGCACACGATGCGCGCGGACCGGCACTGGTACTCCTACCACCCGATGCTGCGCGCCTACCTACTGGCCGAACTGCAACGCGCCGCACCGCAACGCATTCCGGAATTGCACCGGAGATCCGGCCGCTGGCATCTGGCCGCAGGCACGCCGCTGGCCGCGCTCTCGCATCTGCTCGCCGAGCCGGGACAGCCCCAATTGCCCGCGTTCGTCAGGGAATACGGGCTGCGCATCGTGCTCGACGGCGCCGGGCCGATCTTGTTCCATAAGCTGGATACCGCGACCGACCGACTGCTCGACGATCCTTTCGTCTTACTGCTGCGGGTCATCGACGCGGTCGAGCGCGGCGACAACGCGGGCGCCACGGCCTATCTCGACCAGGTCAACGCCCGCGACCCCGCCGACTCCGCGATCGTCACCGGCGCCTGGTCGACGGCCGCGCGGCTGGCCGCCACCGCGGCCGTGATGGTCGCGACCGGAACCGGCGCCGACTCGGCCGAAGGCGATGAGCGTGCGCCGCTGACGGTTTCGGGCGAACCGCCGACCACCGGGCAGGCCGACCTGGACTGCTACCTCGCCATCCAACTCGGCACCACCCGCATCCTCACCGGCGCCACCGCCCCGGGCGAGCAGATGCTGCACCGGGCGCTGGCACTGGCCGAACACACCGGCCACCATCGGATGCAACTGCGCGCGGTCACCTGTCTGGCGGCCACGTCGGCGCAGGCCGGGCCGGTGCCGACCATGCGGGAGCGCGCCGCGCGTGCCGTCGACATCGCCACCGAACACGGCCTCACACATCTGCCGGACCACTTGCACGCGGTGGCACTCGGTGCGCTGGCCGCGCACCTACAAGGCGAGGACATCGCGGAGCACGACCTCACCGTCCTGTCCCGGGCCCGGTACGGGCACGACGGGTCCACCGAGCCGGTCGCGGGCAGGCCCGCCCACATCATCGGATTGCTGCTGACCTTCGACGCGGTCGCCGACAAGCACGACGCCGCAATGACTTTGCATGCCGAGACGCATCGGATGCTCGCCGAGACACCGCATCCGCCCGCGGCGGGCAGGCTGCTGATCCCGGTGGTCTCGGTCCTGCTGCGATTGCACGAACGCGATGCCGCACAACAACTCGCCGACACCGGGTTCCGCACCCTGGGCGGCACCCCGGATACTGTACTCGCGCTGGCCGCGGTCACGGAGGCGACGAATAAACCGCTGGACACGCTGGACCTGCTCGCGCCGCTGCTCGACGGGTCGGTGGAACTGCCCGCCTACTCCGCCGTGACCGCGTGGCTGCTGTACGCCTGCGCGTGCCACCGGCTGGACCGGCCGGTGAAGGCGTACCGGGGGTTCGCCGAAGCGGTGCGCCGAGCGGCCCCTGATCGGCTGGTGCGCCCGTTCTTCGAGGTCCCCGGTGTGCTGGCGACGCTGCACGAACACGCCGGGCGCTTCGGTCCCGACAACAGATTCGTCGAGACCGTCCGCGGGCATTCGGCGGCCCGGCCGCAGGCGATGAACCCGGCGCTCACCGACGCCGAGCTGACCGTGCTCAAACAACTTCCCAGTGGTCGCACCGCACTACAGATCGCCCAGGATCTGGGCGTCTCCATCAATACCGTGAAGACGCATCTGCGGGCGATCTACGCCAAGCTCGGCAGCAACTCGCGTGCCGACGCGATGCTGCGGGCACGCCGTATCGGACTGCTCTGACCTGGACCGATCGCGTAAGCGGGCGATCTCATCCGCGTCGGGTGAGGACGATGCACGCGGCACGGAGCAGGCTCGACTCCGGGACCGAATCCAGTCCCGGCACATGGCGATCGCCCGAAGGGAGTGCGCATGCCGGATCCGGTTCGATATCAGTTCATTATCGACGGCAAGCTCTCCGAACGGGCACTCGCCGCATTCCCCGAGCTGACCGCATCGGATCGCGCGCCGGGCGAGGTGACCACCCTCTACGGCCCCGTCGCGGACGCCGTCGCGCTGCGCGGCATCATGGCCCGCATCGACTCCCTCGGATTGACGCTGCTCGAGATGCGTCAGATGCCGGACTGAGACCGGTCAGCGCGTAGTTGCCGACGGCCGGATCCAGCAGCGAGCGCTCGTCCAGCTTGCCGTCCGGGCGCGGGACCACCGCGGCGTAGCCGTTCTTGTCCAGGTGACGCAGCACGGTGCAGACCAGGCGCGAGGTGAGATCGGCGCGCACCGCCAGGAGGCGTCGGTGTAGCCCATGCAGACGCCGCGCCTCAGTCCGCCTTTTCCACCTTGCGGACGGCGGCGATGAAGAGCTGCCGGAAGGTGGGTTCGTCGACGGCGTCGCGCAGGGCGCTGACCCGGACGGCGACGGTGGCGCCGCGCAGGGTGGCCATGCCCATGTAGGAGGTGGAGGTGAGGGGTTTGCCGGAGCCGACGGTGGAGATGGTCGTGGAGCGATAGACGATGGCGTCGACGGACTTCAATTCGGCCGGGGCGGTGAGGTTTTCGACCTTGGAAACGGTCGTGATCTGCCTGCCCTCGATCGACGAGGTGACGGTGACCTCACCGCACTTCCGGTTGCCGTCGGTGATCTGCGCCAGATTGCCGGCGCGACCGGAGACGAATTCCACGTACATGACGCCGGACTTCTCGTCGGTGGCGCCCGCGACCGCGGACTGACCGAGCAGATCCTTGGTGGCGGTGCTGAGATCCTGCTGGGTTCCGGCGCACTCCTCGGGGCTGAGGGTCGCGGACTGCTGGATACCGGCGAGATCGGCGGTCGCGCCCTCCAGCCGGTCCTTCGGTAGATCGACCTTCTTGCTGTTCGGCGGGAATTCCTCCGGGGTCAGCAGCAACTGATCCCGCGGCGTACTCGGGGCCGCGGTACTCACCCCGCCCGACGATTCCTCATTCGAGCCGCACCCGGCGAGCAGCAGCGCACCGGCCGCGATCGCCACCACACTGTGTGCGCCGATCCCGCGCAGATTGATCATGCCGGTCAGCATGCCAGCTCGCATCGCAGACCTCGAATCCACTATCGGCAGAACGCTATCGCCGCATCCCCGAACCCCGCGATCCCGATGACATCACGCCGGATAATCGAAGAATAGACAAGACCGACCCGTAGGTATGTGCGTAAAATCCCTGGTCCGGGAGGTCGATTAGTGCGTTTTGTCGTTTTGGGCGAGGTTCGCGGGTGGCGCGGGGAGACGCCGCTCGATCTCGGACCACCACAGCGTCGTGCCGTCTTGACAGCACTGCTGCTGCGCGCCGGAAAATCGGTGCCCGCCGCGGAATTGGTCGAGGGCATCTGGGGCGAGGACCCCGTGCCGCGCGCCGTCGCCGCATTGCGCACACACGCCGCCCAGCTACGCCGGGTACTGGAACCGCAGCGCGTCGCACGCGGACCGTCCACCGTACTGGTCTCGGTCGGCGACGGGTACCGGCTGCGGATTCCGCCGGAGTCGACGGATATCGCGCGGGTGGCGCGGCTGGTCGAGACGGCCGAGCGATATCGCGCCGAGGATCCCGCCGTGGCTCGCGAGGCGCTGATCACCGCACTGGGCCACTGGCGCGGCCCCGCGCTGAGCGGACTGCCCGGCCCCTATGCCGAGCGGCAACGGACCCGGCTGGAGCAGTGGCGGCTGGCGATCCTGGAGGACCGACTCGCCCTCGATATCGAATTGGGCCGCGGCACCGACGCGGTCGCCGAATTGGGCCCGCTGATCGCCGACTATCCGATGCGCGAACGATTTCGCTCGCTGCTGATGACGGCGCTCTATACAGCGGACGACAGGCCGAGGCCCTCGATGTCTTCACCCGCGCCCGGCGGGATCTCATCGACGCCATCGGCATCGAACCGGGCCCGGAGCTGACCGCCGCGCACGAGCGCATCCTGCGCGCCGATATGCCGCCACCACGATGGGCAGACGGCACCGGCGGGCGGTACGCGGCTCCGAACCTGCCCGACACCCCGGCACCACCTGAATCGGTACCGGCTCGCACGTGGCCGGCGGCGCTCATCCCCGCTCAATTACCGCCCGATATCGCCGATTTCACCGGCCGGGAGCGAATAGTCGACGCGCTCGCGGCCCAATTGACCGGAGACGGACGCACGGTAGTGATCTCGGCGGTCGGCGGATTGGGCGGGATCGGTAAGACCACGCTCGCCCTGCACGTCGCACATCTGGTGCGCGAACACTTTCCGGACGGGCAGTTGTATGTCGACCTGCACGGCGTCGACCAGGCGCCGACCTCACCGCGCGACGCACTCGGCGGCTTACTCCGGTCGCTGTCGATCCCGGAGGGCGCAATCGCGACCACCGTCGACGAGCGTGCCGCCCAACTGCGAACTCGCCTGTCCGGCAAGCGGAAACTCGGCGCGGATGCGGTAAGGGTGACCCAGCACAACGGGATTCGGCTCCGCGAAGGCCGGGCGCATACCCCGGCGGCCACCCTGTTCGACGCCAACCGGTAGGACGACGCCGAAAACTACCGGACGGCAATATTTATCGGGCGTTTATCGGGCGCCGATCACGATCTGTCACTGTATGCGGTCGGTGCGAATGCCGACCGATGGAACGGGAGGCCATCGGGGCGGGCATGCCGATCGACTTGGGTGCGAGGGGTACCCAGGTCGTATCGCCGTGTTCCGGTGCCGGTCGCCCGGTTCGACGTTGTCATGGAGGTGGCGCGCATCGCGGCGACCGGCCTGCTTCGAGTCGCCGCGTGGTAGGTCCGGCGGTGGTCGAGCATCCCGGTACGGACACGGTTGCGGCGGCCGGAATCACCTCTAGGAACTCCGGTACGCGCGTCATAGACTTCTCCCCCGGATAGAGAGCCGGAAGGGGTCGCATGGATACGGTCAGAGAGGTCGCCGAGGAGGGTAAGCGACTGATCGATCGGGCATGGCTCGGCGAGTTGACCCGGGATGAGGCAGTACATCGGTTCGTCCAGGTCGGCGACGGCATGGTGTGCCGAGTGACGGCGGGCGAGATCATCGACGACGGGGTGCGCTGGCTGGACAGCAATGCCACCCGACTACGAATTCTCGCCTGGTGCGCCCTGATCGAAATACCGCTCTTCGGCGGCTTTGCCGTGCTCGCTTTCCTCTTCGGCGACTACCTGACCTGCGCGCTCTCGACGGGCCTGCTGATGATCCTGCAATTGATCCACCGCAAGGTGATGCCGCATCCGATACCGGTGCGGCTGCCCCGCCGGGTTCGGCACTGAGCCGGGTCACGCTCGATAGCAACGGTTTTCGGTATCGTCGGAAGCGTGCCCGGCCTGCGACGAGCTGGTTTGCTGTGCGGTGTGGCGATCGCCCTGATCGCCTTGCTCGGGCTGGCGGGTCGGCCGGTATACGTGCACCCGCAGACCGATCCCCTGCGCCGCGCGGACGCGATCGTGGTCCTGGGCGGCACCGCCTACGAACGCTTCGACGTCGGTCTCGATCTGGCGCGCCGAGGGTACGCACCGCAACTACTGATCTCGCGGTCCACCGGACTCGATGACACCGTCATGGACAAATACTGCGCCGGGCAGTTCGATTTCACCGTCAGCTGTTTCCTCCCCGATCCCTGGACCACCGACGGTGAGGCACGCGAGATCGGCCGCAGGGCAAGGATATTCGGATGGCAGCACATCATCGTGGTGACCTACACACCGCATGTGTCGCGGGCACGCTACATCGTGTCGAAATGTTTCGACGGCGAGTTGACGATGGTGGCCAGCCCCAGCGAGTCCGGGCTCGGATTCTGGACCTGGATGTATATCCGGCAGTCGGCCGGGTACGCGCGGGCGTTCCTGAGCCGAGGTTGTTGAACAGCACATGAAAACCGCGCCGACCTCATAGAGTGAACGAGACGCGTGAGCCCGGGGATGGTGGGTTCGGCGCCGGGGTGGTTGGGCGCAGGGAGGACCGCTTGATGCGTATCGATGATTTGCGTGCGGTAACCGATGACGAACTGACCGCTGATCTCTGCATAGTCGGATCCGGGCCGGCCGGGCTGACCATCGCCGCCGAACTGGCCCATGCACCGCTGCGGGTGCTGGTATTGGAGAGCGGCGGCCTCGAAATGTCCGATGAGGTCAACGCTTTGAACGATATCGACAGCGTGGGCGCGCGCCGTGCCCAGTCGGATCGGGTCGCGGGCGATCGAATCCTCGGCGGCAATTCGCATACCTGGAGCGGGCGCTGCGGGCTACTCGACGATCTCGATTTCAGCAGCAGACCATGGGTTTCCGACTCGGGCTGGCCGATCGGTGCGACGGATCTGGAGCCGTACCTGGAGCGCGCCGCCTGCCACATCGGCATCGGCGTCGGCAGTGGTTTCACCGACGACTCCTTCTGGGGGCTCGCTGGTCGTCCTCGACCACGGGATTCCTTGAACCAGAACAGCTTCCGCCCGTACTTCTGGCAGATCAGCCGGGACCCGGCAGATCCGTTCGATTGCAAACGCTTCGGCGCGCACGTGAAAGATCTTGTGGCACCGAGTGTCCGGGTGCTCGTCAATGCCACGGTGACCCATATCGACACCGATCCGGACGGCGCCCGCGTGGAGTCGTTGCGGGTCGTGGGCGCCGATCTGCGCCCACGATCGGTGCGCGCCGCGCGGGTGGTGCTGGCGGCAGGCGGCATCTGCACGCCGCGGCTGCTACTGGCTTCGCGCCGGGTGCGGCCCGAGGGCGTCGGCAACCGGCACGACATGGTCGGGCGATATCTGATGGACCACCGCTGCGGCGCGGTCGGCGAATTGGCGCCCGCGCGGGCGGGTGAGGCACTGGAGCGATTCGGCAAGTACGTCGTGAAGACGCAGCAGGGCAAGCACACCTTTCTGCACGGCGTCGCGCTCGCCCCCGCCGTGCAGCGGGCCGAAGGTCTGCTGAACTGCGCGCTGTGGCTGCAAGAGGTGCCCGCCGAGGACGATCCGTGGGAGTCGGTGAAACAGCTGCTGCGCGGACGCGGCGACCGGCACGACGCGAAGGTGGCGCTGGCCAACTCCGGACTGCTGCTCGACGGTGCGCGGCGCAGACTCATCCGCCATACCGGACTTCCGCACAAGTTGGACCGAATCGAGTTGCGCTGCATGGTCGAACAGGCACCGAGCCCGCACAGCCGGGTCACCCTGACCGACCGCACCGACCGCCACGGCGTGCCACTGGCCAGGATCGACTGGCGGGTGCACGCGCAGGAGGACGCCACCGTCCGCCGCGCGGCCGCACTCGCGGTAGCGGAGTTCGCGCGGCTCGGATACCCGGCGCCCACGCTGTACGACTGGGCCGTGGCGGATAGCGCTCTGACACCGCGGCTCACCGACTGGGCCCATCCGACCGGCACCACCCGCATGTCGGCGGATCCGCGCGCGGGTGTCGTCGACCCCGACTGCCGGGTGCACGGGATGGAGAACCTGTATATCGCGGGCAGTTCCGTCTTTCCCACCACCGGCCATGCCAACCCGACCCTGACCATCGTCGCCCTCGCGGTCCGTCTCGCCGACGCCCTTCGCGTCCCGACGAGCTGAGCACCGGTTCCGGCCGCGCCACGATAGCGGCGGGTCAGCGGGGGCGGCTAGGGTGCGGCTCATGACCAGTGTGGCCCCCACCGGTAGGCATCCCCACGAGCCGCATGCCGAGGGGCTGGCGTCCCGGCTGAACTGGCTGCGGGCCGGCGTACTCGGCGCGAACGACGGCATCGTCTCCACGGCGGGTCTGGTCGTCGGTGTCGCGGCGGCGACCACCAGCACCGACGCCCTCTTCACCGCGGGTATCGCGGGCTTGACCGCGGGCGCGATCTCGATGGCGGTCGGCGAGTACGTCTCGGTCAGCACACAGCGTGATTCGGAACGGGCACTACTGGCCAAGGAGCGCACGGAATTGCGCGAGGAGCCGGAGTCCGAACTCGCCGAGCTGGCCGGGATCTACCAGGCCAAGGGCCTCTCGGCGGAGACGGCGCGCACGGTGGCCGAAGAACTCACCGCCCACGATGCCTTCACCGCGCACGCCGAGGCCGAGCTGGGGCTGAACCCGCATGAGCTCACCAATCCGTGGCAGGCCGCGTTCTCCTCGGCGGTGGCCTTCACCCTGGGCGCGCTGCTGCCACTGATCGCGATCCTGGTGCCGCCGGTCACCGCCCGCATCCCGGTGACCTTCGCCGCGGTGCTGATCGCGCTCGCCGCCACCGGATCGGTCAGTGCCGGCCTCGGCGGCAGCAACCGCGCACGGGCGGTGATACGGGTGGTACTCGGCGGCGCCCTGGCCATGGGGGTGACCTACGGCATCGGGCAACTCGCGGATGTCGCCGGGATCTGAGACCTCCTCGAGGTCGTTTCACCGCGCTATCGTGCTCCCCGCGAATCTGCGTGTCGCCGGGTAAGGGGCGTAGAGTACGAGTCCTCGACGAGTCCCGATGGCGTGGCTCCATTCGCCGCGGTACTCGACTGAGGAGGACCGACATGCCTTTCCATGATCGCTGCGATGCCGGCCGCCGACTGATCGAGCGGCTGAGCGGATTTCGCGGTTCCGATGTAGTGGTGCTCGGGGTGGCGCGCGGCGGTGTTCCGGTCGCGTACGAGGTTGCCGCCGCACTGCGCGCACGACTCGATGTCACCGTGGTGCGCAAACTCGCCGTCCCGTTCCAGCCCCGGCTGGCATTCGGCGCTATCGGCGAGAACGGGATTCGGGTCATCGACGACGAAATCGTCGTGCGCGCCTTTGTTTCCGCGACCGAGCAGCGGCGGGTGGAAGCGGAAGCCCGAGAAGAGCTGTCCCGCAGCGCATTGCGCTATCGCGCCACACACGCTCCGATCCCCCTGGCCGGCACCACCGCAATCATCGTCGACGACGGTGTCGCGAGCGGTGCCACCGCGCAGGCGGCCTGTGCGACCGCCCGCGCGCAAGGCGCGAGCCGGGTGGTGCTGGCCGTACCTGTCGGTTCGCCGCGCGCGATCCGGGTGCTGGCCAAGCATGTCGACAATGTCGTCTGCCTGGAAACCCCGGGGCTGTTCCACTCGATCGCCCAGTGGTATCAGCAATTCGGCGATGTCACCGATCCCGAAATCAACCGCCTGCTGAACCGCGCTGCCGACGGATTTCGCGCGGCGCCCGACCTCGCCACACCCCCGGTCGGATAAGACCGGCGGCGCCGACCCGTAGAGTGCGGCGCCGCCGGATTGCCGTGGACGGTCAGCCGTCGAGGGCGTTATGTTGTGCCTCAGTAATAGTGTCGGCGGCCACCGACCGGACGCCCGACCGAACCGGCGATCATCAGCGCGGCGCCGATAATCAGGACGATAATACCGACGGTGACGAGCAACCCGATTCCGGTCAACCAGCCGACCACCAGCAGTACTAATCCGAGAATAATCATGATCTCAATCCTTTCCGACGATCGGAGGGCGATCGTCATTTCGCGGCGGGTGTTTCCGTCTTGGTACGGCTCGACGTCCGCGCCTCCGGCGCGCCGGACCGCTGCCGGTCGGGCAGGAACCGATTCAGGCTCCAGACCGGCTTCTGCCCGGTCGTCGGCGCCGGTATCGATTGCTTCGGCTGGGCAGGCTGTGGTGGCGGCGCATCGCGGCGGGCCGCGGCCGCGTCCCGACGGGACTGCCGCAGTTCGCGGCGGGCCGCCGCACCGCGCCGCGAGGACCGCCAGACGCCGATCAGCAGCATGCTCAACCCGAGCATGCCGATGGCGCCGACCGCCATCCCGTAGAGGAACAATTCGCCGGCCGAAGCCGTGAAGTGATAGTCGAAGACCCCGAAATCGCTGGTCGAAGTGCGTACCTCGCCGGTATTGGCCGCGACTCCGGCAACACCGACGATTACCGCCGCGAGCAGGACCAGGAGTCCGATGATAATGATCATGACAATCCCGTTGCGCTGAAGTTGTATGACAAATTCGCTATTCCCAGCGCTCCGGATGCCAAACTCTCGATTCCAAAATTGGACCGGACCGGATTCGGCGGTTCGCCGAGTAACCGACACTGTTGTTTCGAACGAGGCGATCCGAATAAGTCCGCGCCGAATGACCGTCCAGTCCGCACCCGGTTCGGCGACCACTTCGACACCGAACGAACCGACCGGTACGTCGGAGTCGTTCGCGATCGCGGACTCGCAACGGGCCGCGCGGCGACCGTCGCGGATGCGGAGTAGTTTGGTGCGCACCGATCGCGCTGAGACGTATTGCCGGACAAGATGAATGGGGGACCAGGGTGCGGGAGATCTTCGATGCCGGGTTCGCGGCGAACCCATGGCCGGTGCTGGACCGGCTACGCCGGGACGGCGGTGTGCATCGAGTCCGGACCCCGGACGGTCCACCGGCTTGGCTGCTGACCCGCTACGCGGATGTGCGCTCCGGTCTACTGGACGATCGGCTATCCACCGATATGCGTCTGGCGGGTTCACGCGACTACCGGGGGTTCGCGGTGCCGCCGCCGCTGGACACATTGCTTGTCGCCGAGCCACCGGATCACGCGCGACTGCGCAGGCTCGTCACCGGCGAACTATCGCCACGGCAGCTCGCCGAGTGGACCCGGCACGCCCCCGATCTGATCGAATCCCTGTCCAAGGACTTGGATTCCGATGCCACCGTCGATCTGGTCGAACGCTTCGCGATCCCACTGCCCGCCGCCGTACTGGGCGAATTACTCGGTCTGGCCGACCCGGAATGCGAGGCGCTGCACGGCTGGGCGAGTTCCACCCTGCTATCGAGTTCCACCCCGCTACGCAGCGTCACGCCGCCCCGCGCGCGGGACACCCTCGCCACGATGCGCACGATCATCACCGCGGCGATCGAGCGCGCGCGGACCGCACCGGCCGACACCATGCTCGGCCGACTCGTCGCCGCGCACGACGACGCCGCACTCACCGCCGACGAGCTCCACGGACTGCTGTTCTACCTGCTGTTCGTCTGGTACGAGGTGCTCGTCGACCTGATCGCCGGCTCGATCCTGACCCTGCTCACCCGTCCGGACCAGTTGCGGGTGCTGCGCACCGGCAGGAACAAACCACCGATGGTCGACGAATTGCTGCGCTACCTCTCCCCGCAGGTGCTGGCCGGACCGCGCTTCGCCACCGTCGATATGCACTACGGCGACTACGTCATCCGGGCCGGGGATACCGTGCTGCTGTGCCTGGCCGGGGCGAACCGCGACCCCGAATTCATCGACAGCCCCAATAAACTGGATCTCACCCGGCGGCGCAATCCGCAACTGGCCCTCGGTCACGGCCTGCACGCCTGCCTGGGCGCGGCACTGGTGCGCACCATTACCGCCGCCACCCTCGACCATGTGTTCACCCGCTGGCCCGCGACGACATTGGCGATCTCCGAGGGAGATATCCGCTGGCGCTCCGGATTCCGCCACCGCGGTCCGCTCACGCTGCCGGTGCACCTCGCGTGATCGGCCGATCCGGTCGGCCCCGCGTCCGGGTCACCAACGGCGCGGCAGGCCCAGCGAGTCCGCGCGCTCGGCGCCGCGAGGCCGGATCGGCACCGGCTGCCACCAGGTGAGGCAGCGCCATACCCATTCGAGCGGACCGTGGCCGAACCAGCGCAGCCACACCGAGCTGATGATCACCTGCACCACCATGATCGACGCCGCGAGGAGCAAGAGCAGCTCGTAGTTCGTCGAGCCTGCGAGCCCGAGGCGCGGGTCGGCGGCGAGTATCAGCCCGGTGGCGCCGACATAGTTGGTCAACGCCATGCGGCCCATCGGCTGCAGCACCTCGGACAACACTTCGCCGAAAGCGGTGCGCAGCACCAACAATAGACCGGTCAGATAGGCGAGCGCGCCGAGCAGACCGGCGAGCGCCGGGGCCGAGCTGGCCAAGAGGTCCAGGTACGGGACGTGATACTCCCACCATGCCGCGACCACCGCGGCCGGTGCCGCGAGCAGGAAGACCACGGCGAGCTGCCAGGTACGTTCGCGCAGGGTTTCGGCGATGCCGAAGCGATCGGCGGCCATTCCGAGCAGGAACAGACCCGGCACCAGACCGAGTCCGCCACCGAGTGTCAGCGCGACGCCGACGGTGCCCGCCAATCCCAGGGTCAATAGGATCCACCGCGACAGCTCGGCCGCGGGCAGCAGGATCACCAGTCCGACAACGGCGTAGGGCAGCAATGCCTCGCCCGGCTGGAACTGGTGGTGAACGAGACCGAGGACACCGAGCGCGATCAATCTGCGGGCCAGTACCAGTCGCGGGCGGTCGGTGTGTTCGGCGGCGCTGTCGAGGAACAGCGAGAAGCCGAGCCCGAACAGGAACGAGAAAATCGGGAAGAAGCGGCCCTCGAAGAGCACCGAGAGCATGTGCCGGGTCGAGTCCATGACGCCGGGCGACACCGTCGCGGACATGCCGGTGATCTGCCAGATATCGACGACCAGGATGCCGCACAGCGCGAACCCGCGGACCGCGTCCAGTTCGGGAATGCGCGGGCGTGCGGGGATATCTGGCTGCATCCGTCCACGCTATCGACGACCGGCGCGGTGTGGCCGTAGCTCGGCCGAGATGTCGTCCACGCGCCACATGACGAATCCGCAGGTGGCGGCGGCCTCGGCGAGAGTTCGCCCACACATACTTAACGCATTAACTATTCGCACGCTAACCTAGGCGACGACCCCAGGGAGGAATGATGGAAACCGAGATCGACGATCCACTACGCCTGGATCGGCAGGTGTGCTTCGCGCTGGCGGTGGCCAACCGCGCGGTGCTGGCTGTCTATCGGCCGCTGTTGGAACCACTCGGCCTGACCCACCCGCAATACCTGGTCATGCTCGCGCTGTGGGGTGAAGCGCCGATGTCGGTGAAGGCCATCGCAGAGGCCATCCAGCTCGACTCCCCGACGCTGTCACCATTGCTCAAGCGATTGGAGTCGGCGGGTTTGATCACCCGCGAGCGCGACCACCGCGACGAACGCAACCTCGTGGTGAACCTGACCCCGGCGGGCACCGAACTGCGCAAGCAGGCCGAGCAGATCCCGCCCGCGGTGGTGCGGCGACTCGGGGTGACATTGGCCGATCTGGAAGAGCTGCGCGAGGCACTCACCCGCGTCAACGATGCCGCCCGCCATTCGGTTCGCACCGAAGATCCTTCCGAGGCAACAGGAGCCGGCGCATGACCCGAGAACGCCGCCGCCCCGGCCCGATCCAGTGGATCGGCTACGCCTTCGGCCGCCGCCTGCCCGACTCCATGCTCGACTGGGTCCGCGGCGATCTCACCGGAAAGTACGCGAACACCCGCCACGTCGTGCGCGGCCTTGTGCCGTTCACCCCGCTCTTCGCGGCCTTCCTGCTCTTCCCCGGCGAACTCTGGCTACGCGGTTCGATGGTCCTGCTCGCCCTGCTACTCGCCCTCTTCTACACCGTCGCCTTCATGCCCATGAACCGCGCGCACCGATTGGCCAAGCACGGGCTGCCCGCCGATCTGGAGAATCCGGAGCGGAGCAGGCAGCGCGCGGTCGAGCGCGCCCGGTACGCGGCACAGCACCCGCACTGAGCGGCCCGGTTCGCCGAGATCCTCGGCGCAGCCTCGGACGACGCCGCTCGGCCTAGGTGACGCTCAGTTCGAGACGATGGTGGCGGCGTACGAAAATACTCGGTACCCACTGGGCGGCATCGGGATTCGGCGCCAGCCCGAACGAACCGGTGCGGGCGAGCAGGGTCTCCGGCGCGACCCGGGCCTCCAGGCGGGCCAATGCCGCCCCGACGCAGAAGTGGACGCCCTTACCGAAAGCGAGGTGGCCGCGCTGAACCTGGCGGTCCAAGGAGAGGCGGTCGGCATCTGGGAAAACAGCCGGGTCGCGGTTGGCGGAGCCCCAGAGCAACAGCAGATGACTGCCCGCGGGGAGCGCGACACCGCCCAGTGAGGTGTCCGCGACGACGTGGCGGTGGTGGGCACGGAAGGGCGACTCCACCCGCAGGACCTCCTCCAAGAAGGCGGGCAGGAGCTCCGGGTCGGCGCGAAGCTGTTGCTGGAGAACGGGATCGGCGGCGAGCAGCCGGACGGCATTGCCGATGAGGCCCGCGGTGGATTCGCCGCCCGCGCCGACCAATTGCACCAGCATGAGGACCGCCACGTCGGTGTCGAGATCGCCTGCGGCGCAGGCCTTCGCGAGATCGCCGAGCAGATCCGCACGCGGCGCCGCGACCGCGTCGGTGAACCTGTGGTGCAGGTATCCGGCGAGTTCGGTGGCGGCGGTGACGACCGCCCCGAGCCGGTCGGTGGTGACCACGCCGCCGAGCAGTTCCGTGGAGGCGTACCCCCATTCGACGAGCTGCGGCACATCCGCGTCCGGCAGGCCGATCAGTCCGGCCACCATCGTCATCGGCAGCCGGTCCGCCATGGCCGACATCCATTCGATACCGCCGTCGCGGAAACCGGCCTCCCACAACCGGTTCACATTCGCGATCATGGTCGGCTCCAGTGCCCGGATGCGTTTCGCGACCAGTGCCGGCAACACCAGCTTGCGGTGCGCCATATGGGTGGGATCGTCGGCGGTAGCCAGCACGTGCACCGCCTGTCCCCCGCCATCCATATCGAAGACGGCGGCCGTGCCATCGGGCTGACGCACCAGCACACCGGTGAGGTGGGAGGAGAAATCGGTGGGCCGGGTGGTCGCCTCCAGCACCAGGTCCCAGCGGCTCACCAGGTAGAAATCGGTGGCCGCGACCCGATGTACGGAGTCCACCGTGCCGGGACAGCCGGATTGGCTCGCGGGCGGCGAGCGTCACGCCCTCGCGGTCGAACGCATTCACGCCGCAGCCGCCGATCTCATCGCGCGCAAGGGTATGGCCGGTCTGAGCATCGACCAGGTCGCCGGCGCCGCCGGATGCCGCGCGCCACCGTCTATCGCTATGTCGGAGGGAAATCGCAGCTGCGCGAGGCGGTGCTGGCGGGCGCCACCGCCCGGGTCGCCGATTCCATCCGGAGCACGATCGCCGCACTCACCGGGCCCGAGCGGGTCGCGGGTGCGATCCTCGCCGCCGTGCGGGCGGTCCGTGCCGATCCGGTCGCGATGGCCTATCTGACCGCCACCTCGCCGCGGGAGGTCGACAGGTTCCTGGCGAGCAATCCGCGCCTCGCCGACGCGGCGACCACCCTCACCGGTACCGACGGCGAACCGGTCGCCGGCCAGTGGATCGTCCGGGTGGTCTTGTCATTGTTGTTCTGGCCCGCAGCCGATGCCGCCACGGAGCGTGCGCTGGTCGAGCGATTCGTCGTTCCCGTCTTCGCCACCACATAGCGATCAGCTCGGCATCGCTGTACTACCCAGCGCCCACGGCGCTGAGCCACCCAGCGCCCACGGCGCGATGACCTGTACCGCGGGCCAGCCGAAATCCTCGGTGTCCTCGTCCTCCACGAACCACAGCCAGTTCTGCACCGAACGCACCAGGGTCCAGGCCCGGGCCCGATCGGCATCCAGGCCCGCGATCTCGACCACGGCCGCGAAGCGCGCATCGAGGTCGGAGTCGTTCATCCGGTTCCACAGCAGCGACAGCGTGGTGAACTCGATATCGCCGATGAGGGGCTGCGGGTCGATCACCAACCACGGCTCCCGCGTCGCGCCGAGCACATTCTCGTAGTGCAGATCCTCGTTCACCAGCAGGGTTCCCGCGCTGGGGCCGAGTTGCTCGCACACATCCACCGCGGCGTCGAGGAGTACGCGCGGAAACGGTTGGCCGAGCCTGCGCCACTGCTCGGGCAACTCCAGCGCCCAGCGCTGCGCCTCGGTGCGCAGCGAGCGCGAGATATCGGACGGACCCTCGATCGCCAGCCTGCGCAGCAGCACGGAGATGATCCGCACCGCGTCATCGATCGGCTCGTCTTCGAGCGAACGTCCGGCATCGAGCCGTTCCAGCACCATGGCGCCGCGCCCCGGGTCGCTCTCGTACAGCCGAACCGCGCCATCGCCGCCCCAGGCGGCCAGGGCACGCGGTTCGTCGCGGGTCTCCGGGCCGACGAACCCGAGTTTGAGAACGGCTTCGGTGCCGTCGGCGCGGGTGCACGGCAGCACCACCCCCGCATACCCGTACATCGGCACCCGGCCGTCGAGAGTCAGCTGCCAGCGTTCGGCATACTCGGCGGCCGATTCGGGCAATTGTTCCAACCAGACCCGCGCCGGATCACCCGCGATCATGGCGAGGCGGTCGGCGAAAAACTCCGGAACATCGATCACCTTTCGAGCATTCCAGCCCCGTCCACCGAATTTCCGTGCCCCGTCACGGAGCGGGCGGCGGAGGCGGCGGCGCGGGTAACCACGGGAGCGGCGGCAGTTGGAACCACGGCACCGGCGGCGGGGGTTCCGGTGCGGGCGCGGGCACGGGAGCGGGGGCAGGAGCAGGGGCGGGGGCAGGCGCGGGGGCAGGCGCGGGGGCAGGCGCGGGGACTTCCTGCGGTGGCACATAGACATCCACCGGCGGGCGCGACACCTCGACCGGTGGCGCATAGGTCTCCACCGGCGCGGGTTGCGGGGCGGGCGCGACAGGCGGCGGCACCGGCACGCACACCCAGCGACCGTCCGGGAATTCCCACCGCGCGGTGACACCGTCGTGCGAGCAGTCGTCTCCGGCCCGGTGCGCGCTGGGAATCCGGTCCCGCGCCACACAGTTCAGTTGCCCGTCACGCATATCCCATTGGGCGGAGATCCCACCCGCCGAGCAATCGCCGCCCACCTGGTAGGTGGGCGCGGGCAGTCGCGGCGAAGTAGTGGCCACCGCCGTCTCGGATCCGGTGGCATCGAGGTTGGTGCGCAACATCAGTCCGATCGCGACGACCAGCGCGAGGAAGGTACATACCGTCACCGCGGTGGCCAGCACGCGGGCATTCTTCGGATTGTCACGGTTGGGTGTCGTATTGCCGGATTCCACCATCGCACCGCCTCAGCTCTCGATCAGATGTGTCGGAAGTCAGGTGCCTCCCGGTTCGGCGGGCAGCGGTGCGGGCGCGTTATCACCCTGCGTCTGCGGGACACAGACCCAACCCCGTCCCGGCACGATGTCCCAATGGGCGGTGATGCCGCCGGACGAGCAGTCCTCGCCCACCTGGTGCGCCGGTTGGGTCGGCAATGGGGAGGAGATCGGCCGGCGCCAGGGCGGTTGCTGCGTCGAGGTGGTGCGAGCCGCGGTCGCGCTCACCGGGGTGGGGGTGGCCGACGGCGTCTGGTCGTTCGCATCCCGGTCGGTGCGCAGGAGCATTCCGATCGCCACCACCAGGGCGAGGACGGCCGCTATCGCGGCCGCGATGGCAAGAACCCGGGTGCTGTTCTCGGGTGCGCCATCGTCGGGTGCGGGTCCGCCTCCGGATGCCACCATCGCACACCGCCTTCACTGCTCGAGCAGGGAACACCGTCACGAAAGTTGATCTTTTTCGGAGGCTACCGGAATGTTGCCGGTTCAAAGATCAACTTTTGCCAACGATATTCGGCCTGCTCAGCAATTCGATAACTGATAGCTATTCGATAGCTGATGGCTATTTGACGGCGACGCGCACCTTCACTGTGTCCGCACCGGTCTCGTGTAGCGCCTGCCCGATCAGCGCACTGAGGTCGATGCCGGGCGCACCGGAGACGACCGCGTCGGTCAGCGGCCGCAGCCCGGGAATAAGCGCCTTCAACTCCGGCCCGACCTCCTCGAGCCACCGGGTGATCTTCTCCAGGAACGGGACGATGCCATTGCCTTCGAGATACATCTGCGGGCTGTTGCCCTCGGCCACCAATCGGCCGACCGCCTCCACCAGACCGTCGAGCACCTTGCCGAACTGCACCAATTCCGGCGCACCCGCCGCGGTGGCGGGCCCGGCCCACTCGATATGCCGCGCGGCGCGCTGGAAACTCCGCAACAGCTCGGCGATTTTCGGGGCCCGGCTCATGATGGTCGAGGCCAGTAGGTCACCGGAGCGCGCCAATTCCGGCATGACGGACTCGGTTCCGGTGAGGGATGTGCTCATGGTCTCCACCAGCGAGCCGACCACGGTGGGATCGAGCTGATTCATGGTCGTGGTGACCAGCCGAGCCACCTCGGGTATGGACAGCGGGGTGCGCACCGTCGCGGTGTCGAGCCGCTGCCCATCGCGCAGATACGGGCCGCCCTCGGCATTGGGCACGAACTGCACGTACGGTTCACCCAGCGCGGAGAGCTGTTCGATGGTGACGATGCTGTCGGTAGGCAGCTTGTGCGAGCCGTCCACCCGGAAGCCGACCTCGACCCCGGAGGCGGTGTTGTCCACCGAGGTCACTTTGCCGACCGGGATGCCGGTCAGCAGAATCGGCGAACCGACGCCGAGCCCACCCGAATTCCTCAGCACCATCGTGGCCTCGGTGTAGTCGGCGAACGGATCGAACCGCACCACCCCGAAGGTCAGATAGGCCGCGCCGAGGATCAGGATGGCGGCGATGCCGCCGAGCGAGGCCAGCGAGCCGATCTTCATCGGACAGCTCCGATCATGCGCAGGGTTTCGACGATCCGTTCCACCTGGTCCTGCTGGGAGACCGAATTCACCTGTATGTCACGCACATTCACCTTGGGACCGCGCTCGACGAACGGAATGACCTTGTCCCGCAGCAGCGCGACCAGCATGGCCAGGTTGGAGGGCGAGCGCAGATCGAGCGGACCGCCGGTCGCCAGCGGCACGAACGCCCGGGCCGCGGCCTCCCCCGACTGCACCAGCGGCGCCAGCCAGACCAGCGACTGCCCCACCGGACCGAGCACACCGAAGATCTCGGTCACCCCATCGATCGACTGTGCCGCGGCGGTCACCCGTTTCACCGATTCCTCGCTGAGAATATCGTCCAGCTCAGGTCGGATATCGTGCAGCACTTCGGCATTGGTGGCCAAACCGAACAGCAGCTTGTCCACCTCGTCCAGGTTGGCGGCCAGATCGGCGGCGTCGGCGCCCATCACCCGCGAGATCCGCGCGGTCTCCCGGGGATCCTGCGGCAGCACGGCATTGAACCGGTTGACGATGTCCTGCATCTGCCCGACGGCACCACCCTGGACGAATAAGGCCATGGTGGCCATGGTGTCCTCCAGCTGCACCGGCGGCTTGCTGTGGTCCAGGTCGATGGTGCCGTCCGGACCGAGCAACGCGTCGAAGCCGTCGGGCGGCGTGGTGAGGGCGATATGGATATCACCGAGCACGGTGTTCTGGCGCAATTCGGCGACCGTAGTGGTCGGCAGCTGAACGGATTTCGCGATATCGGCGTCGACCACCACGTAGCCGCCGCGGCCCGCGGGGGCTCGGTCCACGGGCACCACGGTGACCTTGTCGACGGTGCCGATCTGGGCGCCGTTGGCGATGACCTTCGCGCGCGCGGGCAGATTCAGCACATTGGCGAATTCGATACGCACCCGGTAGGTGGGCCCGGCGACGGAGGTGCCGGGCACCGGCACCGAGGACGGATCGAACGCGCACCCGCCGACCGTCACCGCGGCCGCGAGAGTGAGTGCGAGTGTGGTGCGGCGCAGCGCCGCTGGACGTGGCAGCCGAAGTCTCACCGTGCGTCGCATTGTCATCGCGAACCCGCCAATCCCAATACCAGCTGCGCCATCGACACATTCACCATGCCGTCCTGCGAGCCGGTGCATCGCCCCGGCGTGACGGCATTCACCGCCGCACACACCTGCTCGGCATGCTGCTGCGGTATCGCGAGCTTCGGCGCCGCATAGGTGATGCCGACCGCACCGGTCCGCGGATCGACCGCGCTCTGGAAGGCGGAGACGAAAACCGGTGTGGTGACCATGATGTCGCGCAGCGAACCCACATTGGCGCGCAGCAGCTTTATCAGCGGCACGGTGTCGTCGAGCAGCCGCAGGATCTGTCCGCCGAACATGGTGGTGATGTCGTTGAGCATCGGCAGTACCTGCCGCAGCCCGTCGAACAGTTCGGTGCCGGGGCCGAGCAGTTCGGTGCTGGCCTGATTCAGCGCGGGACCGATCCTGGTCAGCATGGATTCCAAGTCACCCCAATACTGATCGACCTTCTGGGAGACCGACGCGAAGGCGTCGAAGATCGCGGCCAGATGACCGATATCCGCATCCGGCGATTTCAGGGCCGAGCCGAGTTTGCGCACCAGCTCGTTGATCTGCGGACCGGTGCCCACCGTGGCCCGGTCCAGCGAGGCGAGCCCGTCGGCCAGCGAATTCGGCTGCGCCGGATCCGGTCCCACGATCTGGTCGGACAATTGCGCCAGCGCGGTGAGGGTTTCGGTCAGGCTCTTCGGGGTCAGTGTCTTGGTGATGCACTGCGCGCTGTCCCAGTGTGCGGCGTCCTTGCCGGTGGTCAGTACCGCCAGCTCCCGATCGGCGACAACGGTATCGGACACCGTGGTTGCCGAGGCGTCGGCGAGCACGGGATGGTCGGCGTCGACCTCGAAATCCACTCGAACGGTGCTGCCCTGGTTCTGCACCGAGGTCACCGTGCCGACCGTGATGCCGCGCATGGTCACCTGGTTGCCGGGGTACAGCCCGATACTGTCGGGCATGATCGCGCAGTAGGCCTCGGTCTCGCGCAGCGGATCGAAGATCACGAAGTAACCCGCCGCCGCAACCACGGCGAGGACGACGGCTCCCGAGATAGACATGAACGCCTGGCTGCCCAGCAGTCGATTCAGCATCAGCACGCCTTCCCTGGCAGTGGCACGCACACACCGAGTGCGGCCGAGGGATCCACACCGCCCGGCGCCTGGATGGTTTCACCGGATCTATCGATCACGATCCCGCCCTCGGGAATCACCAGCGCCCGCAGCCGCTGGGTCAGGTCCCGCGCGGAGGCGATCATCGGTTCGAGCTTGCCGCCGAGTTCTTCCAGCCGGGGCAGGGCCTCGGCGAGCTGCTGCGCCATCGGTTTCAGGGTCGAATCCCAGGACGGTGCCAGCGCGGCCAGTCGCTGCACCACGCTATTGAGCAGCGCGACGGATTCGCGCAGTTCGGCGCGCTTATCGACCAGCACGGTCTCGAGCAGGTTGGCGTTATCCATCAGCCTGCCCAGATCGGTTTTCGCGCCGTCGTACATGGTGACGTACTCGCTGGCAACGGCGATGGCATTGGAGACCTGGGTGCGCTGGCGATCGATGGCGTCGACGTAGCCGCCGACGGTATCGAGGGTGGTGCGCAAGGCTTCCGGGGCGCCGTCGACCGACCGATCCAGCGCGGCCAGGTTATTGCGCAAGGTATTGCCATCGATCTTCGCGATCGGGGCGGTGGCGTCCTGGAACGTCTGGATCAGGCTGTAGGGCAACCGAACTCGATCCGCCGGGATCGGACGATCACCCAGCGGCGCGGTGCCCGCTGGGAACAGCGCGATATAGTGCCCGCCGACCACGGTGAGCATCCGCACATCTAGCGAGGTCTGATCGCCGAGGAAGACATCGGAATTCACGGTGAATGTCATGACGACCCGATCCGGCTTCAGCTCCAGCGATTTCACCGACCCCACCGAAATGCCCGCCAGCCGGATGTCGTCGCCCTCCTTCACCGATTGCGCCTCGGAAAGCTCCGCCGTATAGGTGGTTTTGCCGAACGGCACTACGTAGAGCGTACCGGCCGCGACGATGCCGATGACCAGCAGTGCCACGCCGATGATGCCGAGCCGCACCTCGCGGCGCAGCTTGGTCGGCTCGTCCGGGATGGGCCGGTTGCCGCCGAACCAGCGGGAGATCATGCCTGACATATCGCCACCCGCTGTCCCGCGATGAGCACCCGTACCGGTGCGGGCACCTCGGCAGCGCCCTTGCTGCACTCCGGTTTCCAGCCCGCGGCGGTGCGCGGCAGCGCGTTGTCCACCGAGTCGAGCAGCCCGGGCAGCCGGCCGAACACCTCGACCGCCTCCTGCGGATTCGGGAACAGCTGCCGGATCAGCCCGTCGGTATCGGCGCCGCTGTCCTGCGACAGGCCGAGGGTGCCGAGCAATCGGTCCAGCGGGCCGAGCACCGACGGCGCGGTCATGGCGAACTGCGCGAGCCCGCCGATATTGGCCTGGAGCGACTGGAAGATATCGCTGAGCCGGGCCAGCAGCGGCACCAGATAGTGCACCCGGCCGCCGACCCGATCGGAGAGATCGGACATATTCCGCACCAGGGCGGCGATCACCTGCTGCCGGTCCCCGACGTACTTGCTGAGCTGATCGATGGCCGCCATCGCCGGTCCGAGCCCGGAACCGTCACCCTCGATGACCGCGAGCATGCTCTCGGTGAACTGGTTGACCGATTCCGGACTCATGGTGGCCAGCACCGGTTTCAAGCCGTTGAAGAGGCTGGTCACGTCGAAGGACGGGATGGTCATCTCGGCGCCGACGGCCGCGCCCGCGGCCAGCCGGATGCCGGGATTCGGCTGCTGCTGCAGGTCGATATAGCGCTGGCCGGTGAGGTTCTGGTACCGGATGGCCAGGGTGCTGTTGTCGTAGATCGGCGTCGAGGTCGTGACGGTCAAGCGCACCTTCGCCGTCACCCCGTCCAGCGCGATGCCCTCGACCTTGCCTACCTGCACGCCGTACATGCGCACGTCATCGCCGACCTTCAGGCCGTTGGCATCGGTGAACAGCGCATCGTGTGCCTCGGTATCCCCGGCCACCGGCCGTGTGATCGCGGTGAGCACCAGGGCGAGCACCACCACCATCACGCCCGCGAACAGCAGCAGCCGCAAGGCCGCACCACGCACCGTCATCGGATACCTCCTTCGGGGACGGCGGTCGGCGGGGCCGGCGGGGTGGGTAATGGCCGCCCGAGCAGCGGCACCGCGATCCCCGGCACGCTGTCCCAGCCCGTGCGCAGATCGACCTCCAGGTTCAGTACCGGACCGGCGGGCGTATCGGGCATCGCCGCACGCAGCCGCTCCAGCAGTGCGCGCAGTTCCGCGGCCGACTGCTGCGGGCGCGGGATCATCTGCGCCAGCACATTCAGCATCGGTGCGAGCATGTCGGTGGCCTCGGCGAATTGCCCGCCCGCCGCGGTGACGGTGGTCGCGAGACCCGGCAGGATCGTGCCGGTGAGCGCCGCGACACCGATGTCGTAGCGGTCCTTGTCGGTCTGCACGATCCGGATGTCGTGGATCTGATCGAGGGCCTGGATCGTCGCACCCGCGAATCGGCCGCCGCCTTCGAAGGCGGGGCCGAGCTTGCCGAGCAATTCGGAGGTCGGCATGGTCTGGTTGTCGGCGATGGTGCGCGCCACCGTGATCAGCGCCTGCACCAGCGGGGTGAAGGCCTGGAAATCCGCGGAGACCTGCGCGATGACGGTGGCCAGCTGCGGGGTGAATACGGTCGCACCGACCTGGGAGAGACTGCGCAGAATGCTGCCCATGGTGGCGTCGTAAACCCTGGCGGCCTGCGGGCCGGTCAAATCGATCACCGCGCCCTCGCGCAGCGGGGAACCGCCGGGGCCACGGCGCAATTCGAGCTCGCTGATGCCGAAGAGGTTGGCGGGCGCGTAGTCGATCCGCATGCTGTCGTCGAGGCCGTAGAGCCGGGAGTTGTCCAAATGCAACGTGATCCGCTGGGTACCGCGCCGGTCCGGCGCGATCTCGGTGATCTCACCGACCAGCACACCATCCAGCCGCACCTGGGTGCCCGCACTGAGACCGTCGCCGATCTCGACGGTGTGCAGTGCGATGCGCAGGCCCTCGTCGGTGCGCACACTCCGGTAGAGCGTGGTCGCCAGCGCCACCACCGCGAGGACCGCGATGATGAACAAACCGACCGTTCTGGCCTTTTTCTTATCCGCGGCTACGCCGGGCAAACCGTATTTCGGCACTGATCACCCCGTGAAACTGATCGCGGCATTGAAGCCCCACAGCAGGATGGACAGCACCATGTCGATCGCGATGATCGATACGAAGCTGGCCCGCACCGCGCGGCCGGAGGCGATTCCGACGCCCTCGGGTCCACCGGTCGCGAAGAAGCCGTAGTAGCTGTGCACCAGGATCACCACCGTCCCGAAGATCGCGACCTTGATCACCGCCGCGATGACGTCGAAGCCGGAGACGAATTGGAAGAAATAGTGGTCGTATACGCCAGCGGACTGGCCGTGCACCAGCGTGATCAGCCCGCGGCAGGCGCCGTAGCTCAGGATCAGCGCGATGAGGAAGGTCGGGACGATGGCCAGCGAGCCCGCGATCACCCGGGTCGTCACCACGAACGGCACCGAACGCAGACCGAGCGATTCGATGGCGTCGATCTCTTCGGAGATGCGCATCGAGCCGATCTCCGCGGTGATGCGGCATCCGGCCTGGGCGGCGAAGCCCACCGCCGCGGCGATCGGGGCCAGCTCCCTGGTGGTCGCGTACGCCGAGACGACGCCGGTGACCGGGCCCATGCCGAGCATGTCCAGGGTGGCGAAGGATTCCACGCCGACCGAGGCGCCCATGGCGAGACCGAGCACGATCATCATCGGCACCGTGCCGCCGCCGACCACGACCGAGCCGCGACCCCAGGTCATATCGGTGATGGCGCGCATGGTCTCGCCGCGATAGCGCTGGAGTGTCGATGGGATCGCCGAGAGCACCTGCCAGACGAAGACCGCGACGAAGCCCGCGGAGTCGACCGCGCGCAGCACCCTGCTGCCGCGCCGGACATAGCGCGCGGCCCAGCCCAGTCCCTTCGGGACGTATGAGGAAGTAGCCATCTACGCGAGCCTCGTGGGCAGGAACATGGCGGTGACCTGGGTGATGGCCAGATTCACGACGACGATCGACACCACCGAGAGCACCACCGCCGCATTCACCGCATCGGCGACACCGCGCGGTCCGCCCTTGGCCTCCAGTCCGCGCTGGCAGGCGATGACCACGACCAGGAACCCGAAGATCAGCGCCTTTACCAGCGACACCCAGACATCCGCGGTGGTGGTGAAGGATCCGAAGGTGGCCCAGTAGCTACCGGGCGTCACGCCCTGGCCGCCGATCGCGACCGCGTACCCGGCCAGGATGCCGACGAAGATGATCAGGATATTGAGCAGCGGCGCGACGACCAGCATGGCGGCCATGCGCGGAATGACCAGTCGGTGAATCGGGCTGATACCCATCGTATTCAGCGCGTCGATCTCTTCCCGGATCGTCCGGGCGCCGAGATCGGCCGCGATGGCCGCGGCGCCCGCGCCGCCGAGGAGGAATCCGGTCGCCATCGGGGCGCCCTGTTTGATGACGCCGAGGCCGCCGGTCGCGCCGAGCAGTGAGTCCGCACCGAGGGTGTGGATCAGGTTGCCGACCTGGATCGAGACGATCACACCGAACGGGATCGCGATCAGGATCGCCGGGACGGTGGTGACCGTGATCAGCCGCCAGGCCTGCAGAATCGCCTCGCGCCACTGGAATCGGCCGCGTGCGATATCGCGCACCGCGCCGGTCACCGACTCCTGGGCGACGCCAACCGCACGACCGAAGGTGCGCAGCGATGAGACGACCGTATCCGAGAAGTTCTCGCGAACGACGGTGACCGCGGAGCTACGGGTGCGGAGCTGGAATTCCTCGAGATCGGAGGTCATAGGCCGAGCCCGCGTACCTCGCGAACAGCACGGGTTGTGTCGAAGTTCATGGCGTTCTCTCCGCATCCGGCGTCAATGCCAACGGTGGCCAAGTTAATAGGTACTCTGCGTCACATCAAAATTGCCGAGGCGTGACGCTGGTCACCTACGCACCCACATCACGACACCTACGGACTGGCGGCGAGGAATACAAAAGCCGAGAACAGAGCCAGATGTACGCCGCCCTGAAGCAGGGTCGCGCGGCCGGGAACAACGGTGAGCGCGCCGACGACGACCGTGATGGCGAGCAGAACCATCTGCGTCGCGCCCAGCCCGAGGATCAGCGGCCCCTGTAGCCAGATAGTTGCCACAGCGATGGCCGGAATGGTCAGGCCGATACTGGCCATCGCCGACCCCAGCGCCAGATTCAGGCTGATCTGGACCTGATCGCGGCGCGCGGCGCGTACCGCGGCGAGCGTCTCGGGCAGCAGCACCAGCAGCGCGATCGCCACACCGACCGCCGCGGGCGGCAGTCCGGCGTACCGGACGCCGTGTTCGATCGCGGGCGAGATCACCTTGGCCAGCCCGACCACACAGACCAGGGCGACAAACAGCAGGCCGAAGCTGAGCAGCGTCCTGCGCACGGTCGGGCGTTCGCCGTTCTCGTCCTCGGTGACGACGCCGCCACCCTCGACTGGCAGGAAGTCGTCGCGATGGCGCACCGTCTGGACCATGACGAACAGCCCGTACAGCAGCAGCGAGGCCACCGCGGCGAAAGCGAGCTGGGCGGGCGAGAATTCGGGGCCGGGCTTACTGGTGGTGAAGGTCGGCAAGACCAGGCTGAGGGTGGACAGGGTCGCCACCGTAGCCAGCGCGGCGCCCGTGCCCTCCGCATTGAAGACCGCTACCCGCCTGCGTAGCGCGCCGACCAGCAGCGAAAGACCGAAGATGCCATTGCAGGTGATCATGACCGCGGCGAATACGGTGTCGCGGGCCAGGGAGGCGCTCTTCTCACCGCCGGAAATCATCAGCGTGACGATCAGTGCGACCTCGATCACGGTGACCGCGACCGCGAGCACCAGCGATCCGAACGGTTCACCGACTCGGTTCGCCACCACCTCCGCGTGGTTGACCGCCGCGAGCACCGCCCCGACCAGAGCCGCCCCCACGACGACCACACCGACCCCCGGCAGACTTCGCCCCCAGGTCGAGGCCAGCGCGACAACGGCGAGTAGGGGAACGAACACGGTCCAGCGGGCAGTCAACGCACGGATCATGCCACCATCGTCCCAGCTAATTTCGGACACCAAGGTCGATGTAGCTGTTCGGTACCATCGGGGCGAGGCATCCCGGCTCCATCGAAGGCTTCCAGTTCCGTCCTGGCTATCGTTATCGCCCGCGGGTGGAACAGATGCGGGTGGAACAGATTCCGGCGCCGAATCCGCCCGCCGATGCGGCGTCGGTGACTGGAAGCTGCTCGAGGTGGTCGACCGGCAGCCCGCAGGCTGACCGCGGATCTTCTCAGTCGTCCAGGTCGATGCGAATCGTGAGCAGATCGGTGCCCACCGCACGAACCGCGGCGCTATTGGCACGCGGCAGTTCCCGCAACCGCGCCCTCGGATCGTCATCGGGCAGCAGGTGCGCGGTGCCGGTATGCCAGTGTCCCCGCAGCCGGACCCGGACCCGATTGTTCGCCTTGATGTTCCGCACATACTGCGAACGCTCGCCGAATTCCGACACGAGCCAGAATTGGGCACCCACGCGACGGCCGCCGATCGGGGTGACGCGCGGCTGACCGCTCACCCGGCCGACTGTCTCCAGCAATTGCTGACTCGGCAGCCGACGCAGGATCGGATTCCCTATGCGGCGTTGGAATGTGGTAACCAGGCGGTGCTGAACATCGTTCTTGGTGGGCACATGCCCGACGGTAACACCGCTTCACCTCACCATCGCACCGCGACAATCCGTTGCTGGCCTGCGTGTTCCGGCCAAGCCGGTAACCGGGCCTGGATTCGAGTACTCGACAGCGCCGCGATAGGAGAGAATTTGCGGGTGCGGACCCAGTTCACCCACGAGCTCGTCGCGTTGACGAATGATCTGACGCTGATGTGCCGAGTTGCCCACGACGCCGTCGAGCGGTTGATCGACGCTCTCGTCGACGCCGATTTGAAGGCCACCTACGAGGTTTTCGCGCTCGACGAGCAGCTACAGAAAATGTATGGCGCGTGCGAGGCCAGGACCGTGGTGCTGCTCGCATTGCAGGCGCCGGTCGCCCGCGACCTGCGTCATGTGGTGACCGCCATCCAGATCGCGAGCGAACTGTCCCGCATCGGCTGGCTCACCAGCCGAGTCGCCGACCAGATCTACCGCAGCCACCCGGGACACGTCGGGCCCCAGCCGATTCTCGACATCCTCGCGGAAATGGGACGGCTCGCCGCGCACCGCACCGCGGTATCCGGCCAGGCCGTCGCGACCGGGCACAATGCCACGGAAACCGAACCGGGCGTACATCCGATGGAGCAGCTGCACCACCGATTGCTCACCGCCCTCACCGAGGCCGCCCCGGCACAACCCACCGACTCGGCCATCGATCTGGCCATGACCGGTAGTTACCTGGAACGCTGCATCGACCACACCGACCGCATCGATAGCTTGATCCGCTTCCTGGACACCGGGATTCCCCCGACCGCCCAGACGAGGAAGGACGCGACGTCCGACGACTGAGGCGGTGGCCCACCTGGCCCGGAGCGGCCGGACCCCGGTCAGCGGGGGATTCGCTTGCGGTGGACAGGAATACGCGCGCCTACGACTCGATACGCTCGATGAGCCAGCGGGGACCGACCGTATCCGCCCCGAGCGCCTGCACCCGCGCGCGCAGTCCGCGATCCGCCGTGACGACGGTGACCGACCGATCCACCGCCGCCGCCACCACATCGACGATCGCGTCATCACCCGAACCGTCGGCCGACACCACGCGGATACCGTCGAACTGCGGTGCCTCCGCGACGGCGGCCTTCGCCGCGCCTTCGAGCACCACGACCACCTCGGCCGCTGTGTCCAGCACGGTCAGCCGCTCCAACAGGCGCCGGGCCGCCCCGGCACGATCACGCCACCAACCGTCGGGCCGCGAACCGACGACATTCGCGGCATCGACCACGATCAGTCGACCGCTGCCCTGCGCCATGCCACTCAGTGTCCTCCCCCGAAGCCGGGTGCGTCTGCCGGGGCGGGCCAGCGGCCGACTGTCGAATTCGGAGATTCGCGGCGCACAGGGAGATCCGCGCTCAATCGGGGCGGCGGGCGATGGCGTAGAGGTCGCGGGCGGGGCCGGTCAGGCGCTGCCCGGTAGGCCAGACGGCGCGCAGGGTGCGGTCGAGGTCGAGGCCGGTGACCTCCGGGGAAACCAGGGAGCCCGCGGCGATGTCGGCGGCGACGGCCAGGGAACTCAGCACCGCGGGCCCGACGCCCGCGGCGACCGCGGTTTTGATGGCGGTGGTGGAGGACAGTTCGAGCGCGATATTCGGCTGCGTACCCGGCAGAGCGCGCGAGACCGCGTGTTCGAACCAGGTGCGCGTGCCCGAACCCGGTTCCCGTTGGATCAATGGGGTTTCGGCGAGCTCGGCCAGTGCGACGGAACCGCGCCGCGCCCATTGATGTTGCGGTGCGACGACGACGACCAGCCGATCGCGCGCCACCGTGTGACTCTCCAGGCCGCGGAAAGTCTTGGGGCTCTCGACGAATCCGATACCGGCCCGGCCGTCGAGCACCGCCTGCGCGACCTCGACCGAGTTGCCGGACTCCAAGGCGATGGTGGTGTCGGGCGTCGTCGCGCGCAGCGTCATCAGCCAGCCGGGGAACAGGTACTCGGCAATGGTCTGGCTGGCCGCGACCCGCAGCCGGGAATCGCGCTCCGCGCGCAGGGTGTCGATGCCCGCGTCCAATTGCTCGGCCGCGTCGACCACCGAACGCGCCCATTCGGCGATCAACGCACCGGCCGGGGTGGGCCGCGACCCGAGCGTGGTGCGCTCCAGCACCGGAACACCCACCAGCTTCTCCAGGTATCGCAGGCGCGAGGAGGCCGAGGGCTGGCTGATGCCGTGTGCCTGCGCCGCGCGGCCGATACTGCCCAGCTCGATAACCGAGACCAGCAGGTCCAGCGCGGCCAGATCGGGGACACGCGGCGACAGTGGCATAGAACCACTCTATGCATTCATAGGAACGCGCGGGCTACGCCACCCGGCCGCCCGGCGCGAAGCTGAACATATGACCGCCACCATCACGTTCGGAAGAACAGCCCCCGCCACCGCGCGGCACCGGTTCGGCGAGCTCAACGGCGAGAGTCTGCGCCACCTCGGACCGAACTGGTTCGCCGCCGTCATGGGCACCAGCATCGTCGCCAACGCCGCCGTCACCCTGCCGCTACAGTTCCCCGGACTGCGCGGCGCGGCGACCGCGGTATGGGCGCTGTCCGCGACGCTGCTGGTGGCCCTCACCGTGGCATGGATCGCGCACCTGGTCAGATTCCCCGAGAATGCGCGCGATCACTTCGAGCATCCCGTCATGTCGCAGTTCTACGGCGCGCCCCCGATGGCACTGATCACCGTCGGTGCGGGCACCCTGGTACTCGGCGGCGATGTGATCGGGATGAGCGCCGCCGTCGCGGTGGACTGGGTGCTGTGGACGGTGGGCACCGTGCTCGGGCTGATGACGGCCGTAGGAATCCCCTACCGGATGTTCACCCACCAACGCATCGATCCCGATGCCGCGTTCGGTGGCTGGCTGATTCCGGTGGTGCCGCCCATGGTGTCCGCCGCCATGGGCGCCCTGCTGGTCCCGCACACCCCTGCGGGCCAGCCGCGGTTGACCCTGATTCTGCTCTGCCTCGCCATGTTCGGCCTCAGCCTGATCGCGGCGCTCATCACCACCACCATGATCTGGTCGCGGTTGGTGCACTTCGACACTCCCCAGGCGGGCATGGTGCCCACCCTGTGGATCGTGCTCGGCCCGTTGGGTCAGTCGGTGACCGCCGCGGGCCTGCTCGCCAATGCCGGACCCGCCGCGCTGCCCGATCTGTTCGCCAAGGGCCTGACCGTCTTCTCTGTCATCTTCGGTCTCACCACCTGGGGATTCGCCATGCTCTGGCTGGCGCTGGCGCTGGCCGTGACCGCGAGGACCGCCCGGGCCGGTCAGCTGAGGTTCACGCTGTCCTGGTGGGGATTCACCTTCCCGCTCGGTACCTGCATCACCGCGAGCAGCGTCCTGTACGGCCACACGGGGGCCTACCTCTTCGCCGCGGCGGCGGTCGCACTGTACGTCCTGCTGGTCGGGGCCTGGGCGGTGGTGGGTGTGCGTACCGTGCGCGGGGTGCTGAACGGCGCACTGCTGCGGCCCGCCGTCGCCCGCTGATCACCCGTGCCCAATTCGTCCGCCTCCGATTAGTCTTCGTCGCGGGAATCGTCCGCACTGATGAACACTCGGTCCACCGGATCGAGAGGTGAGACAGAAATGAGGATGTCAATGGGCAAAGTAGTGGTCGCGGAGTTCGTTTCGGCCGACGGCGTGATCGAGGCGCCCTCATGGACGGCCCCGTTCTGGAACGACGACATCGCCGACTTCAAGTCGCCCGAGGTCGCCGACGCCGACGCGCTGCTGCTCGGCCGCAACACCTACGAGATGTTCGCGGCGTCCTGGCCCAATCACCCGGAAGAGGGTGAGTACAAGGACAAGATGAACAGCATGCCCAAGCACGTCGCCACCACGACGCGCACCGAACTGGAGTGGAACGCCACCCCGATTCCGGGCGACCTCGCCGAGACCGTCGCCAAGCTGCGCGCCGAGCAGAATCTGCTGGTATTCGGCAGTGCCACCCTCGTCGACTACCTGCGCGCCCACAATCTGGTCGACGAGTACCGGCTGGTTGTCTACCCGGTCCTGCTCGGCAAGGGCGCGCGGCTGTGGAACCCCGTCGAGGCCGAGGCGACGATGGAGCTGATCGCGTCCAAGGTTCTCGATAACGGCGTGATCCTGGCGACCTACCGGGTGACCGAGCCCAGCGTCACCCGGCCATCCTTCGACTGAACTCAGTCCAGCAGCGGGAACCGGCCGGAATGCAATAGGCCGGTGATCGCGTCGATCTTCGCCTGCGGCGCGGCGTAATCCGGATGCACCCGGATCACGCCCGCCGCATCGCGCAGTGTGAGCATCTGCGCGGCCGCCGCCGCGACCGTGCGGCCACCCGGACTCACCGGATGCTGCGCGAAGGCCGGGCGACGCGGCTGCACCCTGCCCAATTCGATCGCCCGGTCCACCCGGCGCGAGCAGCGGCACAACGCCTTCGCATCGGCCAGGCCGCAGGTCGAGCGGAGGAAGGTGGCCAGCCGCTGCTTGGCGCGTTCCAGCCGTTTCTGGAAGGCGGCAGGAGAAATCCGCAGAATCCACGCCGCCTCGGCGGCTTTCAGATCGAAGACGTCGCCGAGCACGAAAGCAACGCGCTCGTCGCGGCTCAGGCATTGCAGCATCGCCTGGGTGCAACCGAGCCGTACCTCCTCGGTCAGCAGCGTGGCCTCCGGCCCCCGGTAGTCCTCGGCGGCAAGGCCTTCCGCGAGATCGTCGCGGAAGTCGTCGAGGCTGAGCTGCTGCCGCTCCTGCGGTGACTGCCTGCGCAGGTTGAGCAGATAGTTCACGCCGACACGGTAGGCCCAGGTGAGCAGCTTCGCCTCGCCTCGCCAGGTGGCGAGGCGGGTGAGCACGCGAATCATGATCTCCTGCACCGCGTCCTCGGCGTCGGCCGGTCGCCCGGTCATGCGCAGGGCCAGACGGTAGAGGGGATCCTGTAGAAGCGCTATCACCTCGGCGAGCGCGGCGCGGTCACCATCGACGGCGCGGGCCACCAGATCCGCCTCGTCCCCGGCCGCGTTCGGCCGGCCGCCGAGATCATCGGACATTCCAAGGTTCCCCCCGTCGTCCGGCACAGTGCCGCTGTTCATCACGACATTGTCGCGGTCGGGACCAGCGCGTGCCTGCGCAGCCACGCCGCGACCGCCTTGCCGATGGCATCCGGCTGGTCCTCCGGGCTGTGATGCTGGCCCGGACCCACCGATTCGACCTCGACCGCCGCGAAAGTTCGTGCGGCCCACTCGATGATCTCCGGCGACCCGAGGCCGACACCCGGCTCGACCTTCATCAGCAGCTTGGGAACATCGCCACTGTTCGCCATCCATTCGCCGTAATCGAGGACGCGCCGCACGACATCGGCGGGCGCACCGTCGAGCGGAAACTCCCGCGCCCAAGCCAGCATCGGCTTCCGGGACTCCGGGGTCGGGTACGGCGCCCGATACGCGTCGAGGTCGGCTTCGGTCAGCCCGGCAATGAGTTTGGGCAGGTTGTACTCGATGAACAGGTTCTGCTCGAGTACGGCCTGCTCACCCTCCGGCGAACGGAACCGACGGAACATCTCGGCCGAACCCTGCGGCAACTCGTCCCAGCGCATCGGGCGAAGAAAGGTTTCGATCAACGCGATACCCCGCACCCGACCGGGATGGCGCGCCGCGAAATCCATGCCGAGTGTGCCGCCCCAGTCGTGCCCGACAATGACGACATCCTCCAGAGCCAGGGCGTCGAACCAGGCGTCGAGATAACGGGCGTGGTCGTCGAGCCGGTAGGCGATATCGGGCTTACCGGACGCGCCCATACCGATCAGATCCGGCGCGAGGCAGCGGGCCCGCGGCGCGACATGCGGAATCACATTGCGCCACAGGTACGACGAGGTGGGGTTGCCGTGCAGGAAGACGACCGGGGCGGTGTCGGCGCCGGTGTCGCTGTAGTTGATGTACGAGTCGATGACGTCGATGGCGGTCATGTGGATCCTTCCGGAGTTTTTCCCTGTCACTCCGGTTGGACACGGAATCCCGGACCGATCCGACAATATTCGATGTGATGTGCGTCACTCATCTGTCGCGCCGGTCTCCGCGAGCACCGGCCGATCAGGACTGATCGAGCAGCGGGAAGCGTCCTGACCGCAGCAGCGCCTCGATGGCCTGCACTTTCGCTTGGGGCACGGCGTAATCCGGGTGGGCGCGCAGCACCGCCGCGGCGTCGTGGAGACGGATCATCTGATCCTCGGCGGCCACCACGGTGCGGCCGCCGGGTGAGACCGGATGCCGGGCGAACACCGGCTTGTCCGGGTTGATCCGGCCCAGCGCCACGGCCTTGTCGACGCGGCGTGGGCAACGGCAGAAGGCGTCGGGGTTGGCCACGCCACAGGTTGCGCGCAGGAATACGCCGATACGCTTTTTGGCGCGTTCCAGACGCTTTCGGTAGGCGGGGGCGGTGATACCGAGGATCCAAGCGGCGTCGGTAGAGCTGAGTTCGAAGACATCGCCGAGAACGAAGGCGATGCGTTCGTCGCGCGCCAGGCATTGCAGCATGGCTTGGCTGCAGTTCAGGCGGACCTCGGCGGAGAGCAGCGCGGATTGCGGGCCACGGTAGTCCTCGGCGGCCAATCCGTCGGCCAGGCCCTCGCCGAAACGGTCGAAGGTGAGTTGCGCCGCCTCCTGCGGCGATTGCCTGCGCAGGTTCAGCAGGTAGTTGACCCCGACGCGGTAGGCCCAGGTCAACAGTTTGGCCTCGGCCCGCCAGCTGGCGAGGTTCCCGATGACCCGCAGCAGGATTTCCTGGGTCGCGTCCTCGGCCTCGGTCGGCCTGCCGACCATGCGCAATGCCAGGCGATAGAGGGGATCCTGTAGTTGGCGGACCACCTGGGAGATCGCATTCTGGTCACCGGCGACGGCTCGGGCGACCAGCGCGCGTTCGGCGTCGCGATCGAACGCCGCGGTAGCCTCCGGGTCACCGACCGCCGTGCCGTCCCGGATGTCCGACCGCTCACCGCGGGGGTCGGCCGCATCATCATCGATATAGGCGATCGAGTCGTCGTCAGCACTATCCACCGGACCATTCTTCGGTGAGCCGGCGACCGGCCGCAAGGCGGGCGGGTGGGGATCGGACCGGCCGATCCCCACCCACGCCCGCGCTTCAGGCGCGGGTGGTGGCGCCCAGGAGCGCGTGCCTGCGCAGCCACTCCGCGACGGCGGCGCCGATCTCGTCCGGGCGGTCCTCGGGGACGTGATGACCGGCCGGGCCGATCGGAGCGACCTCCGCGTTCGCGAAAGTCGTTGCCGCCCACTGCACCGCCTCGGCGGATCCGAGACCGACACCGTTCTCCAGCGCCATGATCAGCTTGGGCACCTCCGGGGTCTGCGCCATCCACTGCCCGTAGTTGTCCACGATCGCGACCACATCCGCGGGCTCCCCGTCGAGCGGGAATTCGCGCGGCCACACCAGCAGCGGCTTGCGGGAGGCCGGGGTCGGGTAGGGCGCACGGTAGACGTCGTGATCCTCCGGCGCCAGATTCACCACGCCCTTGGGCAGGTTGAACTCGATGAAGGTGTTCTCCTCCAGCACCATTCGCTCGCCCTCCGCGGTACGGAACTTGCGGAACAGTTCGGCGCCGAGCGGCGGCAGTTCATCCCAGCGCATCGGGCGCAGGAAGGTCTCGATCAGCGCGATGCCCGCGACCCGGCCGGGATGCCGGGCGGCCCAGTCCATACCGAGCGCGCCGCCCCAGTCGTGACCGACGATGACCACCCGGTCCAGGCCGAGCGCGTCGAACCAGGCGTCCAAGTAGCGCGCGTGGTCGGTGAAGCGGTAGTCGCTGTCGGGCTTACCGGAGGCGCCCATGCCGATGAGATCCGGCGCGAGCGCCCGGGTGTCGGCGCTGACATGCGGAATCACATTGCGCCACAGATGCGATGAGGTCGGATTGCCGTGCAGGAAGACCACCGGGACCGCGCCGGAACCGGTGTCGATGTAGTTGATGAACGAGTCGAGTACGTCGACGGTGGTCATGATGTGTGTCCTTTCGAATCGGGCGTTTGCTGCCTTCACCCCGTTTCGACACGGGATTTCGCCGGGTTGTGACCGAGTTCGATGTGATGCTCGTCACTCCACGTGACCCCGTCGGACCGCCCTAGCCGGGCACGTCATCACCAAAATCCCTGCGTACGCCATGGCTTCCGTAGTTGACCAGTAGATAGCGTCGAATATTCACAGGAGTAACCAAGCCATCGCAGTTCAGTAACTTGGTTGCTATACAAATACAACATATCTACTATCCAACTACGTAGATAGCTTCTCGAACTTCACGAACGAGATCTCCCCGGCGCGCAGCGTCACCTCGGGACATACCCCTCATCAGCCCCGTGGTGTCGCGCATCGCGGACCGGACTGGACAACCACCCGCGAGCTCGCGCACGGTCGGGTTCGTTCGTGATCCGCCACCCCCGAGTCGGCGCCGGCACGGCGACTCGGGGGTGGTCCGGCGTTCCGGGGTTTCCGGACGAGTCACCTTGCCGCACAATTACATCACCGCGATTGTGCCGAACCTCATACGTGGCGTTGATATTCCATACGTCCGCATCCGGGTACCTTGACGCCGATTCGGTAACTGGTTGTTGGCGTTAGGAAGTTCGATGAAGTTCTCGGCCCGCTGGCTGTCACCACTCGGCCCGGCGGTCGCCGGTGGTGTGAGTGACATGGGGGAAAAGCTTTCGGTACCGTTCGGCGGGGGTTCGTTGTGAGCTGGCTTTCCTCCCGCCCGGTGCGTCGAGTGGTGGCTGTTTGCGCGCCGATCGTTCTTGCCGCCCTGGTGGCCGCTGCCTGTGCCGCTGTCGACGAGCGATCCGGGGCCGAGCCCGGTCCACCCGCTTCGCCCGACGCGGTACCGGTGTCGGGTAAGGATGTCGCCGACCTGCTCGCGCGACTGGTTGTCGCACCCGAGGCGTCGATGACCGGTTATAGCCGCGAAAAGTTCCCGCACTGGGATACCAACAAGCCCGAACACGGGTTCGGCGCCGAGTTCACGCAGTATGTTCGCTGCACCACCCGGGACGTGATGATGCTGCGCGATGCCACCGGCTCGGTGCAGCTCGACGCGAAAACCTGTGAGCTGTCGATCGGTTCCGGTGGCGGCTGGCGAGATCAGTACGGAGTCCTCGACCGCAAGTCCGGGCAACTCAAACCGTACAAATGGATCACCGACCCGTCGGGTGTCGACGCCGAACATATCGTCCCATTGGCAGAAGCCTGGCGGTCGGGTGCCGCCGACCGGGACGAGGACACTCGCCGCCGTATCGCCAACGACGCCGTCAACCTCGTCGCCTCCGATCCGACAGCCAACAGATCGAAGGGTGACCAGGATGCCGCGAATTACCTGCCTCCGGGAAAGTTCCGGTGTGGCTATATCGATCGCTATCTGAAGATCAAAGTAAAGTACGCGCTGACCGTTGATTCCGCCGAACAGGCCGCTTTGCGCACCGCCGTCGATGACTGTGTCCGCCAAGGAGGGTTCAAATAAGCGATATCGCCGAGATCGCCGCAGAGGCCGCCGTCATGACCGAAGAGGAAGGGACGGTGTCCGGTGACCTCGATGTCACCCTCGACGCGGCGGGCAAGGGACTGGTCCGTTATCGCGGCACCGATACCTGGCTCACGATCGGCAATCTCGATGGCGAGCCACCACGCGTCTGGGCGACGGTCACCGAACTCGCGGCAGCGATCGAAGCCGATATCGGAATGCGTGACGCGGCAGGCAATGTCATCCCCTTCGAAGCGTGACGGCACGCGGTGCGTTCGCCCGTAACCCTCACGGCATGGTGACAACGACCTTGCCGAAGGGATCCTCCTCGCGGAAGTACCGGTAGGCCTCCACCGCCCGGTCCAGCGGAAAGACGCGGTCGATGACCGGGCGCATCCGATGCTCCGCGATCGACGCGTTCATGGCTTCGAACTGGCTCCGACTGCCCACGGCGATGCGTCGAATCGGTTTCCTTCGGTTCGGCTATGCGGGAGGTCAGTCGATCCCGATGTGCTGGTGGTCCAGCCGGATTCGACCGTCGTCGTCCAGCGCGAGAATGTCGTAACCGCCGCCGACCACGGTCCCGTCGGCCTGCGCCATCGCCCAGCCGAAGCCGACCAGCCGCACCGACAGCTGCGTGGCGGGCCCACGGGGCACGAACACATGGCCGGGGGCCACGAACATTTCGTAGGCTCGGGTGGCACGGCGTTCCAGGAGGTCGTGGCCGCGGACCTCCAGCGGCGGCAGCGGAAAGGCGAGTTCGGCGACGGCCTCGCGCATGGCCTGCGGCGGATCGACCAGGATCTGCGCGCCGTCGGCGGCCCACAGGTCGTGGATCATGGTGCGCCGGATCTCGGCGTCGGATTCGTTCCACATGGCCAGGTAGCGGTCGGCGAGGTCGGTCAGCTGCTTGTCATCGAGTTGGTTGCTCATGGGACATAGCTTTGCGAACGCTGGGCGACCGCACGATTCCCTCCAGGGAATGGCGGATACCCACACGGTCGGATATCACTGATTCATGACAACAGTGGTCGAACCGACCGGTTTCGCCAGGCAGCTGAAGCACTGGCGGTCCCTGCGCCGGGTCAGCCAGCTCGATCTCGCGATCAGCGCGGATACCAGCCAGCGCTACCTGAGTTTCCTGGAGCAGGGCCGCTCTCGCCCCGGCCGCACCATGGTGGTGCGCCTGGCCGAATCGCTCGGACTGTCATTGCGGGAACGCAACGGCCTGCTGCTGTCCGCGGGCTACGCTCCGGTCTTCCCCGAATCTCAGCTGGACACCCCGGAATTGGCGCCCGTCAAGTTCGCACTGGAACGAATCCTGGACGGGCATATGCCCTATCCGGCGGTCGTGGTCCGCCCGTACGGGATTCTGGTCGCCGCCAACGCCGCCTTCGACCTCCTGACCGAGGACGCCGCCCTCGAACTGCTCGCACCGCCGGTCAATGTGCTGCGGCTGGCGCTACACCCCGAGGGCTTGGCCCGCCGAGTGGTCAATCTGCCCGAATGGGGCAGACACGTCACCGAATCCCTGCGCGGGCGCGCCTTGCGCAGCCCCGATCCCGACCTCGATGCTTTCATCGCCGAGCTGGAAAGCTATCTCCCCCAGGCCGTTCCGGGGCCCGACCATCTCGGTTTCGCCGTTCCGCTGCGCCTGCGCTCCCCCGAGGGCGAACTCCGGCTCATCACCACCATCACCTCATTCGCCACCGCTGTCGACATCACCCTGTCCGAACTCCACCTGGAAGCCTTCCTCCCCGGCGACGAACACACCGCGGAGATCCTGCGCCGCCGCGCCGAGCGGCGCTGACCAGCGTCGGAGGCTACCGGCGGCTGGCGCGGCGATAGCCGATCACGGCGGGCACGGCGAAGACCACGATCGCGCCGAGCGACCACATCGCGGTCATGGTGAGCGGACGCGCGAGCTGGCCGCCCAGCGACAGCGCCTTCATCGCGTCCACCGCCACCGACATCGGCTGATTGCGCACCACCGGTTGAATCCATTCGGGATAGGCGGCCAGCGGCACGAAGCCGGTGCTGAAGAACATCAGCAGCGAGCTCAGGATCGTAACCCCCTCCACCAGGGTCGCCTTCGCGCTGAAAACCGCGATGGCGGTCACCATGGTCGCGAAGGCCAGGCCGAACACCACCGGGATCACGATGAATACCAGGGCCGCGACCGGTCCCTGCTGGAAGCGGAAACCGAGTAGATGGCCGACGAACACCACGACCAGGGTTCCCACGAGGATGCGACAACCCTCGGCCAGAATGCGCGAGATCAGGCCGGAGGCGCGATGCACCGGCAGCACCCAGAACCGGGCCAGCAGACCCGCGTCGCGTTCGCGGCCGAGCATGACGCCGCTGGCCACCGCGCCGGAGAGAGCGCCGACGACGGCGACCATCGGGACCGAACCGTAGAGCGCGTTGGTGCCGACGAACTTCTCGATCTGCCCACCGATGACGATATCCAGCATGAGCAGCAGCAGACACGGGATGATCAGCGTCTCCAGCAGCGCGACCGGATTGCGCGACCAGCGCACCAGCAGCCGATTGGTCTGAATGGCGGTATGCCGCAGCAACGATATGGGCGCGGTTTCCCCGGCCGCGGACCTGATACGGATGTCCGACAGCACCATCATGCCCTCCTCGAACCCAGCCGGATGGCCAGCGGTAGGCACACCACGAAAATTCCGAGGGCCCACAGCAGCGGTGGCCCCATGAGTGACCAGGTCACCTCGCCCGCATTACCTTTCGTGTCACCGGCCAGTGCGCGCAGGGCGGCGACCCATTGGGAGATGGGCTGGTTGCGCACGAAAGGTTCGATCCAATCGGGGAATTGGCTCGCGGGCGCGAGACCGGTCGACAGCATGCCGAAGATGAGAGGTGGCAGCACCAACGCCTGGGTCGTCGCCTCCGGGCTCTTCGACGCGGTGCCGATCACGTCCGCGCCGAGTGTCAGCGCCACCCCGACCAGCAGGGAGAACAGGAGAAAACCCACGGTGTGCATGGCGTCGAGCCGGAAGCGGAAGCCGATGATGTGTCCGCACACCAGCGCAGCCGTCAACGAGATCAGCAAACGGAAGACATTGCCGGACATGCGCGCCCCCACCGGAACCAAGGCCCCGATGGGCATCGAGCCGAAGCGGCGATTCAAGCCCGCGACGGCATCGGTGGCGGATCGGAAGGCCGCGCCGATGGCGGCGAACGCGGCCGCCTGCAGAATCACGATCGGCATCATGAACTGCGCGTAGCTGCTGAACCCGTTGCCGGAGAACATCATCACCGTATTCAGCGGTATGTAGAAGCTGGCGGTGAAGGCGGCCGGAGCCAGGACCGAGGTGAGCACCTCGCCGGTCTTGACCGACGGCACGATCAGCCGGGAGGTGAGCACCCACCACTGCTGCACCCGGAACGGGGCGGCGCGGGTATCGGTCAACCACGCCCCGGCGGTCACGCGACGTCCTCCGCGGGCTCGGCGGCCGCCAAATGGCCGGTCAGCTGAAGGAATACATCGTCGAGCGAGGGGCGTCGCAGCGCGATATCGACCAGTTCGAGACCCGCGGTATCCAATCGGCGCAGCGCCTCGGCGAGCGTTTTGGCGCCGTCCGGGGCCGGGATCGCGATGCGATCCGAATCCGGGGTGACCGCAGCCCGATTCTCCTCGGGCAGTAGCGAACCGAGCGCGGTGGCGATGGCGGGGAGATCCTTCAGGTCCAGTGGCACCACCTCGCAGTAGCTGCCACCGGTTCGGGATTTCAGTTCGTCGGCGGTGCCCTCGGCGATCACGACGCCGTGGTCGATCACAATGATCCGGTCGCAGAGCGCGTCGGCCTCCTCGAGGTACTGCGTGGTCAGCAGGGTGGTGATGCCGTGTTTCCGGAAGCCGGAGACCAGATCCCACACCCCCTGCCTGCTGCGTGGGTCCAGACCGGTGGTCGGCTCGTCCAGGAACACCACATCCGGGCGGACCACCAGACCGCAGGCGATGTCTATACGTCTGCGCATACCGCCGGAGTAGGTGCCGACTCGGCGGCCCGCGGCGGCGAGCAGGTCGAATTCGGCGAGCAATTCATCGGCGCGGGCGCGGGCGGCATTCTTGCGCAGACCCATCAGCCTGCCGAACATCACGAGATTCTCGTAGCCGGTGAGCATATCGTCGAGTGCGGCGAACTGCCCGGTCAGCATGATGGAGCGGCGGACCGCGGCCGGATTGGCGACCACATCGTGTCCCGCGACCACCGCCCTGCCCTTATCCGGGGCGATCAGCGTGGACAGGATATTCACCGTGGTGGTCTTGCCCGCGCCGTTCGGGCCGAGGATGCCGAGCACCTCACCCTGCGTCGCCACGAAATCCACGCCGCGCAGGGCTCGTACCGCGCCGAAGGATTTCTCGACGCCCTCCACCACTACCCCGGTCTCAGCATGCCCGCCCGTCGCCCGGCCACCACCTCTCGAGGAATCGCTACGCGATACGACCATGATCTGCCTCCTGTGTCGGGCGGGAGCTCCGCGCCGTCAAATGCTCGTCCAGCACCCGCGCGATAATCGGCAACACGTGCGGTGCGGTCAGTTCGTCGTGGGTGACCTCGACGTCGAAATTGGTGATCTCCCCGGTGACGTACCGACGCCAGCCCTCCGGACCGAATATGTCCGAGCTGTCCACCGTGGCACTGAAATACAGCACGTCCCCGGGATAGACGGGCCGTCGATAGCCGGTCCTGGTGCGGGCCGAGGCGTTGTAGGAGCCCGCCATCCGCTCCAGGGTGTCGGCGTCGACGAGCGCCGCGCCGCCCATCCGCTCACGGATCAGATCGGCCGCCTCCTGCGCGGTGGCGTCGGCGGGTATGTCGTCGATGTCGAAGACCGAGCCGAAGGTGCTGACGAACGCACCCGCGGTGAGTCTTTCGATGCTGTCGCCGTCGATGTCGGCGGTATCGGCATCCAGCAGCGCGACCACACCCACCTCGGCGTCGTCCGCGGCCAGCCGGGTCGCGACGGCATGTGCGATCAGCCCGCCGAACGACCAGCCGAGCAGGTGGTACGGACCCTCCGGCTGGATGGCACGGATCTCGCGCACATACCGGTCCGCGAACTCCTCGATGCTGCGCATCGAGGGTTCCCGGCCGCTGAGATCCGGCGCTTGCAGACCGTAGATCGGGCGGCCGGGCGCGAGCGCGTCCGCGAATCCCAGGTAGGTCCACGACATTCCGGACGACGGGTGGATGCAGAACAGCGCGGGCTCGGTGCCGCCGGGACGGATCGGCAGCAGCACATCGAGTCCGAGCGCGCTGCCCGGCTGCGCCGCTGCCAGCGCCGCCTCGGCCATGGCCCGTTCCTCCTCGGCGCCGGCCGCCTGTGCCTCCGGCGTCTGCGCGAAATCGGCTGCCGCGGTGAGCGTCTCGACCCACAGCCGCGCCAGCTCGGCGATATCGGTGCGGTCGAGCAGGGTTTCGGGGTACCCGAAGCTCGCGTGCAGCCGGTCGCCGAGTACCACCGCGTTCACATCGATCTCCGATTGCACCGGCACATCCGGATATTCGGTCACGGGCAGATCGCCCAGCTCGTCGGTGGGCAACCAGCCGAGGCCCTCCAGTCCAGCGGGGATATCGCCGGTCGTGTACCGGCCCAGGTAGTTGAAGCTCAGCCGCCCCGGGAGACGGCGTGGAAGTCGCTGTGCCGTCTCGGCATTCAGGTAGCGCAACAGCCCGAATCCGATCCCCTTGTCCGGCACCGCGAGCAGCTGGTGTTTGGTGGTGCGGATGGCCGCGCCGAGATCGGCGCCGCCCGTGCGAGCCGCGTCGATGTCCAGGTCACCCAGGTCGATCCGAACCGGATAGATGGAGGTGAACCAGCCCACCGTGCGCGACAGATCCGCGCCGGGCACGACCTCCTGCTGGCGGCCATGCCCTTCGAGCCGGATCAGCACGCTGCCGGCCCGAGCGTCCGGGACTTCCACGGCCGAGTCCGAGATCGGCGCGGGCTCGCCGGTCCGATCCGCCCGCCACCGGAGCATCGCCAGAGCCAATGTGGCCAGCAGCGTGTCCTCCACGCCGCCGTGGAACAGGCCGGGCAATGTGGTGAGCAGTGCGGCGGTCACCTCCTCGGGCACCTCGACCTCGACCATGCGCACGGTATGCGCCTGGTCGACGGCCGGGTCGAGTTGACGCGCGCCGAGATGCGGGTCCGGCCCGTCGATCACCGCACGCCAGTATTCGAGTTCGGCGGTCCTGGTGTCGCGGTGCGCCTCCTCGGTCAGCGCATACGACCAGCGCCGCATCGACGTTCCGGTCTCGGCCAGCACCGGTGTCGCGCCCGTGGAAACCTGTGCCCACGCGGCCATGAAGTCCGGCACCAGAATTCGCCACGACACACCGTCGATGACCAGGTGATGCGCCACCACGATCAGGCGGCCGGCACGGCTGCGATCGCCCGCCTCGCCGACCGGGTCCAGCCAGATGAACTGCAAGACAGCGCCGTTCGCGGGATCCAACCGGTTCATGGCGGAATCCAGCTCGGTGACGGCGAATTCGCGCAGATCAACGGTGTCGGCGTCGGCGGCGAACTCGACCCGGCGCAGCAACGCCGAAACATCCACGGACCCGGGGGGCGCCACCTCCAACCGATGCACCCCCGCCGCCGTCCCGTCCGCGGACGCGCCACCATCGCCGAGCGGCTCCGTGCCCGTCGCATCCGCATCCTGCGCGGTCGTGCCCGGGTCGGTGACCGGGTGCCCGAGGTGATCCTCGAACAACCGCGCACGCAGCATGTCGTGCCGATCCACCACCGCGGTGATGGTGGCGACCAACTGCTCGCGCTGGATTCCCACGGGCAGTTCCAGCACCGCGGTCTGGGCGAAGCGGCGGTAGTCGCCGCCGCGTTCCAGCATGTACCGCACGATGGGCGGCAGGGGCAGCGCGCCGACGCCGCCGCCGGGCAACTCGTCGAGGGTGATGGCTTCGCCCGCGGCGTCCGCGGCCGCGGCGAGCGCGGCGACGGTGCGGTGTTCGAAGATCTGCAACGGGGTGACCGTCACATCCTGGAGGCGGGCCCGCGAAACCAGCTGGATCGCCAGGATGCTGTCACCGCCGAGCGCGAAGAACGAGTCGTTGACGCCGACCTTGTCGCGGCCGAGCAGTTCGGCGAAGACGCCCGCCAGGATCTCCTCGGTCGGGGTGCTCGGCGCGACGTACTCGGTCTCCTCATCGACGAATACCGGCTCCGGCAGCGCTTTCCGATCGAGCTTGCCGACCGCGTTGAGCGGAATCGCGTCGAGGACGACGATCGCGGCGGGCACCATATAGCCCGGCAGGGTTTCGGCGGCATAGGCGCGCAGTGCCGCGATGTCGAGTTCGGTCCCCGGTTCGTGCACGACGTACGCGGCCAGCGCGGTGGATCCGGCGGGGCCCCGAACACCCAGCGTCACCGCGAATTCCACGCCCTCGGCGCGGCCGAGTACGGCATCGATCTCGCCGAGTTCGATGCGTTGACCACGCACCTTGACCTGGAAATCGGTGCGGCCGATGTACTCCAGCCGCAGGCCCGCGGCCGTTCCCTCGGGACGGGTCCAGCGCACCAGGTCACCGGTGCGATACATCCGATCGCCGCTCGCACCATAGGGATTGGCCACGAAGCGGGTAGCGTCGAGATCAGGTCGCGCATGGTATCCGCGGGCCAGCGAGGGTCCCGCCAGATACAGTTCGCCCGCCACGCCGACCGGCACCGGGCGCAGCCGATCGTCGAGCACCAGCACCGCCGTGCCACGGATGGGGCCGCCGATGGTGACCGGTTCGCCCGGCGCGAGCGGGGCCGAACCCGTTGCCCAGATAGTCGATTCGGTCGGCCCGTACAGATTCACCATGGTCCGGCCGACCGCCCAGCGTTCCACCAGTTCCGCACCGACGGCCTCGCCCGCCACGGCCAATACCCGCACGCTGGAGACGCGCGCCGGGTCGACCGTGGCCAATGCGGAGGGCGTGATCACCATGTGGGTGACCCGCTCCGCGTCGATCAGCTCCGCGAGTGCGTCGCCACCGAAGACATCCGGCGGCGCGACCACCGCGGCGCCACCCGAGCCGAAGGCCATGATCGCCTCGAAGATCGAGGCGTCGAAACTCGGCGACGCGACCTGCAATACCCGGGAATGCTCGTCGAGATTCAGCGATTCCTGCTGTGCCGCGACCATATCCGCGATACCGCGATGCGATACCGAGACGCCCTTCGGTGTTCCGGTGGAACCGGAGGTGTAGATCATCCAGGCCGGGTGGTCGGGCCGGATGGGCGCGGGCAGATCGGTGGAACGCAGCGGCGCCGCCGAAGTCGCCCGCCATCGCGCGGTGAACTCCGCGTCGTCGAGCACCAGCCAGGTCACGGTGTCCGGCAGCTGGGCGCGATGCGCGGCCACGGTGAGACCGAGGACCGCACCGGAGTCGGTCAGCATATGTTCGATCCGATCCACCGGATGTTTCGGATCCACCGGCAGGAATGCCGCCCCGGCCTTCGCGGCCGCCCACACACCGGTGAGCAGTTCCGCGCCGCGGGTCATACCGAGCGTCACCACCGTCTCCGGGCCCGCGCCCGCCGCGATCAGCATGCGGGCCAGCTGATTCGACTGCGCGTCCAGTTCCCGGTAGTTCGTAGTGACGCCGTCGACCACGAGCGCGGGATGATCCGGATAGGCCGTCGCCGACTCCGCCAGCAACCATGGCAGCGGCACGGTTCCGGTACCGCGCGGGCCACGCACCGGAACGAGCGCCGCGCGCTCTCGCGGCTCGAGGATATCGATATCGGCGATCACCTGATCGGGGTCGGCGACCACCGCGGCGAGCACCCGCTGCCACCGCGCCGCGAAGGCCGCGATGGTGGCGGCGTCGAACAGATCCGTCGCGTAGGTGAGTACGCCCGCCAGCCCGGCGGGTTCCGTCCCCGACGAGTGTTCGCGCAGATCGAGGGTCAGATCGAACTGTGCCGCGTCACGGTCCAGATCCTCGACCTCGATGCGCAACCCGGGCAGCTCCAGCGTGGGTTCGACGAAGTTCTGCAAGGACAGCGACACCTGGAAGATCGGGTGGTGCGCGGTGGACCTGGCCGGGTTCAATACCTGGACCAGCCGCTCGAACGGCACATCGGCATTGGCGAACGCGTCCAGATCCGAGGTGCGCACCCGGGCGAGGAATTCGCGGAAGCCGGTATTCGGGTCGACCGGCGTGCGCAACGCCAAGGTGTTCACGAACATCCCGACCAGGCCGTCCAGCGCCGCCTCGCCGCGCCCGGCCACCGCCGTGCCGATGACCACGTCATCGGTACCACCGAGCCGGGCGAGCAGCACCGCGAGTGCGGCGTGCACCACCATGAACAGGCTGACATTGGCGTCGGCCGCCAAATCCACCACACCCCGGTGCAGCGCCGCGTCGACCGTGAAATCCAGATCGGCGCTACGCATGGACTGGATCGCGGGGCGTGGCCGGTCCGCGGGCAACTCCAGCAGATCCGGCGCACCGGTGAGCCGATCGGTCCAATGGCGAATCTGGCGCGCCGCGAGGGACTCCGGATCGCTCTCCTCGCCGAGCAGCTCACGATGCCATAGCGCGAAGTCCGCGTACTGTACGGGCAGCGGGGACAATTCGGCCTCGGCGCCGAAGGCATGGGCCGCGTAGGCGGTCATCAGGTCGGTGGCGAGCGGAGCCATCGACGCGCCGTCCGCGCTGATGTGATGGACCACGAGGACCACGACATGGACCGGCACGGAGCCGTTATCGGAGGGGGGCGCGCCGTGCACGCGGAACAGGCCGACGCGCATCGGCGGCTGGGTGGTGAGATCGAATCCGACCCCGGCCAGTTCGACGATCCGACTGCGCAGCGTCGCGGCATCTCCCGCGTCGACCACCCGCAGCACCGGCGCCGCCGCCTCGGCGCCGACCACCACCTGACGCGGGCCCTCGGCGTCGGCGGGGTACATGGTGCGCAGGCTCTCGTGCCGATCGACCACATCCGCGAGTGCCCGTCCCATGGCCTCGGTATCCAAATCGCCGGTGAGCCGCAGGGCCACGGCGATGTTGTACGCGGGTGAGGTCGGGTCGAGCTGGTTGAGCACCCACATGCGCTGCTGCGCGGGTGAGAGCGGGATGCGGTCGGGACGGATGCGCCGAGCCAGGCCGAAGCGGGCCCGCTCACCCGCCGCGGCCGGGACGATGCGGGCCGAGAGCTGGGCGACGGTCGGTGCGTCGAACAGATCGCGCAGCGCGATCATCGAACCGAGCGCCGCGTTGACCCGCGCGACCACCCTGGTCGCGCTCAGCGAGTTGCCACCCAGTTCGAAGAACGAGTGATCGACGCTGACCCGCTCGGTGCCGAGCACCTCGGCGAATACCTCGGCCACGGCCTGCTCGACCGGGGTACGCGGGGCCAGATAGCGCCGCTGGAAGCGTTCGAAGTCCGGTATCGGCAACGCCTTTCGATCCAGCTTGCCCACCGGGGTGAGCGGCACCTCGTCGAGCACGATGAGGTAGCCGGGGACCATATAGCCGGGCAGCGCCCCGGCGATGCGCACCCGCAGCCGCTCGGTGTCGAATTCCGTATCCGCGCCGACGGATTCGCGCCAGGCGTGCGTGGGCACCACATAGGAGACCAGCACCGTCTCCCCCGCCGGTCCCGGGCAGCCGATGGTCGCGGCGTATTCGACCTCGTCGTCGGCCGCGAGCACCGCGTCGATTTCGCCGAGCTCGATGCGCAGACCGCGGATCTTCACCTGGAAGTCGCTGCGCCCCAGATATTCCAGCTCAAGCGCGCGATCGTCCGATTCGACCCAGCGCACCATGTCACCTGTTCGGTACATCCGCTCGCCCGCGAGGCCATACGGGTTGGCGACGAAACGCCCCGCGGTCATCGCGAACCGGTTGAAGTAGCCGCGCGCGATGGCGGGCCCGGCCAGGTACAGCTCGCCCTCGACGCCCACCGGTACCGGGCGCAGCCAGCTGTCCAGCACCATGACCGCGGCGCCGCGGATCGGCCCGCCCATGGTGACCGGTTCGCCCGCACGCAGCTCGCCGGGGCCGGTCGCCCAGATGCTGAACTCCGTGGGGCCGTATAGGTTCACCATGCGCCTGCCCACCGACCAGTGCGCGATCAGTTCGGCACCGGCCGCCTCCCCCGCGACCGCGAGCACCCGAAGGTCGGTGAGGTCGGCGGGATCCATGGTGGCCAGCACCGACGGGGTGATCACCGCATGGGTGACCCGCTCGGTGCGCAACAGCCGCTCCAGCTCCGCGCCGCCGTAGACCTCCGGCGGCGACAGCACCAGCCTGCCGCCCGTGGCGTGCGCGGTCAGCAGTTCGAAGACCGATGCGTCGAAGCTCGGCGAGGCCACCTGTAGTGCGCGGGCGGTGGGATCGAGGGTCAACGAATCCCGCTGCTCGGTCACGAGATTGGCGATGCCCTGGTGACTCAGCAACACCGCCTTGGGTTTTCCGGTGGAGCCGGAGGTGTAGATCAGGTACGCGGTCTGATCCATCCGGATCGCGCCACCGCGTTCGGCATCGGTAATGGGCGCGTCGGAGACGGTCATCACCCGGCGGATGGTGTTGAGGTCGTCCAGCAGCAGCCAGTCGATGGTGCCGGGGAGGGTTTCGCCGGTGGCCCGGACCGTGACACCGATCGGCGCCTTGGAATCGGCGAGGATATGTTCGATTCGCTCCACCGGATAGTTCGGGTCCAGCGGCGCGAAGGCCGCACCGGTTTTGGCCAGCGCCCACACCGCGACCACCGATTCGATCGAGCGGGTCAGTGCGAGCACCACGAAGACTTCCGCGCCGATACCGCGGCGCAACAGCACCCGCGCGAACCGGTTCGACCAGGCATCCAGCTCGCGGTAGGTCATGCTGTCGGTTCCCGCGCTGACCGCGACGGCGTCGGGGTCGATCCGCGCGCCCGCGCTCAGCACATCGGGCAGCGTGCGCCGCGGCACCGATTCGCCACCGCGGACGGGCAGTAGGGCGGCACGTTCGGCGGGGTCGCAATGCTGCAACCGCGCCACCCCGAATTCCGGGTGCTCGGCGATCTGGGTGATCAGCAGGACGAATCGGTCCAGCAGTCGCTCGGCCTCCGCGACGGGCAGCTGATCGGACATGAATTTCACGGTGATGCGCAGCGTGTCGTGTTGTCCCGGCATCCCGTGCAGCGGAATCACCATGAGGTTCAACGGGTACGGGGTGGCATCGGTGCCCGAGACATCGAGAATGCGCATGCCCGCGATATCCATCGACTGCGACAGCGCCTCACGGTCGATCGGATACGACTCGAAAACCGTGAGGGTGTCGAACAATTCGGCCAGACCAACGGCCTGGTGGATCGCGGCGAGCCCGACATGCTGGTGATCGAGCAGGCGCGCCTGCTCGGCCTGCAACCGGGCCAGCAGATCGGCGACCCGCTCCGCGGGATCGAGTCGCACCCGCACCGGCAGCGTATTGATGAACAGCCCGACCATATCCTCGACGCCGGCCAGCTGCGGCGGCCTGCCGGAGACGGTGCCGCCGAACACCACATCGGTGCGTCCGGTCAGCATGGCGAGCAGCAGCGCCCACGCGGCCTGCACCGCGGTGTTCACCGTGGCGCCCGCCGCCCGGGTGGTCGTCTCCAACCGCTCGATCAGATCCGCGGGCAGATCCGCCGACACCATCCCCGATTCGGTCGAGTGGATATCGGCCAGGGTCGCGATGGCGCGCGTCGGGGCGTCGACACCCGCCAGCGCCTCGCGCCATACCGCGATCGCCGCGTCGGAACTGCCGAGTGCGCCCTGTGGCGTATCGCGGTTCTGGTCGGCGAGCCAGGCGAGGAAGTCCCGGTAGGACGGTGCGGGCGGCAGCACATCCGCGATCGCCGCGCCCGCCCCGGTCGCGACGTAGACGGTGAGCAACTCGCGCACCAGCAATGGGGTCGACCAGCCGTCGAGCACCAGGTGGTGGTTGGTCATCAGCAGCGTGTAGATCTCGGCATCGGTGCGGATCAGCTGGAGGCGCAGCAGCGGCGGCCGGGTGAGATCGAAGCGGCTGTTGGCATCGACCGCGATCAGGCGCTCCAGCTCACGCTCGCGCTCCTTCGGGTCCGCGATATGGGTGAGATCGAGCTCCTGCCATCGAACTTCGGCGTCGGCGAGTACCAGCTGGCGTGGACCCTCCTCGGTCTCCACGAAGGCGACCCGCAGATTGTCGTGCCGATCCACCAGAGCCTGTGCGGCCGCGTGCAATCGGGACGCGTTCACCCGGCCGGCGAGGGTCAGCTGGGTCTGCACGGTGTAGCCGTCCGCGGTATCGGTGTCGTACCAGGCGTGGAAGAGCAGGCCGTATTGCAGCGGCGACACCGGCCACACGTCGGCCAGATTCGGGTAGCTGCGCGCCCAGTCATCGATCTGGCGTTGTGTCACCGTGGCCAGGGGGAAGTCCGACGGCGTGTGGCCGCCCGCACCCGGGTCGGCGGCGTGTGCGGCCAGCGCTTCCAGTGCGGCGGTCCACAATTCGGCCAATTCGCTGACCTGGTCCGAATCGACAATGCCCGAGGCATAGGCCCAGGTGACCTCGAGTGCGGTCGCGCCCATGATGGCGTTGATATCGATGACCGCGGCCATGGGCGCCCGATCGTCCTGGGTGGACGCGAAACGCCGTGGCAGCCAATCCTCTTCGGTGCCGCCCGTCGCGCGGCCCAGGTAATTGAAGCTGATCTGCGGGATCGGTGCGTCGGCGAGCTCGGCCGCGCTCTCCGGGTCGAGGTAACGCAGCATGCCGTAGCCGACGCCGCGGTCCGGCACCGCCCGCAGCTGTTCCTTGGCCGCCTTGATCGCGGACCCGGCCGCGGGTCCGCCCGCGAATGCCTCGTCCAGGTCGATGCCGCCCAGGTCGATCGCGACGGGGTAGACGCTGGTGAACCAGCCGACCGTGCGGGCGACGTCGGCGCCGGGCAGCACCGATTCCTCGCGCCCGTGCCCCTCCAGCGTGAACAGCGCGCCGGTCCGGTCCCGCCAACGGCCGACCGCCATGGCCAGCGCGGCGAGCAGAATGTCATCGGCGCCGCAGTGGAATCGCTCCGGCACGACATCGAGTACGGTGCCCGCGATATCGGCCGGAATCGTGGTGCGCAGCTGCGCCATGGTGGCGACCACGTCGACGGCCGGATCCGCGGCGCGCTGTCCGATCGCCGGATCGGGCGTCGCCAGAATCCGTTGCCACAGCGGCAGTTCGGCGCGACGACCGGCCGCCTGCTCGGCTCCGGCATGTGCCCAGCGCCGGAACGAGGTGCCGACCGGCTCCAGGTCGCCGCCGAACCAGGCCGTGGCCAGATCGGGCAGCAGGATTCGCCAGGACACGCCATCGGTGACGAGGTGGTGCAGCACCAGCCACAGCAGCGCGCCCGAGCCGGGCGCGTCGGAGCTCGCCCCCGGATCGTCCGGATCCGGCTCGATCACCACGAACCGTGCGACAACACCACCGGCCGGGTCGAGCTCATCGGCCGCCCGCTGCAATGCGCGCTCGACGGCCTCCTCCCGCGCGGCAGCACCCGCGGTGACCACCTCGATCAGGTCGGCGGCATCGACCGAACCGCGCTCTCCGACAACCCATTCCCAGTCGCCATCGGGCCGACGCAGCGTGCTGCGCAACAGATCGTGGTGGTCGAGCAGGGTCTGGACCGCGCCGGTCAGCCGGATAGGGTCCACCCCGGCGGGCAGACCGATCAGCACCGCCTGGCTGTAGCGCTGCCAGGTTTCACCGTACTCGAGCATCGCGTGCACAATCGGCGTGAGCGCGATGGGACCGACACCGCCGCCGGGCAATTCGAGCACCGCGCTCTCGGCCGCATCGGTGGCGACGGCGGCCAGCGCGGCGACGGTTTTGCGTTCGAAGACGTCACGGGCGCTGAACCGCAGCCCGGCGGCGCGGGCGCGGGAGACCAGCTGGATGGAGACGATACTGTCGCCGCCGAGCGTGAAGAAGTTCTCGTCGACCCCGACCGCGTCCAGGCCGAGCACCTCGGCGAAGAGCGCGGCCAGCATCTCCTCACGGGGTGTCGAGGGTGCCCGGCGCTCGACAGCGCGGACGCCGAAATCCGGGGCGGGCAGGGCACGGCGGTCGACCTTGCCGACCGGGGTGAGCGGCAGGTGATCGAGCACCATGATCACCGAGGGCACCATATAGGCCGGAAGGTGCTCGCCGACAGCCGCCTTCAAAGCCTCCGGCTGCAATTCGGCATCCGATGCGGCCAGCACGTAGGCGACCAGCGCGGTAGCGCCGGACGGGGTGCTCGCGCCGATGGTGATCGCGAAATCGACACCGGGCTGCCGTTGTAGCGCGGCATCGATCTCGCCGAGTTCGATGCGGTAGCCGCGCACCTTCACCTGGAAATCGCTGCGGCCCGCGTAATCCAGTTCCAGCCTGCCGTCGCGACGGCACCAGCGCACCAGATCACCGGTGCGGTACAGCCGCTCGCCCGGCACATACGGATCGGCGACGAACCGGCTCGCGGTCAGACCGTTGCGCCGGTGGTAGCCGCGGGCCACGGCGGGGCCGCCGAGGTACAGTTCGCCCGCCGCCCCCGGCGCGACCGGCCGCAGCAAGGGGTCGAGTACCACCGCCCGCACCCCGCGGGTCAGACCGCCGATGGTGACCGGGCCGTCGGGTGTCAACGGCGCACTCATCGTGACGGTGATCGTGGTCTCGGTCGGCCCGTAGCCGTTCAGCAGCGTCCGGCCCGCCCACTTCGCGACCAGCTCCGGCGGACAGGCATCGCCGCCGACGATCACCGTGCGCAGTAGAGGCAGTGCGGCGGGATCCAGTGAATTCACCACGGCGGGGGTCACATTGAGCACCGTGACGCGGTGTTCGCTCAGCACCTGCGCCAGTTCCTCGCCCGCGTACGCCGACGGCGGCACCACCGCGACGGTCGCGCCCGCGGCGAACGCGACCAGCAATTCCTCTACCGAAATGTCGAAACTCGGCGAAACCGCGTGGGCCACCACCGAATCGGGCGAGACACCGAATGCCGCGCCCGAATTGTCGACCAGATTCGCCAGGCCGCGATGCGAGACCATGACACCTTTGGGCATGCCGGTCGATCCCGAGGTGTAGATGAGGTAGGCGATCTGGTCGAGGTGGACCGGTGCGGTGCGATCCGCATCGGTGACAGCGCGCGAATCCTGCGCGGCGACCCGATCGTTGGTATCGGGATCGTCGAGTGTCAGCCAGGTAACCCGGCCGGGCAGCGCATCCCGAGCCGCGGCCACGGTCAGTCCGGCCACCACACCGCTGTCGGTGACCATATATTCGATCCGGTCGGCCGGATAGCCGGGGTCGATCGGCACGAAGGCGGCGCCGGTCTTCGCGACCGCGCACATGGCCAATACCGAGTCGACCGAGCGCGGAATCGAAATCGCCACGCTCCGTTCGGGTCCGGCGCCCGCCGCGATGAGCACCCTGGCCAGCCGGTTGGTGTACTCGTCGACCTCGCGGTAGGTCAGCGCGCGCTCCCCCGCGCGGATCGCGACCGCGTCCGGATCCCGCGCCGCACCATCGGCGAGGATCTCCGGCAGGGTCCGCGGGCGCAGATCGGCGGTACCGCGCGCGGGCACCAATTCGGCTGCCTCGTCGTCGTACAGCACCGCGACGGTGGCCAGCGGCGCATCCGCCCCCGCGGCCAGGAAGCGATGCAGGAAGGCGAGGAATCTGCGGTGCTGTTTCGCGAGTTCGGTATCGCTGTAGAGATTCGGGTTGGCCTGGAAGTCGATGTGCGTACTCTCGGTGCCCGCACCGGGATACAGGTTGACGAACAGATCCTCGATCAACCCGGATGTCAGCACATGCATGCGCCCGACGACCGAGCCCAGCTGAATTCTGGTGTCCACCATCATCAAATTCACGGTCGGGCCGAACGAGACCGCCTCGTCCAGCGCCCAGCCCAGATCGCGGACGATATCCTCCTGGCGGTAGCGCTGCCGCCGCAGCGCCGAGGTCAATTCCCCGCGCGCCGCGTGAATGAGCTCGCCGACGGTCAGCGCGGAACCGAGAGTCAGCCGCAGCGGCACCACATTGGCGACCATGCCGCCCGAGCGACGCAGCGACGCCGTGGTCCGGCCCGAGACCGGCAAGCTCAGCGTCACCTCCGGCGAACCGGTCATCGCGCCCAGATAGGCGGCGAAGGCCGCGACCACCACGGGAGCGGCGGTGGAGTTCTCCGACTTCGCCAGCGCGTCCATCAGGTGCGCGGTAGCCGTCGGCAGCTCACCTTCGATGAGATTCGGGTGCGCGGTCACGTCGGCGGCCCGCCCGGCCAGGCTGACCGGTTCGGCCATACCCGCCAAACGTGCGCGCCAATGCTCTCCATCGGCCTTGAACCGATCCGAACCGCGGTAGGCCACATCCGCGTCGATGATCTTGCGCAGATCCTCGGCCTTACCCGGCGGTTCCGGGCGACCTTCGATCGCCGCGTTGTACAGCTCCGCGATGCGCTGCAAGAAGGTCATCGCGCCGTAACCGTCCAGCACGATGTGATGGATGCGCTGGTACCAGAACCAATGCTCGTCGCCGATCCGCAGCACACTCATCAACCCGAGCCGATCCCGCAGCAGATCCAGCGGTGCGGAATACTCCGCGCGCATCCACCGGTGCGCGGCGGCCACCGGGTCGTCCTCCCCGCGGAAGTCCAGCACCACCATGTCGTCGACGATTGTGGGATCGACCGTCTGGTAGGGGACGCCGTCGATCTCGATCAGCCGCAGATATCCGGTGCCGAATTCGCGACCGGCCCGGCGCACGGCCGCGGCCGCCACCTCCAGGTCGATATGACCGATGAGTTCGGTGTACTGGGCGATGGAAATCGGAGTTTCACCGGCGAAATGCTGGGCGAACCAGATTCCGCGCTGGGCTGCGGAGAGGGGAAAGACATCGGCGGGCAACGTATTGCCCGCCCCGACCGGCGAAGGGGATCGCTGTGGCATAGATGGTTCCTGGGTAGTCAGGAGATAGCCGGTGAGGACAAGTCGGTATGCGCGCCGCACCCAGGTCGGGCGAGCGCGCTGTCGGCCGCAAAAAACCCGCTCGATCGGATGCGAACGAGCCTTTCGGCGGGCAATTCGACCAGCGTGCGCACGTGTTTCTTCCCCTCGGAAGTCTATCTCTCGGCGGTGCTTCGATATCTTGGAATTCGGTTGCCGAGGTGGGATACCGGTACCGGTGCGGTCGGCCCGCGAAAAAGACCGGGAGTCCGGAATTTCGCGACAAATTCGTCGGTGGACTCCCGGTCGGTATTCCGGGGCTAATGGCAGCCGGTGACCCGGATCCCGGGTGATGCGTCAGGCCGCCTGAGATGTCGGATAGCGATCTTCGTCGGTGATCGGGGCATCCGAACCGGTCATGTAGCGCACCAGTGTCGAGCGATCGTCCAGCACCAGCCAGCTGACGGAATCGGCGAGGTCGGCGCGAACGGCCTTGGTGGTCACCCCGAGGCCGATGGCGGAATCGGCGACCCCGGCGGCCACCGGAGTGGCGCCGGTCTTGGCGATGGCCCAGCGGGTCACGGCCGCCTCGATGGCGGGCTCGACAGCCATGATGACCTGGGAGCAGGGGCCCGCGCCGAGTCCGAGCAGCACCCGGGCCAGCCGGTTGGACCAACGATCCAGCTCGCCGTAGGTGAGATCACAATCCGCGGTGGACACCGCGATGGCCGCCGGATCCACGGTCCCGACCGATGCGAGCGCGGCGGCGCGGGTCTGAGCGGACGTTGCGGGTGATTCGGCCATCGCGTACATATCCTGATCCCTCCAGGGTCATCGTGGCGATTTCGGTATGCCTCTAATCTCCTCGCCGGACGCCCTGCTCGACAGCAACCCCAGTGCTGCCTCCCACCCCTCCGAGGGTGAAGAAATCCCCACCTTGGGAGCGCATTTATCAGGCCGCCGGTCGCGCCGCCCGCGCGACCGGCGGCCGTCTCTCACGCGGCGACCGGTTCGGACTGCACCGGTGCGTCCCAGTCGATGCGGTACCGCTGTTCGTGGCCCACGGTCTTCTCCGGATTCATCACCGTTCGGGACAGCAGCGGCATCATCAGCATCATCATCTTGCGGGCCACCGGGCCGGGCGTCTTGCTGTGATTGATCTTCGCGGCCCGCTTGGCCACGCCCTCCACCCGCGACCGGCGCAGGCCCTCATATGCGGCGAATGCCGACTGTGGGGTGGGCAGGTCCCGCAGGCAGCGCGCCAACTGGACCGCGCTCTCGACAGCCAGCGACGCCCCCTGCCCGGAGCTGTTGGACGGCGCGTGCACCGAATCGCCCACCAGCACCATCCGGCCGCGGGACCACTGCCGCACCGGCGGCATGATGTGCAGTGCGCCGACGATCTGCAGGTCTTCGGCAGTGGTGCGGCGGACCAGTTCGCCGCCCGGCACGTCCTCGCCGTAGGTCTCGCGCATGATGCGCAGCCAGTGCTCGGCCGGGACGGTCCGCGCCTCGGTCAGCGACAGATATTGCTTGTGCGGCAGATTCGCGCCCCACGCGATCCGGCCGTCGGCCTGCCGCCAGTACAGGTAGTAGGCGCGTTTGCCGAACGCGAAGGTCATTGTGTCGGGCTCGATCTCGGCATCGCATTCGGTGAGCGCGCCGAAGCCGAGCATGCCGGTGTAGTCCGGGCCCGGCGCCTGCGGATCGATCAGCCCGCGCACCGTCGAACGGATACCGTCCGCGCCGATGAGCACGTCGGCGGTGGCGGTACTGCCGTCGGCGAACAGCGCCGTAATGCCCGAGGCGCTCTCCTCGACATCGACCAGCCGCTTGTTGTATTCGAACGGGACACCCGCCGCCACCGCGTGATCGTGCAGGGTCACAGACAGTTCGGCACGATCGACCACCTGCAATGGCGGCATATCGGCCAGCCCGGGCACCGACATGGACTTGCCGTTGACGGACAGGCACATCTTCGAGACCGGCAGCGCGATACCGCGCACCGGGTCACCCGCATCGATGATGTCAAGGGCGGCAAGGCCGTTCGGCGCGAGCGCGAGTCCGCTGCCGATACCGTGGGACGGCGCGGGATAGGCCTCGTAGACGCGGGCATCGATGCCCGCCTTCAGCAGGGCCGTGGCGGTGACGGGTCCGGCGATGCCGCCGCCGATGACGAGTGCGGTACGTGTGGTGGACATGAGGTATCTCCAAAAGTGGTTCGGTGAGTTACCCGAACCGTCCCGCGCACCACCCGGTTATCCTGTGGTTGCCAGCCTCGTGGCCGGGTGCGCGCATGCGGGCACGGTTCGAGACGGTTGAATCGGGCTCGGCGGCGGTGTTGCCGCACCCCGCCGGGCCTGTGTCTCGTCACCCCGGCGCACTGCCGGGGTGGGCTCGTTGTCCCGGCGAAGGCCGGGATCCGGAGCACGGTCTATTCCGCTATTCCGGGGCCATCCCCCTTTCGACCATGTCGACGATTTCGGACGGCTCGATGCCCTCCGCATGCATCCGCCGCCAGAACCCGAGGTCGGGAAAGGTGCCCGAGACCAGTTCGTCGCGCCAGGAGCGCGCCCAGGCCGCCTCGGCTTCCGACATCGCGACCCCGTATTCGGTCTCGATCACGAACAGCCGGGGCAGTTTCTGCTTCCGCAGCGTCGCCAACTCCGCGCGCATACTCGTGATGTTCTGCTCCAGCGCGGCGATCCTGGTGCCGAGCAGGGCGATCACCTCATCCGGGGGCAGCACGCCGCTCACCCCGAGTCCGGCGGTGAAGCGGTTGAGTTCGGGTTCCGGAGAGGCGATCAATTCCCTTGTCCAGTCCGCCATTTCGTCGCGGCCCGCCTCGGTGATCCGATAGATGACCCGCTCCGGGCGGGCGCCGTCGCGCTCGCTGCCGACCATCTCCAGGAATCCGGCCTTCTCCATGTTCTGCACGACGGTGTAGAGCGAGCCCCATTTGATGTCCATATCGCGGTCCTTGCCGCGTTCCCGCAGCTTCGACGCGATCTCGTAGCGGTGCATCGGCCCTTCGATGATCACCGAGAGCACCGCGAGCGCGAGCAGGTTGTTGACCTTGCGCTTCGTGGCCATCGCACCTCCTTACTCGTCTACGAATATACGTACACGAGTATATCCGCGCAAGGGTCGCGCCCCGATCCGGGCGTGGCGGCCGGGCAAGGTTCCGATCACACAGGCCAGCGACACGACAGCGAACCGACCCGCGCTCAGCGGGAACGGACGGCGTAGTCCGCGAGCGCGGGCGCCAGGGCATCGAAGGCGACCTCGATATAGCCGGTGAGCGCCGCGGCGATCTCGTCGTTGGACTGCCCGTTCAGGGTGCGCCGCATGGTCTCCTCGAAGAGAATCCGATGCACCCCGCCCAGTTGGGCCGCCGCCACCCGGGGCGCGATATCGGCGGGCGCCGCGCCGGTTTCGTCGGCGAGGACCCGGGCCAGCGCCGCCTCGCGCTCCTCGTGGAACTCCCGCAGCCGGGCGACCAGCGCCGGACTGTCGGCGACCATCTTCGCGAATTCCGGCCCGGAGAATCCGACGACGGGATCCCGCTCGGCCGCGGCGGCCAGGTATGTGCGCCGCAGGGCGCCCAGCGCCGACTCCCCCGGCTCCCGCTCGCGCACGGTGCGCGCGAGCTGCTCGACGAAGACCTCCCCCAGATCGAGCGCGAGGTCCTCTTTGCGCGGGAAGTAGTTGGTCACCGTCATCTTGGCGACGTCGGCGGCCGCGGCCACCTCGGCGATCGTCACCTTGTCGAACCCGCGTCGCAGGAACAGCAGCGTCGCTTGGTGCGAGATGTTGTCCCTGGTCTGCTGCTTTTTCCGGGCCCGGAGTCCCTGATCGCGACCGGTCTGTCCACTCATGCGGACGACCTTACCTGAACTCGTCATAATTTTATTCTTGACATATTTTTATGTTTGATCTAATTTTGTCTTCGTCGCCGGAAACGGCACGGACGCACCACCGAAGGAGCACCCCCGCGCATGACATACGGCCCGGACACCGCAGCCCCGACCAGCACCACCCAGATCATCCGAAAGGGAGCAGCCCCCATGGCCGAATTCACCACCCTCGATCAGGCGATCCGACAGCTGCGGGAGACGCCGCCGGTCGCGGTCACCGCGGTCCCCGAACCGGGTCGATCACACAGCGGATCCCACGGCACGGCAACAGAATTCCCGCGCGCGTCCGCCCGCCGCAACCAGCACGGCGCGAGCGTGCGCGGCGCGCAGAGCCACCGCGCACAGCCGCGCCGCCCGCTCCGGATCCCCGGTCGCTGATCACGAGCGGGGCCGCAGACGAATCCGCCCGCACCCCGACTCCCGGACCGGCCACTCGGGACCACCGCAACGCCCTCGCCGCGCGCGGACCCGAGCCGCCCCGCCGACGATCCATCCGAGCCGCAGGCGAATTCCCCCCGCCGCCCGGATCGGGTCGGCCGCCACCCGAGATCCACTCGTCGGAAGGACTACTTCGTGACCCAGCCCTGCACCGCCCGCCCCGCCCGCGCGACCCTCGGCGCGATCAGCGACGACCCGGTCAAGGACTATCTGCGCCGGATCGGACGTACCCCACTGCTCACCGCCGCTCAGGAGGTCGCGCTGGCCGAGCGCATCGAGGCCGGTACCCACGCACAGCAGTGCCTCGACGAAAGCGCCGCCGCGAGAAGTGAACTCACCACCGCGCAGCACCGCGAACTGTCCCGCACCGTCGCCGACGGCCTGCGCGCCAAGGAACATATGATCGAGGCGAATCTGCGGCTGGTGGTCTCCATCGCCAAGCGGTACCCGACGCCGACCGGCATCTCCCTGCTGGATCTGGTGCAGGAAGGCACCTTCGGCCTGGTCCGTGCCGTGGAGAAGTTCGAATACCGCCGCGGACTGAAGCTTTCGACCTACGCGACCTGGTGGATCCGGCAGGCGATCGGGCGCGCGCTGGCCGATCAGGCTCGCACCATCCGCATTCCGGTACACGTGGTGGAAATCCTCAACCGGATCACCCGCACCCAGCGCACGCTGTCACAGGGGCTCGGCCGCGAGGCGACCCCGGAGGAGGTGGCGGCCGAACTCGATCTGCCGGTAGCCCAGGTCCAGGAGATCACCCGCCATGGGCGCGAACCGATTTCATTGCACACCCCGGTGGGCGACGACGAGACCGAACTCGGTGGCCTCATCGCCGACAGCGCACCCGACCCCGCCGACCTGGTGGCCGCGGGCATGCTGCGTGGCACGCTCGACGCGGTGCTGGCCACCCTCACCGAGCGGGAGCGGGAGGTGGTGCTGCTGCGCTTCGGCTTGGATCGCGGCGAGCCGCGCACCCTGGAACAGGTCGGCACGGCCATGGGCGTATCCCGGGAACGCATCCGTCAGTTGGAGGCGAAGGCCATGACCAAGCTGCGGCGTCCCGCACACACGCGGGCACTGGCCGGAATGTTGGGCTAGCGCGATATTCCGGTGCCGGTCACGGGTTTTCGACCAGCGCGACCGCCACCGGAACCAGCAGTTCCACCAGCGCGTCCACCGGCGGCCGCGGATCGGCGAGCAACCATTCCTGGGTGAGACCGTTGATCGCGCCGATCAGCGCGCTCGCGGCCAGACCCGGTTCGCCGCGGATGCGCCCGCCCGGCACCACCATCGGCACCACGGTCGTTTCGAGCACCGCGGCCCACGCGTGCCTGCGGGCGCGGCGATGCCGTTCCATACGCTCGCTCACCCCGACCACCTCGATGAACGCGACTTTGGCCCGGTAGGGATCGGAACCGATCGAGCCGACGTAGGCGGTGAGGATCGCGTGCATCCCGGCGGCGGGGTCGAGGCGCGGATCGAGAGTGCGCAATGCGGCCACCACCGCGGCGGCGGCTTCGTCCTGGATCCGGTCGTAGGCCGCGACGAGGACGTCTTCCCTGGTCTCGAACTCCTCGTAGAACTGCCGCTTGGAGAGTCCGGCGGCGGCGCAGACGTCGGCCAGTGAGCAGTCGGTGTAGCCGCGCTCGGCGAAAATCCGAGTCGCCGCCTCCAGGAATCGGAGCCGGCGTTCGGCCTTGCGTTCCGTGACGGCACGTCCGCCGTACTGCCTGCCCACGATTGTCACCCCACACACGGTATCGGAGCCGATCCGGCCGCGACCGCCAGGAACCAGCGCGTTCGCGGTATCGGCGGGAAGTTGTGATCGAGGTCATTCGCGGTGCATACTCGGCAGTATTCTGAAACCATGCGGGCTCACTATGACGTGACCCGCGGAACAATGAGGTTCATCGTGGGAAAGCACGCATCGAAGCTGCTCGCCGCACTGGCCGTGGCGGCGGCCGGGCTACCGTTCGTCCTCGCGGGATCCGCGGCCGCGGATCCGCCGCCCAGCGACCCGCCGGTCCAGCCGGCACTGCCCTTCCCGATCCCGCCGATGCCACCCGGATTCGACCCCGGCTTCTACCGCCCGGCCGCGGAGAAGTTCACCGAACTGGAGCCCGGCCAGCTGATCGCCGCCCGCCAGGTGAATCTGGCGAATCTCTCGCTCATCCCGGTGAATGTGGACGCCTGGCAGCTGTCCTATCGCTCGACCAACACCCGCGGCGAACCCATCCCCGCTGTCGCCACGGTGATCAAGCCGCGCGGCTACGTCCCGGACCGCCCGCTGTTCTCGTATCAGATCGCCGAGGATTCGACCGGCAACTACTGCATGCCCTCGTATCAGCTGCAGCTGGGCTCCATCCCGGCGACCATCACCGGCTCGTTGCTGGTCGCGGGCCAATTCCTCGAGGTGCAGGCGGCGCTCGCACAGGGCTGGGCCGTGGTGGTGCCCGACCACCAGGGCCCCGATTCGGCGTATGCCGCGGGCCCGCTCGCGGGCCGGATCACGCTGGACGGCATCCGCGCGGCGGAGAACTTCGCGCCGATGCAATTGTCAGGGACACAGACCAGGGTCGGTCTGATGGGCTATTCCGGCGGCGCCATCGCCACCGGCCACGCCGCCGAACTCCAGCGGAGCTACGCGCCCGAACTGAATGTGGTCGGCGCCGCGGAGGGCGGCATCCCGGCCGACCTGGGGGCCGCGCTGAAGCTGGCCAACGGGAATCTGTCCTCGGGCCTGATCATGGCGGGCGTGCTCGGCGTATCCCGCGAATACCCGGCATTGCGGGAGTTCCTGGACCGCAACATGAATCCGCTCGGCCGCTTCATGCTGACGGCCAAGGACCAGTTGTGCGCGGCCTACCAGTCGGCGCTGTTCCCGTTCGGCAATAACCTGGGCATGCTGAACGTTGACCCGTTCCGCGATCCCGCCGTCATCGACACGCTGGCGAAAACCCGTATGGGACAGCAGGTTCCGAGCATGCCGATGTATATGTTCCAGGCGAATATGGACTGGCTGATCCCGGTCGGCCCGGTCGATACCCTGGTGGACACCTATTGCGCGGACCCGAATGCCCGCGTCGAGTACATCCGCGATCACCTCAGCGAGCACCTCACCCTCGATCCCATCGGCGCACCGAACGCGCTGCTGTGGATGCGGGACCGGTTCGAGGGCGTCCCGGTGGCGGCGGGTTGCTCGACCACCGACGTCGGGTCGATGATGCTCGACGCGAATACCTGGACGACCTGGGGCGAGGTCGTCGGTGTCACCATCGCGGCCGCCTTCCAGCAGCCGATCGGCGCCGGACGCTGACGGCTCCGCGATCGCCGGGCCGCGGTTCCACGGAATCGCGGCCCGGCGGCGTATTGTCTGAGTCGATTTCCATCCGACCGCACTTCCCCCGGAACTTACTCCAGAGTAAGGTTGGCTCATGGCGTGGAAACCAACTGAGATCCCGGACCAGACCGGGCGCACCTTTGTGATCACCGGTGCGAACGGCGGCCTCGGCGCCGAAACCACCAAGGTCCTGGCGGCCAAGGGCGCCACCGTGATCATGGCCTGCCGCAACGCCACCAAGGCACAGCAGGTCGCCGACGCGATCCCCGGCGATGTCCGAACGGCCTCGCTCGACCTGTCGGACCTGGCCTCGGTGCGCGCGTTCGCCGACAAGACCGACGAATTCGATGTGCTGATCAACAACGCAGGGCTGATGAACACCCCGTTCTCCCGCACCAAGGACGGCTTCGAAACCCAGTTCGGCGTCAACCATCTCGGCCATTTCGCACTGACCGGGCTCCTGCTCGACCGCATCAGCGACCGGGTGGTGACGCTGGCCAGCATCGCCCACAAGCAGACCCCGAAGCTGTGGATCGACGACCTCAACTACGAGAACCGCCGCTACCAGCGCAATCTGGCCTACGCGCAGGCGAAACTGTCGAATCTGATGTTCGCCAGGGAACTCCAGCGCAGGCTGGCCGAATCCGGTTCCGGCAAACGCTCGTACGCCGTGCACCCCGGTGTCTCGGCCACCGATCTCTTCGCACATACCGAAACCCCGCTGGACCGGATCAGCAAGCCGTTCATCCGGCTCATCGGACACGCACCGGCGAAGGCCGCGCACTCCACCCTGTTCGCCGCGACCATGCCCAAGGCCGATCCCGAAACCTATTGGGGTCCCACGCGTCTGATGCAGAGCCAGGGACCGGTGCAGGCGTCGCCGTCGAGCAGGCTCTCACGGAACCAGGAATTGTGGCGGCGACTGTGGGACGAGTCGGAGCGGATGACCGGGGTCACCTACAAGTTCTGACGCCGTGACATCCGGCCCGTCCACCGTGGACGGGCCGGATCGCGGTGCACGCGAATTCACTCGACCACGGACAGCACGATCTTGCCCGTCGTCCGGCCGCTCGCGGCGATCTCGTGCGCCTTCCCCGCCATGTCCAGTGGCAGCACCGTATCGACGCGCGGGCGCAGCCGACCGGCTTCGGCGAGCGCCGCGACCTCCCGCAGCCCCTCCTGATCGGCCTCCACGATCATGAATCCGGCCCGCAGCCCCTGCGGACGCGCCACCTCCGCCAACTTGGGCCTCGGCCGGGGAAGCCAGTGAGACGACGATGCCGCCCGGGCGCAGGGTGCGCAGCGAGCGGGGGCCGTATTCACCACCCATGGTGTCGATCACCGCGTCGACGTCGTCGAGCACCTCGGCGAAATCGACCGTCCGGTAATCGATCACCTCATCCACGCCGAGTTCGCGCAGGAATTCGTGCTTGGCCGCGCTCGCGGTGCCGATCACGTACGCGCCGCGGGTCTTGGCGATCTGCACCGCGAGATGTCCGACACCACCCGCGGCGGCATGGATCAGCACCCGCTGACCCGCGTGCACGTCGGCCACATCGATCAGCGCCTGCCACGCGGTGAGCCCGGCCAGCGGCAGTGCCGCGGCCTCGAGTGTGCGCACCTTCTGCCGCAAGTTCCGCGACGAGGTCGGACTTCCGCCCGGCCAATGGTTGACCCGGCAGCGCGTCGACCATGCGCGACGACTGTTGGAGACCACCGACCTGCCGGTGGATCAGGTCGCCGCGGATGCGGGCTTCGGCACCGCCGCTGCCCTACGCCAGCACCTCGCGACGACGATCGGGGTCTCGCCCACCGCCTACCGCCATACGTTCCACGCCGGGGCGCGCCGCTGAGGCTCGATCTACGGCGTGAACCCCACTGCCCTTCGCGGCCGCGCGCACCAGCGCCGTTGGGTCCATCCCAACCCTCGCGCGAGCCGACCGGTCCACGGCGCGAGCGCACCGGCGGCCAGCAGCAGCAACCACGGCGCCCGCCACCACCAGCGCACTGTGGCGGCGGTGGCGGTCACCGGCGCGGCCGCGAACAGCCTGGCGGTGGCGGACCATACGAGGAAGGCGTCGGCGATCGGCACCAGGCCCCCGGCATAGCGCTTGGTACCCGGCAAGGTCAGCGGCACACCCAGCAACTCACCCTCCGAGCCCAGCGCGGCGGCGAGGTCGTGATCACCGTTGACTCGCGCGGCGCCCGAGGCGACCACCGTCGCCGACAGACTGATCCCGGCGATCAGCGGCCCGGAGTCGACATCGCCGACCCCGTCGTTGCCCCGCGGATACTCGCGGATCGCCGGACCGAAACCCAGCGGGTAGTCGAGGAATCGGGAGCGGAAGCCCGCATACTGGGTGGCCGCGAATTCGGCATCGATCTCCGGGAGAAAGCGGTGGATCATCGTCTGCGAGGTGGCCCGCGCCCCTTCGACGACAGCGCCGTCCACGGCGGACACCCGGTGCGGCATCAATCCGGTCGCGGGATCGAGCCGGGAGCGCACGCCCTCCAGCCAGCGCGCGACTACTCTGCCGTACCCGGGTGCGAACAAGCTGTCGTGCAGGCGTAGCGAGGCGATGGCGACCGTGGAGTCGACCGGCCATACCTGACCCGGATAGGCCTGGAGGTAGGGCGTGCCGGATCGGTCGAAGGCAGCCGCGATCTCGGTGCTCGCCTCGGTGAACCGCCGCACTTCCTCGGGATCGTCGGCGCCGGACAGGGTGAGGATGGCGCCGCGCAACCAGTTGGTCCAGCCCGCCCAGAAGATCCCGTAGGCCGGTTGCAGCCGCGGGCTGAACACCGCGCGCCCCTGGGACGACTCCAGCCGGGCCAGCGCCCAGCGGGACTCGCGCAACGCCTCAACCCGGTGCCCCGGATCCGTCCGGCCCGCCTGCACCCAAGCCAGTCCGTAGAGCGCGTTCAGGAAGTAGTACCCCTCCGGGAACTGGTCCTGCGCCGCGACATCGGCGCCCCGATCCAGCGCACCGCGAACGAATGCCAATTGCCGCCAGGTCCCGGCCGGCTGCGCATCGGCATCGGGCTGCGGCCACAGGAACCGGCACAGCCCGATCAGGCATGCGACGGTGAGTACCAGTCCGATAACACGGAGCACCCCGCCGACTACCGACTCGCGCCGCTCCCGCGTCACCGGGCCGCCGCCCTCCGGCCGTGCGTCGACCATGCCCGCCACCGCGGTATCGGCCGGACCCACCCGCCCCCGCATCACCATCGACCTCCCCCGTTCCATCCCTGATCACACCCTGCCGCATGAGCCCTGTCACGGCAATGCGGCCGGGCCACGACCTGCTCCTACGGGACCTGTAGTAGACGGGTACCGTGGTACCCGTGTCCGCTTCACCCCGCCGCTCGGCACACAATCGCCCGGCCCTCATCGCCCTGGTGATCGTGGCCGCACTCGCGTGTCTCGCGCTGGGTTGGTGGCAGTGGGAGAGGTTCGAATCGGCGAGCGGCACCGGCCAGAATCTGGGCTACGCCTTGCAGTGGCCGCTGTTCGCCGGATTCGCGATCTTCGCGTACTTCCGGTTCGTCCGGCTGGAGCGCGAGGCCGAGGAACCCGACGACTCCGCGCGGGCCCCCGCACGCAAGCCCCGGCGCGCCCCGAAACCGGTTGCGCCACGTGAGATCCCGGCGGGAATCCTGCCGGAGCGGCCGAAGGCGGTCCGCGATGCGGACCCGGCAATGACCGAATACAACAACTACCTGGCCGAACTGCATGCCAACGATATCGACGAGCAGGTCCGCCAGGCCGGCCTGAACGCTCGTGACACCGAAAGGAGCGCCGGTTGAGCGCCAGCGAGAACTCCATCGAGACCGCCGCCCCCGTGGCGCAGGCCCCGACCACCGGCGCATCGACCGCCAAGATCGCGAGCGCTCTGCTGCGCTACCGCGTCCTGGCCTGGGTCACCGGCCTCTGGCTGCTCCTGCTGACCGGCGAGATGATCGCCAAATACGGCTTCGACGTGGACACCCCCAGCTGGATCGCCGTGGTCCACGGCTGGGTCTACTTCGTCTACCTGCTCGTCACGGCCGACCTCGCGGTGAAGGTCCGCTGGCCCATCGGCCGCACCGTCGGCACCCTCATCGCGGGCACCGTCCCGCTGCTGTCCTTCTTCGTCGAACACGTCAATGCCAAGAAGGTCAAGGACGACTTCGGGCTCTGATTCCCAGCGGCCTCCCCGGCGGGCCGGTCGGCGTCGCGCCGTGGCCGAGAGTCAGTTCCCGGCCAGCACGGCGAGCGCGGGCAGCAGTTTCCGCAGCGCCCGGCCGCGATGGGAAACGGCGTCCTTCTCGGCGGGCGTCAGCTGTGCGGCGCTGATATCCCCGCCATCCGGAACGAACAGCGGGTCGTAGCCGAAACCGCCCTCACCCACCGGCTTCCGATTGATCGAACCGGGCCATTCGCCGCGGACCACGGTTTCGTCGCCGCCCGGCACGGCCAGGGCGCAGGTGGAAACGAAGCGGGCGCCGCGGCGTTCGTCGGGGACATCACCGAGTTGGGCCAGCAGCAGCGTGTTATTGGCGGCATCATCGCCGTGGCGACCGGACCAGCGGGCCGACAGCACGCCCGGCATACCGTTCAACGCATCCACCTCGAGCCCCGAATCATCGGCGACACACGGCAATCCGGTGGCGGCCGCACCGTCGCGAGCCTTGGCGACGGCATTCTCCTCGAACGTGGCGCCGGTCTCCGGGGCCTCGTCGTAGGCGGGAACGTCGTCCAGCCCGACGATCTCGATGCCCGCGATACCCGCCTCGTCGAGGATCCGGCGCAGTTCCTTCAGCTTCTTGGCATTGCGGCTGGCGACCAGGACTCGCGACATTACTTCTTCTTCGATGACTCGGTGGGCTCGGGCAGTACACCCGGATACGGCAGCGCCAGCGCCTCCCGCTGCACCGCGAACAGCTGCTCGCAGCCGGCCAGCGCGGAGTCGAGCAACTTGTCCAGGGTGGAGCGAGGGAAGGTGGCGCCCTCACCGGTGCCCTGCACCTCCACCAGGGTGCCGGTGTCGGTGGCGACCACATTCATATCGACCTCGGCGCGCGAATCCTCTTCGTACGGCAGATCCAGGCGCACCCGACCGTCGACCACGCCGACGCTGACCGCGGCGATGGCACACGAAATCGGCTGCGGATCGGCCAGACTGCCCGCCGCGGCCAGGTAGGTGACCGCATCGGAGAGTGCGACGTAGGCGCCGGTGATGGCCGCGGTTCGGGTACCGCCGTCGGCCTGCAGTACATCGCAGTCGATGGCGATGGTGTTCTCACCGATGGCTGCCAGGTCGATGCAGGCGCGCAGCGAACGGCCGATCAACCTGCTGATCTCCTGGGTGCGGCCACCGACCTTGCCCTTCACCGATTCCCGGCCCGCGCGGGTGTGGGTGGCGGCGGGCAGCATCGCATATTCGGCGGTGAGCCAGCCGAGTCCGGAGTCGCGCCGCCACGGCGGCACGCCGTCGGTCACGCTCGCGGTGCACATCACCCGGGTCTGACCGAACTCCACCAGCACCGAACCGGCTGGATGCGTGGTGAATCCACGGGTGATCCGTACCTCGCGGAGTTCATCGTCCGCCCTGCCATCGGCTCGTCTCGACACGGCGCAAGCCTACTGTGCCCTGTTCGCGGTGCGGCGTAGGCGCTCAGATATCGAAGGTTTCGCCCGGTGCGACGGCGTGGACCGGCCCGGAGAAGACCGCCTTCGCCTCGGCGATCACATCCTCGCGCGAGGTCCACGGCGGAATGTGGGTGAGCAGCAGTTCCTTGACCCCGGCCGCGGCCGCGATCTGGCCCGCCTCGGTTCCCGAAAGGTGAATCCCGGCCGGACGATTCGCCGGGTCGTGCGTCCACGAGGCCTCCGCCATCAGGAGGTCGGCGCCCTGCGCGAGCTCCTGCACCGCATCGCACATGGCGGTATCGCCGGTGTAGACGAAGGTGCGTCCGGCCTTGGTGACGATCCGCAGCCCGTAGGACTCCGGCGGGTGGTACATCCGGCGCGCCAGCACGGTGTGTCCCGGCCCGAACTCGACCGGCTCCCCCTCGATCCACGGCCGGTGGTCGATCACATCGGACCAGTCGTCGCATTCGCCGCCGACCTCGGCCGAAGCATTGCCGATCCGTAGCGGCGCGTCCGACGGGCCGCGCACGATGGCCTGCCCCTCCGGCGGCGTCGGGTGGTAGCGCCGCCACACCAGCAGGCCGGGTAGGTCCAGGCAGTGGTCCGCGTGCAGGTGGGTGAGGAAGATATCGACCTCACCGGGATCGGCGTAGCGTTGCAGCGCGCCGAGCACGCCGGGTCCGAAATCGATGACCACCGGCGACATATCCGGGCCGGTCAACAGGTACCCCGACGCTGGGGAGTCCGGGCCGGACACACTGCCCGAGCACCCGAGGACGGTAAGGCGCATTCCCTCATGCTGCCACGATGAATTCTCGGTCACGAAAGGATCCCCCAAATTCCTGAGCGGGCCGCACGCTCATCGTGGCTACGCAATAACTCCGGCCTTATCCCCGCGACGATTTCGGCGTGCATCACCAGAGAGTACCCAGCCCGCAAGCAGTCCACCCACCGCCCCGAAAAGATGCCCCTGCCAAGATATTCCGGGCTGGCCGGGCAGTACACCCCACAGCAGCGATCCGTAGAGGGCCAGCACAACCAGGCCGAGCACGATCTGGCCGAGGTTGCGGGCGAACCAGCCGCGCGAGATCAGGAACGTCAACCAGCCGAAGACCAGCGACGATGCGCCCAGGTGCACGGTACCGTCCGCGCCGCTCAGCCAGGTGCCGACGCCCGCGACGACCCAGATGATCGCGGTCGCGGCCAGTCCACGCCAGATGCCGGACAGCAACACGATGAAGCCGAGCACCAGCAGCGGCAGGGTGTTTCCGATCAGGTGATCCCAGCCACCGTGCAGCACCGGGGCCCAGAGGATGCCCCACAACCCATCCGCCTCACGCGGTTCGATACCCGCGGTGTCGAGTTGGCGGCTGCCGATCTGGTCGAAGCCCTCGATGAGGTAGAGCATGGCGACGAAGCCGAGAATGACCGCGCCCGCGCGCAGCCACAACAGTTTCAGCGCCGCGAAGCCACGCGGCTCGGCGGGAGTGCCCGATATCGGCGGGCTCGGCGCATTCGGCGCATTGGTCACGCCGGGATTCGAGAATTGCGCACGCAGAACCGCGAGCCGATCCGGATCGAACGAGGGACCGAGTCCCGCACCGCCGGTCATGGCAACCTCCTGGTGGGAGCGGATGCGCGGGGCGAATCCGATCGTCCGATCCGGCGTCCCGCCACTACGAGGGTACCGACATGGACCCCGATCGGGCCGTATGCCGAGGCCGTCGATCGCGCGACCCGACGACGCCACGGCTCCGCGAAGGCCGATCCGTGGCGTCGATCGACCGGGTCACGCCCAGAGTTGTCCGTCGAGGCGCTCCTCGGCCTCTTCGAGGGTGCCGTCATAGGCGCCGGTCGACAGGTACTTCCAGCCGCCGTCCGCCACGACGAAGGCGATATCGGCGCGCGCACCCGCCTTCAGCGCCTTCTTGGCCACACCCAATGCGGCGTGCAGGATGGCGCCGGTGGAGATGCCCGCGAAAATGCCCTCCTCGAGCACCAATTCGCGGGTGCGCTTGACCGCGTCGAAAGGTCCGACGGAGAACCGGGTGGTGAGCACCGACTCGTCGTACAACTCGGGAATGAATCCCTCATCGATATTGCGCAGCCCGTACACCAGCTCGCCGTAGCGCGGTTCGGCCGCGACGATCTCGATATCGGGCACATGCTCGCGCAGGAAGCGGCCGGTGCCCATCAGGGTTCCGGTGGTGCCCAGACCCGCGACGAAATGCGTGATCTCCGGCAGATCGGCCAGAATCTCGGGGCCGGTGGCCTCGTAGTGCGCCAGCGCATTGGCCGGATTGCCGTACTGGTAGAGCATCACCCAATCCGGATGCTCGGCGGCGATCTGCTTGGCCAGCGCGACCGCCTGGTTCGACCCGCCCGCCGCGGGGGAATCGATGATCTCCGCGCCGAACATGGTGAGCAGCTGCTTGCGCTCGACCGAGGTGTTCTCCGGCATCACGCAGACCAGCCGGTAGCCCTTCAACTTGGCCGCCATGGCCAGCGAGATTCCGGTATTGCCGCTGGTGGGCTCCAGAATTGTGCAGCCGGGCGTGAGCAGGCCATCGGACTCGGCCTGTTCGATCATGCGCAGCGCCGGGCGGTCCTTGATCGACCCGGTGGGGTTGCGGTCCTCGAGTTTGGCCCACAGCCGCACATGATTCTCCCCGTCCCACCGCGGAGACAGGGTGCGCAGCCCGACCAGCGGGGTGTTGCCGAGGGTCGCGATCAGCGATTCATAGCGCGCCACGGGGTGGATCAGCCTCCGGCGACGGCGGGCAGGATGGTCACCGACGCGCCCTCGGGCACCTCGGCCGCCAGGCCACCCGAGAAACGCACATCCTCGTCGTCTACGTAGATGTTGACGAAGCGGTTCAGCTTGCCGTCCTTGAGCAGCCGTTCGGCCAGACCGGGGTGGTTGGCGTCCAGGTCATCGATCAGCGCGGACAGCGTGGCGCCATCGGCCTGCACACGCTTCTCGCCTCCGGTGAGGCCGCGCATGATGGTCGGGATGGACACGGTTACCGACATGGGTACTCCTCGATTTCGACAGAATTCAGGGGGCTAGTAGGCGTCGACGATCTGCACCGGTTCCTCGGTGACCTCGCCGTCCACTATCCGATAGCTGCGCAGCTCGTGCTGCTCGGGGTCGCGTGTGGAGATGAGCACGTAGTGCGCGTACGGCTCGGAGGCGTAGGAGATATCGGTGCGGCTCGGGTACGCCTCGGTCGCGGTGTGCGAGTGATAGATCACCACCGGGGTCTCGTCGGCGTCGTCCATCTCGCGCCACACCTTCAGCTGCTCACCGGAGTCGAAGCGGTAGAAGGTGGGCGAACGCTCCGCATTGATCATGGCCACGAACCGCTCCGGCCGATCCGACCCCTCCGGCCCGGCGATGATGCCGCAGGCCTCGTCCGGGTGATCGGCGCGGGCATGGTCCACCATCGCGGCCACCAGGTCGGCCTTAATCACCAGCACGAGTCAAACCCTTCCGCATTCCGGCACAGCTATCGCCGCCCCATTCGCACTCGACAACGAGCCAGAATATTCGGCTATTCCCCCCGGCCCGTCGCCCGGTACCTGTTTGCGCCGGTATCTACCGGCCCGACGCGGCGGAGGCGGGATCTCCGGCTCGGTTTCGGGAAGACGCCGGATATCCCGCCATCGAGCGGCCCACACGGAGCCCGTGGTCGCGACCACGGCAAACACGAACGGTTCGCCTGTCGCGTGGACTGGGCCCCGGCCGGTGCGGAAATCCTCGATCAGCCGGTTCGACGCGGGAAGAGGTCGGTGTACGCGGGAATGCCCGCGACGGCGCGGGCCGCGAGGATCGCATCGACGATCGCGCGTTCGACACAGACGGCCGCCGCGGTACAGACCTCGTCGAGGAGCAGCAGATCCGGTGGGAAGGCAGGCGGAAGCGGGAGTTCCAGTGGCTCAGCGGTGGCGGTGGCCAGCGCGAAGATCGTGTCACCGTCCAAGGGGGAATGGGCGGGACGAACCGCGCGGGCCAGGCCGTCGTGTGCGGTCATCGCCATCCGGCGGCAGCCGATCGAGTCCAGCGGTGCGTCCGTGGCGACCACGCCGATGGTGGTGTTGAGCACGGTTCCCTTGACCGGCAGCGCGTTGGCGGCGGCCAGCCGTTCGGGGTCCGCGGTGCGCAGGCCGAAGTATTCGGGACCGTCGGTGCCTGCGCCCCAGGGCAACCCGGTGCGCGGATCGAAGACCGAGCCGACCGGATTGGCCACGATAAGCGCCGCCACCGTCACCCCGGCGGCCGGGCCCTCGCCTATCACCACACTCGCGCTGCCGACGCCACCCTTGATCGAACCGGCGCGCGCACCGACACCCGCGCCGACCGAACCCCGTGCGAAATCGACGGCCGCGGTCTGCGCCGCTCGGTACCCGAAGTCGGCGGTGGGCCGAATGTTCCACGCCCCCACCGGAAGATCGAAGATCACCGCACCGGGCACGATCGGCACCACGCGGCTCGGATCGACCGGATCCATCGGAATGCCCCGGCCGTGCTCCTCCAGCCAGCGCATCACACCGTCGGCGGCCGCGAGCCCGTAGGCACTGCCGCCGGTGAGCAGGATCGCATCGACCCGCCGCACCGTATTACTCGGATCCAGCAGGTCGGTTTCCCTGGTTCCCGGCCCACCCCCGCGCACATCGACCGCGGCCATTGCACCGCCGGGTGCGTGCACGACGGTGCAGCCGGTCGCCGCGCCCGACCCGATCGCCGCGTCGGCATCGAGTACGTGGTGATGTCCGACCAGCAGCCCCGCAACGTCCGTGAGTGAGTTACGCGGACCGGCAACCGCATTCATACGCCACCTTCCTTCGCCGACCGACACCCATTCTGGTTCGCGCCGCTGGCCCGTCCCCTCGCGAGAGTGCGACGCGGTCAGGACGGCGAGCGACAGCGAACCGGGTCGCGGTGAGCGCCCGGATGTTCAGGGTGCGAGCGCCTGCAACAGCGAGTCCTGCATCCATGTGAGCCAGTGGTAGACGTCCAGATGCGGCCCGCGCGGATCGTCCGGCTCCAGATGGTCGGGCGTGTCGGCGTCGATGCCGAGGACGGTGCCGAGTGCGAGGCGGACGTCGGTCAGCGCCGCCAGCCAGGCGTCGGCCTGCTCGGGGGTGAGGATGATCTTGCCGCCGTCGGCCGGAACGGTATCGAGCACCACGGAACCGGCGGCGAGCTTGCTATCGATGATCTCCGGTTCGTGCAGGCCGCGCAGCGCACTGTTGAGGTCGGCGCGGTCGGCGTCGGGGGAACCGGGTTCGCTGTTGTGGAAGTCCGGCAGCAAACGACGCAGGCGCGGGTCTTCCGGCGGCGTGGTGTTGCCGGTGCGCAGGCCGGTGAGGGCGGCGAGTTCGTCATCGGGAGCGGATTGGGCACGCTCGGTGAGCAATCCGGATACCGCGCCGACCAGCGAACGCAACACACCGGCCTCGCGCGCGTCCATTTCGGATCGCAGCTTGAGACCGCTCAGCGAATTCTTCCGACTCCACTTACGCACGGCGCTGGCTCCAGTTCGGCACGGCGTCGAGGGTAGTCCTACCGGTCAGTCGTCCCGTTGCATGGTCGCCCAGAGTCCCGCGGCATGGAGCCGCCGGACATCCTGTTCCATCTTGTCGCGCGACCCCGAGGAGACCACAGCCTTGCCTTCGTTGTGCACTTGGAGCATCAGCTCGGTCGCCTTCGCCTTGGTGTAGCCGAACAGCTTCTGAAAGATGTAGGTGACGTAATGCATCAGGTTGACGGGGTCGTCCCAGACCACCGTCACCCACGGACGGTCTTCCGCCTCCAGGATCTCGGTGTACTCAACCGCCTCCGGAGTCGCCTGTGCCGCCGACAGCGTCATATCTGTTTCGCACAAGCCCATAACGTCAAGGGTACGACTCGACTCCGGATAAACAACACCCATACCGCCGTGCGCGCGAGGGTCTGTGGGCGGTAGCGGGCCGTAGACCAGCCACAACGATGTCGCATCCCCCGTGTCGCATTCGCTGTCTACAGTGACGAGGGTGGAGATCCGCGACGCCGTCGCCAGCACCGCCTTGCTGACCGACCAGTACGAGTTGACCATGCTGGCCGCCGCTCTGGCCGACGGATCGGCACACCGCCGGTGCAGCTTCGAAGCGTTTGCCAGGAGATTGCCAAACGGTCGTCGGTACGGTGTCGTCGCGGGCACCGGCCGACTATTGGAGGCCCTGGCACGCTTCCGCTTCGGCGAGCCGGAATTGGCCGTCGTCGCACCCTTCCTCGATGCCCGCACGGTGGACTGGCTGCGCGATTACCGCTTCACCGGCGATATCGACGGCTACCCGGAGGGCGAACTCTATTTCCCCGGTTCGCCGATCCTGTCGGTGCGCGGCAGTTTCGCGGAATGCGTAATGCTCGAGACGCTGGTCCTGTCGGTGCTCAACCACGACAGCGCGATCGCCTCGGCCGCGGCGCGCATGGTCAGCGCGGCGGCGGGGCGGCGAATGATCGAGATGGGATCCCGGCGCGCCCACGAACTGGCGGCGCCGTCCAGCTCGCGCGCCGCCTACTTGGCCGGTTTCGACGCCACCTCCAATCTGGAGGCGGTACGCAGCTACGGAGTGCCCGGCGCGGGGACCAGCGCGCACGCATTCACGCTGCTGCACAGCGGTGCGGACGGCGCGCACGAGGCGGCTGCCTTCCGCAGCCAGATCGAGGCGCTCGGCATCGGGACCACCCTGTTGGTCGACACCTTCGACATCACCCAGGGCGTCGCGACCGCCATCGAGGTGGCCGGTCCCGGACTCGGCGGCGTGCGTATCGACTCCGGCGACCTCGGCGTGCTCGCCCGGCAGGTGCGCGAGCAGTTGGACCGGCTCGGCGCGACCGACACCCGCATCGTGGTCTCGGGCGACCTGGACGAATACGCGATCGCCGCGCTGCGCGCCGAACCGGTCGATGTGTACGGGGTCGGCACCGCACTGGTGACCGGATCGGGTGCGCCCACCGCGGGCATGGTCTACAAGCTGGTCGAGGTGGACGGTGTGCCGGTCGCCAAGCGCAGCAGCCACAAGGAGTCGCGCGGCGGGACGAAGAAGGCGGTCCGGCTCGCGCGCCGCACCGGCACCGTCGTCGAGGAAATCATCTACCCGGCGGCGGGCCCCATGCCCGATACCAACGGATTCCAGGCCCGCGAGCTCATGGTTCCGCTGATCCGTGACGGCAAGGTGTGCGACGGAGTGCCGACACTGGCCGAAAGCCGCGACCTGGTCGCGCGCGGGCTGGTCAGCCTGCCGTGGGAGGGTCTGAAGCTGTCCGCGGGCGAACCCGCGATCCCGACCACCTTCGTGCGCTAGTCACCGTTGCCCGGCTCGGCGGCGCCGCGCGCGTGGGCCTGCTTGCGTTTGTTGACCCATTCCACCGCGAGCGCGGCCACCCCGACGATGAGGAAACCCTTGACCGCCATGGTGATCCAATCGCCCACGCTGTCCGGGCGCACCCCGGCCACTACCGCCAGCGCGGCGTAGACGCCGTAGCCGACCAGTACGGCGACCAGAATTCTGACGAAGCTGCTGTTCACGTATCTCTCCTTATGCGGGGTCCGCCCAACCGAGAGGCGGCATAAGGTAATTCACCGACGGAGTAGGCTTCGTTTACATCGCGCGAAAGGTAATGCGTCATGAGCCGGGCGTTGATCATCGTCGACGTGCAGAACGACTTCTGCGAAGGCGGATCGCTCGCCGTCATGGGCGGCGCCGCGGTAGCCGAGCGCATCAGCGAGTACCTGACGGGCGCCGACTACGCGACGGTCGTCGCGACCCGCGACCATCACGTCGATCCGGGCGCACACTTCTCCGCGAATCCGGATTACGTGGATACCTGGCCGCCGCACTGCCGGGTCGGCACATCCGGCGCCGAATTCCACCCGAATCTGAATACCGGCCCGATCCGGGAGATCTTCTCCAAGGGCGAATACTCCGCCGCCTATTCGGGTTTCGAGGGTGCCACCTCGGATGGCGCCCCCCTGGCGGAGTGGTTGCGCGCCAACGAGATCGATGAGGTCGACATCGTCGGCATCGCCACCGACCACTGCGTGCGCGCCACCGCATTGGATGCCGCCGCGGCGGGCTTCGATACCCGAGTGCTGCTGGATCTGACCGCCGGTGTCGCGCCCGCGACCACCGCGAGGGCGCTGGACCAACTGCGCGCCGCCGGGATCGAACTGACCGGCGCCCTCGACCAGACGTAGCGACCTACCGATCCGGTCGCCGTGCACCCGAAGCGCGGCCGCCGCTGCACCACCGGAGCGAGGCATACCGGTGATTGAGGCCGACTCACCGAGTAACACGCCGAGTTGGTGGCGGAAGGGTCGGCGGCAGCGCATCGGTCCGGGCTGGGCCACCGACCCTGTCGGTGCCGGGCAGTAGGCTGCTCACGTGCCCGAACTGCCGCCCTTACCGGAGCTTTTGTCCACCGCCGTACAGGCGCTCGGCGGTAAAGAGCGCACCGGCCAGGTGACGATGGCGGCCGCGGTGGACCACGCGATCGACACCAAGGAGCATCTCGCGGTACAGGCCGGAACCGGCACCGGTAAGTCGCTGGCGTATCTGGTGCCGAGCCTGCGGCATGCGGTGCGGACCGGGCGCACGGTGGTGGTGTCCACGGCGACCATCGCGCTACAGCGGCAGCTGGTCGACCGTGATCTGCCGCGCCTGGCCGACGCGCTGAGCAAGCCGCTCGGCAGGCAGGCGAAGTTCGCGATCCTCAAGGGCCGCAACAACTATCTGTGCCTCAACAAAATCAACAGCGTGCTGCCGGACGAGCCCGCCGAGGCCGAACTGTTCGACGCCTTCGCCATCTCCCGGCTCGGCCGAGAGGTGCAGCGGCTCAACGAATGGGCCTCCGAGACCGAGACCGGCGACCGCGACGAACTCGCCCCCGGCGTCACCGACCGCGCCTGGCGGCAGGTCAGCGTGTCGTCGCGGGAGTGCCTGGGCAAGTCGCGTTGCCCATTCGGCCAGGATTGCTTCGCCGAACGCGCCCGCGCCGAATCGGCCCAGGCGGATGTGGTGGTGACCAATCACGCGCTGCTGGCCATCGATGCCATCAGCGGCATCCAGGTGCTGCCCGAACACGATGTCGTCGTCATCGACGAGGCGCACGAATTGGTGGACCGCGTCACCGGTGTCGCCACCGCCGAGTTGGCCCCCTCCGCGATCAGCGCGGCGGCTCGCCGCTGCGCCAAACTCATCGACGAGCAAGAAGTGGACCGCTTGGAGGGCGCGGCCGACGCCTGGCACGAGGCTCTCGACGAACTGCCCGCCGCCCGCTGGGACACCATGCCCAATGGTGTCGCCCCGGCCCTCGCGCTGGTGCGCGACGCCGCGTGGAACGCCCGCACCGCGCTTGCCCCGCCCGGCGGCACCTCGGCGCAGGGGGACCCGGATACCGCCGCGGCCCGCACCCTCGCCCTGGCCGCCATCGACGATGTGCACGACAGCGCCGTGCGTGCGCTCACGGCCTTCGACGAACCTGATCCGGCCACCCGTCGCGATGTCATCTGGCTGGCCTCCGAGGATATTCGCGGGGTGCCGCGCAAGACGCTGCGAATGGCGCCGCTCTCGGTCGGCGGGCTGCTGCGCACCCGCCTGTTCGGTACCGCCACGGTCGTGCTGACCTCGGCCACCCTGCAGATCGGCGGTTCGTTCGACGGGCTCGCCGTCACCTGGGGCCTGCCCGCGCAGATTGGGGGCCGCTCCGATACCGGCGCCGCCAACGGGGCCGAGGCGCCATCGGATGCCGACACCGTGCGCTGGAGTTCGCTCGACGTGGGCTCACCGTTCGATCACGCCAAATCCGGCATCCTCTACGTCGCCAAACATCTACCCGCCCCCGGTCGCGACGGCTTGCCGCCCGCCTACCTCGATGAGATCGAGCAGTTGATCCGGGCGGCCGGTGGACGCACCCTCGGCCTGTTCTCCTCGATGCGCGCGGCCAAGGCCGCCACCGAGGCGCTGCGCAACCGACTCGATACGCCGGTGCTGTGTCAAGGGGACGACGCGACGGGCGCACTGGTGCGCAAATTCGCGGACGACCCGGAGACCTCGCTCTTCGGCACCCTGTCACTGTGGCAGGGCGTGGACGTGCCCGGCCCATCGCTGAGCCTGGTGATCCTGGACCGGATTCCGTTCCCGCGGCCGGATGATCCGCTGCTGGCGGCGCGGCAGCGCGCGGTGGAGTCACGCGGCGGCAACGGATTCTTGACCGTCGCGGCCAATCATGCCGCGCTGCTGCTTGCCCAGGGCACCGGCCGACTGCTGCGCAGCGTGGACGATCGCGGCGTGGTCGCCATCCTCGATTCTCGCCTGGCGACCGCTCGTTACGGCGGCTACCTGCGGGCGTCGCTGCCGCCGTATTGGGAGACTTCCGACCCGGAAGTCGTCATCAAGGCACTGAAACGGCTAACTTCCGGCTAAACTGTGATCTCGACCACAGAGTCCTGGACATATTTCCAGGCAGAAGTAAATTGAATCTCGGTACGTCGGTGTAACCCCAATTCCCACACCGGACGTATCGGCGGTCCCCGCGTCAAGCCCTGCACACGGCGCGGGGACACCGCTATCTTTTGCTCTCACAAAATCGTTGTCGCAATTCCGCGACGCATGAGACGGTTTTCAGATGAAGCACCCTCCCGACACCGATATCCTCGGCGAATTCCTGATCAGCGCAAGATCTTTGGCCGAATATCGGGCAATCTTCACGCTCGCGGACAGCGACCTGCGGGCTCGCCGCATTCTCGACTGTCCCGGCGGGGCAGCGAGTTTCGCGGCCGAAGCCAGCGCACTCGGCGCCCACGTCACCGCCGCCGATCCGATCTACACCCATCCACCCGCACAACTGCGCACCCTCGCTCTTACCGAAACCGATCGCGGAAGCGACTGGGCCGGAGCGCATCACGACCGCTACCGGTGGGATTGGTACGGCGACCCGCAGCAGCACCACCGCATGCGTCGCACCGCCGCAACCTTGTTCGGCGCCGACCTCCTCGCCCACCCGCAGCGCTACGTCGCCGCATCGCTGCCCTCACTCCCCTTCGCGGACAACAGTTTCGACCTGACGCTCAGCTCACATCTGCTCTTCACCTACGCCGACCGCCTCGACGCCGACTTCCACCTCATGGCGCTGCTGGAACTATCGCGGGTATCGACCGGCGAGACCCGGCTGTATCCGCTGGTCGATCACCTCGGCAGACCCCAGGACGATCTGATCGCTCACCTCCGAAAGGAACTACACGACAAAGGAATCCGAACCAGCTTCCGCGAAACCGGCTACGAGTTCCACCGCGGCGCGACCAGTATGCTGATCCTGCACGGCCCGGCCGACGGCTGATGCCACCGCCGTTCGGGCGTCAGCGGCAACTACCAGGTGTCGGCCGTCGGTCGATGGATCGAGGAGATGAGTTCGTCGAGTCTGCGGTGGATTTCGTCGGCCGGGCCCGGGGCGAGCGTGAACTCGTCACGGTCGTGGTTGTCCAGGAGGTAGCGGCCGTCGGCCGGGAGGTAATCCATCCAGTGGAAGCCGCGGCCGTCGTTCGTCGGTCTGCTGTCGATCGCACCACCGCGAAAGACATTGATCTCCCCCAGCCCCGAACGCGGACGACGGATGATCCGGTCGATCTCCTCGGTATACGGATCCCGTCCGTGTGACGCACGATCCAGATCGGAGCGACGCCCGGTGACCGGATGGAACCGACCCGGCGCGCATTTCGGCAGCGCCGCAACGATTTGCGAGGCCACACCGCGCGGGGTGGTCCGGGTCAGAATCACGTCACGCCCGTAATGCTGGGTGGGACCGGGCAATTGCACGGCCACCGCCGCCATCGTGCCGACCATGCCCGCGTGCACCCGCACCACCTTGCCGAATTCGGGCCCGTAGAAACCGTGCACCTCGACCCGAACCTCCGGTTCCAGCAGCACAGTCAACGCGTCGAACAGTTCGCGGCCCGCGAAACGGGCCATATCCTGTCCGGCCTGCTGCCGCAGTCGCACATAATCTTCGGCGGCCTCGATGCCCGGATCGTCCGCGATGTACCGGATCGGGTATGGCAGCCGATCCCGCCCGAACCCCTCTACCGCGATCTGGAACATCAAACCGCTCAAATGCCAACGGTTATCACTCATGCCAGCATCTCACCGAACACTCCGCCCGGCGTACCCGAGCACCCGATTCGCCATACCTTCCCCGCTGCACCGACGGTCGGTCGCGGCAGCCCCGCCGCATAGCCCTGCACCATGACTCGCTCGCTCATCCACCGATCACTCCGCCCGGCGGCAGCGCGGGAGGCTGCGAACCGAGCAACTCGTCTCCACGGTCGTACACCAGGTAATCCGGGGTCTGATGTTCATCGTCATCATCACCCTTGCCGCGGCCAGCCCCGCCGCCGCCCATACCGGGCATCCCCGATCGCCCCGACGCACCCGTCTTCCCCGAACTACTGGACTTACCCGAACTGCTCGGCGACTGGGTCCCGCTGCCGGGCACACTCTTCCCCGCACTCGGTGTCCCCCCGGGCGTACTCGGCGTCCCCGACGACCCCAATTTGGGCGAACCCGTCTTGGGCACATTGGAACTGGGAAGATTCGAATTCGGTGTCGACGGATTAGCCGACTGCGGGGTGGTCGGCGTCTCCGTCTTCGTTTTACTCGGATCCGTATTCGTACCGGCCGGATTCGTGGACTGCGGATCGGTGCTCTGAGGGTTGGTCGACTGCGGATTTGTCGACTGAGGGGTCGTGCCCTGCGGCGTCGTGCCCCCCGGGTTGCTGCCTGGATTACTGCCCGGGTTGCCGCCTGGGTTGCTGCCCGGGTTGCTGCCCGGGACCTTCGGCACCTCCTTCTTTTCCTCCTCGGTCTTACTGGAGGGTTCGGCAAGTACAGGGGTCTTCCCGTCGACATCTATTGCGCCCGGCCGGTAGTAGTTGGTCATCACATACCGCGCCTGCTCCTCCGCTTCCTCGGCGCGATAGGTCGGCCCCTTCACGACACTCTGGAACGGCAGGGCGTCGATGACCTTGTCACCGAAGGTGTAGTTGTCGGGCTGACCGACCGAGCCCTTGGCTTGGGCCAGATGGCCTTGCATCAAGTCGAGGCCGTGACCGACCAACTGGAATCCAGCGGCCAGCTTGGTGAAGGATGTCGCGAACTGGCGGGTAGCCTCGATCGCCTTCGACCCCGACTTGCCGTTCCATTTGTCGGTGATGGACTGCTCGACGGACTTGGAGAATTCGTCCACCGCGGATCTGGAGTCTCGCGCCAGATCTCGCCAGCCATTGGCGGCGAGGTTGATCTGGTTCTGGTCGACATCCCTGAGCGCATCATAGATTTCCTGATGACCCATGGTTTCGAACGGATCTTGGAAGGTCAGAACCTTACCATCGGTTCCCGCACCGGACTCCGAAAGCAGGCTCGAATACTCGCTGTTGACGATTCCACGGTCCTTGTCCCAGGTCTCCTTCTGATCGTTTGCCCGATCCTGGTCGGACTTCTTGTTGTCATCAGCGTCATCACGTGAGTCCGAAATCATTTTGGGCAGATCAACTATCGGATTGCCCGAATACGCAAACCAGTCGCCGAAAGACACCATTACTTGGCCCCCGCGTCCGTGTTCGCCAACTTCTGAGAGTTGGACTGATCCGTATCCTGAATCGTGCGGGTTGCCTTCTCATAGGTTTCCGCCATCAAGGTAAGCACTTCGATGCTCTGCTTCAGCCGCTCGATCGCCGAACCATCGCTACCGCTGGCCTTACCCTCAAATTTTGACTGTAACGTTGTCGCGGTTTTCAACGTACCGAAGCCGGAGAGATTCTCAAGTCGATTTGTATCCGCGAGAAAATCATCGAGCTTGGTCTTCATTTGCTCGGCGTGACCCTTCAAAGCGTTGCCGATCTCGGGGTCCATGCGAATATCACCCGATTCGGCCTGCGTTTTGAGGTTCTTCCACTGCGCCACAAGACTTTGCATCTCGGCTGCCATCTTGTGCCTCCTCCCTACGATCCATTCCACTTCCCTGCCCTACCACCGCGTTCCACCTCTCTTCAGAGCCCCCCGCTGGCAGCTTCTTTGTCACTTCGGCAGGTACGGTTCAATATCTTTTGCGTGCTGAACCGTCAGGTCACATGGCGGCGCTTGGGTCATACTGGCACGCTCGCTGTATCGCCATCCGACGGAAATTTCAATCGAACCTTCCGGCGACGGCACATTCACATAGCAGAGCAGCTTGTCGTCATCCGCTTTGTCGTAGTAAACCAGCCCCGGGCGAGGACCGATTCGCAACTCCCGAATACCGGTAATCTTACTATTCTGCCGTGCCTCATCCTGGGAGTACACGGTCGCGGCTACAGCGACGGTGTATGGGCCCTCTGTGGAGCTCCACCGGCACAGACGCGCCGCAGTGGCCCCTGTTGGAGCATCGGAGATGGTGCGCTTCGTGGACGGATCCACACGCGTCGCCCGCAAGGCAGCGTCCGACAGTTGCGTACATGGATTCCACGTCACCGTCCGATCACCGCGCGGAACGGTAGGACTCGCCGTGTTCGCGGTCCCATCCACGGTCGACCCACACCCCGCGACCAACCCCGCCACCGCGACACCGGCCAAGACCGTCCGCACCACGAGCCCCCTCGACACCGCCACGGTCGTTCGCATCTCTCTCCTGAATGTCGCATGGAGCAACCAGTCACAGAATTGGACGCGCCGGATCCCCCATCGGTTCCCTCTTGGGCCGAACTCAGCCTAACCGACCGCACGACCCGGTCAACCGATACGGGCGAGACCGAACGGGCGCCATCGGGTTTCCACACGCGCCCGACCGGCGCATCCGTCAACTGAGCGGAGCTGCCCGCCACCACTCCCGTATCCCGTCCATGCTCAGGTACCGGCTGCCGCCCTGGCTGTAGGTGTACATGAGCAGCTTCTCGTGTTCCGGTTCGCCGGTGAACACGGTGACCATCCTGTTGTCGCCGCGACCCTCGTCGTCCAAACACATAGTTGGTGTACGTCTTGCTCCCGTGCGCATCGTTCGAGCGAGTGCTCTTGGGGAGCTGATCGATGACTGCCTTCGCTTCACTCGCCGAGGCATACTGGTAGATCTCGAAAGTGGTTGGGCTGGTGCTGTTCTCGCCGATTCCGTCGCCGTTGTAGCAGACCCATTGCAGGACCCAGTTCCCGAAACTCGGACGGTGGATCGCCCGGTTGCTTTCGGCGTCGTACTTGTTGGTGTCGCATCGGCTGCACTTCGAGTTGCGGTAGCCGCCGTCGAACTGCCACCCCGACACCATCTTCGGGAACTCCTGCTTGATCAGATCCCCATCCGATTGGTTGCCCGACGACCCCTGTGCCGCGACCACAACGCCGACGACTACCGCCAGCACCAGGACCGCTCCCGCCGAGAGACCCACGAGCAGACCGGCTTTGGAGCGCGGTCGCTGCGGCGAGCCCACCGGGCGCATCGGCGGCAGCCCGCCGACCGGGGCGACTCCGTATCCGGTCTGCGGCATCGCGGGGACCGGATACGGGGAGAAGTGCGCGCGCATCGCTGCGGGACCCGGCATCTGAGGCACGACCGGTCCGATACCCGCGAGCGCCTGTCGGGCCGCTTCGGCGAACTTCGCGCACGACCCGAACCGTTCGTCGGGTCGCTTCGCCATGGCACGCGCCAGGACGGCATCGAATGCGAAGGGCAGTCCGGGGCGGACGCTGCTCACCGCGGGCGGGGACTGCTGAGGGTGTCCCTGGATGACCGCGGCGGGGTGCGTCGAGTCGAAGGGGAGGGCGCCGGAGAGGAGCCAGTACAGGGTGCACGCGAGGGAGTACTGATCGGATCGGCCGTCCGCCGGTCAACTGTTCGGGTGACGCGTAGGCCAGTGTCACGGTGAATGCTCGGGTTCGGGTGAGGTGGCCCGCGTCCCCGCGGAGGCGGGCGATGCCGAAGTCGGTGAGGTAGACGCGTTCCTGACCGGCGGCGGCGCGGGCGAGCAGAATGTTGGCGGGTTTCACGTCGCGGTGCAGGACGCCCATGCTGTGCGCGAAGTAGAGGGCCTTGGCGGTTTCGCCGATGATCTGGATGGCGCGGGCCGAGGGCACAGTGGCCGGATCCGCCGAGGAGGCGTCGATGCCGTCGATGTACTGCATCGAGATCCAGAGCTGGGTGTCCTCGATGCCGCGGTCGAAGACGGCGACGATATTGGGGGGTGTTCCAGCCGGGAGACCAGATCGGCTTCGCGTTCGAATCGGGCGCGGATCTCGCTGTCGGAGAACAGCTCCTGGTTCAACAGCTTCAGCGCGGTGCGTAGTCGCGGATGCTTCGCCAGATAGACCGAGCCCATGCCGCCCCGCCCCAACTGTCCCTCGATGACGTACCCGGCGAAAATCGCACCATCCCGCAGCATCCGGCCCCTCCCTCATTTCCGGTAAGCGAGCCGATGCTAGCCGAGCGGGGTCACCTCACCACGCTCGCGTCGGCGGGGGCGAATGGTCTGGGCGGACATCTTCCCCGGGTTTCCCCGGGTTCCCGCAGATTTCGGGCGCAAATGTCCGCCCAGACCAATCCGGACATCAACTCACCCGCGCACGGCGACCGCGTCCACCTCGAACAACATGTCCGGCAGCGCCAATGCGGCCACCCCGAGCAAGGGTTTGCACAGGTGGGCGCTCCCCCCCCAGATTTGGACGAATACACCATTCAATCACCAAAGGACACCACTACTTGGCGCCCGTGTCCATGTTCGCCAACTTCTGAGAGTTGGACTGATCCGTATCCTGAATCGTGCGGGTGGCCTTCTCATAGGTTTCCGCCATCAGGGTGACTACTTCGATGCTCTGCTTCAGCCTCTCGACAGCCGAAGCATTGTCCCCACTGGCCTTACGCTCGAACTTGCCCTGCAGCGTCGTTGCCGTTGCCAGCGTGCCGAAACCCGAGAGCTTGTCCAGCTGCTTGATCCCGACGAGCATGGTATCCAGCTTTGTTTTCATCTGCTCAGCGTGACCCTTCAATGCAGTGCCGATCTCGGGGTCTACCATCAGCTCACCCGACTCCGCCTGCGTTTTGAGGTTCTTCCACTGCGCCACAAGACTTTGCATCTCGGCTGCCATCTTGTGCCTCCTCCCTATGAAACAACGACGTCACTTGCGCCGGTACACCCTCGGCAAGGACCCTGCTCCGGCCATTTATCAATTACTTGGGCAGGTAGGGCTCGAGGTCTTTGGCATGCTGCACCGCTAGATCGCATGGGGGCGCCTCGGTCATGCGGGCACGTTCGCTGTATCGCCACCCAACCGAAATCTCCAGGGAGCCTTCAGGCGAAGGGATGTTCACGTAGCACAACAGCTTGTCGTCATCCGACTTGTCGTAATGAACCAGTCCGGGGCGCGATCCGATTCGCGCTTCCCGGACGATGGTCAGCTTGCTGTTCTGCCGAGTCTCGTCCTGTGTGTAGACGGTCGCGGCAACACCGACGAGGTACGGGCCTTCGGTGGATGACCAATTGCAGAGACGCGCCGCGGTCGCCCCGGTAGGAGCGTCGCTGACCACGTCCTTCGAAGCAGGATCAACACGCGTCGCACGCAGGGCGGCATCCGACAACCGCGTACACGGATTCCACGTCACCGTCCGATCACCCCGAGGCGTCGTCGGACTGGCAGTCTGCGCCGCCCCATCCACCGTCGACCCACACCCCGCGACCAACCCCGCCACCGCGACACCGGCCAAGACGGTCCGCACCACGAGCCCCCTCGACACCGCCACGGTCGTTCGCATCTCTCTCCTGAATGTCGCATGGAGCAACCAGTCACAGAATTGGACGCGCCGGATCCCCCATCGGTTCCCTCTTGGGCCGAACTCAGCCTAACCGACCGCACGACCCGGTCAACCGATACGGGCGAGACCGAACGGGCGCCATCGGGTTTCCACTCGAGCTGGACCGCCGCATCCGTCAGCTCAGCGGAGCCGCCGCCACCACTCGCGGATTCCGTCGAGATTCAGGAACAGGCTTCCCCCGAGACTGTCGGTGTACATGAGCAGCTTCTCGTGCTTCGAATCACCGGGGAACACCATCCTGTTGTCGCCGCGACCCTCGTCGTCCAACACATAGTTGGTGTACGTCTTGCTCCCGTGCGCATCGTTCGAGCGAGTGCTCTTGGGGAGCTGATCGATGACTGCCTTCGCTTCACTCGCCGAGGCATACTGGTAGATCTCGAAAGTGGGTGGGCTGGTGCTGTTCTCGCCGATTCCGTCGCCGTTGTAGCAGACCCACGAAACTCGGACGATGGATCGCCCGATTGCCTTCGGCGTCGTACTTGTTGGTGTCGCATCGGCTGCACTTCGAGTTGCGGTAGCCGCCGTCGAACTGCCACCCCGACACCATCTTCGAGAACTCCTGCTTGATCAGATCCCCATCCGATTGATTGCCCAACGACCCCTGTGCCGCGACCACAACACCGACGACTACCGCCAGCACCAGGACCGCTCCCGCCGAGAGACCCACGAGCAGCCCGGCTTTGGAGCGCGATCGCTGCGGCGAGCCCACCGGGCGCATCGGCGGCAGCCCGCCGACCGGGGCGACTCCGTATCCGGTCTGCGGCATCGCGGGGACCGGATACGGGGAGAAGTGCGCGCATCGGTGCGGGACCTGGCGTCCGAGGCGGTAAGCGAGCCGATGCTAGCCGATGCGAGGTCACCTCAGCGCGCTCGCGTCGGCGGGGGCGAATGGTCTGGGCGGACATTTTCCCCGGGTTTCCGCGGGTTCCCGCCGATTTCGGGCGCCAATGTCCGCCCAGACCAATCCGGACATCAACTCACCCGCGCACCGCGACCGCGTCCACCTCGAACAACATGTCCGGCAGCGCCAATGCGGCCACCCCGAGCAGGGTTTGCACAGGTGGGCGCTCCCCCCAGATCTCGGCGATCTTCTTGCCGAGCACCTCGAGTTTGCCGAGGTCGTGGTCCACGATGAAGGTGCGCAGTTGGGCCACGTCGGCGTAGTCCAGGCCCGCGGAGCGCAGCGCGATGCCGAGGTTCGTGAAGGCGCGGTCGACCTGTTCGGCGAAATCGGTGCTCGTGGTGTGCCCTTCGGCGTCGGAGTCGTATTGTCCGGCGATGAGAACGAGTTCACCGGTCACCCGTGCCACATGGCTGTAGCCGAAGCCGGTGGGGTCGTGCAGTTCGGCGGGGTTGCTGATGTCGATCATCGTCTTCTCCTTGCAGGTGGCGGTGTTCCGAGGGGAAGACGACACAGCCCGCTCGGGTGTGACATGACGATGCCCGCCCCGGATTCGGGACGGGCATCGGATTCGGCTCTACGCCGGAGGCGTCAGAGCGTCCACTTCAGGATCAGCGTCAGCACGCCGGTGGCGACGGCGAGCACCACCGCGCCCACGCCCCAAAGGAAACCCTTGCGCTCCCACGGGCGACCGCTGTCCAGCGAGAACTTGCCCGCGCCGGTGAAGGCGATGGCGGCGGCCACGGTGCCGAAGGTCAGTGCCGTTTCCCAACCGCCCTTGCCGAACAGGCCCGGACCCCAGGTCGCGTTCATGGCGTTGATCATGGTGCCCAGCACGATGGCGGCGGCCAGCGGAGTCACGAGGCCGGCCACCAGCAGCAGCCCGCCGACCATCTCGGACAGGCCGGCAAGGGTGCCGAACAGTTTGCCGGGGTTGTAGCCCATATTGTCGAACATGGCGGTGGTCGCGTCGTGGCCAGGGCCGGAGAACCAGCCGAACAGCTTCTGGCTGCCGTGCGCGGCGAGCAGCCCGCCGAAGACGACGCGCAGCACCAGCAGGCCGATATCGGTGGAGATGCCGTCGAGGCGGTGCGCGAAGGTGAATCGCTCGAGCGTGGTGTTCGTGGTCATGGGGTCCTCATCCCTGCAACATCATGGACAACAAGTTAGACAACGAAACGGACTATGGTCCGATTGTTGCATGGTCAGTACCAACCGCACGGTCTGCGGCCTTATTCCGGATTCACTCGGCCAAAAAGAAGAAGTAGGACAGGAAGACCACCATCAGCGCCCACATCGCCGGATGGACCTCCTTGATCCGTCCCTTGGCGACCATGACGATCGGGTAGAACAGCATGCCCATGGCCAGCCCGTTGGCGATCGAATAGGTCAGCGGCATCATCACCACGGTGATGAACGCGGGCACCGCGAACTCCAGCCGGTTCCAGTCGATTTCGCCGAGCGCGCGCGACATCAGCACGCCGACCACGATCAGCGCGGGCGCGGTCACCTCAGGCGATCCGGCGACCACCGCGAAGATCGGATAGCAGAACATGGCGATCAGGAACCATCCGGCGGTGGAGACCGCGGTCAATCCGGTGCGGCCGCCCGCGGACACGCCGGCCGTCGATTCGACGTAGGCGGTGGTGGTCGAGGTGCCGATGACGGCGCCCGCCATGGTGCCGACCGAATCCGCGGCGAACGCGCTGGCCGCGCGCGGCAGCTTGCCGTCCTTGTCGAGCAGTCCGGCCTGATTCGCGACGCCGATGAGGGTGCCACCGCAGTCGAAGAAGTCGACGAACAACATGGTCAGGATGACGACGGCCATCTGACCGGTAAAGGCGTCGGGCAGGTGGATGATGGCCTGTCCGAAGGTCTGGTCCAACCCCTTGGGCATCGCGGCGATCCCCTCCGGCAGCCGCACCAGTCCGGTGACGATGCCGAGTCCCGCCGTGAGGACGATGCCGTACAGCACCGCGCCGTGCCACCCCAGTACCAGGAACACCACCGTCACCACCAGCCCGAACAACGCGAGCAGTGTGGTGCCCTTGGTGAAATCGCCGAGCGTGACGAAGGTGGCGTCGCTGGCCACCACGATGCCCGCGTTCTTCAGACCGAGGAAGGCCACGAACATGCCGATGCCCGCGCCGACGGCCAGCTTCATCTGCATCGGAATGGCATTGAGAATGCGTTCCCGAATCCTGGTGACCGCGAGCACGAAGAAGATGACACCTGAGAGGAAGGTGCCCGACAGCGCGACCTGCCACGGAATGCCCATGCCGAGTACCACCGAATAGGCGAAGAAGGCATTGAGCCCCATACCCGGTGCGAGCGCGATGGGATACCGGGCCCACAGTCCCATGACGAGGGTGCCGAATACCGCGGCGACGGCCGTCGCGGTGAAGACCGCCTGCATCGGAATGCCCTTGTCGCCGAGCGCACCCTCGTCGCCGAGCACCGCCGGGTTCACCGCGAGTACATAGGACATGGCCAGGAACGTGATGGTGCCCGCCATGAGCTCACGCTTCATGGTCGAGCCGTTCTCGCTGACGCCGAAGTACGCGTCGATTCGACCGCGGGCGCGGGTCAGCACGTCGGTGGCCATGGGTTCTCCAGTCGTGGCTTTCTATCAAAGGGGTGCGCTGGCACGTTAGCCGACGATTCACTGAATCGGAGATTCGATCACCTGGAAAGCGGCGGGAACGACACGGTGAGGTGTATCACGCGACATCACGTTCCGAATCGACACTGCGGTGCTGGTTGACCAGCACCGCAGCCGGAATTGCGGGCACACACCCCGCTACGACGGTTATGCGCTCGGCGCGGCGACCAGCCCCAATTCCGCGTCGGAGGCGAGCAGTTCATTGTGCGGAAGCACGCGCACCGTGTAGCCGACGGCGCCGGACAGCGGGACCGGCGTCCGCACCGTGAAGAGTTCGAGGCCGGAGTCGGAGCCGATGTGATCCATCGGGAAGGTCGTGATGTCGGAGAGGTCGTCGGCGGAAGACACCCGGCCGAGGACAGCTTGGACGACGACGTCGGACAGGCTCAAGCCGCCGAGGTCCACCCGCGCGGTCAGCGCGAGCTCGGCCCCGATGACGGGGGTGTCGGGCAGTCCCGCGCTGTCGACCTGAACCACCTTGACCGATGGCCAGGCCGCCTCGACCCGGCGCCGATACTCGGCGACGGCGCGAGCGCCCGCGAACTCGTCGGCGGTGGCGCGCCGATGAGCGGTCGCGGCGGGGGCGTAGTACTCGACCGCGTAGTCGCGGACCATACGGGAGGCGAGCACCTTCGGGCCGAGGGTCTGCAGGGTGTGGCGGACCATCTCGACCCAGCGCACCGGCATACCCGCGTCGTCGCGGTCGTAGAAGCGCGGCGCGACGGTGCGTTCGAAAAGCTCGTAGAGGGCCGCCGCCTCCAGATCGTCGCGGCGGTGTTCATCGGAGACGCCATCCGCGGTCGGGATGGCCCAACCATTCTCGCCGTCGTACATCTCGTCCCACCAACCGTCCCGGATGGAGAGATTGAGACCGCCGTTGAGCGCGGACTTCATACCGGAGGTGCCGCACGCTTCCAGCGGCCGCAGCGGATTGTTCAGCCACACATCGCATCCCCAGTACAGGAAGCGCGCCATCGACATGTCGTAGTCGGGCAGGAAGACGATGCGGTGGCGCACCTCGGGATCGTCCGCGAACCGGACCACCTGCTGGATCAGCGATTTACCGCCGTCGTCGGCCGGGTGGCTCTTACCCGCCACCACCAGTTGCATCGGCCGATCCGGGTGCAGCAGCAGGGAGCGCAACCGCTCCGGGTCGCGCAGCATCAGGGTGAGGCGCTTATAGGTCGGTACCCGGCGCGCGAATCCGACGGTCAGCACGTTCGGGTCGAAAACGCTGTCCACCCAACCGAGTTCGGCCGTGGCCGCACCACGCTCGAGCCAGGACGCGCGGACCCGGCGCCGCACCTCCGCGATGAGTGTGGCGCGCAGGTTGTTCCGGGTGGACCACAGCTCGTCGAGCGGGGCGTCGCGCAATCGCTCCCAGCCGCGCGCCTCCTCCACCAATTCGGCGCCGATATAGTCGCGTGCCTTATCGATCCATTCACGGGCGGCCCAGGTCGGGGCGTGCACGCCGTTGGTGACCGAACCGATCGGCACCTCGGTGGGGTCGAATCCCGGCCACAGCGGCGCGAACATGCCGCGGCTGACCTCGCCGTGCAGCTTCGACACACCGTTGGCGCGCTGGGCCAGCCGCATTCCCATATGGGCCATATTGAAGACCGACGGATCGGCCTCACGTCCCAGCGCCAGAATCCGGTCCACGGGAAGTCCCGGCAGCATCGCGGATTCGGATTCGCCGTGCCCACCACCGAAATAGCGGCGCACCAGCGGCATCGGGAAACGGTCGATGCCCGCGGGCACCGGGGTGTGGGTGGTGAAGACCGTCCCGGCGCGCACCGCGGCCAGCCCGGTTTCGAAATCCAGTCCGGCCGCGATGTATTCGCGAATCCGCTCGACACCGAGGAATCCGGCGTGGCCCTCGTTCATGTGGAATACATCGGGATCCGGCAGTCCCTCGGCGTGGGTGTAGGCGCGCACCGCCCGCACACCGCCGATGCCCGCCAGGATCTCCTGTTTGATGCGGTGGTCCTGATCGCCGCCATAGAGCCGGTCGGTGACCGCGCGCAGTTCCGGATCGTTCTCCGCGATATCGGAATCCAGCAGCAGCAATGGCACCCGGCCGACCTGCGCGATCCAGACCCTGGCCCGCAGTACCCGCTGGTCCGGCATGGCGACGTGCACCAGCACCGGTGAGCCGTCGGCGGTGAGCAGCCGCAGCGGCAGACCCTGCGGATCCAGCGCCGGATAGTGCTCCAACTGCCAGCCGTCCGCCGACAGCGACTGCCGGAAGTAACCGGAGCGGTACAGCAGTCCGACGCCGATCAGCGGCAGCCCGAGATCGGAGGCGGCCTTGAGATGATCGCCCGCGAGGATGCCGAGGCCGCCCGAATAGTTCGGCAGCACCTCGGTGACGCCGAACTCCATCGAGAAGTAGGCGATGCCGCGCACCCCGGGCTCGGCGCGCTGCCGCTGGAACCAGCCGGGCGCGTCCAGGTAGCCGCGCAGATCGGCTGCGGCCTCGTCGACCCGCCGCGTGTAGTCGGGGTCGGCGGCCAGTTCGTCCAGCCGGGTCGCGGACACCTCTCCCAGCATCCGTACCGGGTCGTGCCCGAGTTCCTGCCACAGCGTGGGATCCAGCTCGCGGAACAGATCCTGGGTCGGCCAATGCCAGGACCAGCGCAGATTCGTGGAGAGCTCGCCCAGGGCCGAGAGTCGCTCGGGCAGATGGGCACGGACGGTGAAACGACGGAGTGCCTTCACCAGGCGAACCCTACCGAACATTCTCGCGGGCTACTCCCCCGGCGACGCAGGTCACTCCACCTGCGCGGTGAATTTGTCGGCGACGTACCCCGGGCTGAACCGGTCGGCGTATTCGGCCGACGGCGGGATCTCGCTGATCATATCGATCAGCACCCCGCTCGGATCGGCCACGATGAAATGCCGCTGCCCGAACTCTTCGGTGCGAATCTCCAGTTCGGGCCTGATACCACCGCGCACGACCATCCGCTCCCACTCGGCGTCGACGTCATCGACCTCGAAGTTCAGCAGCAGACCCCCGACCGGCTTGCGGTATGCCGAGGGCACCGTCTCGTGGGTGTAGTCGAGCAGCGCGAGCTCGTAGTTCACCGTGCCGGGTCGCCGCAGGCTGATGTACCAGTCGGCCTCGAAGGTGATCTCGAAGCCGAGCCACTCGGTGTAGAAGTCGCGGGTCTGCGCGAGCCGATCGGTGCCGAGGACGGGGTAGAAGCTGCTGAGTTCCATAATTCTCACCTTTCACATACCGATGGTATGTGAGATAGACTAGTTGACATACCATTGGTATGTCAACCGGAGGAAGGGCCTCGGTGAGCACGATTCGGGCGCAGCAGCGCGAGGAGACGCGGCGGGCGCTACTGGACCACAGCAGGCGACTCTTCGCGACGAAAGGCTATGGCGCCGTGGGTCTCTCGGAAATCGTTACGGCCACCGGCGTGACAAAGGGCGCGCTTTACCACAACTTCGCCAGCAAGGCGGAGCTCTTCCGGGCCGTACTCGAGGAGGTCCAGCAGGAGGTCGGCGAGCGGGTTTCGGCGGCCGCCGAAACCGTCACCGACCCCTGGGGCCAGCTGGTGATCGGCTGCGAGGCCTTCCTCACCACCTGCACCGACCCGGAGATCCAGCGCATCATGCTGATCGACGGCCCCGCGGTACTCGGCTGGCACGAGTGGCGGGCCGGGGACGAGGCCACCTCCGCGCGTCATCTCGGGGAGGCGCTGCAACTCCTCGTCGACGAGGGCGTACTGCCCCGGCAGCCGATCGAACCGCTGACCCACCTGCTGTCGGGCGCCATGAACGAGGCCGCGCTGTGGTTGGCGACAACCGACGAACCTCATGCGCTGGCCGATACGACCGCATCGCTGCGGCGACTGCTCGAGTCGATGCGGGCAGCAGACTGATCCCCGCCGAATTCGACTGGTCCACCCTTCCCGGCCGTGGCAGCATCGGCTGATGCCGCGCTGGGTCGACGTCCTTCCCGAATTCCTGATGGCCTGCCTCGTTCTCGCCGCGCTACCGGGCCCGGCGACCGCGCTGTTCCTCCAGCGTTCGGTGCGTGACGGCCGCACGGCGGGCCTGGCCGCGGTGGCGGGCAATGAGATCGGCGTCTTCGGCTGGACCCTGGCCGGTGGTGCGGGCCTGTCGGTGCTGTTGGTCGCGAATACGGTCCTGAATACCGCCGTGCACGTGGTCGGCGCGCTGGTGCTGATCTGGCTCGGCGTACAGGCCTGGCGCGGCGCCGCGGGCGGCGACGAATTCGGCCGCGCCATGACGAACCTGCTGCCCGCCGGGCGCACCCCCGGCTCCGCCTTCCGTGCCTCACTGATCTCCATCGCCGCCAACCCCAAGGCGGCCGTCTTCGGGTTGACGATCCTGCCGCAGTTCCTGCCGTCCAGCGGCCCCGTCCTACCGACCGTGCTCATCCTCGCGGCGATCCAGCTGGTGATCGACACCGCGTGGTGCGTCGGCGTGGTACTCGCCGCCGATAGGGCCGGGGCCTGGTTGCGTCGCGCGGGCATCCGGGAGCGGATCGAACGGACACTGGGCGCGATTCTGGTGGCGCTCGGACTCGGTCTCGCGGCCGATGCCCGCTGAGTGCCGCCGACGCCGTCGGATCCCAACCATTCGGGCAGTACCCGGTAGGTTGGACACGTGACCGGCCGCATCGCCATCGATGACACTGCCCCGTCCATCCCCGGCGGTCGGCCGTCGAAGGCCGTCGTCGGCGAGGTCTTCCCGGTGCGGACCGTGGTCTGGTGCGAGGGCCACGACGCCGTGGCCGCCACCCTGGCGGTTCGCGGACCCGGCTCGTCCCGGGTGACCCGGATCCGGATGACGCCGGATTTCGAACCGGATGTGTTCAACGCCACCTTCATCCCGAATCTGCCCGGCGCGTGGACCTTCCGCGTCGAGGGCTGGAGCGACCCGATCGCGACCTGGCGGCATGCGGTCGAGGCGAAACTCGCCGTCGGGCAGAGCGCGGTCGATCTCGCCAACGATCTCGAGTTGGGCGCGCGGCTGTTCGAACGGGCCGCGCAGGCCGTCCCGAAGAAACAGTTCGAACGGTTGCGCGCGGTCGCCGCGGCGCTGCGCAGCGACGAGCAGCTGCCCGCCCGCGTCGCGCCCGCCTTCACCGAGGAGGTCGCCGAGATCCTGCGCGCCACCCCGCTGCGCGATCTGGTCACCCGCGGTCCGCAGCACAGCGTGCACGTCGAACGGCACCGCGCGCTGTACGGCTCGTGGTACGAGTTCTTTCCCCGCTCCACCGGCGGGCGCGACGCCGAGGGCAAGCCCGTGCACGGCACCTTCGCCACCGCGACGAAGGAGCTGTCGCGCATCGCCGCGATGGGCTTCGATGTGGTGTATCTGCCGCCGATCCATCCGATCGGCGTGGTGAACCGCAAGGGGCGCAACAACTCTCTCACCGCGGAGCCCGGTGACGTCGGCTCGCCGTGGGCGATCGGTTCGAAGGAGGGTGGGCACGACGCGATCCACCCGGAGCTGGGCACCGAGGCCGACTTCGCCGAATTCGTCGCCACGGCCGCGCAATCGGGCATGGAGGTAGCGCTCGATCTGGCCCTGCAGTGCGCGCCCGATCATCCCTGGGTCGAGGCGCATCCGGACTGGTTCACCACCCTGCCGGACGGCACCATCGCCTTCGCCGAGAACCCGCCCAAGAAGTACCAGGACATCTACCCGGTCAATTTCGACAATGATCCCGACGGACTGTACGCCGAGGTTCTGCGGGTGGTGCGGCACTGGATCGCGCTGGGCGTCAAGATCTTCCGTGTCGACAATCCGCACACCAAACCCGCCGACTTCTGGGAATGGCTGATCGGCCACGTGCGGCGCACCGACCCCGATGTGATCTTCCTGTCCGAGGCCTTCACCCGGCCCGCCCGCCTCTACGGCCTGGCCCGGCGCGGATTCAGCCAGTCGTATACGTATTTCACCTGGCGCGTGGCGAAGTGGGAGCTGACCCAGTTCGGCAACGAACTGGCCGCCAAGGCGGATGAGGCCCGGCCGAACCTGTTCGTCAACACCCCGGACATCCTGCACGAAAGTCTGCAGCACGGTGGGCCGGGAATGTTCGCGATCCGCGCGGTACTCGCCGCCACCCTCGCCCCCACCTGGGGCGTCTACTCCGGCTTCGAACTCTTCGAACATCAGGCGGTGCGACCGGGTAGCGAGGAGTATCTGGATTCGGAGAAGTACCAGCTGCGCCCGCGCCCGTTCGCCGAGGCGCTGGCGCGCGGCGAATCGCTGGAGCCGTGGCTGACCCGGCTCAACGAGATCCGCCGCAACCACCCCGCGTTGCAGCAGCTGCGCTGCATCCATTTTCATGACGTCGACAACGATGCGCTGCTGGCCTATTCGAAAATCGACCCGGTCAGCGGGGATGCGGTGCTGGTGGTGGTCAACCTCGACCCGTACTGCGCCGAACAGGGCCACGTCTCGCTCGACCTGCCCGCCATCGGACGCGAATGGCATGACCACCCGGTGGTGTACGACGAGGTGAGTGGCGAGGAATACCACTGGGCGCAAACGAATTACGTGCGACTCGACCCGGCCAAGGCGGTCGCCCACATCATCGCCCTTCCGCCGGTACCGCAGCGGGCCCGCACCGAACTGGCCTACCGGAAGTCCTTCGGATGACTCGCGTCGCCACCATGAACCGGCGTGATCTCATGCTGCTGGCGGCGGGCACCCATACCGATCCGCACACCGTGCTCGGCGCCCACCCGCACCCGGACGGCACCATCGTGCGGGTGCTACGTCCGCACGCCGATACCGTGTCCGCGCGGATCGGCGGCATCGAACATCCGCTGATGTCGTTGGGGCACGGGGTTTTCGCCGGGGTGGTGCCCTACCCGGACCTGATGGACTATCGCGTCGTGACCACCTATCCGGGCGGGCAGACCGTGATCGGCGCCGACGGCTACCGGTTCCTGCCCACCGTCGGCGAACTCGACCTGCACCTGATCGGCGAGGGCCGCCACGAACGACTGTGGGATGTGCTCGGCGCCCACCTCCGCAGCTACACCACCCTGGACGGCGAGGTAGCGGGCACCTCGTTCGCGGTGTGGGCGCCGAATGCCCGGGGTGTCACCGTAATCGGTGATTTCGACGGCTGGAGCGGGAATTCCGCGCCGATGCGGGCCCTCGGCTCGTCGGGGGTATGGGAGGTCTTCCTGCCCGGTGTCGGCGTGGGCACCCTGTACAAGTACCGGGTGCACGGGGCGGACGGCCGCACGATGGACCACGCCGACCCGCTGGCCTTCGCCACCGAAACCCCGCCCGCCACCGCGTCGATCGTCACCGCGAGCAATCACGTGTGGCACGACCGGGATTGGCTCGAACGACGGGCGCAACTGGACCCCACCCGGGCCCCGATGAGCGTCTACGAAGTGCATCTCGGTTCGTGGCGGCCCGGGCTCTCCTATCGCGAATTGGCCGATCAGCTGGTCGAATACGTGACCGCCACCGGCTATACCCACATCGAACTGCTACCGGTCGCCGAGCACCCCTTCGGCGGTTCCTGGGGTTACCAGGTCACCTCCTACTACGCCCCCACAGCGCGTTTCGGCTCCCCCGACAACTTCCGCGCCTTCGTCGACCGCCTGCATACCGCGGGCATCGGGGTGCTGCTGGACTGGGTGCCCGCACACTTCCCGCGCGACGAATGGGCGCTGGCCCGCTTCGACGGCACCCCGCTCTACGAGCACGCCGACCCGCGCCGCGGCGAGCAACTCGACTGGGGCACCTACATTTTCGATTTCGGTCGCAACGAGGTCCGTAACTTCCTGGTAGCCAATGCGCGCTTCTGGATCGAGGAGTTCCATATCGATGGCCTGCGCGTGGACGCGGTCGCCTCGATGCTCTACCTGGATTACTCACGCTCCGAAGGTGATTGGGAGCCGAATGTGCACGGCGGCCGGGAGAACCTGGAGGCCGTGGACTTCCTGCAGGATCTCAACGACACCGTGCACCGGCATCACCCCGGCGTGGTCACCATTGCCGAGGAGTCCACCACCTGGCCCGGGGTCACCCGTGGAACCGATGTCGGCGGGCTCGGTTTCACCATGAAATGGAATATGGGCTGGATGCACGACACCCTCGGCTTCCTGCGTCGCGACCCGATCCACCGCAGCTGGCACCACAACGAGATCACATTCTCGCTGATGTACGCATGGAGCGAGAATTATGTGCTGCCTATCAGCCACGACGAGGTGGTGCACGGCAAGGGCACGCTCTGGACCAGGATGCCCGGCGACGATTTCGCCAAGGCCGCGGGTGTGCGCGCACTACTGGCCTACATGTGGGCGCACCCCGGCAAGCACCTGCTGTTCATGGGCCAGGATTTCGGTCAGTTCCGGGAGTGGTCGCACGACCGCGGACTGGACTGGTCGGAATTGGACAATCCACTCCACCAAGGCATTACCGACGCGGTCCGCGATCTGAACAAGGTCTACCGCGCGCACCCGGCGCTGTGGAGTCAGGACACCACCCCCGGCGGCTACTCCTGGATCGAGGCCAACGACCGGGAGCACAATGTGCTCGCGTTCCTGCGCTACGGCTCGGATGGATCCGTCGTCGCGTGCGTCTACAACTTCTCCGGTTCGGTGCACGGTGAATACCGCGTCGGACTGCCGGTCGCGGGCGAATGGACCGAGATCCTCAATACCGACGCGATCAGGTACGGGGGTTCCGGAATCGGAAACCTCGGCGCGGTACGTACGGACGAGACGCCGTGGCACGGCCGCCCGTTCTCGGCGACCGTGGCGCTGGCCCCCAATAGCGCGGTCTGGCTGGCGGCCCCACTGCACTGACCGTCGAACGCGGCGAAGTCGTGGCGAGAACGCCTCCGGCTGCGCCGCGTGCGATGCCAGGGATTCGGTCGCGTGTGAGGACGGGGATTCAGTACAGCGCGGCGGCGAGCTTACGGCGGGCCGCGACCACGAACGACTCGGCCGGGTCGAACAGTTCGAAGAGCTCGAGCAGCCGGGTGCGTGCCTTGGTGCGGTCGTCACCGGCGGTGCGCTTGACGACGCCGATGAGCCGGTCGAAGGCCGCCTCCGGCTGCTGGTTCAACAGTTCCAGATCGGCGGCGTCGATGGCGAGATCCACATTCGCCGGATCCAGGTCGGCGTCGGGGATGACCGACTCTGGCAGCAGCTGGGCGCGGGCCAGGAACCGCAGCTGCCGAAGCGCGCTCTTGGCCTCCTCATTGCCCGGCTCCGCCGCGATGATGGCCTCGTACGCGGCCTCCGCGCCTGCCATATCACCGCGTTCGAGCGCCTCCTCGGCGGCGGTGAAGCGCGGGTCCTCGACCGGCTGCTGTTCGGTGGCGGCGCCCTCGAGCTTGCCCGCCACGGCGTCGATCACCGCGTCCAGCCACTGGCGCACCTGCGGCTCCGGCTGCGCGCCCTCGAAATCGGCGAGCGGCTGGCCGCCCGCGATCGCGATCACGGTCGGGATGCCCTGCACGCGCAATGCCTGCGCGATCTGCATATTGTTCTCGGCCTCGACGGTGGCCAGATCCCAGGAGCCGTTATCGGCCGCCACGAAACGCTCCAGCGTCCGGACCAACTCCACACTGCCCGGGCTGCGCTGCGAGTACAGCACCACGACAACCGGCACCTGCATCGACCGCCGCAGCACCTTGGTCTCGAAATCCGCCACCGAGACCGAGTAATCGGCGCCCGCCGCACCGGCGGGCGGCTGCTTCAGACTGGACAGGTCCACCGCTCCGGACATGGCGGCGGCGACGGCTGGCGAAGGACGGCGTGCGGCAGGTCGAGTCACGGTTCCCAGTTTGTCACGACGCGACGCGAACGGCTTCCGCGGACTCGGTAGCGGCGGTGGCGCTCAGCTCGCCGAGCTTGCCCGTGCGCACGGCCCAGACCTCGAAAATCACGGTGAAGAAGGGCGGAATGCTGGACAGCAGCGCGAGCACCGTGGTCTTCCAGGTCCAGTTCAGCTCGCGTGCGGCCAGCAGCGCGGTCAGCACGAACAAGATGAAAATGGTGCCGTGCACCGGGCCGAAGATCTTCACGCCCACCTCGTTGCCGGGATCCGGGAGGTACTTGAAGCCCATTCCGACCAGTAGACCAAGCCATGACAGTGCCTCGAGCACCGCAAAGAATCGGAACCTACCGGCGACGCTGCGCAGATCGAAGAAGCCCATGCGCACCATTGTGCCGTATGCACTACGACGGGTCGTAGTTGAACCGGTCACATCGGACAGCCCCGCCCCGAATGGGGCACAGACAGACGTCGCGTCGCGCGCCGAAGCGACCGACGCGACGTCCGGGTCCGGAACTAGACCTTGATGATCAGCGCGTCGCCCTGGCCACCGCCGCCGCACAGGGCCGCAGCGCCGATACCGCCGCCGCGGCGCTTCAGCTCCAGCGCCAGATGCAGCAGGATGCGGGCGCCGGACATGCCGAGCGGGTGACCGATGGCGATGGCGCCACCGTTGACATTGACCTTCTCCGGGTCGATGCCGAGCTTGCGGGTCGAGGCGATGCCGACCGCCGCGAACGCCTCGTTGATCTCGACCAGGTCCAGATCGGCGGGCGAAATGCCCTCGCGCGCGCAGGCCTTGGCAATGGCGTTGGCCGGCTGGTCCTGCAGGGTCGAGTCCGGGCCCGCCACCACGCCGGCGGCGCCGATCTCGGCGATCCAGCTCAGACCCAACTCCTCGGCCTTGGCCTTGCTCATCACTACGACCGCGGCGGCGCCGTCGGAAATCTGCGAGGCGGTGCCCGCGGTGATAGTGCCGTCCTTGCGGAACGCCGGGCGCAGCTTGCCCAGCGATTCGACGGTGGTATCCGCGCGGATGCCCTCGTCGGTGCCGACCACGATCGGGTCACCCTTGCGCTGCGGCACCGAAACCGGCACGACCTCGTCGTCGAAGACACCGTTCTTCCATGCCGCCGCCGCCCGCTGGTGCGAGGCCGCCGCGAAGGCGTCCTGATCCGCGCGGCTGATCGGGTCGGCGTCGTTGCGCTGCTCGGTGAGCGCACCCATCGCCTGATCGGTGAAGATGTCGTGCAGGCCGTCGAAGGCCATGTGGTCGCGCAGCGTCACATCGCCGTACTTGAAGCCCTCCCTGCTCTTTTCGAGCATGTGCGGGGCCCGGCTCATGGACTCCTGGCCGCCCGCCACCACGATCTCGTACTCCCCGGCGCGGATCAGCTGGTCGGCGAGGGCGATCGCGTTGATACCGGAGAGGCAGACCTTGTTCAGAGTGAGCGCGGGCACGTCCATCGGAATGCCCGCGGCCGCCGCCGCCTGGCGGGCCGGGATCTGGCCCGCGCCCGCGGTGAGCACCTGGCCCATGATCACGTAGTCGACCTGCTCGGGCCGCACACCGCCCTTCTCCAGCGCCGCCTTGATCGCGAAGCCGCCGAGGTCGGACCCGGTGAAGTCCTTCAGGCCGCCGAGCAGGCGACCGACCGGGGTACGCGCACCGGAAACGATCACGGTAGTGGTCACGACGAGCCTCGCATTCAGTAGATCGGGTCGGCCGCGCCGAACTCACCGGGGTAAGCACGACAGTGACGCGGCGTCAAGCGTTGTACTCAACGGTAGCTTGTCCGGCCCGGGCGAGTCCGGGGAGGTGCGCGCTACCGTCGAGACGTGAGCACCGCAAATCAGACTTCCGAATTCATCCCGGGCGACTACGTGATCGCCGTGGACCACGTCGGCATCGCCGTCCCCGACCTCGATGCCGCAATTGCCTGGTATGCCGAGAATCTCGGCATGATCGAGACCCACCGCGAGGTGAACGAGAGCCAGGGCGTGCACGAGGCCATGCTCTCGCTGCCCGGCGCGCCCGACAGCGCGACTGCCCTGCAGTTGCTGGCACCCCTCAACGCGGACTCCACGATCGCCAAGTTCATCGATCGCAGCGGACCCGGGCTGCAGCAACTCGCCTACCGCGTGACCGATCTCGATGCCGTCTCCGCTTATCTGCGCGATCGAGGTCTGCGTTTGCTGTACGACGCTCCGCGGCACGGAACCGCCGATTCCCGCATCAATTTCATCCACCCGAAGGATGCTGGCGGTGTGCTGGTCGAGTTGGTCGAACCGAACCCGAATGTTACGCACTAGTATCAAGATCGAGCCCGGAAAAATCCTGCGGATCACATTCGCGGTCGAGTCACCATACGGTGGCCATAGGCTGTAGTTTGTGTGCCATGTCGTCACCTGAGTCCGATCGCAATCGCTTCGTTGCACTGCCCTTCACCGTTGTGCGCAAGGGTTATGCGCAAGACGAGGTACGCAACTACTTCGACCGCTTCGATGCCGAGCTGAGGGTCACCGCCACCGACCGCGATGCCGCTGCGGCACAAGCACGTAACCTCGCGAGCCAACTGGAGGACGCGCGGGACGAGATCGATGAGCTCCGCAAGGAGGTCGACCGACTCTCGGTTCCGCCGACCACCGCGGAAGGCATGTCCGACCGTATCTCTCGCATGCTGCGACTGGCCTCGGATGAGGCCTCCGAGGTCCGCGCGCTCGCGCAGGCCGAGGCCGCCGAAATGGTGTCGATCGCGGAGCAGCAGGCCACCGAGATGCGCGGCAAGTACGAGTCGCTGCTTGCGGAGACCAAGGAGAAGCGCGAGGCGCTCGAAATCGAATTCGAGCAGACACTCGCGAATGCGCGTACCGAGTCCGCCAAGATCATCGAGGCCGCCCAGGCCGAGGCCGACCGCCTCGGGAAGGAAGCCGACGCCAAGCGCAAGGCGAACCAGCAGGACTTCGAGGTCACCATGGCGGAGCGCCGTACCAAGCTCACGCGCGCCATGGAGGAGCTCGAGGCCACCAGCCGCGCCGAGGCCGCCCAGCGGATCAAGGACGCGACCGACGAGGCCAACCGCCTCATCACCTCCGCCACCCAGACCTCCGAGCGCAAGATCGCGCACGCGAAGGAACTCGCCGAGGAGATGCGCGTGCTGCGCGGCCGGGTGCTCGCCCAGCTGCTCGGTATCCGCGGCCAGCTCGATTCGGTGCCCGCCATGCTCGCGGCCGTCAACCGGGAAAGCGAACTGCTGGACGGTGTTCCGGACCAGCGCAAGTCGATCGGCGGCGGCACCAAGTCGGTTACCGGCTCGCGCACCAAGGCGATTCCCGAGGTCGCCGACGAGGACATCGACGCCGACGAGCGCGAGAACGCCGATATCGCCAACTGACGGCCTGCCCGCCTCCGGACTTCGGGCCGGGGGCGAATGCCGCGGATCGACATCGGCGGGAAGTGGTAAGTGGTTGATGCGTCAGCCGGTCGGCTGACAATTCTCAGGACTGGCGGCGAGCAATTCTCGGACCCAGCGGCTGGTGATCGCCGGTCACCGGCCGTTCCAACAGGCGACGCACCACCTCGAAATAAAGTTCATCCGAAGGCCGCTCCCTCCGAGGGGGCGGCCTTCCTGATTGTGCGGAGATCGTTGTCGCCCGGCACTTCTCAGGACCAGCGGCGGGTGATGCGGCGGGTCTGGCGGCCGTTCCAGCAGCCCCGGTGCCAGTGGCGGCGATCCTCCTCACCACCGTAGGCCGGCCAGGCGACGATGTGGGCCACACCGGGCGGGATTTCGTGGTCGCAGCCGGGGCAGCGGTAGGTCTTCATGGCGCGGCTGCCGGGGATGGTGCGGACGATATAGGTCTCGTCGTTGTCCGGACCCGGTTCGGTGCGGCCGAAGACGTCGCCGAGCGGGGCGGGTCCGGACCGGAGGTCCTGGCCGTGGGCGCGCGGTTTCCGACGAGGCATGCCGTCCAGGGTATTAGGCGCTGGTCAGTCGCCGGCCAGGGATAGGGTCGCGCGGACCGGATTGTGGTCCGATAGTCCATCGGCGTTGTCGACGTTCGACCGGGTGGCCACCGCACCGCGCATGACCACATGGTCGATGAACTGCGACTTCGTACCCGAGGTTCGCGGCCGCGTGGGTAGCGCGCCGGGCGCGAACTCCGCGACGGTGAAGTCGGGGCCGAGGCATTCGGCGACGACGGTGCGGTCGACATTGAAATCGCCGAGCAATACCGCGGGGCGCTGCGGCTCCGCATCGGCCAGCCCGCGCAGCCGCGACAGTTGCGGCAGGCGCCGCCGATCCCCCGTCACGTGGGTAGCGATAACCGTCAGGCCCGCGGCCTCGACCACGAGCGCCCCCTTCCCCGGGTCGTCTTCGAACGATTCGGCGGCGATCTCCCGGCCCGGCCCCTCGACGACCAGCACCAAGTATTCGGTGCGATCTCGCAGCGCGGTGGGACCGTGCCGGGGCCGGGGCATCCGCGGATAGCGCAGCGCGTGGATCATGCGGTCCGGCAACGCATTACGCAGACTCGCCAGCTGATCCCCGCTCACCTCCTGGAGTGCGATGATCCGGTCCGGCAGCGTCGCCACCCGGGCGCTGATCGCCGCGATCCGCTCCGACTCGTCCGGCCATCTGGCCGCGACGTCCTCATACCAGTTCTCGGCGTGGACGCGGTGCAGCACGTTCCAGGTGGCCACGGTGATCATGCGGACTTGCCCCTCTTATCAGAACAGACGGAATTCGTTGCTCTCCGTGCCACGTAGAGCGTCGTAATCCAGGGTGAGGCAACGGATCCCCCGGTCCTCGGCGAGCGTGCGAGCCTGCGGCTTGATCTGCTGGGCCGCGAACACGCCCGCCACCGGGGCGAGCAGCGGATCCCGGTTGAGCAACTCCAGATACCGGGTCAGCTGTTCCACGCCGTCGATCTCGCCGCGACGCTTGATCTCGACCGCGACGGTGGCGCCGTCGGCATCGCGGCACAACAGGTCCACCGGGCCGATGGCGGTCATGTACTCGCGACGGATCAACGTGTACCCGGGACCGAGGGTCTGCACATGTTCGGCGAGCAGTTCCTGAAGGTGTGCCTCCACACCGTCTTTCACCAGACCCGGGTCGACGCCCAGCTCGTGCGAGGAGTCGTGTTCGATCTCCTCGATGGTGATGCGCAGCTCCTCGCCCGCCTTATTGGTGACCACCCAGAAAGCCTTGGCCCCCTCCGGAATATCGTCGCCGCGCTCCTCCAACCAGCAGGGCGGGCTCATCCAGTTCAGCGGCTTGTAGGAGCCACCATCGGAATGCACCAGCACCGAGCCATCGGCTTTGATCATCAACAACCGGCGGGCCATCGGCAGGTGGGCGGTCAGGCGACCGACGTAATCGACCTGGCAACGAGCAATCACTAGGCGCACCGGTCGAGTCTAGGCCCTCGGCCGGGCGGCACAGATCCGGGATGGCGAAATGCGATTGCGTAGCAACGGATTTCCCGCAGACACGACGAATCGACCGGCTAACGCGAAAAAGCCCCCAGCATCAGCTGGGGGCCTTTCGCAATGATGTTCCGGCGGTGTCCTACTCTCCCACACCCTGTCGAGTGCAGTACCATCGGCGCTGGCAGGCTTAGCTTCCGGGTTCGGAATGGGACCGGGCGTTTCCCTGCCGCTATGGCCGCCGTAACTCTATGAAACTATCCACTCCGGAGACCAAACCCGAAAACCCTGCTGCCAGGGAATTTCCGGGAGTCTCTGAAACGGTGTGTGTTGTTTCAGATACCGCACAGTGGACGCGTAGCTTCTTTGTTGGTAAGTCCTCGGCCGATTAGTACCAGTCACCTACACCCGTTACCGGG